>DATFNZ010000001.1:0-7614 GCA_035266085.1 Thermoanaerobaculia bacterium
GTCGATCGCCGTGCCGGCGGCATAGCGGCCGTAGAACGTGTGGTCGCCCGGCGCGAAGCAGGTCGGGCAGGACTCGATGTGCACCAGCGTCTCGCCCTGGGCGAAGTTCTGGGCCGAGTTGACGTAGAAGTAGTCGCCCCACAGCACGTTCTGGTCGGTCAGCACGGCGTCGTAGCCGGTGGCCAACTGGCTGGGGAAGAACACGTTGCAGGAGTTGACCGTGTCGACGGTCACGTAGCCGCGCAGGATGCCGTCGTTCTGCTTCGAGCCGTAGCAGGTGCCGAAGGTCGGCGACGGGTTGCCCTGGAGGACGGCTGCCAGGTGAGCCCGGAAGGCCGCGTTCAGCCCCGGGCTGCCGTACGGCAGGGTGCCGCTGCAGCTCGCGAAGTTGATGTCCTGGGAGGCCGGACCACGGGGGCTGATGCCGACGCCGAGCGCCGAGCCCGAGGGATCCTGGCCGGCCGAGGCCGTGTTCGGCAGAAAGCCCCACACCAGAAGCTCGTTCAGGTTGATCGTCGTGACGTCGAAGCCGGTCAGGTAGACGTCGAAGTCGAGCACCGGGACCGACTGGTCGCTCCAGACCGTGACGTGCGCCAGCACGGCCGTCGCCGAGGCGTTGTTGATCGAGAACAGCGTGTTGATCCCGTTGCCGTTGACGAGGTCCACCTCGAAGTAAGGCAGCAGCAAGGTGGCCGCGGGCACGTCATCGATCGTGCCGATGACCGCGGACGCCTGGCCGGCAAAGCCGAGCAGGCCCACGAGAGTCAGGCAAAGGCATAACCTCTTCATGTCAGACACCCTCCTCAAAGTAGATAGTGAAACCCTTCGTTACCAGACCGGTACTGACAGGAGCTCGCGCATCGTCTTGCATTATATACACTCTAGCCGCGGGTTCCCTGAAAAGGGAAGTCGCGAGGCAGCCTCACCATCTCGAACAGCACGGCCACCAGCTCGTTCCGGTCTCCAGCCCGGTGGGGATTGTAGAACTCCCAGACGACGCGGCCCGCCGGCGTCACCTCGACCGCCCGGCCGTTCTCCGATTCCGTGACCAGCGTATTGCCGTTCGGCAACCGCGCGCAGGACCCCAGGGTCTTCGAGAAGAAATCCACCTCGCGGCCGCCCCCGAACTGCCACAGCGTCCTGCCGGTCCGGGGGTCCAGCTCGAGCACCCGCGAGCGGTCGCGGCCAGCCCCCAGGTTGTCGAACAGCAGGAGATGCCCGTTGCCGAGAAAGGTTGGCTGGTGCTGCCGCCGCCATCCGCCCGGTTTTTTTCCGGTCATCGCCCAGACCACCGTCCGGCGGTCGGGGTCCAGCACCGCCAGGGTATCGAGCTTGAGCACCGAGACGAGCAGGTTGCCCTTGCGGAAGGCCGGGTTCACGTCCGCGAAGCGGCCGTCCAGCACCTCCAGGGTGTTGGTATGGAAGATGTCGCCGGAGCGCGGCATCCCCCGCAGCATGCCGGCATAGGAAGACCTCTCGAAGCATTCCAGGATCGAGATCCTGCGGACCGGCTTTCCCGAGGGATCGAGCACGGTCACGAAGTCCTCGAGCACGCCCTCCTTGGGATTGATCCGCGGGAGG
This sequence comes from Thermoanaerobaculia bacterium, assembly GCA_035266085.1. GTDB lineage: Bacteria > Acidobacteriota > Thermoanaerobaculia > Multivoradales > UBA5704 > DATARR01. The sequence goes on from DATFNZ010000001.1 coordinate 1,582, forward strand.
ATCTTGCCGTCCCGGTCGAGCACGTAGATCGTGCCGTCCGCCGTGACGTCGAGGTCGTGGTGGATGCCGCCGCGGTGGGCCCAGAGGACGCGGGACCGGGCGTCCAGCTTGACCAGGCCCAGCCCCTCGTAGATCCCCAGCAGGTCGCCGTTCGGATAGAGATAGGCCCGGCGCCAGTACTCGAGCTTCGCCATGCCGGGGTCCCGGGCGAGATCCGGCCACAGCCGGCGCAGGGGGTATCTCCAGCGGTGGAGGGTCCGGCCGCCCATGTCCATGAGCACGGCCTCGGCGGCGTGACCCGAGACGTAGAAGTTGAGCCCCGGGTACGCGGCCCCGGGGGCGTGCTCGACCACCTGGGGATGGTCCTGGGCCGGCCGGTAGCCCTGCAGATAGGGCACGGCCCTGACGTTGGCGTCCGCCTCGGAGACTTTGGTGGATTCGGGGGCTGCGGTGGATTCGGGGGCTGCGCCACTCCGGGCTCGCCGCCACTTGCCCTGAATGGCGGTGTCCGGGGAGGCAGCCGTCTCCGGGCCGGGGGACGCTTTTGCCATCTCTTGCGAAGAGGGCAGCGGCGCCTCGGACGTTCCGCAAGCGGCCAGGGCCACCAGGCAGGAGAGCGCTATGACTTTACGCATGAAATGGAAGGGCTCTGACCAGGGACGAAAAGAGCCGCCGGTCGGATGACCGGCGGCCCCGCGATGAATGAGCTGGAAGGAGCGTGCCGCGGCTACCGCACCTGACCCTTGATGTACGCCGGGTCGTTGGTGATGTTGTTGATCACCTGGGCGGCGCTCAGGACCTTGCCGGCCTTGACCTTGAGCTCGACGGTGAAGCCGTTGGCGACGCCGGCGGCCGGGATCGGGTGCTGCGCCGGGCTGAACTGCCGCATTTTGCCGGCACCCAGCCTGACCGGGACGGTGCCGAGCAACGTTCCGTCGAGGCGCCGGTAGACGAGGTCGTACTCGCCCACCACGGTGTCAGGGTTGAAGATCCAGAACGTCGTCCGGTTCTTCGGGTCCTGGCGCAGGCCGACCATGTACTGCGACTTGCCGGCCCCCGCGGCGTCGGCATCGCTCACCGCCGTCATCGACTGGCCGAAGCGCCTCGCCGGGTTGGTGTTCTCGTAGCTCTCACCCTGAACGATCGGGAAGACGCCGCCGGCCGAGGCGCTGCTGATGGTCAGCACGCCGATGGCGTCGCGGATCGCCCACTGGCCGGCGATGACGTTCTCCAGCCGCTCGGTTCGGCCGCTTGGCAGCGTCACCCTGAGCGGCGTGGTCGGCGTGCTGTTGAGACCGACGCTGGTGAACGTCACGTCGGCGGTGACCGACTGGCTGGTGGTGTTGGACAGCAGCACGTCGCTCTGCCAGCGGCTGTTGTTGAGCCCCGGCGCGCTGAGGACGCCGAGCAGGTAGACCTTCGGGCTCTTGGAGGAGCCGGGCTCGATGAACGAGGGGTCCTCCGAGGACAGCCGGAGGTTGGAGGCATAGGGAACGATCTGGCCTCCCGTCTTGGTCTCGATCTCGATCCGGTAGTCGGTCGCGTTCGAGACGCCGAACAGCTCGCCGATCTCCCTGACCTGATACTGCCGCTGACCGAAGCGGGAGAGGGTGAGGTCCTGGGACTCGCCGATCAGCAGGCCGGTCTTGTCGAAGAACTTCAGGTGATAGGTGGCCGGTGTGTCGCTCGGATTGCTGAGACCGAAGTAGGCCAGCCGCTCCGTGTTGTTGATCAGGCCTACCAGATGCTGCATCTTGGCCTCCGGCCCGGTGCCGGAAGCGCTGCCGGCGCTGCTCATCGACACGCCCGAGACGGTCTGGCCGAACTGCTTGCCGTCCGCCTGGAACGTGGTGTTGAACGACGTGATGATCGGCTCGGCGTCGCCATTGTCCACCTTGACGGTGATGAAGCCGGCCACGTTCTCGCGGCTGAAGAGCTCGCGCAGCACGTCGCCGACATAGAGCGTGGCGCCGGGCTGGATCTTACGGCTGACCCGCGGCGGATTGGCGTCGGGGACGCCCCGCTTGCGGAACTCGAGCGTGACGTCCATCGCGGCCTGGCCGGGATTGTTGACGTAGAGATCGCTCGACTGCACCAGCGCACCCCGGGTCTGCGCGATCCACGGCAGCACCACGGACCGTACCACCGGCGGCGGCGGCGGGGGCGGCGGGGGAGGCGGCGGCGGGGGCGGCGGAGGCTCGACCGGGCCGCCGGTGACTCTGAACGCCCGGGGAGAGGTGCTCGCCGAGGTGGCGCCCCGCTGGACCGTCAAGGTCATGTTGTAGTTGCCGGCGGTCGCGAAGGTATAGCTCACCGACGCACCCGTCGCGGTGCCGCCGTCGCCGAAGCTCCAGGACCAGCTCGTCGCGCCGCCGGTGCTCTGGTCCGTGAACGTCACCTGCTGGCCTCGTTCGACCGTGCAGATGCTGACGCCGAACTCGTTGATGCAAGTCGCGCTGGTCTGGAAGTTTGGCACCAGCGGCTGCTCTCCAGTGCCCACCGTCACCGTCTTCGTAGCCGACGCTGAGCAGAAGGGAGCCGGCGGGCAGTTGCCAGGCCCGGTCACGGTGAGCTGCACCGGGCGGCTCCCCGCCGTGGTGTAGGTGTGCGTCACCTGCGCGCCGATGCCGAGCGCCGTCCCGTCGCCGAAGTCCCACACGTAGCTCGTCGGGTTGCCCGTGGAGCTCGCGGCGTTGAAGCTCACCGCCTGATTCAGCACGGCGGCCGTCGGCGAGTAGGTGAACTCGGCTTTCAGGGTCGTGGGCGGCGGCTGAACGATGACGGTACCGATCGTCACCGTCTTGCTGCCGCTCACGTTGACGCAGGCGCTGTTGGTGGCCGTGATGCTCTTGCTGCCATCGGTGGTCCAGGTGATGCTGGCGCTCGAGGTCGAACCGCCGGTGATCGTGCCGCCGGGGGCGGACCAGCTCCAGCCGTTGGAGGTCGGGCTGCAGCTCCCGCCGCCGCTCGCCGAGAAGCTGAGCGCCTGATTGGCCTGGCCGGTGCCCGGACCGCTGACCGAGATGGAGCCGGGCGTCGCAGCCCCCACCAGGATGGAGATCGGCAGGGTGAAGACGTCCTGCTCGCCGGCACCCCGGCGCACCCTCAGCTTGGGCGTGAAGGTCCCCTGGCTGGAGAAGGTGTGCGACAGCCGGGCAACGGTGTTGTTCGCGTCCTCGAAGGAGCCGTTGCCATCCCAGTCGTAGTCCCAGAGCTCCGCCCCGGTGGAGCTGTCGAGGAACGAGACCGCCTGGCCGGCGTCGACGAAGCAGGCGCCGCCGCTGCACACGGCGCTGAAGCCCGCGTGGAGGGGCGTGACCTGAAGGACGGTGATGGCCAGCGGGTTGCTGACGATCCCGGTCGTCTGGTCAGGGGTGATGCAGTTCCTGACCCGCACGCGGACGGTCTTGAGGCCAACCGCCGCATAGCTGTGCTTCGGGGCCGGCCCGTTGACCGGGTCGCTGGTCCAGGGGCCCCAGAGGATGGTCGCCGGGTTGCCGTCGTCGTCGAAGTCCCACGACCACTCCGTCGCGCTGCCCGCCGGCTGACTGTCGTGGAACGTGACCGTGCCGGCGCTGAACGATTCGTTGGTCGGCGCGTAGCTGGGATTGATCGCCTGCAGGGCGCCAACCACCACCTCGACGCTCTTCGCGGCGCTGCCGTGGGTGTTGGAGACCGTCAACGTCGCGGTGTAGGTACCCGCCCCGGTGTTCGCCGTGGTGTTCCACACCAGCGGGTTGGCGTTGACGGGGCTCGGCGCGGGTGACGCGTTGGGAATCGCCCATGAGTAGCTGAGCCCCGGCCCGGTGACCCCGCTGGCCGTGATGGTGATCGGCTGGCAGGTCACCGGCCGTGCCGGCGAGACCGTCAACATGGTGATCTGCGGCGTGGGATCGAGCACGGTGACGATCCTGGAGACCGGCGTGCTCGCGCCCTGCGAGTTGGAGCTGCTCAGCGAGACCGTCTTCGCTCCGGGGCTGTTGAAGGACACCGACGGGTTCTGGGCGCTCGAGAACGGCGAGCTGGCGTCCGTGAACGTCCAGCTCCAGGAGTCCGGCCCCGGGGTGCCCGTCGACTGGTCCGTGAACTGCACCGGCGTGCCCGGATAGATGTCGTTCTGGGGCGACCACGTGAAATTGGCCGCCGGCGGCTGCGCGATGGCGAGCTGGTGGACGTCCAGGAGGCTGTAGGCCGCACGGTAGAAGTTGTTGCCGTAGAACTTCCCGTTCTGCGGGCTGACCCAGTTGAAGCCCGTCGAGCAAAGCTCGTAATACCAGCCCCAGTAGCCATTCGCCGTCTGGACGGAGGTGATGTCCACGGGGTTGGCCGGATTGCTGACGTTGAACAGGTACTCGCGCTGCACCGCGCAGGAGAACGTGTCGGAGCCGCTGACGTAAAGATAGGGCGTGTTTCCCGACTTGGAGACCGTGACCCGCGAGATCGGCGGCGTGCCGTTCGGCACGTCCACGACCTTCAGCTCCGTCGGGACGTTGCACGCGCCGCCGGTGATGCAGGAGACGTCATAGATCCGGAGCTTGCCGAAGTTGCCGGTGGCCAGGTAATAGGACGACCCGGCCTGCCACATGGCGATGCCGCGGGCGGCCGTGCCACCGCCCATGACCTTCGCCGGAGCGCTCGGCGTGCCGACGTTCCAGATCTCGAAGCCACCCCCCGCTCTGGCGATCGCGATGAAGGAGCCCGCCCCATGGATCGCGACGGCGCTGGTGATGCTCCCGACCTTGCCCTTGTACACGCCGGTGCAGGGGAGAAGCCCATGGCTGCTGTTGTCGAGGCACTTGGTCTTCGTCTGGGCCGCGGCGAGGTCGTAGTAGTAAACCCCGGAGCTGGAGATGACGTACGCGTACGGCGTGTTGCCGATATTCGCGCTGTAAACGCCGGTCGAGGTGACCCCCTCGTCCTGGTAATGAACCTTGGGAGAGCTCTTGGTGGAAGTGTCCCAGATCGAGAACCCCTGCCCCCAACTGGCGACGGCGACAACCCTGTCGTTTCCCGGCGGGGCGTCGAGGTCCTGCAGGAACCAATCCTCGTCGGATTGATACCAGACCGGCATGAGCCCGCCCTGCCCCTGCGTGGACTGGTTCGGACCATAACCGTAGCCCACCTCGGGCGGATTGACACCGTTGGTGCCGGTGGCATCGAAGATCTTCAGGCCGCGGCCGGTGCTGGCGAACAGCCAGCCGTTCTCGATGTCGACCCCGAAGTAGAAGGGCTCGGTCTGTCTGGGATCGCGGTGGAACGCGAAGAAGGTCGAGTCTCCCAGGATGCCCCCGGGCTTGAGGTTACCCCAGCGCGAGGACGGCACTGACGTCGCGGGTGTTTTGGTGGGCTCGAAGGCGCGGGCCACCGAGGCCCCAACGAACAGGCCCAAGACCAGAACCAGGAACACGGTTTCCAGACGGGCGCGGGTTGACACGCGGCGTAGACCAATGCTCATAACGGACTTCCTCCTACTGAACTCGTGATTCGGCGGCTTCCGCACTGTCCTCCGGCGGCCGGAGAGACACTGCGCAATCGCCAATCTCGCCACCTGGCTGGTGGAGGAGAAGGTGGGCGCCGTCTTGGAGGCGGCGCCCACTTCCTCGTCAAGCTGCTACGTCCCCGATACTACGGGGTGGGGATGATGGTGAGGTTCGGGCTGTTGGCGTTGTCGAGCTGCACGCCGTCGAAGCCAACGCTGAACCGGCCGTCGGCATCCATCACCGTCGAGAGCCACATCTGGGCATACGGATCCTGGTAAGCCGGCAGCAGCGGCATCACGCCACCGCTGAGCTGCAGGTTCGCGTAGATCCAGCCGAAGTTGAACGGGCTGATGAACGTGGAGGCCACGTCAAGCCGCTGAGCTTCGTTCGGGATCTCGATGTCCAAACCGCAGTCGAAGCCCGACGGGCAGTTCTCGCTCGTCACGACCTGCTCCGTCTCGTCGAAGACCACGATCTGCGTCGACGACAGCGGGTACCACTGAGCCGGACCCTGACGGCTGCAGGCGTAGCTGGTCGCCGACGTCTGGTCGCC
>DATFNZ010000002.1:0-89753 GCA_035266085.1 Thermoanaerobaculia bacterium
GGGCACGGCCCTCTACAACATCCCCGCGGCCGTGCGGCTGCGCGGCGCGCTCGACGTGTCCGCCCTGGCGGCGGCCCTCACCGAGATCGTCCGCCGGCACGAGGTGCTGCGGACGTCGTTCGCCTCGGTGGACGGCCGGCCCGTGCAGCGCATCGCCCCGCCGGCCGCCGTGCCGCTGGCGCGGACGGACCTCGCGAACCTGCCCGACCCGGCGGCGGAGGCGCGGCGCCTGACGGCGGCCGAGGCCGGCGCTCCCTTCGACCTGGCGCGCGGCCCCGTCGTCCGCTTCCAACTGCTGCGCCTGGGCGTCGACGAGCACGTCCTGCTGGTCAACCTCCACCACATCGCCGCCGACGGCTGGTCGGCCGGCGTGCTGGTGCGCGAGCTGACGGCCCTCTATGGCGCCTTCGCCGCCGGCCGGCCGTCGCCCCTCCCGCCGCTGCCCGGGCAGTACGCGGACTTCGCCGCGTGGCAGCGGAGCTGGCTCGAGGCGGACGCCGAGCGGCAGCTCGCCTTCTGGCGGCAACGGCTGGCGGGCGCGCCCGCGGCCCTCGAGCTGCCGGCGGACCGGCCGCGGCCGGCGGTGTCCGATCCCCGCGGCGGCCGCTACGCCTTCGCCTTGCCCGCCGGGCTCTCGCGCGACCTCCAGGCCCTCGCCCGGCGGGAAGGAGCGACCCTCTTCATGACGCTCCTCGCCGCCTTCACAGCCCTGCTCTCCCGCCTCGGCGGTCAGGACGACGTGGTGGTGGGCACGGCCGTCGCCAACCGCGACCGCGTGGAGATCGAACCGCTCATCGGCTTCTTCGTCAACAGCCTGCCCCTGCGCGTGCCGCTCGGCGGCTCGCCCGGCCTCCGCGAGCTGCTCGGCCGGACGCGCGAGACCACCCTGGCGGCCTACGCCCACCAGGACCTGCCGTTCGAGCGGCTGGTGGAGGATCTTCAGCCGGGGCGCGACCTCGCCCTGCCGCCGCTGTTCCAGGCGATGCTCGTCCTCCAGAACGCCCCCCTGCCGGCCCTGGAGCTGCCGGGGCTCTCTATCGAGACCCTGGAGGCCGACAGCGGCATGGTCAAGCTGCCGCTCAGCCTGTCCATGATGGAGCGGGACGGCGCGCTCGCCGGCTCCCTGGGATACCAGAGCGCCCTGTTCGACCCGGCCACGGCGCGACGGATCGCCGGGCAGCTCGGCGTCCTTCTGGAGGCGGCCGTGGGGGCGCCCGACGAGCCGTACAAGGACCTGCCGCTGATGCCCGCCCCCGAGCGGCACCAGGTGCTGGTGGAGTGGAGCGCCGTGCCCGCTCTTCCCGGGATCGAGCAGACGATCCACGGGCTGATCGCGGCGCAGGCGGCGCGCACGCCGGAAGCGACCGCGGTGGCCTGCGAGGGCGAGCGGCTGACCTACGGCGAGCTGGACCGCGAGAGCAACCGGCTGGCGCGCCGGCTCCGCGCCTGGGGCGTCGCGCCGGACGACCGCGTGGGCCTCTACATGGAGCGCTCGGCGGCGACGATCACGGCTATTCTGGCAGTTCTCAAGGCCGGCGGCGCCTACGTCCCCCTGGATCCGTCCTTCCCCCAGGAGCGCCTGGAATGGATGCTGGAGGCCGCGGATGCGCGGGTGCTGCTGACCCACGAGGCGCTCGCCGGACGGCCGCTCGCCACCTCGGCGCGGACCTTGCCGGTGGACGAGCGGTCCCTCTGGGCAGACCTGAGCGGCGCTCCGCTGGAGGGGGGAGCCGGACCGGAGAACCTGGTCTACGTGATGTTCACCTCCGGCTCGACGGGGCGCCCCAAGGGCGTGGCCCTGGAGCACCGGGCGCTCGTCAGCTACACCGGCGCCGTCCTGGAGCGGCTCCGCCTGCCCGCCGGGTCGAGCTTCGCCACCGTCTCCACCCTGGCGGCGGACCTGGGCAACACGGCGGTCTTCCCCGCCCTGACCACCGGCGGCTGCCTGCACGTGGTGGCGGGCCACAGGGTCGCCGACCCGCTGGCTCTGGCGGAGTACTTCGGCGACACCCCCGTCGACTGCCTGAAGATCGTTCCCTCGCACCTCGCGGCCCTGCTCAGCGCTCCGGACCCGCGCCGGGTGCTGCCGCGGCGCGTCCTGGTGCTGGGCGGCGAGGCGGCGGGCCGGGATCTCCTGGAGCGGGTGCGCGAGCTGGCGCCCGAGTGCCGGATCGTCAATCACTACGGTCCGACCGAGGCGGCGGTGGGCGTGCTGGCCGGCCTGGTCGAGGAGCTGCCGGACGGCGGGCGCCCGGCGCCCCTCGGCCGTCCCCTCGGGGGCGTGCGCATCCACCTGGTGGACCGCTGCCTTCAGCCCGTGCCACGGGGCGTGGCCGGCGAGCTGGTGATCGGCGGCGCCTCCCTGGCCCGCGGCTACTTCGGCCGGCCGGACCTGACGGCGGAGCGCTTCCTCCCCAGCCCCTGGGGCGAGGCGGGAGCACGCATCTACCGCACGGGCGACCTGGCCCGCCACCTGCCGGACGGCCGCGCCGAGCTCCTGGGCCGCATCGACGGCCAGGTGAAGATCCGCGGCTATCGCGTCGAGCCCGGCGAGGTCGAGGCGGCGCTCCTCGCCCACCCCGCCGTGCGTGCCGCGGCCGTCGAAGCCCGGTCCATCGCCGGCGAGCTCCGCCTGGTAGCGTACGTCGTGGCGGAGGACCAGGGTGCCCGCGAGCTGGCCGGCTTCCTGCGCGGGCGGCTGCCCGAGGCCATGGTGCCCGCGGCCTTCGTGCCCCTGGCGGCTCTGCCCCTCACCCCGAACGGCAAGCTGGACCGCCGGGCTCTGCCCGCACCTTCCGAGGAGGCCGCGGACGGCGAGGTCACCACCGGAGCGCCCCGTACGCCCGTCGAGGAGCTGCTGGCGGGCATCTGGGCCGGTCTCCTGGGACGCCAGCGGATCGGCGTCGAGGAGGACTTCTTCGCTGCCGGCGGCCACTCGCTGCTGGCCACGCGCCTGGCCTCGCGCGTCCACCAGGTGTTCGGGGTCGAGCTGCCGCTGCGCGCCATCTTCGAAGCTCCGACGCTCGCGGCCATGGCAGGGCGCATCGGCCAGGCCGGCCGGCGTGCTGCGGCGCCGCCCCTGGAGCCGGCGCGGGACTCCGGGGAGAGCCCGCTCTCCTTCTCCCAGGAGCGGCTCTGGTTCCTGGAGCAGCTCGAGCCCGGCACGGCGCTCTACAACCTTCCCTACCACGCGCGCCTGGAAGGGACTCTCGACGCCGGCGCCCTGGCCAGCGCGCTGTCGGAGATCGCGCGCCGCCACGCCGTGCTGCGCACCTCCTTCCCCGCCGTGGCGGGCCGGCCCGTGCAGCGCGTCGCGCCTCCGTCGGCGATCGATCTGCCCATCGAGGACCTCTCGGCCCTGCCTGAGCCGGAGCGCGGCGAGCAGGGCCTGCGCCTGGCCCGCGAGGAAGCCCGCCGGCCGTTCGACCTCGAGCGGGGGCCGCTGATGCGCGCCCGCCTGGTGCGCCTGGCCGCGGACGAGCACCTGCTCCTGCTCTCCCTGCACCACGCCGTCTCGGACGCCTGGTCGCGGGGGATCCTGGTGGCCGAGCTAGCCACCCTCTACGGCGCCTTCGCCGCCGGCCGCCCCTCGCCCCTCGCCGAACCGGCCCTCCAGTACGCCGACTTCGCCCGCTGGCAGCGGCAGTGGCTCCAGGGCGAGGCCTTGGAGGAGCAGCTCGACTACTGGCGGCGGCACCTCGCGGACCAGCCGGGTAGCCTCGAGCTGCCGACCGACCGGCCCCGGCCGGCACGGCGGAGCCGCCGCGGCGCCCGGCGTCCCGTAGAGCTGCCGGTCGATCTCACCGATCTGGGACGCCGCCAGGGGAGCACCCTGTACATGACCGTGCTCGCGGCTTTCGCGGCGCTCCTCCACCGCTACACCGGCCAGAACGCCATCGCCGTCGGCTCGCCCGTCGCGGGCCGCAACCGCGCCGAAACCGAGGGGTTGATCGGGTTCTTCGTCAACACCTTGGTGCTCGCCACGGACCTCGGGGGCGACCCCGCCTTCGGCGAGCTGCTGGGGCGCGTCCGCGAGGTCGCCCTGGAGGCCTGGGCGCGGCAGGATCTGCCCTTCGAGAAGCTGGTCTCCGAGCTGCGGCCGGACCGCGACCTCGGCCAGACCCCGTTCTTCCAGGTGACGTTCGTGCTCCAGAATGCCCCCCAGCCGCCGCTGGCGCTGCCGGGCCTGAGCCTGACGCCCCTCGAGAGCGACACCGGCGCCGCGAAGTTCGACCTCACGCTGGCCCTTGCGGAGGACGGACGGGGCGGCCTCTCCGGCCTGATCGAGTACGACGCCGAGCTGTTCGACCCAGCCACCATCGCCCGTCTGGAAGGGCACCTCGGGGGCCTGCTGGCCGCCGCCGCGGCCGATCCCGGGAAGCGGCTCTGGGACCTCCCCATGCTCGGCGCCGCGGAGCGGCACCAGCTCCTGCTCGGCGCCAACGACACGGAGCGCCCCTTCCCCACGGCCTTCGTCCACGAGCTGTTCGCCGATCAGGCGCGGCGTACACCTTCCGCCGTCGCCGTGGCTGCCGAGGATGGGACGTTGACCTACGCCGAGCTCGACCGACGGGCCAACGGACTGGCGCACCGCCTGGCGCGGCTGGGAGTGGGGCCGGACGTGCGGGTGGGCCTCTGCCTCGAGCGCTCCCTGGAGATGGTGGTAGGCCTGCTCGGCCTGCTCAAGGCGGGCGGCGCCTACGTGCCCCTCGACCCGGAGTACCCGCGGGAGCGCCTGGACTTCATGCTGGAGGACTCCCGCGCCGGGGTGCTGCTGACCCAGGAGCGGTTCCGCGAACGGCTGGCGGGGGCCGCGGAGACGGTGCTCTGCCTCGACGGCGAGCCGGTAGCCGGGGGCGATCCCGGTCCCCTGGCGGTCAGACTGGCGCCCGAGAATCTGGCCTACCTGATCTACACGTCGGGCTCGACGGGCCGGCCCAAGGGGGCCATGATCCCCCACGGCAGCCTCGCCAACCACATGCTCTGGATGCAGGAGCGGTATCCCCTGGCCGGGGACGACTCCGTGCTCCAGAAGACGCCGTTCAGCTTCGACGCCTCAGTGTGGGAGATCTGGGCGCCCCTGCTCGCCGGCGCCCGCCTGGTGATGGCCCGGCCCGGCGGCCACCGCGACGCCGAGTACCTGGCGGAGGCTCTGGCCGAAGGGGGGATCACCACCCTCCAGCTTGTGCCGGCGCAGCTCTCCATACTGCTGCGCGAGCCGGGCTTCGCCGCCTGCCGGTCGCTTCGGCGGGTGTACTGCGGCGGCGAGGCACTGCCGGCCGCCCTCGCGGCGGAGCTACGGGAGCTCCTCGGCGTCGACGCCGTCAACCTCTACGGCCCGGCGGAGACCTGCATCCAGGTGCTCTCCTGGACCGCGGAGCGGACGTCGAGCGGTCCCACCGTCCCCATCGGCCGGCCGATCGACAACGCCCGCGTCCACCTGCTCGACCGCAACCTGGAGCCGGCGCCGCTGGGCGTGCCCGCCGAGCTGTACGTCGGCGGCGCCGCCCTGGGCCGCGGCTACTGGCAACGGCCGGACCTCACGGCCGCCCGTTTCCTCCCCGATCCCATCGGCGGCGAGCCCGGCGGCCGGCTGTACCGCACGGGCGACCTGGCCCGGCGGCGCTCCGACGGCGCCCTCGAGTTCCTCGACCGGGTCGACCAGCAGGTCAAGGTGCGCGGCTTCCGCATCGAGCTGGGGGAGATCGAAGCCCTCCTCGCCCGCCATCCCGCCGTGCGCGAGGCGGCGGCGGGGGTGCACCGCGGGAGCCACGGCGACATCCTGGCGGCCTGGGCCGTGCTCCGCCCGGGGGCCGCGGCGGACGCCGGCGAGCTGCGCGCCTGGCTCGCGGCGGAGCTGCCGGAATTCATGGTGCCCGCGGCGTTCGTCTTCCTGCCGGCCCTGCCGCTCTCCCCCAGCGGCAAGCTCGACCGCCGCGCCCTGCCCGCACCCGATGGGTCGGCGTTCGGCTCGGGAGCCGGGGCCGCGGCGCCGCGCACCCCCGTCGAGGAGCTGCTGGCCGGCCTGTGGTCCGAGCTCCTGGAGGTGGAGCGGGTGGGGATCCACGACAACTTTTTCCAGCTCGGCGGACACTCGCTGCTGGCGGCCCGGCTGGCCGCCCGCCTGCGCCAGAGCCTGCGGGTCGACCTGCCGCTGCGCGCTCTGTTCGAGGCCCCCACCGTGGCCGGGCTGGCGGCCCTCGTCGAGAGCGCCCAGCGGGTGGAGGCCCTGCCGCCGCTCGCCGCCGTCTCCCGCGAAGAGGCCCTGCCGCTCTCCCCTGGCCAGGAGCGTCTCTGGTTCCTCCAGCGGCTCGATCCGGCGAGCGCGGCCTACAACCTGACCAGCTCCTTCCGCCTGGCCGGCCGGCTCGACGTGGCCGCCCTCGAACGCTGCCTCGCCGAGCTGACGCGCCGCCACGAGCCCCTGCGCACGTCGTTCCCGGAGCGCGGCGGCCAGCCGTCACAGGTCATCGCCCCCGCGTCTTCCAGCGAGGGGCTGGCGTTGGTCGACCTCGGCGGCCTGCCGGCGGCGGAGCGGACGGCCGAGGCGCGGCGCCTGACCAGGGAAGCGGCACGGCGGCCGTTCGACCTCTCCCGGGCGCCCCTCCTGCGTACCCTCCTGCTGCGCCTGGCGCCGGAGGAGCACGCGCTGCTGGCCGTGATGCATCACATCGTCGGCGACGGCTGGTCGATGGGCGTGCTGGCCCGCGAGGTCGGGATCCTCTACACCGCGTTTGCGGCGGGCTCCCCCTCGCCCCTGGCGGAGCCGGCCGTGCAGTACGCCGACTTCGCCGCCTGGCAGCGGCGCTGGCTGGAGGACGAGGCCGGCGCGGTGGACGGCCAGCTTGCCTACTGGCGCCGGCAGCTCGCCGGCGCGCCCGAGCCCCCCGTGCTCCCCGCCGCCCGCCCGCGGCTCATCCTCGCGGGGACGCCGGGGACGCCGGGAACGGCTGGCGAGGTCTTGCCGTTCGCCATCGATCCGGAAACCAGCGCGGAGCTGCTGCGGCTCAGCCGGCGCGAGGACGCGACGCTGTTCATGACGCTGCTCGCCGCCTTCGATGTCCTGCTCTACGGCCTGACCGGTCAGACCGACCTGGCCGTGGGCACGCCGGTCGCCGGCCGGCGGCGGGTGGAGACCGAGGGGCTGATCGGCTTCTTCCTCAACACTCTGGTGCTGCGCGGCGACCTCGGGGGCGACCCCACCTTCCGCGAGCTCCTGGCGCGCGTCCGCGACGTGGCGTTGGACGCCTACGCGCACCAGGACCTGCCGTACGAGCGGCTGGTGGCCGACCTGCGCGGCCGCGACCGCTCGCCCCTGTTCCGCATCTGGTTCGTCCTCCAGAACACTCCGGCGGCCGCCCTCGAGCTGCCCCGCCTCACCCTGACCTCGGAGGAGATCGGCGCCGGCGAGGTGCGGCACGACCTCAAGCTCGACCTTACCGAGACGCCCCAGGGACTCGCCGGATTTTTCCAGTACCGGCGGGAACTGTTCGCCCGCGGGGAGGTTTCCCACATGGCGGAGAGCTTCGCGGCCCTGCTCCGCCGGGTGGTCGGAGAGCCGGACCTGCGTCTGAGCGATCTCGCGGAGACTGTTGAAGAGGCCGGGAAAACGCGCATGGTGAGGGTGGAGGGCGACTTCCAACGTTCGAGGCAGCAGGAGCTGCAGAGCTTGACCCGCAGCGCCCGTAGAAGGAGCACGGCGAAAGATGTCTGAGACGAAGATCGAAGGGTTCCCCCTCTCCCCCCAGCAGCGGGACCTCTGGCTGCTGCAGGAGAACGGCGGCGCCGGCGCCTACCGCTGCCAGGCCCTGGTGCGGATCGCCGGCCCCCTGGATGCGGACCGGCTGCGCTCGGCCCTCGCCCAGGTGGTCGACCGCAACGAGATCCTGCGCACCGTCTTCCCCAGCCTGGCGGAGGTGAGAATGCCCCTGCAGGCGGTGCTGGAGGCGGCGGACCCGGAGCTTCCCGTCTTCGAGCAGGCCGCGGACGTCTGGGATGAGCTGCTGGCGGCGCCTTTCGACTTCGAGCGGGGACCGCTCTTCCGCGCCGCCCTGGTGCGGCGGTCGGACGCCGAGCACCTCCTCCTGCTCAGCCTGCCCTCGATGTGCGCCGACGCCGCGGGGCTCGACAACCTGGTGGCGGAGATCCGGGCGTGCTACGCCGGGGACGAGCCGGACGAGCCCCTCCAGTACGTCGATCTCGCGGAGTGGCAGAACGGCGTCCTCGCGGCCGAGGACAGCCAGGAGGGCGTCGAGATCTGGCGCCGCCGCCTGCTCGCCTTGCCGGCCGCCACCCTGCCGTTCGAGCGGGATGGCGCTTCTGAATTCGCGCCGCGGAGCGTTTCCGTGACATTGGATGAGGGGGCCGACGCGGACCTCCTGCTGACCTCCTGGATCGTCCTCCTGCGCCGTCTGACCGGACAGGCCGAGCTTGGAATCGGCGCGGCCTGCGACGGGCGCAACTACGCGGAGCTGACCGGCGCGCCGGGCCTCTTCGCGCGGTTCCTGCCGGTCACGACACTGGGGGGGGACGCGATTCCCTTCGCCGCCCTGCAGCGCGAGGCCGCCGCGTCGGTCGCCGAGGCTCGGCAGTGGCAGCAATGCTTCTCCTGGGACCTGCTGGCGCCGGGCGCCGCCGAGCGCCCCTGGTTCCCTTTCTGCTTCGAGGCCGAGGAGCCGGCCGCCGGTGGCGGTGCATTCTCGCTCGTCCGCCGCCATGCGTGTATCGACCGCTTCCACCTGAAGCTGCTGTGGCAGGCGGCGGAAGGGCGGACGGAGATCCACTATGACCCCGCGCGCTTCGCGGCCGCCGACGTGGAGCGCCTGGCGGACCAGCTCGCGGCCCTTGCCGGCGCGGCCCTGGCGGACCCCGAAGCACCGGCCCGCGACCTCGACGCGCTGAGCGCGGCCGAGCGGCGCGAGCTCGTCGTGCGCTTCAACGACAGCCCGCCGCCCGCGCCCGTGGATGCCGGCACCGTCTACGAGCTGTTCCTCCGCTGGGCCGAGCGGACGCCCGACGCCGTCGCCGTGGTCTGCGAGGACGAGCGGCTGACCTACCGCGAGCTCGACCGCCGCGCCCGCCACCTCGCCGGCACCCTGCAGCGCCTGGGCGTCGGCCCCGAGGTGCCCGTCGGCCTCCTGGTGGACCGCTCGGTCGAGATGGTAGTCGGCCTGCTCGGCATCCTCGGCTCGGGAGGCGCCTACGTGCCGCTCGATCCCGCCCTGCCCGCGGAACGCCTGGCGTTCCTGCTCGCCGACAGCCGGCCCGCCGTGCTGGTGACGGGAAGCCAGCCGCTCCCCGCCCTGCCTGAGCCTCTTCCCCCCCTCGTCCCCGTGCCCGCCGAGGGCATGGACGAGCGCCCGGCAGCGGGAGTCCAGGGCGAGAACCTGGCCTACGTCATCTACACCTCGGGCTCGACCGGCCGGCCCAAGGGCGTGGGGATCGAGCACCTGCAGCTCCTCAACTACGTCCTCGGCATCCTGGAGCGCGCGCCGCTGCCGGCGGGATCGCGCTTCGCCACCGTCTCGACCCTGGCGGCGGACCTCGGCAACACCTCGGTCTTCGGCGCCCTGTGCGGCGGCGGCACCCTGCACGTGATCGCGGCCGAGCGCGCCAGCCACCCCGAGGCCCTGGGCCAGTACTTCAGCCGCCACGGCATCGACTCGGTGAAGATCGTGCCGAGCCACCTGCGGGCCCTCCTCCAGGGGAGCGCGCCCGAGCGGGTCCTCCCGCGGCGGCAGCTCATCCTGGGCGGCGAGCCCTCCGGCTGGGACCTGGTGGAGCGGGTGCGCGCTCTCGCCCCCGGCTGCCGCGTCATCAACCACTACGGCCCCACCGAGACCACGGTCGGCGTCGTGACCCACGCGGTCGAGGGCGAGCGGCCGGCCGGCGCCGCGGCCCTCCCCCTCGACCGGCCCCTTGCCGGCAGCCGGATTTATCTCCTGGGCCCCGGCCTCAACCCGGTCCCCCGGTGGACGGCGGGCGAGGTCCACATCGCGGGGGCGGGCCTGGCGCGGGGCTACCTGAACCGGCCGGACCTGACGGCGGAGCGGTTCATCCCCGACCCGGTGAGCAATGAGCCGGGGAGCCGGCTGTACCGCACGGGCGACCTCGCCCGCCACCTCTCCGGCGGCGGCCTCGAGATCCTGGGGCGCATGGACGACCAGGTGAAGATCCGCGGCTTCCGCATCGAGCCCGGCGAGGTCGAGGCCGCCCTGCGCGAGCACCCGGCCGTGCTGGCGGCGGCCGTGCTCGCCCGCGGCGAGGGGGACGACAAACGGCTGGTGGCGTACGTGGTGCCGCGGCCCGAGGCGGAGCCCGCGGCCGGCGACCTGCGGCGGCATCTCGCGGCCCGCCTGCCGGAAGCCATGATCCCGACGGCCTTCGTGCAGCTCGCGGCCCTGCCGTTGACGGCCAACGGCAAGCTCGACCGTCAGGCGCTGCCCGCGCCGGAGGAGGCGCCCGCCTCGGCCGGCCCCCTGTCGGCCCCCCGCACCCCGGCCGAGGAGCTGCTGGCCGGCATCTGGTGCGAGGTCCTGAAGCGCGACGCCCTGGGCGTCCACGACGACTTCTTCGAGCTCGGCGGCCACTCGCTGCTGGTGGCCCAGGCCGTGTCGCGGATCCGCGACTGCTTCGGCGTCGAGATCGCCCTGCGCGACCTGTTCGAGGAGCCCACCGTAGCCGGCCTCGCCGGCCGCGTCGAGGCCGCGGGCCGCGCGGCACAGACGCCGGAAGCGCCGCCCCTGGAGCGGGCCGCGCGGCCGGAGGGCGGCCTCCCGCTGTCGTTCTCCCAGCGCCGGCTGTGGTTCTTCGACCAGCTCGAGCCGGGGAGCGCGTTCTACAACATCTTCGTCCCCGTGCTGCTGAGCGGCCCCCTCGACGTGGCGGCCCTCGAGGTTGCCCTGAGCGGCGTCGTGAGCCGCCACGAGGTGCTGCGCACCACGTTCGCGAGCGACGGCGGCGAGCCCGTGCAGGTGCCCGGCCCCGCCCGGCCCCAGGAGCTGCCCGTCGACGACCTCTCCGGCCTCGACGCCGCGGCCCGCGACGCCGAGGCCGAGCGCCTCGCCGCGGAGGAGGCCCGGCGGCCGTTCGACCTCGCCCATGGACCGCTGCTGCGCACCCGCCTCGTGCGCCTGGACGAGGACCGCCACCTGGCTCTCCTCACCATGCACCACATCGCGAGCGACGGCTGGTCAATGGGTATCCTGGTGCGCGAGATCGTGGCCCTCTACGAGGCGGCCCTCGAGGGGCGGCCTTCCCCGCTGCCCGAGCTGCCCGTCCAGTACGCCGACTTCGCCGTCTGGCAGACCCGCTGGCTGAGCGGCGAGCACCTCGCGAACGAGCTCGCCTACTGGCGGCAGCGGCTCGCCGGTGCGCCGCCGGCCCTCGACCTGCCCACCGACCGGCCGCGGCCGCCCGTGCTGACCTTCCACGGCGGGCGCGAGTCGCTGGTGCTGCCGGCCGCTCTATGCGACGACCTGCGGCGGCTCAGCCGGCACCAGGGGGCGACCCTGTTCATGACCTTCCTGGCGGCGTTCGCCGTGCAGCTCCGCCACGCCTCGGGGCGCGCCGACGTCGTCGTGGGCACCAACGTGGCCAACCGCGACCGCCTGGAGACCGAGGGGCTGATCGGCTTCTTCGTCAACCAGCTCGTGCTGCGTACCGACCTCTCAGGCGATCCCGAGTTCACGGAGATCCTCGCCCGCGTCCGCGCCACGGCCCTGGGAGCCTACGAGCACCAGCACGTGCCGTTCGAGCGGCTGGTCGAGGAGCTGCAGCCGCCGCGCGACCGCAGCCGCTCGCTCCTCTACCAGCACAAGATCGAGTACGCCGACGGCGAGCGCGACGCCTTCGAGCTGCCGTCGCTGCGGGTCGAGCCCTACGCGTTCGCCAACCCGCCGGCGCGCTACGACCTGCACCTGACGCTGTCGAATGCCGGGCGGGACATCCGCGCCGCCCTGCTTTATAATGTCGACCTCTTTGCAGCACCGACCGCCGTCCGGTTCCTGGAAGATTTCAGGAGCCTCCTCGAAACGGTTTCGGTCGATCCCCATCTCAAGCTGGGAAAGCTGGAAGAAGGGCTCGCCTCCCTGGATCGGCAGCGCCGTGCCGCCGACGAAGAGGAGTACGCGGGAGCCGTGCTGCAGAAATTCAAGTCCGTGAGGCGGCGCTCATGAATACGACGACGACAGATCTCCTCCAGGGCTTCGGGCTCTCACCCCAGCAGAGGCGTCTGTGGTGGCTGACGCGGAGCGCGCCGGATGCGGCGTTCGCTGTCCAGATCGCGATGCGGATCGAGGGCGAGCTGGACACCGCCCGCCTGCTCGCGGCCCTGCGCGCCACCGTCCAGCGCCACGAGATCCTGCGCACCAACTTCCGCTGCCCGCCCGGCCGGGCCGTCCCCGTGCAGGTGATCCACGAGGAACTCGCCCCCGACTTCCGCGAGGCCGGCGTGCGAGAGCTCGCGGAGGATCTGCGGACTCCCTTCGACCTCGAGCAGGGATCGCCCGTGCGGGCGGCCCTGGTGCGGCTCGATTCGCGGAGCCATCTCCTGGCGCTGACCCTGCCGGCCTTCTGCTGCGACCGCGCCGGGGCCCTCAACCTGATGCGGGAGATCGCCCTGACCTACGGCGGCGCGGCGGTCGAGGAGCCGGCGGCCCAGTACGCCGATCTCGCCGAGTGGCAGAACGAGCTGCTGCGCGCCCCGGAGACGCGGGCCGGCCGCGAGCACTGGAGCGGGCAGGACGCGGCCGCCTGGCTGGCCGGTACTCTCCCCTGCGAGCTGCCCCCGGGCGCCGGCACGGGCTTCTCGACCGTCTCCGTCCGGAGGGAGCTACCGCCCCACATCACTGCCCGCATCGAGGAGCTGGGCCTCTCTCCCGACCTCGCCCTGCTCGCCGGCTGGCGGCTGCTTCTGGGCCGCTGGGGCGGCAGCACGACCGTGGCCCTCACCGCAAACGGCCGGCGGTACGAAGAGCTGGAGGGAGTGATCGGCCCCTTCACCCGCGTCCTTCCTATCGCCGTGACGCTCGGCGAGGACATCACCCTGCGCCAGTCGGCCGAGACGCTCGGGGAGGCCGTGCGCGAGGCCCTCAAGTTTCAGGAGAGCTTCGACTGGGAGCAGATCAACGGCGGCGACGGCGAGGCCGCCGGCCGCTCCTTCCTCCCCTGGGCTTTCGATTTCGAGGACGAGCCGGCCGGCGTCACGGCGGGCGGCGCAACCTTCACGGTGGAGGCCCTCCACGACCGCGCCGAGCGCTGCGACCTCCGTCTCTCCTGCACCCGGCGCGACGGCGGGATCGCCCTGGAGGTCCACTGGGACCCGGCGCGGTTCGACGGCGCGGACGTGGAACGCCTCGCGGCTCAGCTCCCCGTCTTCCTGGAGCGCCTGGCCGAGAACCCCGACACCCCAGCCGCCGGGATCTCCTTGTTGAGCGACGGCGAGCGGGTGGAGGTGCTGTCGGCGCTCGCGCCCGCCGCCGCGCTCGACGCGGGAGACCTGCTGGTCCACCAGCTCTTCGAGCAGCAGGCCGCGGCGGCCCCGGACGCGCCGGCCCTGGCCTGCGACGACCTGTGGATGACCTACCGCGAGCTGAGCCGCCGGAGCAACCTCCTCGCCCATCACCTGCAGGCGATGGGGATCGGTCCCGAGGTGCGGGTGGCGATCTGCGCCGAGCGCTCGCCGGAGATGGTCGTGGGGCTGCTGGGAGTGCTCAAGGCCGGCGGCGCCTACGTCCCCCTGGAGCCGGGCCAGCCGCTGCCGCGGACGGCCGCGATGCTGGAGGAGATCGATCCGCCGGTCCTGCTCACCCAGGAGCATCTCCGGGGCTCCCTGCCGGCCGGCCCCTGGCGGGTCGTCGGGTTCGAGGAGTTGGTGGAGGGGGAGGACCCCGGAGCGCCAGAGACGGGCGTCTTCGGATCTAACCTCGCCTACGTCCTTTTCACCTCCGGCTCCACGGGACGGCCGAAGGGCGTCGCCGTCGAGCACCGTCAGATCCTCGGCTACGTTCAGGCCGTCCGCCGGCGGCTCGACTTCCCTCCCGGGGCGAGCTTCGCGATGGTCTCGACCTTCGCCGCCGACCTCGGGCTCACCATGCTCTACCCGGCCCTCTGCGGCGGCGGCTGCCTGCACGTCGTGACGCACGACCGGGCCCGCGACCCCGAGGCCCTCGCCGAGTACGCCTCGCGCCACGCCATCGACTGCCTGAAGGTGGTGCCGAGCCACCTCGAGACGCTGCTCGAGGGCGCCCTGCCCAAGCGGGCCCTGCCCCGGCGGCGGCTGGTGCTCGGCGGCGAGGCCGCGCGCCCGGAGCTCCTGGCGCGCATCCAGGCGCTGGCGCCTGATTGCAAGGTCTTCAACCACTACGGCCCCACCGAGACCACGGTGGGCGTGCTGGTCCACCCGTTCACGGGCCCCTGGGACGCCCGCTGGGGCACCCTGCCCCTCGGCCGCCCGCTCGACGACGCCCGGGTCTTCCTGCTCGACGGCGAGATGCGGCCCGTTCCCTTCTGGCTGCCCGGCGAGGTGTACGTCGGCGGCGCCGCCGTCTCCCGCGGCTACCTGGGCCAGCCCGCCCTCACGGCCGAGCGGTTCGTGCCCGATCCCCAGAGCGGCGAGCCGGGGACGCGGCTCTACCGGACGGGCGATCTGGCCCGCCACCTGCCGGGCGTCGGCCTGGAGTTCCTGGGCCGCGCCGACCACCAGGTGAAGATCCGCGGCTTCCGCATCGAGCTGGGCGAGATCGAGGCGCAGCTCCGCCGCCTGCCGGGAGTGCTGGGGGCCGTGGTGACGGCACGCCGGATCGCCGGCGAGGACCGCCTGGTGGCCTACCTGGTGGCTGACGGCGCTGGGGACCTCCGTGCCGCTCTCGCCGCCACTCTGCCGGACTTCATGGTGCCGTCCGCCTTCGTGACGCTCCCGGCCTTCCCCCTGACGGCCAACGGCAAGCTCGACCGCGCCGCCCTGCCGGAGCCCGCTCCCGAGGCGGGGTCCGCGGACGCCGCCGCCGCGCCGCGCACGCCGGCCGAGGAGCTGGTGGCGGGGATCTGGGCCGAGGTCCTGGGCCGCGCCCGGGTGGACGTGCACGCCAACTTCTTCGCCCTCGGCGGCCACTCGCTCGCCGCCACCCGCGTGGTAGCCCGCCTGCGCAAGTCCGCCGGCGTCGAGCTGCCTCTCAAGCGCCTGTTCGAGCGGCCCACGGTGGCCGAGCTGGCGCGCGAGGTCGAGGACGCCCTGCGCCGCGGGCGCGAGATCGAGGAGCCGCCCATCGTGGCCATCGGCCACGCGGGCGAGCTCCCCCTCTCCTTCGCCCAGCAGCGCCACTGGTTCCTCCACCACCTGGAGGGCGACAGCCCGCTCTACAACATCCGCGGCGCCGTGCGCCTGGAAGGGCCGCTCGACCTCGCCGTGCTGCGCCGGAGCGTAGCCGGCATCCTCCACCGCCACGAGGTGCTGCGCGCCAGCTTCCCCTCCCGCGGCGGCCGGCCCGTCCAGACGATCGCCGAGACGGTCGATTTCGAGATCCCCCTGCTCGACCTCTCCGGGCTGCCGGACGCCGAGCGCGAGGCGCGCACCGCCGTCCTGGTACGGCAGCAGGCGGAGACTCCGTTCAACCTGGCGTCCGGCCCGCTGGTGCGGCTCACCCTGCTGCGCCTCGCCGGGCGCGAGCACCTGGCCGTGCTCACCCTCCACCACATCGTGGCCGACGGCTGGTCGATCCAGATCTTCGTGCGCGAGCTGGCGGCGCTCTACGAGGCTTTCGCCGCCGGCCGGCCGGACCCCCTGCCGCCCTTGCCCTGCCAGTACGCGGACTTCTCCCACTGGCAGCGGAGCCTGCTGAGCGGCCGGGCGCTCGAGCTCCACCTCGACTACTGGCGGCGGCACCTGGCCGGCGCTCCCCCCCTGATGAGCCTGCCCACGGACCGGCCGCGGCCGGCCGTGCAGAGCCTGCGCAGCCGCCGCCACCCCCTGGAAATGGACGCGGCCCTGGCCGACGATCTGCGCGCCCTCTGCCGCGCCGAGGGAGCGACCCTGTTCCAGCTCCTACTGACCGTCTTCCAGCTCCAGCTCGGCTGGTACGCCGGCCAGGACGACGTCGTGGTGGGCGCCCCCGTGGCGGGCCGTACGCGGCTGGAGACCGAAGGGCTGATCGGCTGCTTCATCAACGCTCTGGCCCTGCGCACCCGGCTCGGCGGCGACCCCGAGCTCCGCCAGCTCCTGGAGCGGGTGGGCGAGACGGTCTGGGGCGCCTACGCCCACCAGGAGCTCCCCTTCGACAAGCTGGTGGAGGAGCTGAACCCGGAGCGCAACCCGGCCCATGCGCCCCTGTTCCAGGTGGTCTTCAGCTTCTCGAACGTGCCGCGGGCGCCGCTGGCGCTGCCGGGCCTGACGCTGAGCCCCGTCGAGTCGGCGAGCGACATGGAAGCGAAGTACGACCTGATCCTGACGCTGACCGAGACCCCGGACGGACTGGCCGGCTCGATCACCTATGCGGTGGACCTGTTCGACGGCTCGACCGTCGCCAGGATGGCCAGCCATTTCGAGACTCTCCTCCGCGCCGCCGTGGCCGCCCCCGGGGCGCGGCTGAGCGAGCTGACGGAGATCCTGGCCCGCGAGGAGCGCGAGGAGCGGGCAAGGCGCGAAGAAGAGCTGCGCAAGCAGCGAGGCAACAAGTTGAAGAACGTGGAACGGAGGATGATCCGTGCAAATTGAAGCTCTGCCGATGGAACCATCGCAGGAAGCCGCCGTCGAGGGATTCCGCCTCTCCGCCCAGCAGCGCCGTCTCTGGCGCGTGCAGGAGGAAGGCCTCTCGTGCCGCTCCCGCTGCGCCCTATACCTCGCGGGAACCCTGGACGAATCACTCCTGGCCGCGGCACTCGCGGCGGTCGTGGAGCGCCACGAGATCCTGCGCACCACGTTTCACCGCCTGCCCGGCATGACGGTGCCCCTCCAGTCGATCAGCGAGGGGGCCCCGGCCTGGCGCACGACGGCTCTGCCGGACCTCGGTAAGGGCGGTCTCGCGGCCGTGCTCGACGAGCTGTTCTCGCGGCCGGCGCCCCTCGTCGACGAGTTGCGGCGGGAGCCCGTCGTGGCAGCCGAGCTGATCGGGTTATCCGCCGAGAACCACGTGCTGCTCCTCGACCTGCCGGCCCTCTGCGCCGACTCGGCCACCCTGGCCTTGCTGGCGGAGGAGATCGCCGTGGCCTATGAAGGCGAGGACGCCTCGGCGCCCATGCAGTACGCCGACTTCTCCGAGTGGCAGAACGGCTGGCTGGAGGAAGAAGAGTCGAAGGAGGGCCGGAAGCGCTTCCAGAGGATCGATCAGGAGTCGCTCGCGGCGGCGGTACCGTACGAGAAGCCGGCGGGAGATCCCGGATTCCAGTCTGCCGTCCACCGCTTCACCCTGGAGCGTTGGAGCGAGGCCGAAGCGGCGGCGGAGCGCCTCGGCACCTCGCCCGCCGTGCTCCTCCTCGCCGCCTGGCAGGCGCTGCTCGGCCGGCTCACCGGCGCCCCCGAGGTCATGGTCGGGACGGCCTTCTCGGGCCGCACCTACGAGGACCTCGAGCGGGCTTTCGGCCTCTACGTGAAGCACCTGCCCCTGACGGGCCGGCCGCGCCCCGAGCGGACGTTTGCCGAGCTGGTCGCCGAGCTCGACGCGGCCGCCCGCGAGGCCGCGGAGTGGCAGGACTACTGGGTTCCGGACGAAGCCTTGGCGGAGGCTCCCCTCCTGCCCTACGGCTTCGAGCTCGAGGACGCCGTGCCCGCGCGTGACCTCGGCGGCCTCACCCTCTCGCTCCTCCGCCGGGACTGCCAGGCCGAGCGCTTCAAGCTGCGGCTGGCGGCGGCCGCCGCCGATGGCGTCCTCACGGCCGAGCTGCACCATGACGCCGCCGTAGTGGAGACGGCAGACGCGGAGAGGCTGGCGCGCCAGCTCCTCACTCTGCTCCAGGGCGCCGTGGCGGACCCTGCCACGGCCATCGCCGACCTCCCCCTCCTCGACGCCGCCGAGCGCGACGAGCTGCTGGTGGCTCGCAACGCCACCGCGGCGCCGTTCCTCGACCTGGCCGTCCACCAGCTCTTCAAGGCGCGGGCCGCGCTCGCCCCCCAGGCCGTCGCCCTGATCACCCCCGAGCGGTCGCTCACCTACGGCGAGCTCGACGCCCTGGCCGAGCGGATGGCCGGCGCCCTCGCCGGGCGCGGCGTCGGGCCGGGCTCGCGAGTGGGTCTGCTCTTCGAGCGCTCGCCGGAGATGGTGGCCGCCATGCTGGGGGTGTGGAAGGCGGGCGCCGCCTACGTGGCCCTCGATCCGGACCATCCGGAGGCGCGGCTGTCCTACCTGCTGGCCGACACGGCGGCGGCGGCCGTCCTCACCACCACCGCGCTCGCCGGGCGCGTGCCCGCGGGCGCGCCGGTGCTGTGCGTCGAGGACCTCGGCGAGCCGGAAGCCCGCCCGCGGACCACCTCCGGACCGGAAGACCCCGCGTACGTCGTCTACACCTCCGGCAGCACGGGCCACCCGAAGGGGGTCTGGATCGCCCACCGCGGCGTCGTCAACTACCTGACTTGGCTGGGCAACGCCTACGGGCTCGCCGAGACCGACCGCGTGCTGCAGATCCCCGCTCCGGCCTTCGACGCCTCGGTGCGGGACATCTTCGGCCCCCTCGTCCACGGCGCCTCCGTGGTGCTGCTCGACGGCGCCGCTTCCCGCGATCCGCGGGCGATCGCCCGCGGCATCGACCGCTACGCCCCTTCGTGCGTCCTGAGCATCGTCCCCACCCTCCTGCGCGGCGTGCTGGCAGCCGCCGGCGAGGGGAGCGGCGCCCTGCGCCTGCTCCTGGTCAGCGGCGAGCCCCTGCGCCGGGAGGACGCGGCGGCGGCCCGCCGCGCCTGGGGAGTGGACCTCGTGGTGGCCAACCAGTACGGCCCCACCGAGTGCACCATGACGTCGAGCTACCACCTGGTGGACCAGGCTGAAAGCGGCTCCCTGCCCATCGGCCGGCCGATCGCCAACGCCCGCTTCTACCTGCTAGACGACCGTTTCAATCCCGTTCCCGCGGGCCTCCCCGGGGAGCTCGCCATCGGCGGCCCCGGCCTCGCCCTCGGCTATCTGGGCGCCCCCGATCTGACGGCGGCGAGCTTCGTCCCCGATCCCTTCGGCGAGCCGGGCGGCCGCCTCTACCGGACGGGCGATCTGGTCCGCTGGGCCGGTCCCGCCCGCGAGGAGCTGGAGTTCCTGGGCCGTATCGACCATCAGGTGAAGGTGCGCGGTATCCGCGTCGAGCCGCAGGAGGTCGCGGCCGTGCTCGCCCAGCACCCGGCGGTGGCCGAGGCGGCCGTGGTGGTGCGGGAGCTCGCGAGCGGCGAGCCGGGCCTCGTGGCCTACGTCGCCGGCGATCGGCTCCAGGCGCCCGCCCTGCCCGAGGAGCAGCGCCACGTGCTGCCCAACGGCATGCTGGTCGCCCAGCGCAACCGCCACGAGACCGACTTCTTCTACGAGCAGATCTTCGTCGACCAGGTGGAGTTCCGGCACGGCTTGCGGGTGCCCGATGGGGGCGTGATCTTCGACGTCGGCGCCAACATCGGCCTGTTCACCCTGTTCGCCCACCAGGCCTGCCGGCGCCCGCGGGTGTTCTCGTTCGAGCCCATCCCGGAGATCTTCGCCACCATGCGCGCCAACGTCGAGCTCTACGGCCTCGATGCCGTGGTCGAGAACTGCGGTCTGTCGCACCGGAGCGGCGAGGCCACCTTCGCCTACTATCCCCGCTCCTCCTGCCAGTCCGGCTACTACCCGGACGCCGCCGAGGAGACGCGGATGCTCAAGGCTGTGGTGGCCAGGCAGCGCACGCAGGGCGGCGACCTTTCAGACCTTCTGGGGGCGAGCTACTTCGAGAAGCTGATCGAGGAGCGCATGGAGGTCACCCCCGTGACCTGCACCCTGAAGACCATCTCCCAGGTGATCGCCGAGCGGGGGGTCGAGAGCGTCGACCTGCTCAAGATCGATGTCGAGAAGGCCGAGCTCGACGTGCTGCACGGCATCCGCGACGAGGACTGGCCGAAGATCCGCCAGATCGTCATCGAGGGGCACGACCTCGACGGTCTGCTCGCCCGCGTCACCGCCCTCCTCGAGGGCCGCGGCTACGACCTGGTGGTCGAGCAGGACGAGACGCTCGAGGAGACCTGCCTCTACAACATCTACGCCTTCCGCGATGGGCGTCCGGTGGAGAGCGAGGCGGCTCCCCTCGACGTGCGCCCGTTCTCCGGGATGGCCGCGACGGCCGCCCTCCTGTCGGCCGACGCCCTGCGGGCGTTCGCCGCCGAGCGGCTGCCGGCCGCCCTGGTGCCGGCGGCCTTCGTGGTGCTCGACGAGCTGCCGCGGACGCCCAACGGCAAGCTCGACGCCAGGGCCCTGCCGGCCCCCGGCACGGGCGAGGCCGAGGGCGGCGACGCGACGGCCGCCCGCAACCAGGTGGAGGAGCTGCTGGCGGGGATCTGGGGCGAGGTCCTCGGCCTCGACAAGGTGGCCGTGCACCTCAACTTCTTCGAGTCCGGCGGCCATTCGCTGCTGGCCACCCAGCTCCTGGCGCGAGTGCAGGACGTCTTCGGCATCGAGCTCCCCCTGCGCACCATCTTCGAGTCGCCCACCGTCGCCCAGCTCGCCGAGATCGTCGAGGCGGCCCTCGCCGCGGGCGGCGGCCAGAGGCTCCCCCGCATCGAGCGGGTGCCGCGCGACGGCGAGCTGCCGCTCTCCTTCGCCCAGCAGCGGCACTGGTTCCTCCACCGCCTGGAAGGAGGCTCGGCCCTGCTCAACGTCTGGGGCGCCGTGGCCCTCAGCGGGCAGCTCGACCTCGAGGTGCTGGAGCGCAGCCTGGGCCGCATCCTGGAACGCCACGAGGTGCTGCGCACCACCTTCCCCGAGGTGGCGGGCGAGCCGCGCCTGCGCATCCACCCGCCGGCGGGCTTCAGCCTGCCCGTGATCGACCTCAGCCCCGTGGCGGAGGACGAGCGCCGGCAGCAGGCCGAGAGCCGGATCGAGCTCGAGGCCCGGCGGCCGTTCGACCTCGCCGAGGGTCCCCTCTTCCGCGCCCTGCTGCTGCGCCTGGAGGAGACGGAGCACGTGATCGTCATCACCATGCACCACATCGCGGCCGACGGCTGGTCGTCGTCGATCCTGGTGCGCGAGCTCGGGGAGATCTATGCGGCGGGCGTCAGCGGCCGCGAGCCGCGCCTGCCGGAGCTGCCCGTGCAGTACGCCGACTTCGCCGCCTGGCAGCGGCGCTGGCTGGCCGGCGACGTGCTGGCGGCCCAGCTCGGCTACTGGGAGCGGCAGCTGGCGGGCGCGCCGGCGGCCCTCGAGCTGCCCACCGACCGGCCGCGCTCGGGGCGCGAGAGCTTCGCCCACGGCCGGCAGCCGGTGGTCTGCCCGGCTCCCCTGGCCGAGGCCCTGCGGGCGCTCTCCCGCCGCCGCGGCGTGACGGTGTTCACCACCCTGCTGGCGGGCCTCCAGGTCCTGCTCCACTGGTTCTCGGGCCAGGACGACGTCAGCGTCGGCTCGCCGATCGCCAACCGCAACCGCGTCGAGACCGAGGGTCTGATCGGCTGCTTCATCAACGCACTGGTGCTGAGGGCGCGCCTGGACGGCGATCCCACCTTCGAGGAGATCCTCGACCAGGCCGGCGAGACCGTCCTGGGGGCCTACGCCCACCAGGACCTGCCGTTCGAGAGGCTGGTCGAGCACCTCAACCCGGCCCGCGGCCAGGGGCGCCCGCCGCTCTTCCAGGTGGAGCTCAACTATCAGAACACCCCCCTCTCCGCCGTCGAGCTGCCGGGCCTGACCCTGCGCCCCCTGCGCATCGAGCGCGAGGAGGCGGCCAAGTACGACCTGATTCTTCGCATGTGGGAGCAGGGCGACGAGCTCGGCGGAGTGCTGACCTACAAGAGCGAGCTGTTCGACGCCGACACCGCCGCCGCTCTCGCCGAGCATCTCGAATTGCTCCTGGAGCGAGGGGTTCGGCAGCCCGACATTCGTTTAAGTGTACTGAGGGACCTCCTGACGGAGGCCGACAGGAAGCGGCGCGCGGCGCGCCAGCAGGAGGTCCGGCAGGCCCGCCGCGGCATTTTCAAGCAGGTGCAACGCGAAGCCGTCCACGAAGTCTGAGAAGTCAGAAAGGAACACGAGATGAAAGTTTTGGAAGCCAGCAAGCCCAGTCTGAAGCTTGGAGATATCCGCCGCAAGGCGGTGAGCGTGTCGAAGGAAGACCTGGTCAAGACCCGTCCGGCCATGCCCGGCCAGTCGCTCCCCCTGCTCGTCGAGCCGGCGGCCGAGGACGTGGACCCCATCGTCTGGGCCCAGGGCAACCGCGAGTTCATCGAGCGCGAGCTGCTGAAGCACGGCGCCCTGCTGTTCCGCGGTTTCAAGATCGGCTCGATGGAGCAGTTCGAGCGCTTCGCGCTGACCCTGATCCCGCAATTCCTCCACTACGTCGAGGGTTCCTCTCCCAGGATCATGAAGGCCGACGGCGTGTACACCTCGACCGAATATCCGCCGGAGTACTTCATCTCGATGCACAACGAGCTCTCCTACGCTCACCGCTGGCCGGGGAAGATCTTCTTCTACTGCCAGACGGCGCCGCCCAAGGGGGGCGAGACGCCCATCGCCGACAGCCGCAAGGTGCTCGAGCGGCTGAGCCCGGAGCTCCGGGGCCGCTTCGCCGACAAGGGGGTCAAGTACACCCGCAACCTCCACGGCGGCCGCGGCGCCGGCCTGTCGTGGCAGACGGTGTTCGAGACCCAGGACCGGCAGACGGTCGAAGCCTACTGCCGCGAGGGCGGGATCGATTTCGCATGGACGGAGGACGGCGGCCTGCGCACCAGCCAGCTCCGGCCGGCGGTCATCAAGCATCCGCGGACGGGCGAGCCCGTCTGGTTCAACCAGGTCGACCAGTGGCACCCGTCGAACCTGACGGAGGAGGTGGCTTCGGCCCTGCTCGCCACCACCCGCGAGGAGGACCTGCCGATCAACGCCTACTTCGGCGACGGCACCCCCCTCGACGCCGCCGAGCTCGAGGAGGTGCGGCAGGCCTTCCGCGACACCCTGGTCGCCGTCCCCTGGCAGGAGGGTGACGTGATGCTGGTCGACAACATCCTCGCCGCCCACGGCCGCATGCCCTTCGAGGGGCCGCGGAAGATCATGGTCGCCATGGGCGAGCCCGTGGGCCTCGAAGACGTACAGCGGGTTTCCTGAACGGAGCAAGACGATGGGCAGCAGACAAGAAGGCGGACTGGTCGGTTTCCGGCTCTCTCTCCAGCAGAGGCGCCTGTGGGCGCTCTGGGGCGGCGCTCCCATGCGCCGCGCGCAGATGGTCGTCGAGCTCACGGGCGATGTCGACGAGGACGCGCTGCGCGAGGCCCTCTGGACCCTCGCGCAGCGGCACGAGATCCTGCGCACCACCTACCGGCAGGTCGAGGGTCTCGGCTACCCGGTCCAGGTGGTGGGCGCTCCCGACGCTCCCCCCTACCGGCGGATCGACTTGAGCGCGTTCGTTCCCGCCGCCCGGCGGGAGCGCATCGAGCAGATCGTGCGCGAGGAGGCGGAGGCCTCCTCGGACGCCGACGAGGGTTATGGCCTGCGCTGCGCCGGCATCCACGTCGAGCGCGGCGCGCCGGCCCGCCTTCTCCTGCTGCTCAGCCTTCCCTGTCTCTCGGCCGACGGCCAGACGCTGGAGAACCTGGCCGCGGAGCTGGCCGCGGTCTATCGCGCCCGCCCCGACGCCGAGGAGCCCATGCAGTACGCCGACTTCTCGGCCTGGCAGAAGGAGTGGCTGGAGGCCGAGGAGGCCCGGGAAGGGCTGCGCTACTGGCGCCAGCGGGACCTCTCGGCCCTCGTCTCCCCCACCCTGCCGTACGCCGAGGGGCCGGCGGGCGGGCCGGGGGCCGTCACGGCGGAGCTCGACGCCCGCCGTTCGGACGCTCTCGAGTCCCTCGCCGCGGAGCGCGGCAGCTCCGCCACCGCGCTGCTCCTGGCCGCTTGGCAGGCGCTCCTCTGGCGCCTCACCGGCCGCTCGCCGGTGATCGCGGGCGCCACCTACGACGGCCGGATCTACCAGGAGCTGGAGCACCTCCTGGGGCCGGTCGCCCGCTGCCTGCCGCTGGCCTGCGATCCCGCGCCGGGCCTGGTCTTCCCGGAGCTTCTGAAGCGGGTCGACGCCGCCGTGGCCGACGCCCACCTGTGGCAGGAGTACTTCGTGTGGGAGGAGCGGACGGACGAGGCCGGCCACTTCACCTTCCCCTTCGGCTTCGAGCTCGCCGAGCCGCGGCCGGAGCGCCTGGCCGCCGGCGTGCGCTTCGCCGTCGAGCGCCTGCACGCGCCGGCCGAGGAGCACGCCCTGCATCTGCGGGCCGAGCGGCGGCCGGAGGGCTTCGCCTTCGAGCTGCGCTACGACACCGCCCGCTACGGCGAGGCGGACGCCCGGCGTATTCTTGGCCACCTCATGGCCCTGCTGGAGGACCTCATCGAGCGTCCCGAGGCGGGCGTCGAGGAGCTTTCGCTTCTGGCGGCCGAGGAGCGCGGCCGGCTGGTGTCTGGCTTCGGCGGCTTCGGCGGCTTCGCCGTCGATCCCAAGGAGGCCCTGCTCCACCAGCTCTTCGAGGAGCAGGCCCGCCTGCGTCCCGAGGCGCCGGCCGTGGAGGATGTGACCTACGCCGAGCTCAACGCCCGGGCCAACCGGCTGGCCCGCCACCTGCGGCGGCTGGGCGTCGGGCCCGAGGTGACGGTGGCCCTGGCCGTCGAGCAGTCGCCGGAGATGGTCGTGTCCGTGCTGGCCGTGCTCAAGGCGGGCGGCGCCTACGTGCCCCTGGACCTCGACCAGCCCGCGGCCCGCAACGCCTACATCCTCGCCGACAGCAAGGCCGGGCTGCTGATCACCCGCGAGCCCTGGCTGGAGGCCCTGCCGCCGGCTGCCTCAACGCTCTGCCTCGACCGCGACGCCGACCTCTGGGCCGCGGAGGACGGGGCCGATCTCGAGCCGCTGGCCTGTCCCGAGAGCCTAGCCTACG
Source organism: Thermoanaerobaculia bacterium (assembly GCA_035266085.1). GTDB lineage: Bacteria > Acidobacteriota > Thermoanaerobaculia > Multivoradales > UBA5704 > DATARR01. The sequence goes on from DATFNZ010000002.1 coordinate 25,052, forward strand.
TGGCCTACACCTCCGGCTCCACAGGGCAGCCCAAGGGCGTGATGGGGACGCACGGCGGCGCCGTCAACTACCTCGGCTACGTGCTCCGAACCTACGAGCTGGGCCCCGCGGACCGGGTGCTCCAGGTCGCTTCCCTGCCGTTCGACGCCTGGATCCGCGACTGCCTGGGGCCGCTGTCCGCCGGAGCGGAGGTCGTGCTGCCGGCAGCGAAAGAACCGGTGGCCCTGCTGGCGCGGCTTCGTGCCGGCGGCATCACCCGCGTCCTCAGCATCGTGCCCACCCTGCTGCGCGCCGTCCTGGCCCAGGCAGACGGGGATGGGACTGCCGAAGGCCTGCGCACCATCCTGGCCAGCGGCGAGGCCCTGTTCGGCCGCGACGGCCGCGAGGCCGCGCGGGTGCTCGGCTCCGGGGTGCAGCTCGTCAACCAGTACGGCCCCACCGAGTGCACCATGACCTCGACCTTCCATCCGCTGAGCGCGGCGGACCTCGAGGGGGGAGCCGTGCCCGTGGGCCGGCCCGTGAACAACGCCCGCTGCCTGGTGCTCGACGACCGCATGGAGCCGGCGCCGGTAGGGGTCTGGGGCGAGATCCACATCGCCGGCCCGGGGCTCACCCGCGGCTACCAGGAGCGTCCCGACCTCACGGCCGCCGCCTTCCTGCCCAACCCCCACGGCGCGCCGGGCGAGCGGATGTACCGCACGGGCGACGTCGGCCGCTACCGCTCCGACGGCACCCTGGAGCTCCTGGGCCGGCGGGACCACCAGGTCAAGGTCCGCGGCGTCCGCGTCGAGCTCGGCGAGATCGAGGCGGCGCTCGGCCGTCACCCCGGCCTGCGGGAGGCGGCGGTGGTGGTGCGGGACGTCAACGATGAGGCCGTCCTCACGGCCTACGTGGTGGTGGCCGCCCAGCCGGCGTCGGAGCCCGCGGCCCTCCGCGCCTTCCTGCGCCAGAGCCTGCCGGAGGCCATGGTGCCGTCCCTCTTCGCTTTCCTGGAGGCCCTGCCCCGCACGGCCAACGGCAAGCTCGACCGCCGCGCCCTGCCGGCGCCGCAGGAGGTCCGGCACGCCGAGGGTCCGGCGGCGCCGCGCACGCCCGTCGAGGAGCTGCTGGCCGGCATCTGGGAAGAGGTCCTCGGGGTCGGGCCGGTGAGCCCCGGCGACGACTTCTTCGACCTCGGCGGCCACTCCCTGCTGGCGACCCAGGTGATGGCGCGGATGCAGGACGCTTTCGGGGTCCAGTTCGCCCTGCGCACCCTGTTCGACCATTCGACCCTGGAGCGGCTGGCGGCGGCCGTCGAGGCGGGCCTGACCGACCGGACGGAGCCCGTCCCGCCCATCGGGCGGGCGCCGCGCGACGGCCGGCTCCCCCTCTCCTTCGCCCAGCAGCGGCTCTGGTTCCTGCAGCGGCTCGACCCCGGCGACGCGGCCTACAACCGGCCGTACGCCCTGGCCTTCTCCGGGCCGTTGGACGTCCGGGCGCTCGCCGCCAGCCTGAACGAGATCGTGCGCCGCCACGAGGCGCTGCGCACCAGCTTCGGCGTCGAGGAGGGCACGCCGTACCAGGTCATCGCCCCCGCGGCCGGCCGGCCGCTGCCCCTGATGGACCTCTCGGCCCTCCCCGCCGCCCTGCGGGAGAGCACGGCCCAGGCCCTGGCCAAGGACCAGGCGGAGCTCGCCTTCGATCTCGAGCGCGGCCTCATGGTGCGCGCCCACCTGGTGCGCCGGGACGCCGAGGACCACGTTCTGCTGTTCGCCATGCATCACATCGCGAGCGACGGCTGGTCCACGGGCGTGCTGGTGCGCGAGGCATCGGTCCTCTACCGGGCCTTCGCCGCCGGCGAGCCCTCGCCCCTGCCGGAGCTGCCCGTGCAGTACGCCGACTACGCCTGGCACCAGCGGCAGTGGCTGAGCCCGGAGGTGATGGACGCCGAGCTCGGCTACTGGCGCCACCAGCTCCGGGGCGGGCTGCCGCCCCTGCGGCTCGGCGAGGGCAAGCGGCCGGGCGGACCGCGGCGGGTGTCGCGCGGCGACCTGGCCGTGGTGCCGGACCTCGCCGCCGCCGTGCGGGCCTTCTCCCGCCAGGCCGGGGCGACCCCGTTCATGACGCTCCTGGCGGCCTTCAAGACCCTGCTCCTGCGCTACACCGGGCAGGAGGACATCCTGGTTGCCACGCCCATCGCCAACCGCGACCGGGCCGAGGTCGAGGGGATGATCGGCTTCTTCGTCAACATGCTGATGCTGCGCACCGACCTGTCGGGCAACCCGACGTTCCGCGAGCTGGTGGAGCGGGTCCGGCAGGTGGCGCTCGGGGCCTACTCGCATCGCTCGCTCCCCTTCGAGGTGCTGGTGGACCGCTTGAAGCTGGGCGGCACGGGCAGGTCGCCCGTGCAGGCCATCTTCGCCCTGCAGAACGCCCCGCCGCCGGCCCTCGAGCTGCCGGGCCTGACCCTGACGCCGGCCGCGATGACCAGCGAAGACCCGAAGTTCGACCTCATCGTGGGCCTGGCCGACCACCGGGACCGCTTCAGCGGCCCCGTGATGTACCGGGCCGACCTCTACTCCGCCGAATTGATCGGAGGGATGCTCGGCCACTACTCCGAGATCCTCGGGCAGGCCATGGCCGACCCGGACGCCCGGCTCCTCGACCTGGCCCTGAGCCGGGAGGGGCACGAGCCCGTTCGGCCGGCCGCCGGCCTGCAGGAGGTCTTCGGTGAGCTGGAATTCAATTTTTGAAAGGAATTTGCGATGTCTACGGATTGCTTGATCATCGGATTCCACGAGCAGAGCTTTCCAGGCTATGTCGAGTTGGTGAAATCGATGGGCACGGACTCCGGGGCGTTCCAGGACCTGGCGCTGGCCTATGTCGACTTCGAGGGCAAGCCCATGCGCAGCATGGACATGCTCAACCGCTTCTACTTCGAGGGGCGGGAGCCCGCGCGCCCGTTCTCGAACGTCGATTTCATGTGGCCGGTGGTCATGTACCTGGCCACCTTCCTCCACCGCCGCGGCTTCTCATGGGACTACGTCAACCTCTTCCATCGTGAGAAGGAAAAGCTGAAGCGCAAGCTCGAATCGGACGACATCCTGACCATCGCCGTCTCGACGACGCTCTACGTCGAGCCGCAGCCGATCATCGAGATCATCTCGTTCATCCGCCAGCACAACGACCGCGTGAAGATCGTGGTCGGCGGTCCCTACATCTCCAACCAGACGAAGGTCTCGGAGGTCGAGGCCGTCAAGGGCCTCTACAAGTTCCTGGGGGCGGACGTCTACGTCGACAGCCAGGAGGGCGAGCAGGCGCTGGTCAATCTGCTGCGGGCGCTGAAGAGCGGCGGCAGCCTCGACGAGGTCGACAACATCGCCTACCGGCAGGGCGACACCTACACGATCACCCGCCGCTCCGCGGAGTCGAACTCCCTCGAGGAGAACATGGTCGACTACGGCCTGTTCCCCCGCGAGGAGATCAGCGAGATGGTCTCGCTGCGCACCGCGAAGTCGTGCCCCTTCGCCTGCTCCTTCTGCGGCTTCCCCCAGCGCGCGGGCCAGTACACCTACATGGGAGTCGACGCCGTCGAGCGCGAGCTCAACGCCCTCAAGGAGCTCGGCGTCACCACCCTGACCTTCCTGGACGACACCTTCAACGTCCCCAAGAAGCGGTTCCGGGAAATCCTCCAGATGATGGTCCGCAACGGCTACGGCTTCAAGTGGAACTCGTTCTACCGCAGCGACCACGGGGACGATGAGACCATCCGGCTGATGGCCGAGAGCGGCTGCGAGGGGTCCTTCCTAGGCGTCGAGTCGGGCAGCGACCGGATGCTCAAGCTGATGAACAAGACCTCGCGGCGGATCAACTACATGCAGGCGATCCCCCAGATGCGCGAGTCGGGGATCACCACCTACGCGTCGCTGATCTTCGGCTTCCCCGGCGAGACCTACGAGACGGTGTCGGAGAGCCTCAGCCTGATCGAAGAAGCGCGGCCCGACTTCTTCCGCGCCCAGCTCTGGTACGCCGACCCCACCACCCCCATCTGGAAACGCCGCGAGGAGGTGGGCCTCCAGGGCTCGGCCTTCAACTGGGAGCACTCGACCATGGACTCGGCGACGGCCTGCGACCTGATCGACAAGGCCTTCCTCTCCGTCGAGGGCTCCATCTGGCAGCCGCAGTTCGGGTTCGAGCAGTGGAGCGTCTTCTACCTCCAGCGCCGGGGCATGACGCTCGGCCGCATGAAGACCTTCCTGCGGTGCTTCAACGCCCTGATCCGCGAGCGCCTCCTCACGCCCGGCCTCGTCGAGCATGATCCGCGGCTGATCGAGGCGCTGCGGACCGCCTGCCGCTTCGACGATCCCCGGGAACCGGACCTGACTCCCGTGGCCGAGTTGGACGGCGCGCGCTACCAGGCGGCCCAGGAGTTCTGGACGCGCGGGCTGCCGGCGGAACCGGTGGAGTCGAACCTGGAGCATCTTTTCAACCGCGGAGCCGGCGAGGGTTGGGCGGTGGCCGAGGTGCCGATGAGCGGCGCCGGGCTCGAGGCGGTGGGCCGGGCGTGCGGCACCGGGCTCCAGGCGCTGCTGCCGGCCGCCCTCGCCGCCCTGCTCCTGCGCCTGGGCGCCCGCCAGGAGCTGACCCTGGCCGTCGACTCCCCGGACGGCGCCTCGCCGCTGGTCCTCCACCCCCGCTGGGAGCTCCCCTTCCGGGACCTCGCGGCCGAGGTGGCGGCGGCCCTGGCCGGAGCCGCGGAGCACCGGCGCTACGGTTTCCCCCTGCTGACCAACGCCCGGCGGCTGGCGGAGCTCGGCCTCTCGCGGCCGGTCCTTGACGCCGGTTTTACCGTCAGGGAGCCGGTCAGCCCCGGCGGCGGACCGTTCGACGAGCTGACACGGACCTGGCCCGCCGTCGAGTCCGGGCTGCGCCTGGTCCTCGGCCTCGCCGAGCGGCAGGGAGAGCCCGGGCTGCGCTTCTGGTACCGCCGGGACTGGTTCCATGGCGACACCGTCGAGACCCTGGGCGAGCGCCTGGGGGAGATCCTGGCCCAGGTGGCGGCCGACCCGGGCGTGCTCCTGGACGCGCTCACCCTGAGCGGCGCCGGGCCCGTGCGCAAGCCCCGGCCGGCCGTCGAGAGCCACGCCAGCGCCGCGTTCGATTTCTAGCTAGAGAGCCGAAGGAGGTTTGCCGTGATCAATCAGGACAGGGGCTCGAGGGTGCTGATCTTCGATCGTGAGCTGATCGAGCAGCGCGACTATTGGCTGCAGAGGCTGGCCGAGGGCTGGGACTCTTCCGGCCTGCGCCTGGACTCCCCCCGTCCGCCCGTCCCCTCGGGGCGGCGCGGCACGGTCGAGGTCCGGATCGCGGGCGAGGCCGAGGCCCGGCTCGCCAAGCTCTCCGGCGGCCAGCCGTTCCTGCTCTTCGCCGCACTGATGACGGGGCTCGGGATCTGCCTCCACCGCTACACCGGCGGCCGCCGCCTGGTGGTCGGCACTCCCGCCCTCGCCGGCGACGGCGCCGAGCCGCCGGTCAACGCCGTGGTCATCCTCAACGTGGTGGAGCCCGGGCAGACCGTTCGGCAGCTCCTCCTCGCCACCCGCCAAACGCTCCTCGACGCCTACGCGCGCCAGGACTTCCCGTTCGACCGGCTGGTCGAGGAGAAGGCCGCCGGCGCCCCGGCGGGCGGCTGCCCGCTGTTCGACGTCGCCCTCGTGCTCGAGGGGCTCCACGGCCCCCTCCCCGAGGTCGGCAACGACCTCACCCTGCGTTTCCGCCGGGAGCCCGGCGTCCTCGCCTGCGCGCTCAGCTTCGACGCCGACGTCCTGACGGCGGAGACGGTGCTCCGGTTCGCCCTGCACCTCGAGACGGTGCTCGCCGGGGCCTTCGCGGACGCCAATGCCGCCGTCTCCCGGGTGCCGCTGCTGTCGGAGGCCGAGCAGGCCCAGGTGGTGCGCGAGTGGAACGACACGGACCGCGGGCTGCCCGCCTTCTCGTCCCTCAAGGAGCTGTTCGAGGACCGCGCCCGCCGGACCCCGGAGGCCGTCGCCGCCCTGTATGGAGAGGACTCCCTGACCTATGGCGAGCTCAACCGCCGGGCCAACCAGCTCGCCCACTTCCTGCACGGCCTCGGAGTGGCGCCCGAGACCCTGGTGGGGATCTGCGTCGAGCGCTCGTTCGACATGCTGACGGCGGTGGCCGGCGTGCTCAAGGCCGGCGGCGCTTATCTCCCTCTCGATCCCAGCTATCCCCAGGAGCGCATCGAGCTCATGGTGCGCGACTCCGGGGTGCCGGTGCTGCTGACCGAGGAGGCGCAGCTCGGGCGGCTGCCGTCGACCGCCGCCCGTGTGGTCGCCATGGACCGCGAGCGCGCCGCCATCGCGGCTTGCCCCGAAGGCGACCCCACGGTCGAGGTCCATCCCGAGAACCTCGCCTACGTCATCTACACGTCCGGCTCCACCGGCCTCCCCAAGGGCACCCAGATCGCCCACGCGGGCGTCTGCAACCTGACCCAGGCGATCCGGCGGCTCGGCGTCTCTGCCGAGGACCGGGTGCTCCAGTTCGCGCCCTTGAGCTTCGACGCGGCCGTCTGGGAGATCGTGATGGCGGTGGACGCCGGCGCCGCCCTGTGCCTGGGCACGCGCGAGGAGCTGCACCCCGGGCCGGACATGGTCCGGCTGCTCCAGCGCCGGCGGGTCACCGTGGCGTCGCTGCCGCCGTCGGCCCTCGCCGTCCTGCCGGAGGACCAGCTCAAGTCGCTCCACATGGTGGTCACGGCCGGCGAGGCCTGCCCGCCGGAGGTGGCGGCACGCTGGGCGAAAGGCCGCCGGCTGCTCAACGGCTACGGGCCCACCGAGATCACGGTCGGCACGGGCATCTCCCGGATCGCGGGGGACGGCGACAGGCCCGTCATCGGCTACCCGTTCCAGAACGTCCGCGTCTTCATCCTGGACTCGGAGCTGCGGCCCGTGCCCGTGGGCGTGCCCGGGGAGGTCCACGTCGCCGGGATCGGCCTCGCCCGCGGCTACCTGGGGCGCCCCGACCTCACGGCCGAGCGGTTCATCCCCGATCCCTGGAGCGGCGTCCCGGGCGGCCGTCTCTACAAGAGCGGCGACGTCGGGCGGCTCATGCCGGACGGCACGTTCGACTTCCTCGGCCGGGTCGACCACCAGGTGAAGATCCGCGGCCTGCGCGTCGAGCTGGGGGAGATCGAGTCCGCCCTGGCCCTCCACCCGATCGCCGGCGAGGTGGTGGTCGACGTGCGTGAGGAGGTGCTGGTCGCCTGGGTGGTGCCGCGGACGGGCGCGGGTGAGCCCGGGGTCCCCCCCGCGCGGCAGCTCCGCGAGCACCTGGCCGGCCGGCTGCCCCAGTACATGGTGCCGCAGGCCTTCGTCTTCCTGGCGGCGCTGCCGCTGTCCCCCAGCGGCAAGCTGGACCGGCGGGGCCTGCCGGCGCCGGCGGTCGAAACGGAGGGGCGCGAGGCGTCCCCCGCGTCCCTCAATCCCGTCGAGGAGGTGATCGCCGGGCTGGTACGCCAGGTCCTCCGCTCCGGCAGCCCCGGGGTCCGCGACGACTTCTTCGAGCTGGGCGGCAACTCCCTGCTGGCGACCCAGGTCGTCTCGCGGGTGGCCGAGGCCTTCCAGGCCGAGATCAGCCTGCGCGGCTTCTTCGAGGAGCCGACCGTGGCCGGGCTGGCCCGTCAGGTCGAAGCGGCCGCCGGCCTCGGGCGCGAGGTCCCGCCGATGGTGCCGGTCTCCCGGGACGGCGACCTCCCCCTCTCCTTCTCGCAGCAGCGGCTCTGGTTCCTCGACCGCCTGCAGCCGGGCTCCGCCCTTTACAACGTCCCCCTCGCCCTGCGCATCGAGGGCGATCTGGATCTGGACCTGCTCGCCCGCAGCCTGGGCGAGGTGGTGCGGCGCCACGAGGTGCTGCGCACCGTGTTCGCCGTCAAGGACGGCCAGCCGGTGCAGGTCGTCCAGCCGTTCCGCGGGGTCGACCTGCCCCTCGTGGACCTGCGCGGCCTGCCGGCAGAGCAGCGGCTGGAGAAGGCGCGGGAGACGGCGAAGCTGGAGGCGCGGCGGCCGTTCGACCTCGCCCGCGGGCCGCTGCTGCGGGCCGCCGTGCTGCGCCTCGCACCGGACGAGCACGCCGTGCTCCTGACCCTCCACCACATCGCGAGCGACGGCTGGTCGCTGGGCATCCTGGTGCGCGAGCTGACGGCCCTGTTCGCGGGCGCGGACCTCGAGCCGCTGCCCATCCAGTACGCCGACTTCGCCGCCTGGCAGCGCGGCTGGCTCCAGGGAGAGGTGCTGGAAGCGCAGCTCGACTACTGGCGCCGCCACCTGGCGGGAGCGCCGCCCGTGCTCGACCTCCCCCTCGACCGGCCGCGGCCGGCCGTGCAGAGCTCCCACGGCGCGAGCTGCGGCGCGGCGCTGACGCCCGAGCTGTCGGACGCCCTCGCCACCGTCGCCCGCGCCCAGGGCGTGCCCCTGTTCATGGTCCTGCTGTCGGCCTACGCCGTGCTGCTGTCGCGCCACGGCGGCCAGAGCGACCTGGTGATCGGCACCCCGATCGCCAACCGCAACCGGCTGGAGACCGAGAAGCTGATCGGCTTCTTCGTCAACACCCTGGCCCTGCGCGTCGACCTCGCCGCGGCGCCCACCTTCGCCGGGCTGCTGCGCCAGGTGCGCCAGGCCGCCATCGGCGCCTACGCCCACCAGGACTTGCCGTTCGAGAAGCTGGTGGAAGCGCTGCGGCCGGCGGCCGACCTCAGCCACACCCCCCTCTTCCAGGCCATGTTCGTGCTCCAGACGCCGGCGGCGGAGCCGCGGCTGCCGGGGCTCGCCCTGAAGCCCCTGGAGAGCGACCCCGGCGTCGCCAAGTTCGACCTCACCCTGTCGATGGCGGAGGCCGGCGGCCGGCTCCGGGCCTATCTCCAGTACAGCACCGACCTGTTCGACGCCGCCACCGTGCGCCGCCTCCTCGGCCACTGGGAGACGCTGCTGGCGGGAGTGGCGGCGGACCCCGCCGCCCGGCTGTCGGCCCTGCCGCTGCTGACGGCGGCGGAGCGCCAGGCCGTGCTGGTGGAGGGCGCCGGCGAGGCCGTCCCCTTCGCCGAGGACGCGTGCCTGCACGAGATCTTCGCGGCCCGGGCGGCGGAATTCCCCGACACCCTCGCCGTGGTCTTCGAGGACCGCGAGCTCACCTACGCCGAGCTCGACGCCCGCGCCAACCGCCTGGCCCACCGCCTGCGCCGCCGCGGCGTCGGCCCGGAGGTGCGGGTGGCCCTCAGCCTCGAGCGGTCGCCGGAGATGATCGTGGCCCTGCTCGCCGTGATGAAGGCGGGCGGCGCCTACGTTCCCATCGACCCCACCTATCCGCGCGAGCGCCGGGAGCTGATGCTGGCGGACAGCGGCGCCCTCCTGCTCCTGACCCAGATCTCGCTCGCCGGCTCGCTGCCGGCGCCGGCGGGAGGCCTCGCCCTGCTCGACGGCGAGGAGGAAGAGGGCGGCGACGACAGCGCGCCCCTCAGCGGCGCGGCGCCGGAGAACGCCGCCTACGTGATCTACACCTCGGGCTCGACCGGCCGGCCCAAGGGGGTCGTGGTGGTGCACCGCGGCCTGGCGAACCTGGTGACGGCTCAGGCCCTGGCCTTCGGCCTGCGCCCCGGGGCGCAGGTGCTCCAGTTCTCCTCCATGAGCTTCGACGCCTCGGTGTTCGAGATCGTCATGGCCCTGGCCGTGGGCTCGACCCTGGTGCTGGCCCGCCGCGAGACGCTGATCCCCGGGCCGGGGATGATCGCGCTGCTGGAGGAGCGGCGGGTGAGCCACGTCACCCTGCCTCCCTCGGTGCTCGCCGCCCTGCCCGAGCGCGACCTGCCGCGGCTGGAGTCGATCGTGGTGGCGGGCGAGGCCTGCCCGGCGGAGCTGGTGGCGCGCTGGGCCGGCGGCCGCCGCTTCTGGAACGCCTACGGCCCCACCGAGACCACCATCTGGGCCACCGTCGCCCCCTGCTCCGGCCCCGGCAAGCCGCCCATCGGCCGGCCGATCGCCAACGCCCGCGTCATCCTCCTCGACCGCGACTTCGAGCCGGTGCCGCCGGGCGTACCGGGCGAGCTGTGCGTGGGCGGCGCCGGACTCGCCCGCGGCTATCACGGCAGCCCGGCCCTCTCCGCCGGGCGCTTCGTGCCCGACGCCTGGAGCGGCGAGCCGGGCGCGCGCCTGTACCGCACGGGCGACCTCGCCCGCACCCTGCCCGACGGCAACCTCGAGTTCCTCGGCCGCGTCGACCATCAGGTCAAGCTGCGCGGCTTCCGCATCGAGCCCGGCGAGGTGGAGGCCGTCCTGGCCGAGCACCCGGCCGTGCGCGACGCCGTGGTCCTGGTGCGCGAGGACCGCCCCGGCGACCGCCGCCTGGTGGCCTACGCCGTGGTGGACCCGGACGCGGCCGTCGAGGCGCGGGAGCTGCGCGAGGCGCTGCGCGGCCGCCTGCCCGAGCACATGGTGCCGGCGAGCTTCGTCCTCCTGCCGGAGTTTCCCCTCACCGGCAGCGGCAAGGTCGACCGCGCCGCCCTGCCCCGCCCCGAGGCGCCGGAGAGCCGGCCCCTCCCGGCCGCGGCGGCCCTCCCCCGCACCGTTCTCGAACGCGGCATCGCCGAGGTCTGGCGCCAGGTGCTGGGACGGGAGCACGTCGGGGTGAACGACAACTTCTTCGACCTCGGCGGCCACTCCCTGCTGCTGGTGCAGGTGCAGGCCCGGCTCGGCGAGCTGCTCGGCCGCGAGGTGCCGATGATCGACCTCTTCCGTCACACCACGGTGGCCGCTCTGGCGGCGTCTCTGAGCCCCTCGGAGGGGGACGGCCGGGAAGCCGCCCTGCCGGCCAGGCCGGCCGCGCGGACGGAGACGGCCATCGCCATCGTCGGCATGGCCGGCCGCTTCCCGGGCGCTCCCGACGTCGCGGCCTTCTGGCGCAACCTGCGGGACGGCGTCGAGGCCATCCGGCACTTCACCGGCGAGGAGCTGGCGGCGGCGGGGGTCGAGGCTTCGACGATCGCCAACCCCAGCTACGTCAGGGCACGCGGCGTGCTCGCGGACGCCGACCGGTTCGATGCCCGGTTCTTCGGCATCAGCCCCCGCGAGGCGGAGATCATGGACCCTCAGCACCGCCTCTTCCTCGAGGGTTGCTGGGAAGCGCTGGAGGACGCCGGCTACGCCTCGCCCCACGGCCGCGGCGCCGTGGGCCTGTTCGCCGGGGTGAGCAGCAACTCCTACCTGTTCAACCTCTACTCCCACCCGGGGCTGCGGGAGTCGTTCGGCACCTACCAGGCGACCCTGGGCAACGACAACAACTTCCTGCCCAGCCGGGTCTCCTACAAGCTCGACCTCAAGGGGCCCAGCGTCAACGTGCAGACGGCCTGCTCGACCTCCCTGGTGGCCGTGCACCTGGCCTGCCGGGCGCTGCTCGACGGCGAGTGCGACCTGGCGCTCGCCGGCGGCGTCTCCGTCAAGGCCCAGCAGATGGCCGGCTACTTCTACCAGGAAGGCGGCATCGGCTCCGCCAACGGCCAGTGCCGGTCGTTCGACGCCAACGCCGACGGCACGGTGGGCGGCAGCGGCCTGGGGGTCGTGGTGCTCAAGCGGCTCGACCAGGCCCTGGCGGACGGCGACACCATCCGCGCCGTGATCAAGGGCTCGGCGATCAACAACGACGGCGCTCAGCGGATCGGCTACACGGCCCCCAGCGTCCAGGGGCAGGCGGCCGTGATCGCCCGCGCCCAGGCGGCGGCGGGGGTGTCGCCGGACGACGTCACCTACGTCGAGGCCCACGGCACCGCCACCCCGCTGGGCGACCCGATCGAGATCGCGGCCCTCACCGAGGCCTTCGGCGGCGCCCGGCAGCGCAACTACTGCGCCGTGGGGGCCGTCAAGTCCAACGTCGGCCACCTCGACGCCGCCGCCGGCGTCACCGGCCTGATCAAGACGGTGCTCGCCCTGGAGCATGGCGAGATCCCGCCCAGCCTCCACTTCGAGCGGCCCAACCCGCAGATCGACTTCGCCGGCAGCCCGTTCTTCGTCAACACCCGGCTCACCCCCTGGCCCAAGGGGGACGGGCCGCGGCGGGCCGGCGTCAGCTCCTTCGGCATCGGCGGCACCAACGCCCACATCGTCCTGGAAGAAGCGCCGCCGGTGCCACCGGAGGGGACCGAGGACGCCCAGCGGTCCCACCATCTCCTCCTCCTGTCGGCGAAGACGCCGGAGGCCCTGGACCGCGCGGCGGAGAACCTGGACCGCCACCTCGCGGCGAATCCCGGGCTGCGGCTGGCCGACGTCGAGCTGACCCTGCAGGCCGGGCGCGCCCCCTTCGAGCACCGCCGCATGGTGCTGGCCGGCGGCCCCGAGGACGTCACGGTGTCCGGGCAGGCCGGGGAGAAGGACCCGGCGGTGGCGTTCCTCTTCCCCGGCCAGGGGGCGCAGTACCCGGGCATGGGACGCGAGCTGTACGACGCCGAACCGGTCTTCGCCCGCTGGATCGACCGCTGCGCCGAGGTCCTCGAGCCCGAGATCGGCCTCGACCTGCGCCGCCTGCTCTTCCCGCCCGCCGACGAGATGGCAGCCGCGGCCGAGCGCCTGGAGCAGACGGCCTTGACCCAGCCCGCGCTGTTCGCCGTCGAGTACGCGCTGGCCCGCACCTGGATGGAGTGGGGAGTCCGGCCGCGGCTGATGGCGGGGCACAGCATCGGCGAGTACGTGGCGGCCACCCTCGCCGGGGTGTTCACCCTGGAGGAGGCCCTCCGCCTGGTGGCCCTGCGCGGCCGGCTCATCCAGCGGCTCCCCGGCGGCGCCATGCTGGCCGTGCCGCTGCCCGAGGCCGAGGTCGCGCCTCTCCTCGCGGGCGGCCTGGCCGTGGCGGCCGTCAACGCCCCGGGGCGCACCGTGGTCTCCGGCCCCACCGAGGAGATCGACGAGTTGGCCGAGCGGCTGACGGTACAGGGCGTGGTCCACACCCGCCTGCACACCTCGCACGCCTTCCACTCGGCGGCCATGGACCCCGTGCTCGAGGCCTTCACCGAGGCCGTGCGGCAAGCCGGGCCGCGGCCGCCGTCGATGCCTTTCCTGTCGAACGTGACGGGCCGGGAGATCCTCCCCGAGGAGGCCTCCGATCCTCGTTACTGGGCCCGCCACCTGCGCCAGGCCGTGCGGTTCGGCGACAACCTGCGGGCCCTGGAAGAGGCGGGGATCGGCATCCTTCTGGAGGTGGGGCCGGGCAAGACCCTGGGCTCCTTCGCCCGCCGGGCCGATGGCGCCGCCGTGGTCCTCCAGTCCCTTTCCGGGCCCCGGCAGGAGGAATCGGCCGTGGCCACGATGCTCGGCGCCCTGGGCCGCCTCTGGCTGGCCGGCGTGGCGGCGGATTGGACGGCGATGTTCGCCGTCGAACGCCGCCGCCGGGTGCCGCTGCCCACCTATCCGTTCGAGCGCCAGCGCTACTGGATCGACATGCGTCCGGGCGGCCTGGCCGCCGCCGCCGTGGACGCCCGCCGGGCGGCGCCGCGCAAGCGGGCGGAGATCGCCGACTGGTTCTACGTGCCGGTGTGGAAGCCCACGGCTCCCCCCGTGGCTCCCGCTCCCGGCGCGCCCCGCTCCTTCCTGGTGCTGGCCGGCGAGGACACGCTCGCCGCCCGGCTGATCGAGGGCCTCACGGCGGAGCAGGTGGTGACGGTCGTCCGCGCCGGCGGCGGGTTCGCCCGGCTGGGCGAGGCCGAGTACGCCATCGATCCGCGGAGCCCGCGGGACTACCGGGCCCTGATCGCGGAGCTGCGGAGCCGCGGGCTCCTCCCCGAGGCCGTCGTCCACCTCTGGAGCCTCGGCGGCGCATCCTTCGATCAGGCCCAGGAGCGCGGCTTCTACAGCCTCCTCTACCTGGCCCAGGCGCTGGCGGCGGAGAACGTCGCCGAGCCCCTGCGCATCGACGTGATCGCCGACGGCCTGCAGAGGGTGGACGGCGGGGATGAGCTGGCGCCCGAGAAGGCCACGCTGCTCGGCCCCTGCCTGGTGATCCCCCAGGAGCACCGGAACCTGACCGTGCGCAGCCTCGACGTGGTGCCGCCCCCGGCGGGCAGCCGGCAGGAAGGCGAGCTGGCGGCCCGGCTGGTGGCGGAGCTTCTCGCGAAACCGGCTGGCACGGCCGTGGCCTACCGCCGCGGACGGCGCCTCGTCCAGGGCTTCGAGCCCGTGCGCGTCGAGGCTGCCGCGGCGCCGCGCGCCGACGGGGTCTACCTGATCACCGGCGGCCTCGGCGGCGTCGGCCTCATCCTGGCGGAGCGCCTGGCGCGGCCCGGGACCCGGCTCGTCCTCACCGGGCGCTCCCCCTTCCCCGCGCGCGAGGAGTGGGCGGGCCGTCTGGCGGCAGAGGATCCCGCCAGCCGCGCGATCCGCCGGATCCTGGCCATCGAGGAGCTGGGCGCCGAGGTCCTGGTGCGCCGCTGCGACGCCGCGGACGCCGGGGCCATGGGCGAGCTCGTCGCCGAGATCCGCCAGCGCTTCGGCGCCCTCCACGGCGTCGTGCACGCCGCCGGCGTGGTCGGTTCCAAGGCCGTCAAGCCGGTCGAGCTGACGGGCGAGGCGGACGCGGAGACGCAGTTCCGCGCCAAGGTCCACGGCCTCTATGTCCTACGCGATGCCCTGCGCCAGGCCCAGGGCGACGCCGAGCTCGACTTCTGCCTCCTGGTCTCGTCCCTCTCGACGGTTCTGGGCGGCCTGGGCTTCGCCGCCTACGCCGCCGCCAACCGCTTCATGGACGCCTTCGCCGAACGGGAGAGCGCGGCCGGCGCCACCCCCTGGATCAGCGTCGACTGGGACGGCTGGCAGCTCCGCGGCCAGGAGCCCGCCGGCGGCGGCCTCGGAGCCTCCCAGGCGCAGCTCGCCATGACGCCGGCCGAGGGGGCCGAAGCCTTCGGCCGCGCCCTCGCCCTCACGGCCGAGCCCCGGCTCGTGGTGTCCACCGCCGATCTGGAGGCCCGCCTCCAGGCGTGGAAGCCGGCCGCCGCTCCGGAGGGCGAGACCGAGGCCCAGCACGCCCGGCCCGCGCTCGAGACCGCCTACCTCGCTCCCCGCGACGCCGAGGAGGAGAGCATCGCCGCCGTCTGGCGTGAGCTCCTGGGCCTCGACCGGGTGGGCGTCGAGGACGACTTCTTCGCCCTCGGCGGCGACTCCCTGATGGCCATGCAGCTCCTGACCCGGCTCCGCCAGGCGACCGGCGCCGCCATCCCCCTGCAGGCGATCTTCGAGACGCCGACGGTGGCCGGACTGGCCGCGACCGTGGCGGCTTTCCGCGGCACCCAGGCGCCGCCCATTGTCCCGGTGGCTCCGGCCGCCAGGGAGGGCGAGATCCCCCTCTCCTTCTCGCAGCAGCGCCTCTGGTTCCTCGACCAGCTCTCGACGGCGGGGTCGGCCTACAACATCTTCCCCGCCTTCCGGCTGGCCGGCCGGCTCGACGCCGGCGCCCTGGCGCGCAGCCTGAGCGAGATGGCCCGCCGCCACGAGATCCTGCGCACGGTCTTCCCGGCGGTCGAAGGAAGGCCCATCCAGGTCGTCCAGCCGGCGCACCCCGTGCCCCTCCCCCGCGTCGATCTGCGGGGGCTGCCGGCGGAGCGGCGCGAGGAGGAGTGCCAGCGCCTGGCCATGGCGGTCGCCCGGCGGCCGTTCGACCTCGCCCGCGGGCCGCTCCTCGCCGCCACCCTCCTGGTGCTCGGCGAGGAGGAGCACCTGATGTTCGTGGCCATCCACCACATCCTGTGCGACGGCTGGTCGGTGGGGATCTTCGTGCGCGAGCTGCCGGCCCTCTACGCCGCCTTCGCCCAGGGGCAGCCGTCGCCGCTCCCCGAGCTGCCCGTGCAGTACGCCGACTTCGCCCTCTGGCAGCGCGACTGGCTGCGGGGCGAGGTCCTGGATTCGCAGCTCGACTACTGGCGCCGGCAGCTCGACGGCCTGCAGGATCTGGAGCTGCCCCTCGATCATCCGCGGCCGCCGCGCCAGTCGTTCCGCGGCGCCACCGAGCCGCTCTTCCTGGGCGAGGAGCTGAGCGCCCGGGTGCGGGCCCTGGCCCAGCGGACGGGGGCCACCCTGTTCATGACCCTGCTCGCCGCCTTCAAGGTGCTCCTCCTCCGCTACACGGGCCAGGAGGACGTCGCGGTCGGCACCAACGTCGCCAACCGCAACCGGAGCGAGATCGAGGGGCTGATCGGCTTCTTCGTCAACAACCTGGTCCTGCGCACGGACCTGTCGGGCGACCCCAGCTTCGCCGAGGCCGTGCGGCGGGTGCGGGAGACCTCGCTCGGCGCCTTCGCCCACCAGGACCTGCCGTTCGAGCGGCTGGTCGAGGAGCTCCGCCCCGAGCGGGACCCCAGCCGACAGCCCCTGTTCCAGGTCATCTTCGTCCTCCAGATCGCCGAGGCGGAGACCCTGAGCCTACCCGGCCTCACCCTGAGCCCGTTCAACATCGAGAAGCGGGGCGCGGCCTTCGACCTCCTGCTCAACATGAAGGAGAAGCCGGAGGGCCTCACCGGCGGGCTCGAATACAACACCGACCTGTTCGAGGCTGAGAGTATTCGCGAGCTGCTGCGTTATTTCACCAGGCTCCTGGAGAGCGTCACCGCCGACCCGGCGGCGCCGATCTCCGGACTGTCCCTGGTCGAGGACGGCGAGCAGATGGACCTGATCAGCGAGTTCGCCGGGGACCTCACTTAAGAGAGCTGGAGGAAGAGACCATTCATGTGCGGTATTGCCGGATACGTCGACTTGCGCGGAGAACGCCGGATCGACCCTGAGATCCTGGGGCGGATGTCGCGGAGCATCGTGCACCGCGGCCCCGACTCCGCGGGCACCTTCGTCGAGAACGACGTCGGCCTGGCCATCCAGCGGCTGAGCATCATCGACCTCGCGGGGGGCGACCAGCCGGTCTACAACGAGGACCGCTCCCTCGTCCTGGTGTGCAACGGCGAGATCTACGACTATCAGGAGATCCGCCACCAGCTCGCCCAGCGCGGCCACGTCCTGCGCTCCCACTCCGACGTCGAGGTGCTGGTGCACCTCTACGAGGAGCTGGGGACCGGCTTCCTGGCGGACCTCAACGCCCAGTTCGCCTTCGCCATCTACGACCGCAAGGAGCGCGCGCTCGTCCTCGCCCGCGACCACTTCGGCGTCAACCCCCTCTACTACGGGGTGTTCGACGGCCTGTTCCTGTTCGGCTCGGAGATCAAGGCCATCCTCCAGCACCCCGCCGTGCAGCGGCAGGTGGACCTCACGGGCCTCGACCAGGTGCTGACCTTCCCGGGGCTGGTGAGCCCGCGGACCATGTTCAAGGGCATCTCGAGCCTCAAGGGGGGCGAGCTGATCGTCGTCAAGGATGGCCAGGTCAGGGTCCAGGAATACTGGGACCTCGACTACCCGCGGGCCGCCGACCTCGGCGAGGAGATGCCCGAGGAGCACTACGTCGAGCGGCTGCGCGAGCTGTTCTTCGACGCCGTCCGCCTCCGCCTGCAGGCCGACGTGCCGGTGGGCTTCTACCTGAGCGGCGGGCTCGACTCGTCGCTGGTGGCGGCGGCCATCCACGCCGTCCGCCCGACGCCCGACCGCCACTCGTTCTCGGTCGACTTCGCCGAGCGCCACATGTCGGAGGCCGAGAGCCAGGACCTGGTGGCCCGGCACGTCAGCTCGCAGCACCAGCGGATCGCCTTCGACTGGCGGGAGACGGCCGCCCGGCTGCCGGAAATGATCTACCACAGCGAGTGCCCGGTCAAAGAGAGCTACAACACCTGCACCCTGGCCCTGTCCGCCGCCGCCCGCGACTCCGGCATCCCCGTGATCCTCACCGGCGAGGGCGCCGACGAGCTGTTCGCCGGCTACGTCGGCTACCGGTTCGACCAGTTCCGGAGCAATGGAGACAAATCCTACGAGCTTGAGACCTTGCTGGAAGACGAGGTCCGCGAGCGGATCTGGGGCGACAAGGACATCTTCTACGAGATCGACCACCTCGCCTTCGACGAGGTCAAGCGCGCCCTCTACGGCGCCGCCATGAACGACGCCTACGAGGAGATCGACTGCCTGCAGTTCGGCCTGGTGAACAAGGACCGGCTGCTCGGCCGCCACCCGGTGCACTGGCGGTCGTACCTCGACTACCGGCTGCGCCTCTCCGACCACCTGCTCACCGACCACGGCGACCGCATGGCGCTCGCCAACTCGGTCGAGGGGCGGCACCCGTTCCTCGACCTCCGGCTGGTGGAGTTCTCGAAGCTGATCCCACCGCGGCTCAAGGTCAACGGCTACCAGGAGAAGTACATCCTCAAGCGGGCCGCCCAGGGCCTGGTCCCGGAGGCCATCCTCAAGCGCGAGAAGTTCGGCTGGTTCTCCGCCGGCAGCGCCGAGTTCCTGCAGCAGAAGCTGGAGTGGGTGGAGGACATGCTGTCGCCCGAGCGCATCCGGCGCCAGGGCTATTTCGATCCGGAGATGGTCGAGCGGCTGAAGAGCCGCTACCGCCAGCCGGGGTTCAAGCTCAACTTTCCGTTCGAGAGCGATCTGCTGATGGTCGTGCTGTCCTTCGGCCTGCTCCTCGACCAGTTCGACCTGCCGGCCCTCAATTAGGCGGCACGGAGACGGAGGTCTGTGATGGTGAATGAAAGCATCTTCAATCCCGAGCGCGGTCTGCCTTTGGTCATCGCGCCCGAGCCTGATACGACGCCTAATACGGCGGCCAACGCCGATGCCCTCTGCGCCTGGATCAACGAGCACCGGGACGAGGTCGAGGCCAAGCTCCTCGCCAACGGCGCCATCCTCTTCCGCGGCTTCGGGGTCGGCACCCCGGGCGGCTTCCGGCGCTTCGTGAGCTCGGTCGCCTCCGGCCTGATGGACTACGTGGACGGCAACTCGCCGCGCACCCGGCTGACCAGCGGCGTCTACACCTCGACGGAATACCCGCAGGAGTACTTCATCTCGCTGCACAACGAGCTGTCCTACTCCCACCGCTGGCCGGGACGGCTGTTCTTCGGCTGCATCGTGGCGCCCCAGGCCCAGGGCGAGACCGTGATCGCCGACAGCCGCGCCATCCTGCGCGGCCTGCCGGCCGGGATCGTCGACGAGTTCACCCGCCGCAAGGTCAAGTACATCCGCAACCTGCACGGCGGCGGCGGCTTCGGCCCGTCCTGGCAGGACACCTTCGAGACCACCGACCGCGCCGCGGTGGAGGACTACTTCCGCTCGGCGGGCATGAGCTTCGAGTGGCGCGAGAACGGCGGCCTGCGGGTCAGCCAGGTGCGGCCCGCCGTGGCCCGGCACCCGAAGACGGGCGAGCTGGTCTGGTTCAACCAGGCCGACCAGTTCCACCCCTCCACCCATCCGCCGGCGGTCTACCAGTCGCTGCTGTCGCTCTACCGCGACGACGAGGACCTGCCGCAGAACGTCCGCTTCGGCGACGACGCTCCGATCGACGCCGGGATGCTCGACGAGATCCGGCGGACGACCCGCAACCTCACCGTCTACTTCCCCTGGCAGGAAGGCGACGTCCTGATGGTTGACAACATGCTGGTCTGCCACGGGCGGGCCCCCTTCTCCGGCCCGCGCAAGATCCTGGTTTCCATGTGCGACGTCGTGAGCGACGAGAACTAGAGCAGGAGACGGCGATGACTTTCGAGAGCGTTCAAGACCTATTCTCCAGGGCCGCCGCGCAGCACGGCTCGCGCACGGCGATCGACCGCGCCGGCATCGGGATCACCTACCGCGACCTCGAGGCGAGGTCGAACCAGTTGGCGAACGTCCTGCTCGCCGGCGGCGCCGCCCGCGGCTCCGTCGTCGCCATCCTGGCCGACGACCGCATCGCCGTGGTCACGGCCATGCTCGCCGTGCTCAAGGCCGGCTGCGCCTTCGCGCCGCTCGACCCCAACGCGCCGCCCAAGCGTCTGGCCGCCATGGTGGCCGAGGCCGATCCCGCCTGGTTCCTGGCCGAGGCTCGCCTGCTGCCCATGCTGGGAGGAGTTGAAGGCGCCCGGGTCGTCGGCCTCGACGACGCCAAGGGGGGCGACGCCTCCCACCCCGGCCTCGCGGCGGGGCCGGACGACATGGCCTACCTCTACTTCACGTCCGGCTCGACGGGCCGGCCCAAGGGGATCGCGGGGCGCCTCCAGGGCATCGACCACTTCATCCGCTGGGAGATCGAGACCCTCGGCATCGCGCCCGGCGCGCGGGTGAGCCAGCTCACCACCCCCTCCTTCGACGCCTTCCTGCGCGACGTCTTCGTGCCCCTGTGCGCCGGCGGCACGGTGTGCGTGCCGGAGAGCCGCGAGGTGGTGCTCGACGCCCCCCGGCTGATCGACTGGCTGGACCTCGAGGAGATCGAGCTCGTCCACTGCGTGCCGTCGCTCTTCCGGTCGATCCTCAACGGCGCCTTGAGCCCCGGCTACTTCGCGGCCATGAAGCACGTCCTGCTGGCCGGCGAGCCCCTCCTGCCCGCCGACGTCGGACGCTGGCTGGACGTGTTCGGCGAGCGCATCCGGCTGGTCAACCTCTACGGGCCGTCGGAGACCACGATGACGAAGCTCTTCTACTTCGTCACCGCCGCCGACCGCGAGCGCAAGTCGATGCCCATCGGCAAGCCCATGCCCGGGGCCCAGGCCCTGGTGGTCGGCGCCAACGGCAAGGCGGCCCCCCCGGGCACCATCGGCGAGATCCTCATCCGCACCCCGTACCGGTCCCTGGGGTACTACCGGCAGCCGGAGCTGACGGCGGAGGCGTTCGTGCAGAACCCCTTCAACCCCGCTCCCGGCGACGTCGTCTACCGCACCGGCGACCTCGGCCGGCTGCTCAAGGACGGCAACTTCGAGTTCCTCGGCCGCCGCGATTCCCAGGTGAAGATCCGCGGCGTGCGGGTCGAGATCGCCGAGGTCGAGAACCAGCTCCGCAGCCACCCGGCCGTGCGCGACGTGGCGGTGGTGGACCGCGACAACGCCGCCGGCGGCAAGTCGCTCTGCGCCTACGTGGTGCTGGGCGAGGAGACCGACGCCAACGCCCTGCGCGAGGCCCTCCTCTCGACGCTGCCGGAGGCCTTCGTCCCCGACTGGTTCGTGCCCCTGGACGAGCTGCCGCGCACCCTCACCGGCAAGGTCGACCGCAAGGCCCTGCCCGCTCCGGACTCCGCGCGCCTCCAGGACGCCGCCTTCACGGCCCCCCGCTCGCTCACCGAGGAGCTGCTCGCTGGCATCTGGTGCGAGCTCCTGGAGCTCAAGCAGGTCGGCATCCACCAGAGCTTCTTCGCGGTCGGCGGCCACTCGCTGCTCGCCACCCAGCTCCTGTCGCGCATCCGCTCCACGTTCGAGATCGAGCTCCCCCTGAACCGGCTGTTCGAGGCGCCCACCATCGCCGGCCTGGCCGAGGGGGTCGAGGCCGCGCGCCGCGCCGGGGAGCTCTCCCAGGCGCCGCCCATCGAGCGGACGCCGCGCGAGGGGCGGCTGCCCCTGTCCTACGCCCAGCGGTCGCTCTGGCTCACCGACCGCATGGAGCCGGGCAACGCGGCCTACAACATCGCCAACGCCCACGTGCTCACGGGACCGCTCAACATCTCCGCCCTGCGCTCGGCCCTGGGCGAGGTGATCCGGCGCCACGAGGCCCTGCGCACCACCTTCCCGACGGCCGAGGGGGAGCCCGTGCAGCGCATCGCGCCCGCCGGCCCCGCTGGCCCCGCCGGATTACTGCCGGTGATCGACCTCGGCGCCCTTCCCGCCGACCTGCGGGCCGCGGAGCAGCGCCGCCTGTCGGCCGCGGCCGCCCTGCGCCCCTTCCGGCTCGACCGCGACCCGCTGCTGCGGGCCTCCCTGGTCCGCACCGGCGGCGAGGAGCACACCCTGCTGCTGACCGTGCACCACATCGTCTCCGACGCCTGGTCGGCGACCCTCCTGGTGCGCGAGTGGACGACCCTGTATGCCGCGGCCCTCGAGGGCAAGCCGTCGCCCCTGCCCGAGCTGCCCATCCAGTACGCGGACTTCGCCTCCTGGCAGGCGCGGTGGCTGCGGGGCGAGGTCCGGGAGTCCCTCCTCGCCTACTGGCGCGGCCAGCTCGCCGGCAGCCCGGCGGCCCTCGACATGCCCACCGACCGGCCCCGGCCCGCGGTGCAGACCTATCGAGGGGCCGCGGAGAGCCTGCGCCTGCCGCGGGCGCTGAAGGAGTCCCTCGAAGGGCTGAGCCGCGGCGCCAGCTCCACCCTGTTCATGACTCTGTTCGCGGCTTACGCCGCTCTCCTCTCCCGCCGCTCGGGCCAGACCGAAGTCGTCATCGGCACGCCGACGGCGGGCCGCAGCCGTACCGAGCTCGAGAACCTGATCGGCTTCTTCGCCAACCCGATCGCCCTGCGCGTGGACCTCGGCGGCGAGCCGAGCTTCAACGAGCTGCTGGTACGGGTGCGCCGCACGGTGCTGGGGGCCTTGTCCCACCAGGATCTGCCCTTCGAGCTCCTCGTCGAGGAGCTGCGCCCGGTCCGCGACCGGAGCCGCGCCCCGGTCTTTCAGACCAGCTTCCAGCTCCAGAACGTCCCGAGCGCCAAGACGCCCGCCGCCGGGCTGGAGCTGAAGAGCTTCGGCCGGCCGGCCGAGGTGGTGAAGCTCGACTTCAACCTGGATCTGGGCAACGTCGGCGACGGGCTGGGCGGCGCCCTGGAGTACCGCATCGACCTCTTTGACCGCTCGACCGCCGAGCGGCTGCTGCGCCACTTCCAGCTCCTGCTGGAGACGGTGGCGGCGGCGCCCGACCGGCCGCTGCGGGAGATCGAGCTGATCACCGCGGAAGAGCGGGGACAGCTCCTCGCCTGGGGCACCAACCCCGGCGCGCGCCCCGCGGACACCGTCCTCGACGTCCTGGCCGCCCACGCCGCCGGCCGGCCGGACGCCCCGGCGGTGGTTTTCGGGGAGGAGACGCTGACGTACGCCGAGCTCGAGTCCCGCGCCAACCAGCTCGCCCGCCATCTGACGGGCCTGGGCGTCGGTCCCGAGGTGCTGGCCGGCCTCGCCATGGAGCGCTCCGCCGCCATGGTGGTGGGGCTCCTGGGCATCCTCAAGGCGGGCGCCGCCTACCTGCCCCTCGACCCTTCCTATCCCCCGGAGCGGCTGGCCCTCATGCTCGACGACGCCCGGCCGGCCGTGCTGATCACCGAGGACCAGGTGATCGGCGCGCTGCCGAAGCACCGGGGCCTCACCGTCAACCTGGACGCCGACGAGGCGTTCATCGGCCTGCAGAGCGGCGAGCCGCTGGCGACCGGGATCAGCCCCGACAATTCGGCTTACGTGATCTTCACCTCGGGCTCGACGGGCGAGCCCAAGGGGGTGCGGCTGACCCACCGGGGGCTGCGCAACCTGGCCGAGGCCCAGAGGCGGACGTTCGGCGTCACCCCGGACGACCGGGTGCTCCAGTTCGCCTCCCTGAGCTTCGACGCCTCGATTTTCGAGATCGCCATGGCCCTGTGCGCCGGCGCCACCCTGCACATGGCGCCGCGCAAGGAGATGATGCCCGGGCCAGGCTTCGTCCAGCTCCTCCGCGAGCGGGGCATCACCAACGCCACCCTGCCCCCCTCGGTGCTGGCCATGCTGCCGCCCGAGGAGCTGCCGGCCCTGGAGACCGTGATCGTGGCCGGCGAGGCCTGCCCCGCCGAGCTGGTGGCCCGCTGGGCCCCCGGCCGCCGGTTCTGGAACGCCTACGGACCCACCGAGACCACGGTGTGGGCCAGCACGGCCCTGTGCACCGGCGGCGAGCGCAAGCCCACCATCGGCCACCCGGTGCCCAACGCCGAGATCCACATCCTCGACCGCGACCTGCGGCCCGTGCCGGCCGGCGTGCCGGGCGTGCTGCACATCGGCGGCCTGGGCCTCG
This sequence comes from Thermoanaerobaculia bacterium, assembly GCA_035266085.1. Lineage (GTDB taxonomy): Bacteria > Acidobacteriota > Thermoanaerobaculia > Multivoradales > UBA5704 > DATARR01. The sequence goes on from DATFNZ010000002.1 coordinate 48,928, forward strand.
CGGCCGGCTATCTCAACCGGCCGGCGCTGACGGCGGAGCGGTTCATCCCCCATCCGTTCGCCGCCGAGCCCGGCGCCCGCCTCTACGACACCGGCGACCTCGCCCGCTGGCTGGCCGACGGCCAGATCGACTTCCTCGGCCGCGTCGACCACCAGGTGAAGCTGCGGGCCTTCCGCATCGAGCCGGGCGAGATCGAGGCCGTGCTCGGCCGCCACTCCACGGTGCGCGAGGCCGTGGTGCTGCTGCGCGGCGAGGCCCCCGGGCAGCGGCTGGTGGCCTACCTCGTATGCGAGCAGCCCAACCCGGCGGTCGCGGAGCTGCGCGGCCTCCTGGCCCGGCACCTGCCCGAGTACATGATGCCGGCGGCCTTCGTCTTCCTCGACGCCCTGCCGCTGCGGCCCAACGGCAAGATCGACCGCGACGCGCTCCCCGATCCCGGCCAGGTGAAGACGGCGGGACAGGGCCGGGTGGCCCCCCGCAACCCCGTCGAGGAGGCCCTGGCCGGACTGTGGGAAGAGGTCCTGGGAGCCGGCCGCATCGGCGTCGAGGACGACTTCTTCGAGCTCGGCGGCTACTCCCTGGCCGCCACCCAGGTGCTGAACCGGGTGCACGGCCTGTTCGGCGTCGAGCTCGACTTCGACACCTTCTTCCAGACGCCGACCGTGGCCGCCGTGGCCGCCGCCATCGCGCGGGCTCTCGAAGAGGGAGAGGCGCGGCGGATGCCGCCCCTCGAGCCCGTGCCGCGGCACGGCGACCTCCCGCTCTCCTTTCCTCAGGAGCTCCTCTGGCGCGACGAGCAGCGCACGCCCGGGCTCCCGGGGGCTCACGTGACCTCCGCCGTGCGGCTGAGCGGCGCCCTGGACCGGGAGGCCCTGGCGCGCAGCCTCGACGAGATCGTCCGCCGCCACGAGGCCCTGCGCACCGTGTTCCCCGTGGTGGACGGCGTCCCCCGGCAGCGGATCGAGCCGGCCGGGCCCCTCGCCCTGCGCACGGCCGACCTGCGGCACCTCTCCCCCGCCGCCCGGGCCGAAGCCGCCGGAAACGAGATGGAGCGGGAGGTCCGCCAGCCGTTCGACCTGGCCGCCGGACCCCTGGCGCGCGGCCTGCTGCTCCAGGAGGACGAGGAGGAGCACGTGCTCCTCCTGGTCTGCCACCACATCGTCATCGACCTGTGGTCGGCGGGGATCTTCACCCGCGAGCTGGCGGCCCTCTACCAGGCCTTCTCGCAGGCTCAGCCCTCGCCGCTGCCCGAGCTGCCCCTGCAGTACGGCGACTACGCCGTCTGGCAGCGGCAGTGGCTGCAGGGGGACGCGCTCGAAAGCCAGCTCGCCTACTGGCGGGGCCAGCTCGCGGGCGCCGCGCCCCTGGCGCTGCCCACCGACCGCCCGCGCGGCGACCGGCTGCGCGGCCCGAGCGCCGGCTCGCTGCTGACCCTCTCGTGGGACCTCGCCGAGGCGCTCCACGCCCTCAGCCGGCAGCAGGGGGCGACCCTGTTCATGACCCTCCTGGCCGCCTTCGAGCTCCTGCTCCACGCCGAGACGGGCCAGGACGACGTCCTCGTCGACTTCCCCATCGCCAACCGCCGGCGGCGGGAGATCGAGCCGCTGATCGGCTTCTTCCCCAACCGCCTGCTCCTGCGCACGGACCTGGGCGGGAGCCCCAGCTACCTCGAGCTGCTGCGCCGCGTCCAGAAGGTGACCCTCGACGCCTACACCCACCAGGACCTGCCGTACGAGGTCCTGCTCGAAGAGACCGGGCTCGCCCGCGACCTCCTGCGGGTCTCCTGCAACTTCTATAACGCCCCTTCGGACCCTCTCGTGCTGGAGGGCCTCGAGCTCACTCCCCTCAACGTCCGCGACAAGGTCATGGACGTCGATCTGTTCTTCCTCCTGCAGGAGCGTGAGGACGGCCTCGCGTGCGGGTTCTTCTACCGGACCGACCTGTTCGAGCCGGCCACGGTCCGCCGCATCGAGCGGCGCTTCCACGCCCTTCTCGAAGCGATCGTCAGAGATCCGTCCCAGTCCCTCCCCGAGCTGGTCCGCGCCATGGACCGGACCTCCGGCAGCGCCGTGGCCGCGGAGCCCGAGCTCCTCCCGGTGTCCCACCAGGGCTGATCTCTGGAAAGGAATAGCTGTATGCAAGACACATTCTGGCAGGACCTGCGGTACGGGGTCCGTAAACTCTTGAAGGAGCCGGGCCTCTCCGCGCTCTGCATCCTCACCCTGGCGCTGGGGATCGGCCTCACCACCACCATGTACAGCATCGTGCACGGGGTGCTGCGCGATCTGCCGTTCGAGAAGCCGGAGCAGCTCCTGCACGTCGAGCGCAGCAACCCCACGCGGGGGATCCGCAGCATGCCGGCGATGGGGCGCGACTTCCTGGCCTGGCGCGAGCAGCAGTCGGCGTTCCAGGGGCTCTCCGCCTTCTACACGGGGACGGCCAACCTGAGCGGCACGGCCGGCGAGCCCGAGCGCTACGCCGGGGCGTTCCTGACCCCCGACGCGCTCGACACGCTGAAGGTCAAGCCGCTCCTCGGCCGCGGCTTCCGCCCCGAGGACGGCAAGCCCGCCTCGCCGGCGGTCGTCATCCTCGGCCACTCGCTGTGGCAGAAGCGCTTCCGCGGCGACGCCAAGATCCTCGGTCAGACCGTGCGGATCAACGGCGAGACGCCGACCGTGATCGGCGTCATGCCGGCCGGCTTCGAGTTCCCCGTGCGCCAGGACCTCTGGCTGCCCCTGCGCCTCGACCCCGCGGAGATCGCGCGCGGCGAGGGCCCGGAGCTCGAGGTGTTCGGACGCCTGAAGGAAGGCGAATCCCTGGAGCAGGCGCGGGCCGAGCTCACCACCATCGCCGGCCGGCTGGGCGCCGAGCACCCCAAGACCAACCAGGGGGTGCTGCCGGTCGTCAAGCCGTACACCGAGGAGTACACCAGCAAGCAGGCGGGCAACATGCTCTACGTCATGCTGGGCGCCGTCTTCGGGGTGCTCCTCATCGCCTGCTCGAACGTCATGAACCTGCTGCTGGCCCGCGCCGCCGTGCGCAGCCGGGAGGTGGCGATCCGTTCGGCGCTGGGCGCCAGCCGTTCCCGCCTGATCGTCCAGCTCCTGGTCGAGACGTTCGTGCTCTCCCTCGGCGGCGCCCTGCTCGGCCTCGGCCTCGCCGGCCTCGGCGTGCGGCTCTTCCGCGACGCCATCGCCGGCATCGATCCGCCGTACTGGATCAAGGTCGAGATCGATCCCGCGGTGGTGCTGTTCGTCTTCGGGCTCACCCTGCTGGCCAGCCTGCTGTCCGGGATCATTCCCTCCCTCAAGGCCTCCGGCGGGGACGCCGGCATCCTGCTCAAGGACGAGAGCCGCGGCTCGACGGGGCTCCGCATCGGCCGCTTCAGCCGCGCCCTGGTGATCGCCGAGGTGGCGCTGTCGTGCGGCCTGCTGGTGGCCGCCGGCCTGATGATCAAGAGCGTGATCAACCAGCAGACCAAGGACTACGGCTTCGCCACCCGGGAGGTGCTCACGGCGAAGCTCGACCTCGAGAGCGACTACGCCAGCCAGCCCGCGCGGCTGGCGTTCTTCGAGTCCCTCCAGCAGCGCCTGGCGGCGGCGCCGGGCGTCCAGTCGGCGGCGCTCACCTCCTTCCTGCCGGCCAACAAGGCGAGGGTCGAGGCGATGTCCGTGGAGGGCACGGCCTACGCCCGGGACGAGGACCGGCAGGGGGCCTACTCCCTGGTGGTCACGCCCGGCTTCTTCGCCACCCTCAACGTCCCCGTCCAGGGGCGTGAGTTCGGCAGCCAGGACCGCCGGGACGGGCAGCCGGTGATGGTGGTCAACCAGACCTTCGCCAAGCTCTTCCTGCCGGGCGGCAACCCGATCGGCAAGCGGGTCCGCATCGGCCCGGCGGACTCCGCCGAGCCTTGGCGGACGGTCGTCGGCGTCGTCCCCGACCTCTACGTCAGCGGCCCGGAGAACAAGGACCCCGAGGGCATGTACATCCCCCTGGCCCAGAGCGACGCCAAGTCCATGGCCCTCGTGGCCCGCGCGGCGGGAGATCCCCTGGCCCTGACGCCCGCCGTCCGCCGCGAGGTCGCGGCCATCGATCCCTACCTGCCGCTCTACGGCGTCGACACGCTGGCGGAGGTGATCCGCAAGCGGACCTGGTTCGTGGGGGTGTTCGGCGCCCTGTTCATGGCGTTCGGCTTCGCGGCCCTGTTCCTGGCCACGGTCGGGCTCTACGGCGTCCTGGCCTTCTCGGTCAGCCGGCGGACCCAGGAGGTCGGCATCCGCATGGCCCTGGGAGCCCAGGCCGGCGAGGTCCTCCGGCTCATCTTCCGGCAGGGCGCCACCCAGCTCGCCGTCGGCATGGCCCTCGGGCTGGCCCTCGGCCTCGGTCTGTCCAAGCTGCTCCAGGCCATCCTCTTCGGGGTGGAGCCCTGGGATCCCACGATCTTCATCGCCGTCGCCCTGGTGCTCGGCGCCACCGGCGCCGCCGCCTGCCTGATCCCGGCGCGGCGCGCGGCGAAGGTCGATCCGATGATGGCGATGCGCTACGAATGAGAGGCCTATGAAATCCATCCGCTTCCTCCTCAGCCGGGCCCGCGGCACCGTCCTCCTGGCGATCGTCGCGGGCCTGGTGAGCGGCGCCAGCAGCACCGGCCTGCTCGCCCTCATCAACTACCTGCTCACCGGCGGCCAGGCACCGCGGTCGGTCCTGCTGTGGACCTTCATCGGGCTCTGCGCCGTGGTGCCCCTCTCCCGCGTGGTCTCCGAGCTCCTGCTCGCCCGGCTGGGCCAGGAGACCATCTTCCAGATGCGGATGGAGATCTCCCGCCGCGTCCTGGCCGTCCCCCTGCGCCGGCTGGAGGAGCTGGGGGCGCCGCGCGTCCTCTCCACCCTGACCGAGGACGTCCCCACCATCACCAACCTGGTGGGGCTGATCCCCGTCCTCTGCATCAACGCCGCGACCGCCGTCGGCTGCCTGGCCTATCTCGGCTGGCTGTCGTGGAAGGTGCTGCTGGTGCTGCTGGTGATCATGTTCGTGGGCGTCGTGGGCGGCTATCAGTTGCCGCTCGTCCGCGCCGTGCGCTACATGCGGCGCGCCCGCGGCCTGAACGACGACCTCTATCAGCACTTCCGCGCCCTGACCGACGGCGCCAAGGAGCTCAAGCTCCACCGCCCCCGGCGCGACGCCTTCCTAGCCCAGGAGCTGGAGACCACGGCCGGCGACTTCCGCGACCAGAACATCCTGGGCATGCGGATCTACACCATCGCCTCGAGCTGGGGGCAGCTCCTGGTCTTCGTGATCATCGGCCTGCTGCTGTTCGCCCTGCCCGCCGTGGCCAGCACGGACGTCAAGCTGCTCAGCGGCTACGCCCTGACGCTGCTCTACCTGATGACCCCGCTGCAGATGCTGATGGGCGCGGCGCCGACCTTCGGCCGCGCCAGCGTAGCCTTGGCGCGGGTCGACGGCATCGGCCTGGAGCTCGCCCGCAACGCCTCCCCCGAATTCTCGGCACCGGTGCGGACCGAGCCGTCCTGGCGGCGGCTGGAGCTGCGGGGGATCACCCACGCCTACCGCCGCGAGGGGGAGGAGGGCGAGTTCGTCCTCGGCCCCATCGACATGACCCTGCGGCCGGGCGAGCTGGTGTTCATCGCCGGCGGCAACGGCAGCGGCAAGACCACGCTGGCCAAGCTCCTGACCGGCCTCTACGCGCCGGAATCGGGGCAGATCCTGCTCGACGGCGCGCCGGTCACCGACGACAGCCGGGAGTCCTACCGGCAGCTCTTCTCGGCCGTCTTCTCGGACTTCTTCCTCTTCCGCCAACTGCTCGGCCTGGAGAGCCCGGAGCTCGACGGCCTGGCGCGCCGCTACCTCGACCAGCTCCACCTCGGCGCCAAGGTCCAGGTGCAGGACGGCAAGCTGTCGAGCACCGAGCTCTCCCAGGGCCAGCGCAAGCGCCTGGCGCTGCTCACGGCGTGCCTCGAGGACCGGCCCATCTACCTGTTCGACGAGTGGGCCGCGGACCAGGACCCGGTGTTCAAGGAGATCTTCTACCACCAGCTCCTGCCCAGCCTCACGGCCCGCGGCAAGACCGCCGTGGTGATCAGCCACGACGACCGCTACTACAACGGCGGCGACCGCACCTTCAAGCTGGAGCAGGGCCGCATCGTGGCCGAAGAGGTCCGCACCCCGGCCCCGGAAGCCGTCCTGGCCTGATGACTTTCTGATGATTTCCCGCGCGGGGGTGAGGGGTTCGGGCCCCTCCCCTCGTTCCTTCACTCAGGGGATGTCAAGAAACCAACCCTGACTTGAATGGAGGAAATCGTCATGGAAATCAGCGGCACCAACGTCAGCGGGGTCTTCCCGCTCGCGCCCACCGAATCGGTCGTGACCGAGACCGAGATCCTGCCTGGATATCAGGTCACCGTCAGCTACTCCATCACTCCGGCGGAAAACTATGCGGGCCCTCCGGGAGTCACCCCGCTCCCGCCAGAATCGTAACGACACGGATCAACCTTTATCGAGATCGAGGAGAACCAAGCCATGTTCCTGGAAGTCATCAACAGCAACGTCGAGTTCAAGATCCCGCTGCCGACCGGCAACGGCGGCACCACCTCCGCGCAGGAGATCTTTCATCAGGTCGATGAGAAGTCCTGGCTGAGGGTCGAGATCTCCTACACCGTCACACCCCTGCAGCAGTGAAGCCCCTGGAAGCGGCGGGCAGCCTTTCTCGCTGGATAGTTTAAGCTTAGCGGGATGCCTGCCCGCCGCATGCTGGCTCTCTTCCTCCTCGCCTCAGCGATCGCTCCCGTCCGCGGGTATGGCGGACCGTCGGAGCTCGCCGCGTGCTCGGCCCACTTCGCTGCCGACCCGGAGTCCGAGGAGTCGGCCAGGTGCTTTCTCGAGGCCGGTCAGGGCCCGGGCGCCCAGGAGCCCGCGATCCGGCGTCTGGAGGAGCTCAAGGCCCGTTACCCCGGCCGCCCATGGCTCCTTTTCTCCCTCGGACATTTGCGATGGACGGAGCCGGACCAGGGCGAGGAGCTGTTCCGCCAGGCGGCGGAGCTGTTCGCGGCCCGGAGAGACGCGCGCGGCGAGATCCTCTCCCGGGACAGCCGAGAGCGCGTCCTGACGCAACTGGGCCGCCCCGAGGAGGCCGACCGGGAGGTGGCGCGGGCGGTCCAGGTCGCGGCGGCCTCGGGGGACCGGTTCCTCGTCGTGCGCGGACAGTTCCTCGAAACCCGGCATCTCCTGGCCCAGAAGCGGGACATCGAGCGCGCCCACGTCCTGATCCGCCGGGCCGTCGCCGCCGCCATCCCCGGCGCTTCTTACCCGTTGCAGCGGGACTGCCTGCTCCTGTTGGGCAACGTCAGCCTGGAGCTCGGCAAGATCCAGGAGGCGCGGGACGCCTTCCGGCGCCTGGCCCGGCTGGCGCGCGGTTTCGGCGACCGCTTCGCCGAGGCCACGGCCAGCTACAGCCTCACCCGCTCGCTCGCCGACGAGATGTCCGAGCTCCCGAACGAAGCCGCCCGCAAGGAAGCGCTGGTCACGGCCCGCCAGGCCCTGGAGGCGGCGATGGCGGCGGGGCATCGCGGCGTCGAGGCGAAGTCGCACCTGATCCTCGGCATGCTGTCGGCGGGCGAGGAGGCGCGGCAGCACCTCGAGCGCTGCATCGAATCGGCCGCCGTGCCCCTGGAGAAGAGCTACTGCCTCGACCTCCTGGGCCGGCGCCTGGCGGCCGAGGATCCGGCCCGCGCCCTGGCCGTCCTCGAGCAGGGCCTCGCCCTGGCGCAGGAGAGCGAGAGCCCGGACGGGCTCGTGGCCTACTGGCGGGAGAGGCTGCGCCTGGCCTGGCGGGCCGCCCCGCCGGAGCGGGCGGCCGCGGACTCCTGGTCGGCCCTGCGGACCATCGAGGCGCTCCGCGAGTCGCAGAGCGGCCCCACCGGCTCGCCGGACCTGTTCGCGGCCGGGGCCGAAGACTACTACTGGCTCTCCGGCCGCCTCCTGGAGGCCACGCTCGCCGGCGGCGGCCTCCTCGACCAGGCCTTCGACGTGACGGAGCGCATGCGGTCGAGGGCTTTGGTGGGGGCCCTGGCCGCCGCCCGCGCGCGGCCCGCCGAGACGGCGGCCGTCGCCGCGCTGCGGGCGCGGCGCGCCGGCAAGCTCGCGGAGATCGCCGGCGTCCAGCGCCGCCTGCTCGACCCCGACCTGCCGCCGTGGGAGAAGGCCGGGGCCACCCGCGAGCTCGAGCGCCTGGAGCTCGACGAGTCCGACCTGCGCCGTGAGATCACCCAGGCCAGCCCCGCCCTCTCGGCCCTGCTGCGTCCCGATTTCGTGTCGCTCGCCGAGGTGCGGCGCACTCTCGCTCCCGACGAGGCCCTCCTGTCGTTCCAGATCGCTCCCTGGAAGGACCTGATGGGAGACTTCGGCGGCGGCTCCTGGCTGATCGCCGCCACCCGGGACGCCGTCCGGGCCTACCGGCTGATGGACCGGGTGGAGCTGCGGCCCGCCGCCGCCCTCTTCGACGGCCTCTTCCAGGCGCGCAACGGCACCGAGGCCGCGAGCAGCGCCGGGCTCTACCGGTCGCTCCTGGGACCCGCGATGCGGGACCTGCCGCCGGGGATCCGGCGCCTGATCATCGTGCCCGACGACGCGTTGAACAAGCTCCCCTTCGGGGCCCTGCGCGACACCCCGTCCGGCGAGCCGCTCGCCCTGCGCTACGAGATCTCCGTGGTCCCCTCCGCCACCCTCTGGATGGGCTGGTGGAAGAGCCGGCCGGCGGCGTCCGCCATCCCCGCGCTCGCCTTCGCCGATCCGCCGATGCCCGGCGGCTACGGCGACCGGACGCCGCCGGCCCGCGAGCGCGCGGCCATGGCGATCTTCACCTCCGGCGTCCGTCTGGGCCCCCTGCCCTACGCCCGCGCGGAGAGCCGCGCCGTGGTGCGCGACCTGAACGGCGGCAGCGAGCGCCGCCTGGGGGAAGAGGCCTCCGAGGCGTTCCTCAAGAGCGCCTCTCTCCAGAGATTCGGAGTGCTCCACTTCGCCACCCATGCCGTGACCGACGAGAGCAACCCGGAGCGCTCGGGCGTGCTGCTGGCCCCCGGCGACGCTCACCAGGACGGCCTGCTGCAGATCCGCGAGATCGTGGACCTCGACCTCGACGGCCGGATCGTGGTGCTCTCCGCGTGCAGCAGCAACACCGGCGCCCTGCTGCGCGGCGAAGGGGTGATGAGCCTCGCCCGCGCCTTCTTCCAGGCCGGCGCCCATACGGTGGTGGCCAGCCTCTGGCCCCTGCGCGACGACGAGGCCGCCGAGTTCTTCGACCGCTTCTACCGCCGCCTCGGCCAGGGAGCCAGCGTCGCCGCCGCCCTGCAGTCCGCCCAGCGCGACTCGATCGCCGAAGGCGTCCCCGCCGCCGCCTGGGCCGGCATCGTCGTGCTCGGCGACGGCGGCATCGTGCCCCTGCCCGGCGGACGGAAGGGATTCGCGATCCCCCTCTGGGCCTGGGGGCTCGGCGGGCTGGCTCTCCTGGCGGGGATGGGCCTGTGGCTTCGCCGGACGCGGCCCTCACCCCGATGAGCAAGCCGCCGCTCGCAGCCATCGAAGCCATCGACGCCCGGGGCGCGGACATGGCCCGCGCCGGGGACGGAGAGTTGCGCGAACGGGCGAGGTCCTTGCGCCAGCAGGCCCGCGCCGGCGTGCCGCTCGAAGACCTGCTGCCGGAGTGCTTCGCCCTGGTGCGCGAGGCCTCCCATCGGGTCTTGGGAGAGCGCCCTTACGACGTGCAGATGCTCGCCGGCATCGCCCTCCACCAGGGCAAGCTGGTGGAGATGCAGACCGGCGAAGGCAAGACCCTGGCCGCGGTGGCGCCCGTGGCGCTCAACGCCCTGACCGGCCGGGGCGTCCACGTGCTCACCTTCAACGACTACCTCGCCCGCCGCGACGCCGGCTGGATGGGCCCGGTCTACGAGCGCCTCGGGCTCACCACCGCCTTCGTGGAGGCAGGGCTCACGGCGGCCGAGCGGCAGCGGGCCTACGGCTGCGACGTCACCTACCTGACGGTCAAGGAGGCCGGCTTCGACCACCTGCGCGACAGCCTCTGCCTGGACCGCACCGGCCAGGTCCACCGCCCCTTCCACCTCGCCCTGGTGGACGAGGCCGACTCGATCCTCGTCGACGAGGCGCGGATCCCGCTCGTCATCGCCGGCAACCTCGACGATCCTGGGATCGACCTCCAGCGCCTGGCCGAAGCCGCCCGCCTGCTGAAGCCGGGGGCCGATTTCGATACCGACGAGTACGCCCGCAACATCTTCCTCACCGAGCAGGGCGTGCAGCGCGCCGAGGCGCTCCTGCGCTGCGGCAACCTCTTCGCGGCGGAGAGCCTGCGTCTCCAGGCCGAGTTGCGCAACGCCCTGCACGCCGAGGCCCTGTTGAAGCGCGACGTCGACTACATCGTGCGCGGCGGCAGGATCGAGCTGGTGGACGAGCTGACCGGCCGGATCGCCGAGAACCGCCACTGGCCGGACGGCCTCCAGGCCGCTCTCGAGGCCAAGGAAGGCCTCCTCCAGCAGCCGGAAGGGCAGATCCTCGGCTCGATCACCATCCAGCACTACCTGCGGAAGTACCCCCGGCTCTGCGGCATGACGGCCACGGCGCGCCCCGCAGCCGCCGAGCTGGCCGAGGTCTACGGCCTGGAGGTGCTGCCGGTGCCTTCCCACCGGCCGTGCCGCCGCGTCGACCATCCCGACGTCATCTACGTTTCCCAGGAAGAAAAGCGGCAGGCCCTGCTGGAGGAGATCGCCCGCGTCCACGCCACCGGCCGGCCCCTCCTGGCGGGCACCGTCAGCGTCCAGGAGTCGGAGCGGCTCGCCGAGAGCCTGCGCCAGGCCGGGATCGCCTGCCGCGTGCTCAACGCGAGGAACGACGCCGAGGAGGCCGAGATCATCGCCGAAGCCGGCGCGCTCGGCGCGGTGACGATCTCCACCAACATGGCGGGGCGCGGCACCGACATCCGGCTCGGCGGGGCGGGCGAGCGGCAGCGGGATCAGGTGGTGGCCCTCGGCGGCCTCTACGTCCTCGGCACCAACCGCCACGAGAGCCGGCGCATCGACGACCAGCTCCGGGGACGGGCCGGCCGCCAGGGCGACCCGGGCTCGTCCCGCTTCCTCGTCAGCCTCGAGGACGACCTGCTGCAGCGCTGCGGCATCGAGCGCCTCCTGCCCTCGAAGCTCCGGGGTCGCGCGTGGGCGGGCACGACCATCGATCACCCGGCCGTCCGGCGCGAGGTCGACCGCGTGCAGCGCATCTCCGAGGGGCAGCACGGCGACATCCGCCGCCGTCTGCTCGGCTTCTCGGAGCGGATCGAGCACCAGCGCGGCGAGCTTCAGGAGTGGCGTCAGGAGGTGCTGGAGGGGCGCGACGAGGGCCTCCTGGCCAGCCGCAGCCCGCGACGGTGGGCGGAGCTTTGCGGGGTTTGCGGCGAGGAGCTGCTGCGGGAGGTCGAGCGGCGCATCACCCTGATCGCCATCGACCGCTGCTGGAGCGACCACCTGGCAGAGATGCAGGCAGTGCGCGACGAGGTCCATCTCGTCCAGCTCGGCGGCCGCGACCCCTTCGTCGAGTTCTGCCGGACAGCGGGAGAAGCATTAGGAGCCCTGCTCACCCGCATCGACGACGCCATCGTCGAGACCTTCGAGCGGATCGAGGTCACGGCGGCGGGCGTCGACTGGGAGCGCGAGGGGCTGCGGGGCCCCTCCTCCACCTGGACCTATCTGGTGAACGACAACGTCTTCGGCGGCAACACCTTCCTGACCATGGCCAACCGGCCGGCCTTCGGCATCTGGGCGGTGCTCCTCTGCTGGTGGATCGTGGTGCCCTGGGCGGCGGTCCTGCACTGGCGGCGCTGGCGGAAGCGCAACGAGCCCGGCTGAACCTACCGGTTCTTGAGCCGCCGCCAGACGGTCGTATAGACCACCAGATTCAGGACGACCACGAAGAGTCCCAGGCCGATCTGCAGGCCCCGGCCGAGCCCCGCCGGATAGAGCACGGGCAGGACGTAGTGCTCCACGAAGCCGCCGGAGTAGCCGGCCTCGCCGCCGAGACGGCGGAGATGGTTCTCGAGCGGCGTCAGAGGGCAGATCCCGTGGAGGAATTCGATGCCGGCTCCCCACAGCGCCGCCGGCAGGTGGAGCCAAGCCGCCCGGGGCCAGCGCAGGACCAGGAGGCCTCCCAGGACGACGAACAGCACGAAGCCGAGATGGAGGACGACGACGAGGTCGGCCAGCAGGCGGTAGATCACCTTTCAGCCCCTCTTTGTGGCACCCGGCCCGGCAAATATGCCGCCTGCCCTACCATCGATACCTTCTGCCCGCCTGATTATGACGCAAACTTTGGCAAATATAAGGCCTGCCCCAGAGAAAATACCGCCTATTTCGATCTCAATACCGCAAGCTGACCCAAATATGCCGCCAAATCACTGAATTATGGCTTCTGCCAAGCACCCGATACCGCTTCCTTGGGTAATTCTGACGCCTGCCCGAGCCATCTGGCGGTATTCAGCGCGCCCGCAGCTCCTCGCGTCGCACCGTCAGATCTTCGACGCGATCACGGTCCACCTTGACCCCCATCCCCGGCTGGTCGACGGGCACGTTCACCCAGCCCTCGCGGTCCATGGTCCACTCGGGGGTCACGATGTCCCGCTCCCAGTAACGCTCGCTGGGGGAGACGTCGCCCGGGAGGGTGAAGTTCGACAGCGAGGACAGGGCGACGTTGTGGGCCCGCCCCACGCCGCTCTCCAGCATGCCGCCGCACCAGACCGGGATGCCGTGATTCTCGCACAGGTCGTGGATGGCCTTCGACTGCACGAAGCCGCCCACCCGGCCGGCCTTGATGTTGACGATGCGGCCGGCTTTGAGGGCGATCATGTCCGCCGCCCGGTCGACGCTGGTGATCGACTCGTCGAGGCAGACGGAGGTCTTCAGGCGCTTCTGGAGCTCGGCGTGGCGCAGCAGGTCGTCCCAGGCCAAGGGCTGCTCCATCATCATCAGGCCGAGGCCGTCGAGGGCCTCGAGGCTCGAGGTGTCGTCCAGGCTGTAGGCGTTGTTGGCGTCGACCATCAGCGGCGCGTCCGGCCCCAGGGCCTCGCGCACGGCGCGCACGTACTCGACGTCCGCCCCCGGCTTGATCTTGATCTTGACCTTCCGGTAGCCGCGCTCGAGCGACGTCCGGGCCTTCTCCACCAGCGCTTCGGGGCTGGGCTGGATGCCGAGCGAGATGCCGACCCGGATGCGGTCGCGCGTGCCGCCCAGCTTCTTCGCCAGCGAGACCCCTTCCGCCCGCGCCGTGAGCTCCCAGGCGGCCATCTCGATGGCCCCCTTGGCCATGTTGTGGCCGCGGAAGTTGACCTCCAGCACGGGATGGATCTCCTCCGGCCCCGCGAACTCCCGCCCCAGCACCCGGGGGGCCACCCACTCCCGGATGGCGTGCCAGGCGGTGTCGGTGGCGTCCGGGCTGTAGTTAGGGAACTCGCCCGCCGTGCACTCGCCCCACCCCTCGACGCCGTCGGCGCTCCGCAGCTCGACGAGGACGATGCGGCGCCGGGCCTGGGTGCCGGAGGAGATCTGGAACGGCTCTTTGAGGGCGAGGGCGATCTCGCGCAGGGTGATCGATTCGATCCGCATCAATTCTTCTCCAGTCCATAAAAACAACGTCCCGCGTCGCGGAAGAAGACCTCGACCCTGTAGCCGCGGCCCAGGTAGCTCTCGAACGCCCGCCGGGTGGAAGCGCGCCAGGCGGCCGCCGCGTCCGGGTTCTCCTCCTTGACGGCCTGGACGTTCTCCGGGATCTCGATCCGCACGCGGGCCGCCTCGGGAAGGTCCCGCTCCTCACCGCCGGGGTTCGCCACCGGAGCTTCCCGGAAGGGGCCGTCCTCGCCGGCCCGGCGGCGAGAGAGCGCCCGCGAGACCCGGTCGCCGGCGATCCGCCAGGAGACGATGAAGCGGTCGGTGCCGATCCCCCGGGCGAGCTCGCTCCACTGCTCCCCCTCGTACATGTCCTCGGCGTACTCGGCGATTCCGACCCCGAGATGATTGAAGTTGAGGTGGGCGTTGCGCGACTCCAGGGGATCGTAGGTCCAGCGGACCTCCTCGATGCCCTGGGGCAGGAGGATCTCGCGCTGGTAGAGCTTGAGCCGGGTGCCGAGCCCAAGGTCCCGCGCTTCGGGATAGACGGCCAGCATGTGGGACCAATGGAAAGCCCGGCCCTCGACGTAGCCGGCCAGCCCGTAGACGAAGCCGAGCATCTTCCCCTCCGGAGAGAACGCCCCGGCCGCGATGCCGCCGGCCTTCTGGGTGATCTTGAGGATCGAGAGGGGGACGACGTCCGAGAAATCCCGCCCCCACGTCACCCGCTGCAGCTCGATGCAGGCTTCGTAGTCGCTCTGGGAAATCAGGGGACGGAAGATGATTCCGTCCGGGTCGGTCCGCTGCGGGTTCGGGGTGGCCATGGCGCGGGAGGATCTTGCCACAAAGAGGGGCCCTCATCACCCCGGCCCTCTTCTCCCGACCCCTCCCCCCTCCCGCACCGGGAGAAGAGGGAGAAGTTTGTCGGAGTTTGCCTGGCAGGGTTTCTCGAGCCCCTCTCTCCCGGTGCGGGAGGGGGGAGGGGTCGGGAGAGAGGGGTTGGGGAGTGAGGGACCGTCGGCGAAGCCGGCGGTGCAGTGTATGGGCTCCGGTGTATCGTACCCCCATGCCCTCGGGGATCGATTTCCACCGCTACCGCAAGGTGCGGCGGTTCGTGACCCGCGTCTTCATCCACGTCATCTGGTGGGACGTGGTCCTGAACGTCCCTGGGCTGAGGCGGCTCCGGCGGCCTCCCCTGGAGCGCTATCAGGGGATCGCCCGGCGCTATCGCGGACTGGCTGCCGGGATGGGCGGCGTCCTGATCAAGCTGGGGCAGTTCCTCTCGACCCGGGTGGACATCCTGCCGCCGGAGATCACCCGCGAGCTCTCGGGGCTCCAGGACGAGGTGCCGCCCGAGCGGTTCGAGGACGTCGTCCGGCAGATCGAGGAGGATTTCGGCCGTCCCCTGCCCCAGGTCTTCCCCTGGATCGAGTCCGACCCGCTCGGCGCCGCCTCGCTCGCCCAGGTGCACCGCGCACGCCTGCCGGACGGCCAGGAGGTCGTCGTGAAGGTGCTCCGGCCGGGGATCGGCGTGGTGGTGGAGACCGACCTCGCCGCCGTCCGGCTCGCCTTCCGCCTCCTGCGCTTCTCGAAGACCATCCGCCGGCGGGTGAACCTCCAGCGCCTGGGCGCCGAGATTACCGAGACGACGCGCGCCGAGCTCGATCTCCAAGCTGAGGGCAAGAACGCCGAGCGCTTCGCCGAAAACCTGGCCGGCGACTCCCGCGTCTACCTGCCCAAGGTCTACTGGACCTGGAGCACCGGCCGCACGCTGACGCTCGAGAACGTCGGCTGGCTCAAGATCGGCGACCTGGCGGCGCTCGACGCGGCGGGCATCAAACGGCCGGACGTGGCCCGCATCCTCTACCGGATCTACCTGCGGCAGATCTTCGAGCACTCGTTCGTGCACGCCGATCCGCACCCGGGGAACCTGTTCATCCGGCCGCTGCCCCTCGAAGGCGAGCTCCCCTTCGCGCCGGGCGCTCCGGTGCCCTCTCCCCCGGAGGGCACGGAGAGGCCGTTCCAGATCGTGTTCGTGGATTTCGGCATGGTGGCGGTCATCCCCGAGCGTCTGCGCGCCGCTCTCCGCGAGTACGCCATTGGGCTCGGCACGCGCGACGCCGCGCGCATCGTCCAGTCCTACGTGGCGGCCGGCATGCTCCTGCCGGGGGCGGACCTGCGGCGCCTGGAAGAGGTCCACGAGGAGCTGTTCGAGCGCTTCTGGGGGGTGCGGCTGGGCAGCCTGCGGGACGCGGCGTTCTCGGAGGCGGAGTATTTCTTCCGCCAGTACCGGGACATCCTCTACGAGCTCCCCTTCCAGATGCAGGTCGAGCTGCTGTTCGCCTCCCGGGCCGTGGGGCTGCTCGCGGGCCTCTCCACCCATCTCGACCCGGAGTTCGATCCCTGGGCCGAGACGCTGCCCTTCGCCGAGCGGCTGGCCGCCGAGGAGCTGCGGCGGGACTGGCGCGGCCTGCTGCGCGAGGGGCTCGCCCAATTCCAGGTCCTGACGACCCTGCCGCGGCGGGTGGACTCCGTCTTCGCCAAGGCCGAGCGTGGGACGTTGAGCTTTCAGGCTACCCTGGCGCCGGATTCGCGCAAGGTGATCCAGCGCCTGGAGCGCTCGATCCACCGCCTGGCCTGGATGGTGACCTCCGCCGCCCTCCTGATCGCCGGCGCCATGCTCCACGTGGACGCGCCCGGCGAGCCCTACGGCCGGTGGCTCGCCCTGGCGGCGGGGATGGTCTTTCTGTGGGGCGTTTTGTCGAAGAGATAGGCGCCGGCCCGGCGGCCATGGCATCCTTCCTGCAATTTAACTGACGGCGGAGCCCGAGGTTCCGCAAGGAGATTCCGAACCCGATGAGACCGCGCATCCTTTCCATACTCTTACTCTCCCTGATTCTCCCCCTCGCGGGCTGTGGAGGCGGGGCCGATCAACAGGCCGGCAACCAGCAGGGAGATGCCAATGCCGAGCGGCCGGCGGCGCCGGCGGGCCAGAACCAGGGAGGCGGCGGCGGCCGGCGCGGACCGAAGGCGCACGTCACCTTGACGGGCCCCCTGACGTTCGACGCCGACGTCGCCGTGGGCTGCGATGTCTTCACCGACAAGGGGCTCCAGTTCACCCTCGACCAGAGCGAAGCCAGGGCGCCGCAGGTGGAGGTGCGGATCGGCGACTTCCATGGCGACGGCGAGTACCCGGGGACGGTCGTCGTCCGCGAGCATCCCGAGAGCGGGCCGGTCCGCGAGTGGAACGGCGTCGCCAAGATCAACGTCGAGAGCCGTCAGGTCGGCAAGGCCAAGAAGAGGACCGTTTTCAACGGCACCTTCAACGGCTCCTATGACGGCGAGGGCGGCAAAGGGACGGTCGCCGGCAACTTCCGCCGCTGCTCGATGAAGGAGATGCTGGCTCCCTGAGCCGGCCGGAGACCCCATGCCGAGCCCCCGGACCTCGATCGTCCCGCTGCTCCTGCTGACCTTCTTCGCCGCTTGCGGCACCGAGGATCCGCCACGGCTGGCGGACGCGGGCCCCCGGCCGGCGGAGATCTCGCGCAAGGACCAACGGACCCCGAGCGACGGGGCCATGCTGGCGGCGATCGGCCGCCAGTCGTTCGAGGGGCCGGCGGCCTTCCGGTGCGTGCTCCACGAGGAATCGGGGCTCCAGGTCAACTTCCGGACCGGCGATCCCGAGCTGCCGGCGGTGACCGTGCGGATCCCCGAGTTCCAGGGCAGCGGCCCCTACCGGGCGCGGCTGTTCGTCACCGGCCGCTCCCGCACCGGGGCCCTCGTGACCTCGACCGGCGATGCCGACGTGGAGATGAAGGAGCAGGACCTGCCGGACGGGAGCGCCGTCGCGCTCCTCAGCGGATCGTTCGCGGGTGAATACGGCGGGCAGGCCGGCAAGGGATCGATCGAGGGCCGCTTCGGAGCCTGCAGCTACTCCGCATTCCGTGGCGGCTCGCCGCCGTCGGCAGGCCCCGCCGGGGCACCGTGAGTCATCGAGGAGACGCTTTGTCGGAGAGAAATCAAATGAGAGATCATCGTGAGCTTTCAGCCTACCAGCACTCCCACGAGCTCCTGCTCGCGGTTCATGAAGCCGTCCAACAGCTCCCCGGGCATGACCCGAGCGCTCTCGGCGCCCGGATGGTGGCGGCCGCGCATTCCGCCGCCGCGGCCATCGCACGGGCCTGCGCCGTGCCTTCCGAGCAGTTCGGCACGCAGATCGACGAGGCCAGCCGGCGCCTGCGCGAAGTCGGCTACTACATCGACATCGCCCAGCGCTTGGGGCATTTGTCGCTGGCCGGGGCGGTCGAGCTGCTGGAGCGCCAGACCCTGGCGGGCGTGGAAGTGAACGCTCTCCTCCAGAACGGCAACGGCGGCGGCATGCAGGTCGGCCTGCCTTCCTGGGCAGACGGAGGCGATCCCGAGCCGGTGGACAGCGGCCTGCGCGGCGCGGCTACTGTTTCGGCCCCTGGCCGCTGAGCCGCGCCAGCTCCTCGGCCAGCGCCCGGTCGACGGCATCGTCGATCTCCTGGCGGCTCAAGGGGGGGCCGGACGGCGTCTGCTCGCCGAGCACGTCGATATCCTCGAAACCCTCGTCGAGGCGCTCCAGGAGCTCGGTCGATTCATCATCCACGGGGACCACTGGGTCGTCGATCTCGTCGTCTCTCATGACGGTTTGAATTCTATCTACAGACGCGCCAGCAGCGCCACCGGGAAACGCGCCAGAATCTCCGCGACGGACCTGGCGCCTCCCTCCGCTTCCTCTCCCGTCAGCTCGTTGCGCCAGCGGCCGGCGGGCAGATCCAGCACCGTATCCCCCCAATCTCCACCGCGGCGAATCCCCAGCCGCGGGACTACCACCGCCACCTCTCCGCCGCGCAGGAAGGCGACGGCGTGGTCCGCGCGTTCCCCCCGGACCTCGATAGGGTCGTAGCCCCCCTCCGGGCCGAACGCCGCGGGCCGGCGGCGGCGCAGGGCAAGCCCCTGGCGGATCAGCCAGAGCTTGGGCAGGCCGTCGTCCATGCGGGCCAGGATCTCCTCCGGGGTTATCCCCTTCTCCAGCCCCTTCCCCAGCTCGTCCAGCAGCCGGCGCCGCAAGGGATAGTCGACCGGCCGCCGGTTGTCCGGGTCGACGAGGGAGAGGTCCCAGAGCTCCGTCCCCTGGTAGAAGTCGGGGACGCCTGGGGCCGCGATCTTGAGCAGCGTCTGGGCGAGGGAGCTCACCCGTCCCGGCTCGACGAGAGGGGCCACGAAGCCCTCGAGGTCGGCCACGAACTCCCGGTCCTCCAGCAGCCCCCCCACGAAATCCCGCAGCGCCTCCTCGTACTCCCCGTTCACGCGAGTCCAGGAGGTGTGGACTTTCGCTTCGCGGGTGGCCTTCTCCATGTAGGCCTGCAGCCGCTCGACGGAGAGGGGCCAGGCGCCGACCAGCGTCTGATAGAGGAGGTACTCGGCGTTGCGGTCCGGCCAGGGGCCGCGCCGGTGCTTCTCGTTGCGCTCGAACCAGCGGCGGACGGCCTCGCCCCAGCGCTCCGGGATCTCCGAAAGCAGGCTGATCCGGGCCCGCACGTCCTCGCTGCGCTTGGTGTCGTGGGTCGAGGTGGAGTGCATGGCGGCCGGCCACCGCCTCTGGGTCTCGCCGCAGGCGCGGTGGAAGTCCTCGACCGAGACCCCGAGCTCCCCGGGGCTGCCGCCGACCTCGTTGAGGGAGACCAGCCGGTGGAAGTTGTAGAAAGCCGTGTCCTCCACTCCCTTGGCCATGGCTGGCCCCGTGAGCTGCTGGAAGCGCATCACCAGCTCGCTCTCGGTCTCTCCCCGAATCTTCAATAGGAGCAGGTCGCGGAAGAAGTCGAAGAGATCCGGCGAGAGATCGGGCCGGCGGGCCTTTGCCGCCTCGATGGACTCCTCGACGTAGAGCACGTCTTCCGTCCCCACCTCTCCTTCCTCGGCGCGGACGTAGGAGCGGTAGACCGGGAAGCTCGCCACCACCTCGCGGATGGCCTGCCGCAGCTCGAAGCGGGTGTAGTCCCGGTACCGGCGGTGGCGCT
Organism: Thermoanaerobaculia bacterium; assembly: GCA_035266085.1. GTDB lineage: Bacteria > Acidobacteriota > Thermoanaerobaculia > Multivoradales > UBA5704 > DATARR01. Next base: position 68,642 of record DATFNZ010000002.1, read on the forward strand.
CGCAGACCTGGAGGAAGACCTCGGCCAGGCGGTTGACGTCGCTCGCCAGGAGGTCCCCCAGCACCATGAGCTTCTTCTCCCGCACCAGCGCCGTCCAGTCGGCGCTCTCGCCCGTCAGCTCCGTGTAGAGGTCCGTCAGCGGGCGCTCGCCGGCAGGATCGACGAGCAGCCCGCCGGCGAGGTTCATGAAGTCGTAGCCGGTGGTGCCTTCGACGGGCCACGACTCGCGCAGCGGCTCGCCCGGCTCCAGGATCTTCTCGACGACGATCCAGGCCTCCGGGGCCGCCGCGCGCAGCCGGTCGAAATACTGCTGCGGATCGCGCAGGCCGTCCGGGTGATCGATGCGGACTCCGTCCAGGAACCCGTCTTTCAGCCAGCCGAGCACCAGGCCATGGGTGTCTGCGAACACCCGCTCGTCCTCCGCCCGCAGGCCGATCAGGGTATGGATGTCGAAGAAGCGCCGGTAGTCCAGCTCCTGCCCGGCCGTGCGCCACAAGGCCGGTCGGTAGTTCTGGCGCTGGAGCAGGCCGTCGAGCCGGTCGGCGTCGGCGTTCCACTCCTCGACGACGGCGTCCACGGCCGCGGCGACCTCGGGTTTTTCCTCCGTGAGGCGGGCGAGCTGGCCGGCCAGAACCTCCTTGTCCCGGTGCCGGCGGGCGACGCTGTCACGGTCGGTGGCGGTGGCGAGCGGGAGCTGGCCGCAGGCGTCGGCGATGAAGGCGAGGTCGGGCGAGGCGCAGCGCCGGGCCGCTTCGGCCAGCAGCGTGTCGAGCGAGGGGGGCGCCACGGGCATGCGGTGCTCGTGGTAGTGGATCTCGAGCTTGCCGCTCCGGCGGACCAGCTTCAGCTCGCCGGCTTCGAGCACCCGCCCGTAGTGGTCGCCCAGGATGGGCAGCAGCACCGTGTCGCGCAGCCGGGCCTGGGGCGGGTTCCAGTCGACGTCGAAATAGTCGGCGTAGCGGCTCGACGGGCCGTTCTCCAGCACGTCCCACCACCAGGTGTTGCGCCGCTCCGTGATCGCCATGTGGTTGGGCACGACGTCGAGCACCTGTCCGAGCCCCTGCTTTCCGAGCGCGCGGCAGAACCGGGCATGGGCCTCCTCGCCGCCCAGCTCCTCGTTGACCCGGGTCGGATCGACCACGTCGTAGCCGTGCGTGCTCCCCCGGGCGGCCTGGAGGTAGGGCGAGCTGTAGAGGTGGGTGACGCCCAGGTCGGCGAGGTAGCCGGCGATGGCGGCTGCGTCGTCGAAGCCGAATTCGGGCCGGAGCTGGAGGCGGTAGGTGGAGAGGGGGTGCGGCACGGGGGCGCTACAGGTGCAAGGGGTGGACCAGCGAGGAGGCCCCCCAATGTAGAGACGCCTTGCAGGCGTCTCTGGGGCGGGAAGAATCTTCGGTCTTGCGAGGCCGCCCCGCGGGAACGAATTGGCGCCCGGAAGGCATCGCCGCCTCGGAGACGCCTGCAAGGCGTCTCTACATTGGTGAGAACGGGGAGGAGATTCCTACTCCACCCGCACTCCCAGCCGCCCACCCAGGATCTTGAACAACTCCACCCACTCCCCCGCCCGGGCATCCCCCTCCTCCGCCTTCCCGATCTGGACCGGATAGACGCCCCGGCGCAGCTCGTAGCACCGGTTCTGGGCCCGCCAGAGGTCGACTTGAAAGGGGACCGAGCGGGCGAGGATGACCGTCTCGTCCATCCGCCGGAGCAGATCCGGGTCCTCCGGGCGCTCCTGGAGGAGCCCGACCAGCTTCTCCAGGGCCTGCTCCAAGGCATAGGAGAGCTCCTTCTTATCGAGATCCACTCCCAGCGCCGATCTCTCGTCGAGGAGGCGCCGGACCTCCTCCAGATCGGCGGCGGGGTCGCCCAGCCGGCGGCGCAGGTCAACGTTGAGCACGAAGTCCGCGGCCGCCGTGAAGGCCTTGGGGAGCGGAGTCCCCAGAGTCTTGAGGAACCGCATCAGGGGAGCGTGGTGCTGGAAGATGTCGCGGAACTCGTCCTCGACTTCCCCCAGGGTGGAGGCGAGGATGAGGTCCAGGATCCGGCGCTGCTCGTCGCGGAAGAGCGACTTGAGCGAGTAGGGGACGTCCCCGAAATAGCGGTCGAGGAGGCGGACGACCTGCGTCAGATCGCCGTGCTCGAAGGCCCCGCCGGCCTCGGAGAGGAGGTTTTGATAGCCCTCCGGATCCTCGAACGGGATGACGCCGGCGTTCAGGTTGTGGTCCCCGAAGTGGAGGACGCCGAAGACGTACCGGGCCGTCTTGCCGGTCACCTCCGAGGTCGCGCGCATCCGCCCGACCGTGAGGCGGGACCGGCCGGCGCGGAAGGTGCGGCCGTTCTCCCTTTCCACCGAATAGCAGTAGATCCGGGCGGGGTTGGAAAAATCTTCGAACAGGGAGGCCACGGCGTAGTGGGCGGCGACCTTGGGGAGGTCCACGATGGCCGGCCTCACCAGCTTCTCATAGAGGTCGCGCCCGCTCCCCGCCTCGGGATCGTTGCTCAGCGCGAACTCCAGGAGCCTCAAGAGAGTCGCTTCGAACGGTCCCTTGAAGAGCTGCTCGGCGAGCTGCACCACCCGGCCGGCGTAGCGCAGGATCTGGACGGTCTCGATCCCCGCGAGGTCGTTGAAGAACCAGCCGCAGCTCGTGTACATGAGCATGGCATGGCGCTGCAGCTCCAGGAGCCGGAGCGCCCGCACGCGGTCGGCGCCCGCCGGCGGCAGGCCCGCCGAATGGCGGGCGAAGAAGGCGGCCACGCTCTCCGGCGAACGGTCGAGGAGCACCTGGATGTAGTCGTCGCGGGCCGCCCAGGGATCGCGGAAAAGCTCCTTCAGGGCCTTTTCGTACCGGGAATCCAGCTCGTCGCGCAGCCAGTTGAGCGCTTGGCGCAAGGGGGTGCGCCACTTCTGGTTCCACCCCGGCTGGCCGCCGGTATGGCAGCCGCAGTCCGCGCGCCAGCGCTCCACCCCGTGGGCGCAGCTCCAGGAGGTCTCCTCGACGATCACCGCCTCACGGCTTGGCGGATGGAGCTCCAGGTACTCGCCGTAGTTGGTCAGCTTCGCCCAGCCGTTCGACTCGATGTGATGGAGGGCGTAGGAGAGGGCCATCTCGCCATGGCGGTGATGATGGCCGTAGGTCTCGCCGTCGGTCGCGATGTGGATCAGCCGGTCGCGCTCGGGGTCCGCGGGCACGGCGGACATCAGCCGGTCGGCGAAGCGCTCGCCGCTGGTCAGCAGGCCCTCGAAGGCCACGGCCCGCGAGATCGCCCCGTCGTAGAAGAAGACGGCGATCCGCCGGCCCGAGGGGAGCGCCACTTCATAAGGCTGCGAGGGATCGATCCGCCCGCCTCCGGCGTCCCGCCCCTGGTGGGGCTCGAGCACGGTGAAGCGCACCCCCGCCTCGGCCATGATGTCGAGCGATTCGAGATCGACGGCCGTCTCGGGCAGCCACATCCCCTCGGCGGGCCGGCCGAAGCGGCGCTCGAAGTCCGCCAGCCCCCAGAGGATCTGCGTCCGTTTGTCCCGCGAGGTCGCCAGGGGGAGGATGACGTGGTGATAGCCCTGGGCCATGGCCGAGCCGTGGCCCGAGAAGCGCGCCCGGCTCAGCTCATCGGCCTCCAGGATGGAGCGGTAGACCTCGGGCTCCTTCGCCTCCAGCCAGGCGAGGAGGGTGGGGCCGAAGTTGAAGCTGATCTGGGCGTAGTTGTTGACGATCCGTTCGATGCGCCGCTCGCCGTCGAGGATGCGCGAGGTGGCGTTGGGGGCGTAGCACTCCGCCGTGATCCGCTCGTTCCAGTCGTGGTACGGGCGGGCGGAGTCCTGCACCTCCACCGCTTCGAGCCACGGGTTCTCTCGCGGCGGCTGGTAGAAATGGCCGTGAATACAGAGGTAACGTTGCATTGGGCGGGGATGATCGTAGCATCCCCCCGCCACCTATCCCCGCGTGAATACTGCGACGGAACGGCGGGCGCGGACGTCCGGATCCCGCTCCTCCGCCGAGTCGAGCACCTTCCGCCAATCCCCATCGGGCAACGGCAGCTTTTGCTCCTCTTCCGAGAAGTTGAAGACGATCAGCGCCTCACTCTCCCCATTGCGCCTGCGCAGCAGGATCGCCCGCTCGGCCTCGAGCGAGATTGCCTCGACTCCCTCCTTGCTGGGACGGGCGAGCGCCGGGACGGTTTTCCGCAGACGGATCAGCTCCCTGTAGAAGGCGTACAGCTCCGCGTGCCAGCCGCTCTCGCGCTGGGGAGGATCCAGTCGGGAGCGCTCGAAGGTCTCCTCGGACTGCGGGTCCGGCGACTCCTCCCGCCAGCCGAAGGAGGCGAACTCCTCCTTGCGGCCGTTCCGCACGGCCTCGATCAGGTCCGGGTCCGAGTGGTCCACGAAGTAGAGGAAGGGCGCCGTCTCGCCGTACTCCTCGCCCATGAACAGCAGCGGCAGGAAGGGCGAGAGGAGCACGGCCCCGGCCGCCAGCTTCAGGCTTTCGAAGTCGACCAGGGAGGCGATGCGCTCGCCGTTCATGCGGTTGCCCGTCTGGTCGTGGTTCTGGATGCAGACGACGTGGCGCGCGCCCGAAAGGCCGTCCGCCGGCACGCCGTGGCGCCGACGCCGGAAGGGCGAGTACTGCCCCGTGTAGACGAACCCGCCGGCCAGGGCCTTGGCCATCTGATCGAGCGTGCCGAAACCCTGGTAGTAGCCGCTCCGCTCCCCCGTCAGCAGGGTGTGGAGGGAATGATGGAAGTCGTCCGTCCACTGGGCGTCGAAGCCGCAGCCGCCGTGCTCGCGGGAGCGGAGGAAGAAGAGCGTGTTGAGGTCGCTCTCCGGGAAGATGTGGACCCGCCGCCCGAGCTTCCCCGCGAGGTCCGCCACCTCCTGCCCAAGCTCCTGGAGGAAAGGCCGCTCCGAGTTGTCGGCGATGGCATGAACGGCGTCCAGCCGCAGGCCGTCGACGTGGAAATCAGCGATCCAATGCAAGGCGTTCTCGACGAAGTAGCGGCGGACGGGATCCGAGTCGCGCCCGTCGAAGTTGAGGGCGAGCCCCCAGGGGGTCTTGTACCGGTCGGTGAAGTAGGGACCGTACTCCGAGAGGTAGTTCCCCTCCGGGCCGAGGTGGTTGTAGACCACGTCGAGGACCACCGCCAGCCCCCGGGCATGGCAGGCGTCCACCAGGCGCTTCAGCCCCTCGGGTCCGCCGTACGAATTCTGGACCGCGTAGGGCAGGACGCCGTCGTATCCCCAGTTGCGCCGGCCCGGGAACTGGGCCACGGGCATGAGCTCGACCGCCGTGATCCCGAGGTCCGCCAGCCGGTCCAGATGGGGGATCACCGCCTCAAAGGTGCCCTCCGGCGTGAACGTGCCGACATGCAATTCGTACAAGATGTGATCTTCGAGAGGAATACCGCGCCAGCCTTCGTCCCGCCAATCGAACCGGCGGTCGATCACCGCCGAAGGTTCGTGCACGCCCTCGGGCTGGAAGCGGGAGGCGGGATCGGGCCGGCCCGGGCCGGCGTCGAGGCTGTAGAAGTAGCGCGCTCCCGGCTCCACTCCGTCGACCAGGGCCTCGAAATAGCCGTGCTCCCGAGGTTCCAGGGGCACGCGGCGGCCCTGCAGGTCGACCTCGACGCTCCGGGCCTGGGGGGCCCAGACGCGGAAGCGGCAATGGTTGTTTGCCTGAAGAATGGCGCCCAGCGCCGGTTCCCAATCCCGATTGGACAAAAGCACCTCCCTACTCCTCCTCGTCGCTCCCCCACTCCTCCTCGATCCCAGGTTCGTCATCCTCGGGGAGAAGAGGGATGGCTGGAGCAGGCGGGGCCTCCCGCTGGAGGAACAGCACCCCCAACGGCGGCAGGGTGAGGGTGAGGGAGTGCGACCGGCCATGCATGGGGAACGGCGCCGCCTCCACGCCGCCGTAGTTCCCCTCGCCGCTGCCGCCATATTCGGGTGCGTCGCTGTTGAGCAGCTCCTTCCAGTAGCCGCGGCCGGGGACGCCGATGCGGTAGTTCTGGCGCACCACGGGCGTGAAGTTGAAGATCACGACGACCGGCTCGCCCGGCGTCTTGCCCCGGCGCAGGAAGACAATGACGCTGTGCTCCGCGTCCGAGCCGTCGATCCACTCGAAGCCCTCGGGGTTGCAATCCAGCTCGTGGAGGGCGGGCTCCTGCTGGTACAGGTAGTTCAGATCCCTCAGCCAGTGGGCGATGCCGGCGTGGGCCGAATCTTCCAGCAGGTCCCAGTCGAGGCTCGAGTCGTGGTTCCACTCCCGCCACTGGGCCAGCTCGGCGCCCATGAAGAGGAGCTTCTTGCCCGGCTGGGCGATCATGTTGCCGTAGAGCAGCCGCAGATTGGCCAGCTTCTGCCAGGTGTCGCCCGGCATCTTGTTGACCAGCGAGCCTTTGCCGTGCACCACCTCGTCGTGCGAGAGGGGGAGGACGAAGTTCTCGTTGAAGGCGTAGAGCGACCGGAAGGTGATCTTGTTGTGGTTGTACCGCCGGTGGATGGGATCGTTCTGGAGATAGGCCAGGGCGTCGTGCATCCATCCCATGTCCCACTTGTAGCCGAAGCCCAGGCCGCCGATGTAGATGGGGCGCGAGACCATGGGCCAGGCGGTGGACTCCTCGGCGATGGCCTGCACGTCGGGGAAGCTCTCGTGGACCTCTTCGTTCAGAGCGCGCAGGAAGGTGATCGCCTCCAGGTTCTCCCGGCCGCCGTACTCGTTGGGGATCCATTCGCCCGCCTTGCGGGAGTAGTCGAGGTAGAGCATGGAGGCGACCGCGTCCACCCGCAGGCCGTCGGCGTGGTACTTCTCGAGCCAGAAGGCGGCGCTGCTGATCAGGAAGCTCCGCACCTCGTTGCGGCCGTAGTTGAAGATGTAGCTCCCCCAGTCGGGATGGAAGCCCTTGCGCGGATCGGCGTGCTCGTAGAGATGGGTGCCGTCGAAGAAGGCCAGGGCCCAGTCGTCGACCGGGAAATGCGAGGGCACCCAGTCGAGGATCACCCCGATCCCCTGCTGGTGCAGGTGGTCGACGAAGTACATGAAGTCCTGGGGCGTGCCGTGGCGGCTGGTGGGAGCGAAGTAGCCGGTCGACTGATAGCCCCAGGAGCCGTAGAAGGGGTGCTCCATGATGGGCATCAGCTCGACGTGGGTGAAGCCCAGGCGCTTGACGTGCTCGGCGAGGAGCGGCGCGGCCTCGCGGTAGGTCAGCGACCGGTTGCCCTCCTCGACGACCCGCCGCCACGAGCCGAGGTGGACCTCGTAGACCGAGATGGGCGCCGCGGTCTCCTGCTTCTCCTTGCGCGCCAGCATCCAGTCGGCATCCCACCATTCGTACTCCGTGTCCCAGACGACCGAGGCGCGCAGAGGCGGCACCTCGGAGTAGAAGGCGAAGGGATCGGCCTTGTCGGCCCGGTAGCCGCGGTAGCGGGAGACGATGTGGAACTTGTACTTCATCCCCGGCGTCACCCCGGGGACGAAGGCCTCCCAGACCCCGGAGGTCCCCCGCAGGGTCATGAGGTCCGCCTTCTTGTCCCACAGGTTCCAGTCGCCGATCACCGACACCTGCTCGGCATTCGGCGCCCAGACGGCGAACCAGGTGCCCTCCTCGTCGCCGTCGACGCCGGGATGGGCGCCCAGCTTCTCGTACAGGCGGAAATGGGTGCCCTCGTTGAAGAGGTAGAGGTCCTGCTCGGTGATCGGACTGGCCATGGAATTCCCCTCCGCGCTCTTTTTTCAGCCCCGAAGGGGCGCCGGCATAAAGCCTGGGGCTTCAGCCCCAGGAAAGACCAGGAACGTTTTTCTAGCCCCGAAGGGGCGCAGGCAGCGAAACGCCGTGGCTGCCTGCGCCCCTTCGGGGCTTGGGATTTCTGCGGTGCCCCAACCTGGGGCTGAAGCCCCAGGCTTTATGCCGGCGCCCCTTCGGGGCTGAAAAGATCAACTCCGCCGCTTCCTCAATTCGTCCACCCTCTTCAACGGCTCGACCACGTCGGCGCGGGTCGAGAGCTCTTCGAACGAGAACCGCGCCTTCCGCTGCCAGTTGGGCCGCTCGTCGTGAGTGCCGGGCACGTTCTGCGGCTCCGTCTCGTGCCACAGGTCCTCCAGGTTCACCAGCACCATGCGGGCCGGGCTCGACGCCAGATGGTCCAGGCGGGCGCGCAGGAGCGCGTCGTCCGTAGCGGCGCCGCGCCCCCTCTGCTCGGGGGGGAGCTCACCCTCCATGCCGCGGCGGATGTCCGCCCGCCGCTCCTTCTCCTGCCGCGCCTGTTCGGGCGTGAAGAAGCCGAGGCTCTGGAGGTCGTCCACGTCCTTCGCCTGCAGGAAGGCCTGGAAGGTGGGCATGTCGTGGGTGTTGAGGCTGGCCACCGTCTTCTCCGGAGGCTCGCGGATCCCCTGGCTGCCCGGCTGCAGCTCGTACTGCACCACGTACATGCCTTTCACCTCGTGGCGCTCCATCCCTTCGTAGACCTCGGGCGGCACCGTGCCCAGGTTCTCGCCCACGATCAGCGACTCGTGGTAGTGGCTCTCGAGCGACAGCACGGCGTAGAGCTCCTCGGCCGGATAGTCGACGTAGACGCCGCCCGAGGCGTCCATCCCGCGCGGGATCCAGAACAGCCGGTGGAGCTGCATGACGTGGTCGAGGCGCAGGATGCCCGCGTGCTCCAGGTGATGGCGGAGGCAGTCGATCAGGTGGCCGTAGCCGCTCGCGCGCAGGCGCTCGGGCTGGAGCGGCGGGAAGCCCCAGTCCTGCCCCTTGGTGAAGAAGGCGTCCGGCGGCGCGCCCGCCGACGCTTCCAGGGCGAACAGGTCGCGCTCGCTCCAGACGTCGTAGGAGCTGCCGTGGACGCCGAGGGGCAGGTCCAGGTAGAGGCCGGGACCGCGCCGCCGCGCCTCGCGGGCCATGCCGTCGATCTGCTGGTCGGCGGCCCACTGGGTCCAGAGGTAGTAGCGCCGGTCCTCGTCGTCGTAATCGGCGGGCGCCAGCGTGCCCTCGCGCAGCCGGCTGGGCCAGAGCTGCCAGGGCTCGCCCCGGCGGTCGCCCACGGCGCGGAAGGCGGCGTAGGCGTCGAGGCCCGACTTCTCGGCGACGAAACGCTCGAATTCCTCCTGGCGGCTGCCCGGCCGCGAGTAGAAGCGGTGGGCGAGCTCCTCGAGGACCCGCCGCTTGAGGGCCATCAGCCGGGGGTAGTCGACGCGGGGGGCGGCCCGCAGGGCCTCCACCTCGCGCTGGAATTCGGACGACTCGACGAGCCGGCGGGCCGTGGGGCAGTCCTCGAACTCCGGCAGCCGGCGGGGGTCGAGGTAGATCTCGTTCCAGAACAGGCGCGAGGCCGGCGCGTAGGGGCTGGGCTCGCAGGGCTCGTCGAGGAAGGCGGCGAGCAGGGGGAGCGTGCCGACCACGCCGCCGCCGAGGCCGGCCGTCCACTCGGCGAGGGTCTCGAGGTCCGAGAAGTCGCCGGCGCCCCAGCTCCGCGACGTGCGCAGGGCGTAGAGCGGCAGGAAGACGCCCCACAAGGGCCTGTCTTCTCCCCGTCCTTCCCCGTCATAGCAGCGGCTCGGGGCCGAGATCACCAGGGTGTCGGCGCTCTTGCCGCCGTACTCGATGGTGAGCTGGTGATACCCGTAGGGCAGCGGCTCGGCCAGCGACAGCCGCCGGCCCGGGGGCCGGGAGCCTTCCGCCGGAGAGCTCTGCGGCAGGCTCTCGAAGTCCACCACCTGCGCTCGCCGCTCTCCCCCTTCGAGGTCGAGGTGGTAGGCGAGCGAGCCGCCGCCGTTGGCCGGCCGCAGGTCGATCGCGGGAGCGTGCCCGTCCCAGGCCACGACGACCGGCTCCACGATGCGGCTGGCCAGCTCCTCCCGCCGCTCGCGCAGGGCCTCGGCCACGTCGCCCAGGCTCTCGACGGGGGCCTGGAGGGCCCGGAGCACCCCCAGCAGGGACTCCGGACGCGCCTCGACGTGGTTTCCCATGGCGTCGCGATAAGACGTCTGGACCCCGTAGAGGCCGGCCAGCGTCAGCAATTCTTCTTGTTCAGTGGGCAAGATCGTCACTCCGGTTTCGATCCATCCCCCAGGATCTGACGGATCCCCTGGAGGGGGATCCGCACCCAGCCGGGACGGTTGTTCAATTCGTAACCCAGCTCATAGACCGCCTTCTCCAGCAGGTAGGAGTCGAGCAGGATCTCGTTCTCCTCCTCCGCGGCGGGCAGAAACGAGGCCGACCGCGCCCGGCGCAGGTACGCCTGGAGGAAGGCGGCGGACACCCAGCGCTCCCAGTACAGGGCCCAGCTCTCCAGGGCCGGCAGCGACGCCGGCGACGCGATGCCCTCCGAGGCCTCCTCGAACATCCTCACGTAGGCGGCGTACTGGAACGAGCGCAGCATGCCGGCGACGTCGCGGAAGGGCGAGCGCTTCAGGCGCCGCTCCGACAGCGACCGCGACGGCTCTCCTTCGAAGTCGAGGATCACGAAGTCCCGGCCGGTGTAGAGCACCTGACCCAGATGATAGTCCCCATGGGTGCGAATCCGCTCGGCCGTGAGCTTGCGCGAGGTCAGGCGGCGGAAGCGCTCGACGATCTCGTCCTCGGCCGCGAGCACCCGCCCGGCCGTCCCGCGGGTCTCCTCCGGCAAGTCCTTCAGGCGCTGGCGCAGGAGCCGGAAGCTCTTCTTGGTGAGGGTGCGCATCGAATCGTACAGCGACCGCTGGTAGAGCTCCGAGAAGGGCTCCGGCTCGAAGTCCTTGCCCCGCCCCGAGGCCAGGGCGACGTGCAGCTCGGCGGTGCGCTCGGCCAGCAGCCTCACCGTCGGCACGTAGGTGCCGAGGCGCTCGAAGTCGTCCGCCGGCATCTCCCGCCGCGCGAGGTCGGCCAGAGGCCCGGCGGGCACCGGCACCGCCGTGCCCTCGCTCCCCCAGCTCGTGAGGATGCGGTCGAAGTAGCGGCCCAGGGCGTCGAGGGTGTAGCTCCAGGCGTCCCCCTCGTTGGCGATGAATTCCTGCAGGATCCCCAAGGTCATCGGCTCGGACCGGCGCTCCTGGATTTCCAGGGCCCCCGCCACCCGCGGGGTGTGGCGGAAGTCGGTCTCCGCGGTCAGGAAGCGGCCGATCTCCAGGTCCGGGTTCACTCCCGGCTCCAGCTTGCGGAAGATCTTGAGGATCAGCCGGTCGCCGAAGCGCACCGAGGTGTTGCTCTGCTCGGCCTTGAGCGGCGCCGGCTCGAGGTCGCCGCCGCCGCGGATCTCCGCGAAGACGGGCGAGGCGGTCGCCGTCAGCTCGCTGCGCGCGCCCCGGAAGCGCTCGCCGCGCTCGACGGCGGCCAGCAGGGCGCGGGAGAAGCCGGGCTCGCCGAGCGGATCGTAGAGCAGGCCCCGGCCCTCCGGCGCGCCGGACTCCAGCCGCGCCACCACCGGCGAGCCGGCCTGCAGCAGGCGCTCCACCAGCTCGGCGTCCGAGTCCGGCGTGAAGGCGAGCGGCAGGGCATAGGTCTCGGCCTCGGCGTCCGTGTAGCTGACGGTGAGCAGGAGGATCACCGAGCTGTCGACCGGGACGGCCTCCGCGATCTCGATGGCCCGCAGCGTGCGCGCCTTGCCGCCGAACCAGCGGCGCGACGGCAGGACGTCGAGGAGCGCGCCCTCGAGGGCTTCCTTGCCCGCACCCTCCAGGACGCCCGGCCAGGGACCGTCGATGCGGATGGCGGGGATCGCCGATATTGACGATATTGACGACCCGGCGGCGGCCTCCGTCCGCGCCTTCTGGCGGCCGAACTGCGCCGGGTCCTGCACCAGCGAGAACCACAGGAAGCCGTGGGGGCTGAGAGTGATGCCGTACCACTCCGTGCCGATCTTCGGGAACGGCGAGCGCCCGAAAACCTCGACGGGCGTCATCCCCGCGAACGCCGAGAGGTCGATCTCGGCGTGCTGGGCGAAGCGCGAGAGGTTGGCGACCACCAGGATCGTCTCGTCGATCGTCTCGTCGGCCCTCTCGCCGGTAAAGCGGCGCAGGAAGGCGAGCACCCGGTGGTTCTCGGGCTGGAGGAACTCGATGCCGCCGCGGCTGAACGCCGGATGGCGCTTGCGCAGGGCGATCATCCGCCGGGTCCACCAGAGCAGGGAGTGCGGGTTCCCCTGCTGGGCCTCGACGTTGACCGCCTCGTAGTGGTACGTGGGATCGACGATCACCGGCAGGTAGAGCCGCTGCGGGTTGGTCCGCGAGAAGCCGGCGTTCTTGTCCGCGCTCCACTGCATGGGCGTGCGCACGCCGTTGCGGTCGCCCAGGTAGAAATTGTCGCCCATGCCGATCTCGTCGCCGTAATAGAGGACGGGCGTGCCGGGGAGTGAGAAGAGCAGGGCGTTGAGCAGCTCGATGCGCCGCCGGTCGTTGCCCAGCAGCGGCGCCAGGCGGCGGCGGATGCCGACGTTGATCCGCTGCTCGCGGTCCGCGGCGTAGACCCGGTACATGTAGTCCCGCTCCTCGTCGGTCACCATCTCCAGCGTCAGCTCGTCGTGATTGCGCAGGAAGATGGCCCACTGCGCCTTCTCGGGGATCGGCGGCGTCTGCTGGAGGATGTCGATGATCGGGTAGCGGTCCTCCATGCGCAGGGCCATGTAGAGGCGCGGCATGACGGGGAAGTGGAAGGACATGTGGCACTCGTCGCCCCCCTTGGCGGGGTCGCCGAAGTAGGCGATCGAGTCCTCGGGCCACTGGTTGGCCTCGGCGAGCAGCATGCGGTTGGGGAAGTTGGCGTCCACGTGGGCCCGCAGCTTCTTCAGGAACTCGTGGGTCTCGGGGAGGTTCTCGTTGTTCGTGCCCTCCCGCTCGTAGAGGTAGGGGATGGCGTCGAGGCGCAGGCCGTCCACTCCCATCTCCATCCAGAAGTCGAGGGCCTTGAAGAGCTCCTCCTGCACCCGCGGGCTGTCGAAGTTGAGGTCCGGCTGGTGCGAGAAGAAGCGGTGCCAGTAGTAGGCGTTGGCCACCGGGTCCTTGGTCCAGTTCGAGGCCTCGGTGTCGGTGAAGATGATGCGCGTGCCGGCGTACTTCTTGTCCGTGTCGCTCCAGACGTAGAAGTCCCGCTCCGGGCTTCCCGGCGGGGCCAGGCGGGCGCGCTGGAACCAGGGATGCTGGTCCGAGGTGTGGTTGATCACCAGCTCGGTGATCACCTTCAGCCCCCGCTGGTGGGCCTCGTCCAGGAAGAGCTTGAAGTCCTCGATCGTGCCGTAGGCCGGGTGGACGCTGGTGTAGTCCGAGATGTCGTAGCCGTCGTCGCGCCACGGCGAGGGGTAGAACGGCAGGAGCCAGATGGCCGTCACGCCCAGGTCCCGTAGATAGTCCAGCTTCGCCGTGAGCCCCTGGAAATCGCCGCGGCCGTCGCCATCCGAGTCGAAGAAGGCCCGCACGTGGATCTCGTAGATGACGGCGTCCTTGTACCAGAGCGGATCCCCCGCGCCCGCGCTCCGCCCCTCCGCCACCGCCGCGTCAGCTTCAGTCAGTATCGCCACGTTGAATTCCTCTACGTGAAGTCTTCGAAGTCCCGCTCCGAATGGCCGTGGCGGCGCACCCTGAAGACGTGAGCCGGCACCTGGTTCGGGTCGAGCCGGACGAAGTTGCGCGATCCGTGCCATGGGTAGCGGGCGCCGGTGAGCAGGTCGTGGACCTCGAACGGCTCGTCGGGCGCCAGCCCCAGCGCCTCGAGGTCCAGCTCCAGCCAGGCCGCCTGGGGCTGATGGGCGTCCAGGTTCACGGCCACGAGGATCACGTCGTCTTGAGCGGTCTTGCTGTAGCAGAGGATCTGCTCGTTGTCGGCCTTGTGGAACCGGAGGCTGCGGTCGCTCTGCAGGGCCGGGTTCTGGCGCCGGATGCGGTTGATCAGGGCGATCAGCTCCCGCAGGCTGTCGGGCCGGTCGAGGTCCCAGTCGCGAATCTGGTACTTCTCGGAATGAAGGTACTCCTCGCTCCCCGCCTCGCGCGGCAGGTGCTCCATCAGCTCGTAGGCCGGGCCGTAGATGCCGTAGCTCGCTCCCAGCGTCGCCGCCAGGATCAGCCGCTGCACGAACACCGGCCGGCCGCCGGTCTGGAAAGGCTCGGTCAGGATGTCCGGCGTGTTGGGCCAGAGGTTCGGGCGGAAGAGCTCCCGGACCTTCGTCCGGGTGAGCTCCGTGAAGTACTCCTCGAGCTCCCAGCGCAGGTTGCGCCAGGGGAAGTAGTTGTAGGACTGGGTGAAGCCGAGCTTGGCCAGCCGGTACATGATCTTCGGGCGGGTGAACGCCTCCGCAAGGAAGAGCACGTCCGGATGCTCGCGCTTGATCTCCGCGATCGCCCACTCCCAGAAGGCGAACGGCTTGGTGTGCGGGTTGTCGACGCGGAAGATCTTCACGCCCTGATCGATCCAGAAGTCGAAGACGCTCTTCAGCTCCTGCCACAGCCCGCGCCAGTCCTCGTTCTCGAAGTCGAAGGGGTAGATGTCCTGGTACTTCTTGGGCGGGTTCTCGGCGTACTGGATGGTGCCGTCCGGCCGCTTGCGGAACCACTCCGGATGCTCCTTCACGTACGGGTGGTCCGGCGAGGTCTGGAAGGCGACGTCGAGGGCGATCTCGATGCCGTAGCCGGCCGCCCGGGCCACGAAGCGCCGGAAGTCCTCCAGCGTCCCCAACTCGGGAAGGATCGACTTGTGCCCCCCCTCCTCCCCGCCGATGGCCCAGGGGCTGCCGACGTCTCCGGGCTCGGCCGCGACGGCGTTGTTCTTCCCCTTGCGGAAGGTGGTGCCGATGGGATGGATAGGCGGCAGGTAGAGCACGTCGAAGCCCATCTCGGCGACGTACGGCAGCCGCGCCTCGCAATCGCGGAACGTGCCGTGCTTCCCCTCCGGGCCGCACGAGCGGGGGAACATCTCGTACCAGGCGGAGAAGCGCGCCCGCTCGCGGTCCACCACGACGCCGAGCTCGCGGGGGTAGACCGTGGCGGTGGAGCGGTCGGCGTAGATGTCCATGAGCTGGCCCAACTCCTCGTCGAGGGCCAGTTGCAGGCGCTCCTCGGGATCCAGGCCGTTCTCCAGGTCTTCCGCGAGACCGGCGAGCACCCGCGCGTCCCCCTGCTTGCGCCCCTCGGCGGCCCGCTCGCTGGCCGCGCGGACGAGGGCCGCGCCCACCCGCAGGTCGATCGCGACGTCTTGCCCGGCGTCCACCCGCTTCTTGAGGTCGCGCCGCCAGGTCTTGAAGGGGTCCACCCAGCCCGTGACCGTGTAGAGCCACCGCCCCTGCGCCGTGGGGGTGAGCTCCGCCCGCCACCGGTCGTTGGGCAGGGCCTCCATGGCCGTCTCGCGCCACTCCGCCTGGGATTCCGCGCGCCAGAGGAGCCGGCACGTGAGGGCGTCGTGCCCGTCCGTGAACGCGTCGGCCTCGACCACCACCGGCTCCCCGACCGTGCGCTTGACGGGAAACCGGCCGCAGTCGATCTCCGGCTCGACCCCCTCGATGACCACCCGCTGCTTGCCCGCTTCGTCCATGTGATTCTCCCCCGCTCGCGCCGGTGCAGATCGCCTGCCACCCGCCAGGGATGCCAGGCAGCCGGGCAAGGTTTACCAGAGTCGAGGCAGGAGAAGCAAAGCCCAAGGGCTGCAAGGACCTCAAGGACAGCAAGGACAGTCCTTGTAGTCCTTGGTGTCCCTGCAGTCCTTGTAGTCCTTGGTTGGGGTTCTCGGACAAACTAGCTCTTGACTAAATATATCTACTGCCAATATATTTACAACCATGCTACGCCGAGACGATACAGAGAGCCTCCTCCCACTGCCCCCGGCCACCTTCCACATCCTGGTCGCCCTGTCCGACGCCGACCGCCACGGCTACGGCATCATGCAGGAGGTCGCGCAGCGGACGAGCGGCCGGACGAAGCTCAATCCGGGCACCCTGTACACGACCATCCAGCGGCTGCTGGAAAAGGGCCTGATCGTCGAGCTCAACGAGCGTCGGGACCCGGACGAGGACGACGAGCGCCGGCGCTACTACCGCCTCACCCCCTCGGGCCGGCGGGCGGCGCAACTGGAGCTCGCCCGGCTGACCGAGCTCGTGGCCCTCGGCCGGCGCGCCGGGCTGACCCCGGAGGAGGCTTGAAGCCATGAACGCCCGAACCCGTGTTCCGGCCTGGGCCGACCGGCTCTACGCGGCCCTCCTGCGCACCTACCCGGAGTCGTTCCGCGAAGAGTACGCCGGCGAGATGCGGGCGGCGTTCCGCAGCCGCTGGCGCGAGGAGCGGCAGACACGCGGCCTGCTCGGGGTCGCGGGCCTCTGGCTCTCCGTGCTCCTGGACACCCTGACGACGGCCGTGCGGTCGCAGTGGGAGATGCTCGATCGCGACCTCCGCTACGCCTGGCGGTCGCTCACCGGCCGCCAGAGCTGGGCCTTCACCACCGCCGCCCTGCTGACGCTGGCTCTCGGCATCGGCGCCGTCACGGCAATCTTCACGTTCGTCCACGCGGTGCTGCTGGCGCCACTCCCCTTCCACGAGCCCGACCGCGTGGTCCGCATCCTGGATACGGATGTCGCTCACGACATCGACAGCTTCACGGCTTCGATGCCGAACTTCCGCTCCTGGCGCCAGGCGTCGCGCAGCTTCTCGCACCTGGCGGCCTTCCGCGGCGCCAACTCGAACCTGACCAGCGGCGGCCAGCCGGAGCGCGTCACCGGGCTCGACGTGTCCGCCAACCTGTGGGAGCTGCTCGGCGTGAGGCCCGTGGCCGGGCGCGCCTTCGTCGAGGAGGACGACGCGCCGGGGCACGCGCCCGTGGCGATGATCAGCGAAGGTCTGTGGCGGCGCCGCTTCGGCGGCGAGAGCTCCGTCGTCGGCAGCACGATCGACGTCAACCTGGTCCCCCACGTGGTCGTCGGCATTGCCCCGCAGAGCGTCGGGTTCACCACCGACGTCGACCTCTGGCGGCCGCTGGGCCACGACCCGGAGCTGGAGGACAACCGCGGCGACCACCGGCTCGTGGTCCTGGGCCGGCTGGCGCCCGGCGTCAGCGTCGAGCAGGCGCAGGGAGACCTGCAGGGGATCGCGGCCCGGCTCGCGCGGGAGTTCCCCGAGACCAACGAAGGTTGGAGCGTCCGGGTCGTCTCCGTGCGGGACTGGATCGTGACCGCCGAGGAGAGCCAGCGGCTGCACATCCTCTTGGCCGCGGTCACTCTGCTGCTCCTGGTGGCGGCCACCAACGTGGCGAACCTGCAGGTCGCCCGGGCGACGGGCCGCCTGCGCGAGATCGGCGTCCGCCTGGCGCTGGGCGCCAGCCGCGCGCGCCTCGTCCGCCAGATGCTGACCGAGAACCTGCTGCTGGCGGCGGCCGGCGGCGCCATGGGGTTCGGGCTCGCCTGGGGAGCCGTGCGCCTGGCCGGCGCCACCCTGCCGGACCTGGTCCCGGTCGAAGGTGCTCTGGTGCTCAACGTCCCGGTGCTGTTGGTGGCCGTCGTCTGCATCGGCGCGACGGCGCTGCTGACGGGCCTGCTGCCCGCCCGGATGGCCCTGCGCTACAACGTGCAGGGAGCGCTCCAGCAGGCGGGGCGCTCCACGACCGGCGGGCGGAGCCCCGCGCGCCACGTCCTGGTCGCCGTGCAGCTCGCCCTGGCGACCACCCTCATGGCCTGCGCGGCGCTGCTGACCCAGAGCCTCCTCCGCCTGCAGGAGGTCGAGCTGGGCTTCGCCGACCCCGACCACCTGTTGACCACCCAGATCACCCGGTCGGTCACGACCGAAGAGATGCTCGGCCCCAACCGCGAGTTCTACGAAACCCTGGTCGACGAGGTCCGCGCGCTGCCCGGCGTGGCCGCCGCGGGAGTGAGCAACCTGGTGCCCTTCGACGGCGACAACACGTCCATGGCCGTCTCTCCCGTCCCGCGTCCCGAAGGCGTGCCCGAGGAGGGCGTCCAGGCCTCCTGGCGAATCGTCACGGCCGACTACTTCCAAACCCTCCAGATCCCCCTGCGCCAGGGCCGGCTTTTCGCGCCGCGCGGCGAGGGGCGCCACAGCATGGTGCTGAGCGAAGGGCTGGCGCGCCGTCTGTGGCCGGCCGGCGAGGATCCCCTCGGCCGCCAGGTCCAGCTCGGCAACGGCCAGACCTACGACGTGGTCGGCGTGGTCGGCGACGTGCGGCAGCTCGGGCTTCGAGACGACCCGGAGCCGGCCATGTACATGCCGACCACCTGGTATCTGATGCCGACGATGACGCTGACGGTGCGCGCCCACGGCGAGCCGGAGGCGATCGCCCGGTCGGTCGGGCGGACGGTCGCGAGGCTGGACCCGCACCAGCCGCTCTCCGAGTTCCAGACCCTGCGCAGCGCCATCGCCGCGAGCGCGGCGGCGCCCCGTCTCCACACCTTCCTGCTGGCCTCGTTCGCCGGCCTCGCCCTGCTGCTCGCCGCCGTCGGCGTGGCCGGCGTGGTTGGCTACGCGGTGGGCCAGCGGACGCGGGAGCTCGCCGTGCGGCTGGCGCTCGGGGCCTCCCCTGGGCAGGCCATGCGGCACGTCCTGAGCGGCAGCCTGCTGACGTGCGCGGCCGGCATCCTCGTCGGCATCGGCGCCGCCCTGGCCCTCGGCCGCACGCTCTCCGGCATGCTCTACGGCGTCGGTGCCCACGATCCGCTCACCTTCCTCGCCACCGCCGCCGTCCTGCTCGCGGCCGCCACCATCGCCTGCTGGCTGCCGGCGCAGCGCGCCACGCGGATCGACCCTTGCGTGACGCTGCGCGAGGGGTAGAGACACGGCGCCGGTATGGCGCCGCCCGACACGGAGAGACCAGATCAGCTGAGGATCTCGCGGATCCGCCGCTCCAACTCCGCCAACTCGGGGCAGAGTTGGAGCAGGGCACCATAACTGCTCAACATCTTTGCCATCAGCAAATCACGCCCTCCGCCCGGCGCCTTCGGGTTGCCGTAAGCAGCCAGAAAGGGTTGAAAGACGTTCTCCTTGACGGAGGTGTCGCTCCGGACGTCCTGCCAGCGTTGCTCCAGCTTGTCGCGGTAACCGGCGAGGAGCCAGACCTCCACCTCTTCCTTGGCGGCACAGCAGAGAAGGCGGACCCCTTGCCGGTTTGCCTCATCTTCCAAGGCCTGAAACTCCCCTTCACGGTTTTTCCCATCTGCGTCCGGTAAGAAGAGGATGAGTTTCATGTGCCGGTAGCGAAGGAAGAGCTGATTTCTCAGGAGTGCCTTCGCGTGCTCGTATCCCTTAGTACGGGGATTGGAGAGCACGGTGACGCGGGCGTTTGCCTTACCGCACTCCGCAAGCATGCGGGAGATCAGGGGCTTGAGGATGTAGCCATTGTTGGCAGGATCTTCAGGCACGACTAGGACGTCGAAGCTCAAAAGGCTGCCTCCATCCATCCTTCCGTGAACAGCTCGCCGAGGGATTGATTCTTGACCAACTCGACGAGACGAGGGATCTCGCTAAGAGGTTTGATAATCGAGGCTCCCGTCTCCTCGTCCCGCCGGCAAAAGAAAGTCGTCTTGTAATCGCTCTCTTCGAGCCACGCAAGGACGACTGGAGAGTGAGTTGTAGCAAAGACCTGCGGCCCCGTTCCACCGGACTGTGATTTGAGCAACTCGACCAGGAGCCGCAGTCGGCTGGGATGAATGCCGTTCTCGATCTCCTCGATCTTTATGATATCTGGCATATCCATCTGGAAAAAAGCTGCGGTGATAGCAGCGAAACGAAGTGTGCCGTCGGAGAGAATGGGAGCAGGCAGAACATTGTCCCCCTCCTTCAGGGCAAATAGTGGCTCACCGAGAGCTCCCGGCAAGACTGTGACGTCTTCCAATTCCATCGGAGTCAACTGGCTAAGCCATGAAAGATAAGCCTTTTTAAGCCGTTCTTCCATCAAGATTTTACTGATCAGCGCAGCGAAATTCTCGCCCCGCTCCCCAATTCTCTGGGCAACAGAGTCTTGAGAATATGCTCGGAGCGTCGCCATATCGAAGTCAATCTTCTGCATGTTGCTCAGGGCCCGCTTTACCTTCTCATGCACCTGGAATAACGGGGATTGTGGAATTTGGCCCAAGAACGAGAACGCCAATGTTGAGGGAACCGTTCGCTCCTCTCTGTCCAGAGCTTCTGAACGAATTCCATTTTTGAAAATCGAGACAGAATATTGATGCTGTGAATCGCCGACTTTCAGAACCGTGGACAGCTTGATCTCTCTCTCCGCCTCCAAGCCAGGCTTGCTTCTAGCTGAAAAGGTGGCGTAGCGACTTCCACCTCGGATCCCCTCCCAAACTTCGCTGGTCGCGCTTTTCGGCTTACCATTGAGGACCTCGTTAATCTTGAACCCATAACCTATACCTTGCAGCACCCGTAAAGCCTCCAGGAAGTTCGACTTCCCGCTGGCGTTGGCGCCAACAAAGAGGTTGAGCTTTCCCAGTTTGAGGTGGACCTTCTCCAGGCTCTTGAAGCCCTCGATCTCGATCTCCGTGATCACGCGTTCTCCTCGGTTCTTTGGTTCAGTCCTGGAATTTTAGTCTCCCCTACGCCGCATAAGGGCATAGCATAGCCGGTCTCATGTTCCGCCCCACCCCTCAAGGCCCCCTCACCCGCCTCCGCATGGCCTCGACGTTCCTGGGCCGGCCCGTGTACGCGGTGTCGGCCTACGCCTTCGCGGACCTGCTGATCGACACCGGGCCTCCCCAGCGGGCGGGGCAGCTCGTGGAGTGGTGCCGGGGGAGCGCGGTGCGGCGGGTGATCCTCACCCATCATCACGAGGACCACGTGGGGGGCGCCGCGGCCCTTCAGGAAGAGCTGGGGCTGCCCGTGCTGGCACCCGCCAACGCCGTGCCGATCCTCGCCGAGGGCCTACGGATGCCGCTCTACCGTAAGGCTGTCTGGCGGACGCCGCGGCCTTTCCGCGCCGAGCCGCTCGGATCCACCGTCGAGGGCGAGGGCTACCGGCTCCGCGTCATCCCCACTCCGGGACACGCTTTCACGCACGTCTGCCTCTTCGACGAGGAGCGGCGCTGGCTCTTCTCAGAGCTTGTGAAGAAATCGAGGGTCCTGAGCTGGACTGTCGAGGCACCAGGGGTAGAAGAGGCCGGCCAAGGCCGCGGTGTGCCCCCGTGCGGATGGGATGTTGAAGGGTTGGAGGGGAAGCCAGACTTCTTGAGGAG
>DATFNZ010000003.1:0-5024 GCA_035266085.1 Thermoanaerobaculia bacterium
CGGAAGGAATGCTCTCAAAGGAGCCCATATGAACGACCGTCTTCTCTCGAAGAGTCTGGAATCCAACGGGTCCGATCGCGATCAGGGGTCTCGACGTTCGCGGGAATGCGATTCGGAGGATGAACAGGAACCCAGGGCCGAAGTCCTCCTCAGGACCCGCATCCCGGGAGCCCTGCGGACGATCGGGGGCAATCTCGACCGCGCGCTCTCCATTCTCCAGCGCATGGAGCACAAGCTCGAGGCCGCCTCTCGGTGAGCCTCAGCCAGGAGCTGTGGGATACCTTCAGAAAGCTCGCGGCGCTCGAGGCCCGCACGGAAGACGTCACCAAGGGTCTCGACCGCATCGAAGGGAAGATCGACGGCTTGATCGACCGGATCTCGCGGGTGGAAATCCAGTACCAGACCCTCCGCGAGTGCGTCCGCAACGAGATTCTGGCCGACCTCAAGGCTGAGATCGCGGTCCTGAAGTTCGCCCTCAACCGGCCCGCGCTCGGCGCCCTGCCTCCCCAGACTCTCCTGCCCGGAGAGGATCCCCTCCTGAATTCCCCTGTTGCGCTCTAGAGCCGGATTCCCCCTTCAGGCGGGGGAGCCCTTAATGGATTAGAATAGTTGTTACATGCTCGATACCGGGCTTGTGATCTTCACAAGCAACGTCGCACAGGCCATCGGGGCTCTGATCCTCGCCCTGGTCCTCGTAGGATTCCACCGTCTGTATCAGCGGCGGTTCCTGCTGACCTGGGCCTGGAGCTGGTGGGCGTTCTGCGTCTCCCTCCTGGCGGGCTCGATCGCCCTGCTTCTGACGCCCTACATGCCGGCGGACGCGCCCCTGCGTTTCTCCGCGTCGGTCCTCTCGACCACGGCCTGCTACTGGCAGGCCGCCTGGCTGCTCTCCGGAACGTACGAGGTGGTCACCGGCCGGCTCGTGTCCCGCCGGACGCAAGCCCTCACCCTCGCCGTTCTGTTCATCCTCGCACTGGCGACCATCGGGGGCTCGATGCCCATGGTGCCCCGCTCACGGGTGATCCTGCGGGTCGGCTTGAAATGCCTGGTCCTGGGCGCCGCCTTCGTCATAGCGAGCTGGGGAGTGTGGCGCAGCCGCGCCCGGCCCTCTTTTCTCGGTGGCCGGCTGGTTTCGAGCGCTTTCCTCCTCTACGGGCTCCACCAGTTCCACTACCTGGTGATCCTCATGAGCCCCCTGATCGGGGTCGGCTCGATGAATTACTCCGCCTACCTCGCGCCTTTCGACTTCCTGTTCCAGACCCTGGTCGGGATCGGCATGGTCACCTGGCTGCTCGAAGCGGAACGGCAGAGGGTCGTCGCCACCTCGGCGCAGATCGAGCACCTGGCCTACCACGATCCACTGACCGACCTGCCCAACCGCAACCTCCTCCTCCAGCATCTCCAGCAGGCCTCCAAGGGGGCTGAGGCCAGGCGGGAACGCCTGGCGGTGCTCTTCCTGGACCTCGACCGCTTTAAGATGGTCAACGAGTCCATGGGTAACCGCTATGGCGACGAGATCCTGCAAGCGGTGGCGGAGCGGCTGAAGCCCCACCTCCGTGGCGCGGACCTCCTGGCGCGGATCGCGGCGGACGAGTTCGCCGCCGTCCTGCCCGCGGTCGACGGCGAAGCGCCGGCGGTGCGGGCCGCCGAGCGGCTGCTCGAGATCCTCCGCCCCCCCTTCGCCCTCCAGGGACGCGAGGTCTACCTTACGGCGAGTATCGGCATCAGCCGCTTCCCCGAGGACGGGGCGGATGCCGAAACGCTGCTTAAACGCGCCGAGATCGCCATGTACCGGGCCAAGGAGACGAGCCGGGACGGCTACCAGCTCTATGCCCCGGGCATGGACTCCAACACTCTCGAGCAGCTCTCCCTGGAAGCCGACCTGCGCCGCGCGCTGAGCCAGGAGCAAGGCGAGCTCACGCTCTACTTCCAGCCCGTGCTCGATTCGGGCGAGCGCTGCATCGGCGGCGTCGAAGCCCTGCTGCGCTGGAACCATCCCGTACGCGGCCTGATGACCCCGGGCGAGTTCCTCTGGCTGGCCGAGGTCTCCGGCCTCGCGAGCGTCCTCGACCTCTGGGTGCTCCGCACCGCCTGCCGCGAGATCCAGGAGTGGCATGGCGCGGGAGCCCCCGGCCTCCAGCTCGCCGTGAACCTCTCGCCCCGCACCTTCCAGCAGCCGGACCTGCTGAAGCGCATCAAGAGCGTTCTGGCCGACGCCGGCCTGCCGCCCTCGTCGCTGGTGCTGGAGATCACGGAGACCCTCGCCATGCAGAACGCCGAGGCGACCCTCGCCGCGCTGCGCGGCTTGAAGGAGCTCGGCGTCAAGATCGCCATCGACGACTTCGGCACCGGCTACTCCTCCCTCTCCTATCTCACCACCTTCCCCATCGACACCCTCAAGGTGGACCGCTCCTTCGTGCACACCCTCGGCCGCGGGCGCGGCGGCGAGGAGGTCGCGGCGGCGGTGATCGCCCTGGCCGTGAGCCTGGGCATCAGCGTGATCGCCGAAGGGGTCGAGGAGGAAGAGCAGTGGCGCTGGCTCGAAGGCCTGGGATGCGAGAGGTTCCAGGGCTACCTCTTCAGCCCCCCTCTGCCCGCTCCCGAATGCCGGAAGCTGGTGCTCCAGGGCGGCCTCGACGACTGGATCGCCCAGTCGGAGACGCCCCTCCGCGTCAGCGTCGGAACGGCGCTGTAATCCAGGCAATAATAGAGAAGCCGTTCCGCCGGGAACGGACCGTCAACTCTTGGAAAAGCGGGGGTGGAAGCGTGGACTACCGTAATCTCGGCCCTACCGGCCTCAAGGTCTCTCCCCTCTGCCTGGGCACGATGATGTTCGGCAAGTGGGGCAACGCGGACCACGACGAGTCGATCCGCATCATCCACCGGGCGATGGAAGCGGGGATCAACTTCATCGACACGGCCAACGGCTACTCCGAGGGGGAGTCGGAGGTGATCGTGGGTAAGGCGCTGCGCGGCCGCCGCGAGGAGGCCGTGCTGGCCACCAAGGTCTGGGCGCCCGTAGGGCCAGGCCCCAACCAGCGCGGACTGTCGCGCAAGGCCCTCCAGGAGCAGGTCGAGAACAGCCTGCGCCGGCTCGGCACGGACGTCATCGACCTCTACCAGATCCACCGGCCCGATCCGACGACCCCCATGGAGGAGACGCTGTCGGCCCTGAACGACCTGGTCCGCCAGGGCAAGGTGCGCTACCTGGGCCTCTCCACCAATCATTTCGCCGGCACGGCTTTATGGGAGAAGCGCTTCTCCGCCTGGGAGATCGTGGAGACGCTGTGGATCAGCGACCGGCGCGGCTGGGAGCGGTTCGTCTCCCTGCAGCCGCCCTACAGCATCCTGCGCCGGGTGATGGAGCTCGAGCACTTTCCGATGTCGCAAAAGCTCGGCATCGCCAACATCGTCTGGAGCCCCCTCGAGGGCGGATGGCTCAGCGGCAAGTACCGGCGCGAGACCGGCAATCCGAAGGACAGCACGCGCGCCGAGGCCTGGGTCGGCGACATCACAAACCCCAAGTTCGAGCGCCGCCTCGACATCGTCGAGCAGCTCCTGCCAATGGCCGAGGCAAAGGGGATCTCGCTTTCCCGCTTCGCCAATGCGTGGGCGCTCCGGAACCCCGCCGTGACCTCCGTCATCATCGGTCCCCGTACCATGGAGCAGCTCGAGGACAGCCTCGGCTCCCTGGACGTCGAGATCACCGACGAGGAAGCGGCGAAGATCGACGAGCTGGTGCCGCCGGGAACGTCGGCGCTTTAGTGTCTTCAGGAAAGGACGAAGGAGCCCCATGGCAGACCTCAAGGGCAGGACCCTGTTCATTACCGGCGGTAGCCGCGGCATCGGCAAGGCGATCGCGCTGCGCGCCGCCGCCGACGGCGCCAACGTGGCCATCGCGGCAAAGACGGCCGAGCCCCATCCCAAGCTGCCGGGCACCATCTACACGGCAGCCGAAGAGATCGAGGCGGCGGGCGGGAGAGCCCTGCCCCTGCAAGTGGACATCCGGGATGAGGAACAGGTCCAGCGGGGCGTCCAGAAGACGGTCGAGACCTTCGGCGGGATCGACATCCTGGTCAACAACGCGAGCGCCATCAGCCTCTCGGGGACGCTCGCAACCCCGATGAAGCGCTTCGACCTCATGTGGGGGGTCAACGGCCGCGGCACCTTCGCTTGCTCGCAGGCCTGCATTCCGCACCTGAAGAAGTCGCCCAACCCGCACATCCTCAACATCTCCCCGCCGCTCAACCTCGATCCGAAGTGGTTCAAGAACCACGTCGCCTACACGATGGCCAAGTACGGCATGAGCCTCTGCGTGCTGGGGATGGCCGAGGAATTCCGGGACGACGGCCTAGCCGTCAACGCCCTCTGGCCGCGGACCGCGATCCTCACCGCCGCCCTCGCCATGCTCGGCGACGCCGTACGGCCCGAGACCTGCCGCAAGCCGGAGATCGTGGCCGACGCCGCCCACGTCATCCTGACCCGCGACAGCCGCTGCTGCACGGGGAACTTCTACATCGACGACGAAGTGCTGACCTCGGCGGGGGTTACGGACTTCGACCCGTACGCGGTGCAGCCGGGGACGGAGCTGTTCCCGGACTTCTTCGTGGGATGAGGGCTACCGCCCGTCCTGAGCCAGTGGATCTCGCCGATATCGAGGCGCTCCCGATTCGTGTGAAGGACGTAAAGCTCCCGGTAGGGGTTCAGGCGATGAAGCTCCTGATAGTGGCGCATTGCAGTCACAGAGTCGGGAAAAAACTCCACGATCTCCAAGTCATCGAGGATTCTCTGTTCTTCCTCCGAATGTGCCTTGACCGCCTCGACCAGCAGCCACTGCCGAGGATAGCGCTCGCGAATCTCGCTCCACTGCATCGGCATCTCCTGTCAGAGCTTGTGAAGAAATCGAGGGTCCTGAGCTGGACTGTCGAGGCACCAGGGGTAGAAGAGGCCGGCCAAGGCCGCGGTGTGCCCCCGTGCGGATGGGATGTTGAAGGGTTGGAGGGGAAGCCAGACTTCTTGAGGAG
>DATFNZ010000004.1:0-5519 GCA_035266085.1 Thermoanaerobaculia bacterium
CTCGACGAGCAGCGGCAGGTCTTCCAGGTGCTCGCGCAAGGCGGGGGTGCGGATGGGGATGACGTTCAGCCGGTAGAACAGGTCCTCGCGGAAGCGCCCGGCCGCGATCTCCTCCTCGAGATTGCGGTTGGTCGCCGCCACCACTCTCACGTCCACCTCGATCGTCCTCTCGGCTCCCACCGGCTCCACCTCCCCGTTCTGGAGCACACGCAAGACCTTTGCCTGCGTGCGGGCGGACATGTCGCCGATCTCGTCGAGGAAGATGGTGCCGCCGTCGGCCGTGACGAACTTGCCCATCTGCTTGCGCACGGCGCCCGTGAAGCTCCCCTTCTCGTGGCCGAACAGCTCGGACTCGATCAGCTCCTCGGGAATGGCGGCGCAGTTGACCTGCACGATTGTGCGGTCACGGCGGATCGACTGGCGGTGGATGGCGCGCGCCACCAGCTCCTTGCCGGTGCCGCTCTCGCCGGTGATCAGGACGGTGGCCGGGGTCGGGGCGGCCTTGTCGATGGTCTCGCGCAGGCGGCGCAGGGCCGGCGCCGAGCCGATGAGCTGCTCGGGCTCGGAGCGCAGGCTGCGGTTCTCGGTCTGCAGGCGGTAGGCCTCGACGGCGTTGCGCAGGGAGAGCAGCACCCGCTCGCGCTGGAGGGGCTTCTCGAAGAAGTCGAAGGCGCCGCGGCGGGTCGCCTCGACGGCGGTCGCCACGTCGGCGTGGCCGCTGATCATCAGGACGGGCATGTCGTAGCCGCGCTCGCGCAGGGCCTTGAGCAGCTCGAGGCCGTCCATCTCGGGCATCTTGATGTCGAGCACGATGGCGTCGGGAGCGCGCTCGGCGACCTTGGCAAGGGCCTGGGAGCCGTTCCCCGCCTCCTCCACCCGGTAGCCCTCGTAATCGAGGATCATGTGCAGGCTGTCTCGAATCGCGGCTTCGTCGTCCACCACCAGAACGGAGGCGCGGAAGCTGTCACCTGGTCTCGGCATGGTTCTCCACAGTGTAACAAAGAAGAGGCCGGCCCTTGCGGACCGGCCTGTAACCACCAGAGAGATTGTCGTGTCTGTCTTAGCTGCTATCGGTCAACGGGTTCCTCACGGCGCCTGGATCACGGCGAAGAAGGGCTGGCGCTGATCGCGCGGGCCGAACACCACCGTGTAGAGGCGTAGATAGGAGCCCGACTTTGCACTCTTGATCGTCTTCTCGAAGTCCGCGACGTTCCGGACCGGCTGGCCGTTGACCTCGGTGATGACGCTGCCCGGCCGCACGAACTGGTCGTAGAGGGGGCTCGTGGGGGTGACGTTGGTGACGATCACGCCCTCGACGTCCTCCGGCACGTTCTGGGCGCCGCGCAGGCTGTTGTTCAGATCCTGGTACTGGATGCCGAGCCAGTCGATGCCGCTGCCGCCCTCGGGCTTGCGGTCGGTCGCCTCCTCCTCGTTCTGGCCCGGCCGCTCGCGCAGCTTGACCTGCTTCTTGACCATCTTGCCGTCGCGCCAGACGTCGAGAGTCACCGTGGCGCTGGGGCCCTTGGCCGAGACGTAGCCGATGAGGTCGCGGGTGGTCTTGATCTTCCGCCCGTCGACCGAGAGGATGACGTCGCCGTGCTGGACGCCCGCGTCCTCGGCAGGCGTGTTGTCCTCGACGGACTGGACGAGCGCGCCGTCGGTGTTCGGCAGGCCCCAGGCCTGGGCCTGGGTGAAGTCGAGGTTGCGGATGCCGATGCCGAGATAACCGCGGCTGACCCGCCCCTTGTCGCGGAGCTGCGGCAGGATCTCCTTGACGGTGTTGACCGGCACCGCGAAGCCGATGTTCTCGGCGCCCCAGTTGATGGCGGTGGCGATCGCCACGACCTGGCCCTGCATGTTGATCAGCGGACCGCCGGAGTTGCCGAAGTTGATGGCGGCGTCGGTCTGGATGAAGTTCTCGAACGAGGCATCGCTGATGCCGATCGACCGCCCCTTGGCGGAGACCACGCCGGTGGTCACCGTCTTGTCCAGGTTGAGCGGATTGCCGACCACCATCACCCAGTCGCCGACCCGCACGGACTCGCTGTCGCCGAGCTCGAGGTAGCGCAGGGGGCGTCCGGCATTGATCTTGAGCAGGGCGATGTCGGTCGCCTTGTCGGTGCCCTTGACCTCGGCCGTGTAGTCGCGGTCGCCCAGGTGGACCTTGACGGAGGTCGCGCCCTCGACGACGTGGAAGTTGGTCACCACCAGCCCGTCGGGGCTGATGACGAAGCCGCTGCCGCCGGCGTCGGAGCGGAACTCCTCCGGCTGGCCCGGGCCTTCCTCGCCGCCGTCACCGTCAGGCTGCTGCTGGGGGCGGCGATTGCGCGGCCCGAAGAAGAACTCGAACGGGTCCTGGCCGCCCTGGCCGCCGGGGCCCCGCCGGCCGGCCTGGGACTTCTCGATGGTCGCCGCTTGTATGGAAACGACGGCCGGGTCCACCGCCTGCGCGAGGTCGGCGAAGCTGGGCAGAGTCGTCAGATGCTCCGAGGCGAGCCGCGTGGCGGACAGATTGCCATTGGCGCTGTCCTGGTCGGCGGCCGACCCCGGAACGGTCAATTGCAGACCTCCGGCAAGGACCATACCGAAGACGACCGCCCCGAGAACCAGCAAGAACGTCGCTAGATTTCGTTTGGATGGGGTGCTCATGGGTACGTCAAATCTCCTTTCTAATTTCCTACTCGGTCTCCAGCAGAAGCAAACCTCTTGCCAGACAAATTCCCCAGGGGAAGCGTCTGGCGGAACGGCGCGCCACGCTCACATCGCGTCAATTTGGCATGCCGATGAGAGGCCGGGCTGGCAGGGGCCGGCAGGGGCGCCCGCCAAGATTCCATCCCCGGGAAGATTTCGGCGGCCGGGCGTGTTATTTTCATCGAGCGCGGCCCACCGCCTACGTTCCCGTTGCCGGTCCCGGAGGCTCCGGAGCCGGAGAGGGTCTTCCTCCGTCGAGCTTGAACGGGAGCATCCTTTTCCTTATAATGTGAGGAGCCAGCTTGCCCTGACCGGAAACGGTCGGTAAGAAGTGGGCCTCCAGCCCACTTTTTTTGTTGGGCGAAGCGGAAAAACTGGAACCACCAAGGAGCACGAGATCGAAGCATGTCCGCAACCCCCAGCCGCATCACGGAGCTCACGCCGGAGATCGAGCAGGTCGCCATGGCGGCTGGCTGCGAGCTGGTGCACGCCGAGCTCAAAGGCGGGGTGTTGAGGATCTTCGTGGACAGGCCGGAGGGCGGAGTCACGCTGGCCGATTGCCAGTTGGTCTCCAAGCAGGTTTCGGCTCTTCTCGACGTGCTGGATTTCGGCACCGGGCGCTACGTGCTGGAGGTCTCCTCTCCCGGGCTCGACCGGCAGCTCTACAAGCCGCGCGACTACGACCGCTTCGCCGGGCGGCTCGCGCGGGTGACCTTTCAGGATCCCGAGACGGGAAAGAAGAAGACGGTGGTGGCGCGCCTCCAGGGCCTGCGCCGCACCGAAGGGGCGGCCGACGAGGACGCCCAGGTCTTGCTGGCGGAGGAAGCCCCGCCGGCGAAGGGCAAGTCCGGCGAGCCGTTGGCAGTGCCGCTCAGGAACGTGACCGTGGCTCGGCTGGAGATCGAGCTGTAAGCGCCGTAAAAATAGGAAAAAAGAAATTATGCCTCAGGCACAGACTGCGGAATTGAACTTGAACGAGATCCTGCGCCAGGTCGCGCGGGAGAAGGACATCGACCTCGAGCGGTGGATCTCCGCTCTGGAGGACGCGATGGCCTCGGCGGCCAAGAAGCAGCACCGGATCAAGGAACCGGTGCGGGCGCGCCTGGACCGCGAGACCGGCAAGTTCGAGGCGTTCATCGTCAAGAAGGTGGTGGAGGCGGTGGAAGACCCGCTCGCCGAGTGGACGGTCGAGGAGGCGCGGGACCACAAGGCCAACGCCGAGATCGGCGACGAGATCCACCTGCCGATCTCCACCGACGGCCTCGGCCGCATCGCCGCCCAGAACGCCAAGCAGGTGCTCTACCAGCGGGTGCGCGAGGCCGAGCGCGAGAACATCTACAACGAGTACATCGACCGTGTCGGCGAGGTCCTCAACGGCACCGTCAAGCGTTTCGAGCGCGGCGACATCGTCGTCGACCTCGGCCGCACGGAGGCCGTGGTGCCGCGCTCCGAGCAGGCCCGCCACGAGCGCTACAGCCAGGGCGAGCGCATCCGCGCCGTCATCGTCGACGTGCACAAGCAGCCCAAGGGGCCGCAGATCGTGCTCTCGCGCACCGATCCGCGGCTGCTGGTCAAGCTCTTCGAGACCGAGGTGCCGGAGATCTACGACGGCACGGTGGTGATCAAGAACGCCGTCCGCGCGCCCGGCGAGCGGGCCAAGGTGGCGGTCTACAGCCGCGAGCGCGACGTCGACCCGGTCGGCGCCTGCGTCGGCATGAAGGGCTCGCGCGTGCAGTCGATCATCCGCGAGCTGCGCGGCGAGAAGATCGACATCATCGAGTACAGCGACGACCTGGTGACCTTTGCCCAGAGCGCCCTGGCGCCGGCCAAGATCACCCGCGTGTCGGTGACGCACCAGGGCGAAGTGCCGCACCTCGACGTGATCGTCGAGGACGAGCAGCTCTCGCTGGCGATCGGCAAGCGCGGCCAGAACGTGCGTCTGGCCTCGGAGCTGATCGGCGCGCGCATCGACATCAAGAGTGAAAGCGACGTCAAGGACGAGGTGGCCGACGCCCTCGCCCGCATGCTGAACACGGCCATGAGCCAACTGCCGTCGGCGCCGCCGCGAGTCGAGCTGGACGTCAGCTCGGCCCCGGGGATCTCGCAGGCCGCGGCCGAGGCGCTCCGGGAAGCCGGTTTCGGCACCCTCGAAGAGCTGGCCGAGACCGATGCGGAGACGCTGCTGGCGCTCGGCATCGAGGAGCTCGCCCAGGATGAGGCCGAGACGCTGGTCGCCTGGGCGAAAGAGGAGCTCGAGAAGCAGGCGGCGGATCTGGACCTCGGTCCCTTCCGCGCTCCCGAATCGCCCGGCGCCAGCTCCTCCTCCATGGGCGACGAAGATTTCATGGCGGCCCTGAGCCGCGCCTTCGCCGAGAGCGAGCAGCAGCGCGCTACCGCGGCCCACACTCTGGAGGAGGAGAGAGCCGACGTGGCGGCTGCGGAGGCGGCCGACACCCGATCCGACGAGAGCGAGTCCTAGCGCGAGGCTACTGGCTAATTACAGGAGTTACTAGAAGATATGGGAAAGATTCGAGTCCAGGACCTCGCGAAGATGATGGCGATCTCCAACCAGGACCTCGTCTTCAAGCTGAAGTCCATCGGTGTGAGGGTCGAGGGCGATGACGCTCATATAGATACCGACATCGTCGCGGCGATTCTGCAGGGCAAGAAGCTGCCCCATCCGCGGGAGGTCATCCTGCGCGACGAGCAACCGGCGCCCGTGGACGCGCGCCGCCGTCCGGCGCCCGCGCCGGTCGCGCCGGCGCGCCGGCCGGCCCCCAATCCGCTGCGCCCGCAGCGCCCGCGCACGCTGATCCAGAAGGTGGAGC
>DATFNZ010000005.1:0-29936 GCA_035266085.1 Thermoanaerobaculia bacterium
GCGTTGCAGTTGGCGCAGGGGACGCCGGGCCGGAAGTTCTTGCCGATGCAGGGGTCCTTGGTCTCGATGAAGGCGAAGGTGTCGCCCACCGCCTCGCCGGTGCCCTTGTCGGAAGCGGCGCCGCCCGAGTTGGTGTCCATGCCATGGCCCCACTCGTGGAGGAAGACGGCCGCGATCTCGCCCGTGTTGGAGCAGCCGCCGCCCGAGCGGTAGAAGTTCACCGTCGAGCCGTTCCAGAAGGCGTTGCAGGTGTTGTTGATGTTCATGTTCGCCGTCACCGTGCTGTTGAGCCAGGCGTTGCCCGCCAGGAAGCTCGCGGCTTTGCGGTTGATGTTGGTCAGGTGGTAGAAGCCCGAACGGGAAGCGTGGGTGTTGCCCGCGCCGCCGGAGCCCGGGGTGGTGCAGTCGGTGCCGCCGCTGGTGCCGAAGACGATGTTGCCCGTGGAGCTGTCGGACTTCGAGATCGCGCCGCAGGCGTCGGCCATCCGGAAGTACCTGCCGTTCAGGGCGGCGGTCGCCGTGCCGCCCGAGTAGGTGTAGTTGCCGGCGGCGTCCGTCACCTTGGCGGTGCTGTTGGTGACGTTGGTGAAGGGCATGGGACGGACCACCTCGGCATCGGTGTTGGTGGTCGGGTAGATGCCGCCCGTGACCGTCGCGTAGTAGGTGAGGTCTTCCAGCCCGAGCAGCTTGCCGGTCTTGGCGTCGACCTTGGCCTGGTAGGTGGCCGTGTCGTTGGCGCGGCGGAACTCGACTTCCCATACCAGGTAGTGGCGGTAGCCGCGGCCGGCCTCCCCTTCGAACTTCTCGGCCGGACGCTCACCGGCGGTCAGGGCCGGGACGAGCTTGAGCGTGCCGGGCTTGGTGATCTCCTCGATCTCGCTCAACCGGAAGCCGAGGGCCCGGAGGGCCGAGGCCAGGGCCGCCGCCCGGTCGATCTTCGGGTTGGGGTTCGTCCGCACGTCGGCCACCCGGTCGGTGCCGAACTGGATGATGTTGCCGTTGTTGATGCGGAAGAACACGTTGGCGCCCTCGACCGGCACGCCGCGGTGGAACTGCTGGAACTCGACGAACCAGAGGTCGTTCTCGCCGCCGGCGTAGACCGAGCCCTTCTCGTTGAAGCGGAGATCGACGTTCGAGACGCCGAGGAGCTCCGGGAAGTCGGCCATGAAGCCACGCAGCTTGGCCTCGACGTCCGCCATGCGCGGACCGCCCTCATGGGCCAGCTTCAGATCGGAGACCGCGAGCTTGTTGCCCCGGCCGGGCAGCAGCGGGATGCCGACGCCCTGAATCAGGTTCGGCCGGTCGCTGCGCTTGTCCCACCGGACCTCCCACTCATCCGACTGGTGGGCGAAGAAGCGCTGCAGGGCCGGATTGCCCAGCGCCTTCGCGGAGCCTCGGGACTGGAGCTCGACCGAGGGCTGCACCTCGAGCGCGGACGACTGGAAGCCGCCGAAGATGGCGAGCAGCTTGCCCTGGTCGTCGTCATCCCCCTGGCTGTCCTGCGGCGGGATGAGGGCGGAGCCCAGGGCGGGGATCAACAGGACCCCGATCAGGGTGAACAGCAGGAACTTGGACCGACACAAAGTCTTCCTCATTTCTCCTTTTCCTTTCCTGACGACACAATTAAACAAACAATCCCATGAAGACCCCAGAAACGACAGGTTCTGGAGATGCCTGCCCAGGTCTTCTAGGAGTCTAATAAGTAGAGTGCAGGAAGGCCGGGCAAGCGAGCCGCCGGACTACGTTCCCCTCTCTCCCAGGCCGGGCGGGTGGCGGGCCGGGAGAGAGGGGCAGGGGAGTGAGGGCCTACTGCGTGCAGACCGGGCGCGCGCCGCAGGCGATGCCGTGGGCCGTGAAGGCGTCCCAGATCCGGCAGCCGTTGGGGGTGCCGTTGGCCAGGTTGCCGTCGTCGTCGTCCGCCGTCAGGTAGACCGTGTACCAGTTGGTGGCCGCGCAGCCGTCCACCACGGCGGCGGGGTTGCACTTGCCGCCCGAGACGACCCGGTAGGCGCTCTTGCTGGGGGTCAGGCTCTTGTACCAGATGGCATCCATCTTCTGCCAGCCGGCCGTCGTGCCCCAGCGGGCGATGAGCTGCTGGGCGAGGTCCCAGTTGGCCGTGCTGGCGATGTAGCTCTCGCAGTGGCCCTCGTAGCCCATGGGGCCCTGGTAGGCGCCGATGAAGATGAACTGGTAGTAGGGGCAGGAGTAGCGGTCGCAGTTGATGCCGTTGTTGTCCGCCACGGTGCTGGGCCTGGCGATCGTGTGGCTGCCGCCGGTGGCGAAGGACGCCATGTCGCGCACGCCCGTGCAGGTGGCGTTGCAGTTGGCGCAGGGGACGCCGGGCTGGAAGTTCTTGCCGATGCAGGGGTCCTTGGTCTCGATGAAGGCGAAGGTGTCGCCCACCGCCTCGCCGGTGCCCTTGTCGGAAGCGGCGCCGCCCGAGTTGGTGTCCATGCCATGGCCCCACTCGTGGAGGAACACGGCCGCGATCTCACCCGTGTTGGAGCAGCCGCCGCCCGAACGGTAGAAGTTCACCGTCGAGCCGTCCCAGAAGGCGTTGCAGGTGGCGTTGATGTTCATATTGGCCGTCACCGTGCCGGCCAGCCAGGCGTTGCCCGGCAGGAAGCCCGCGGCTTTGCGGTTGATGTTGGTCAGGTGGTAGTAGCCCGAACGGGAGGCGTGGGTGTTGCCGGCGCCGCCGGCGCCCGGGGTGGTGCAGTCGGTGCCGCCGCTGGTGCCGAAGGCGAGGTTGCCCGTCGTGCCGTCCGACGCGGAGATAGCGCCGCAGGCGTCCGTCATCTTGAAGTACTTGCCGTTCAGGGTGGCGGTCGCGGCGCCGCCCGAGTAGGTGTAGTTGCCGGCGGCGTCCGTCACCTTGGCGCCGCCGTTGGTGACGTTGGTGAAGGGGAAGGCGACGACCGTCTCCGGGTCGGTGTTGGTGGTGGGGTAGACGCCGCCCGTCACCTGAGCGTAGGAGGTGCGGTCGATCAGGGAGAGGATGTTGCCGCTCTTGGCGTCCACCTGCGCCTGGTAGACGGCGGCGTCGCCGGCGCGGCGGACCGCCACCTCCCAGACCAGGTAGTGCCGGTAGCCGCGGCCGGGCGCCCCTTCGAACGCCTCCGCCGGACGCTCGCCCGCCGGCAGGGACGGGATGAGCTTGAGCGTGCCCCGCTCGGCGATCTCGGTCTCTCTCACCCGGAAGCCCAGGGCCTGGACGACCTTGGCGAGGGCCGCCACGCGGTCGATCCGCGGGACGGGGCTCGTCCGCACCTCGGCGACCCGGTCGGTGCCGAACTGGACGATGTTGCCGTTGTTGATGCGGAAGTAGACCTTGGCGCCCTCGACCGGCACGCCGCGGTGGAACTGCTGGAACTCGACGAACCAGAGCTGCTTGTCCTCGCCGACGTTGACGGTGCTCTCGGCGTCGAGCCGCAGGTCGAAGCCCGAGACTCCCAGCAGCTCGGGGAGCTCGGCCATGAACGAGCGCAGCTTCGCCTCGACGTCCGCGACCCGCGGGCCGCCCTCGTGGGCCAGCTTGAGGTCGGCCGCCGTCAGCTTGTTGCCGCGGCCGGGCAGGAGGGGGATGCCGACGCCCTGGATCAGGTTCGGGCGGTCGCTGCGTTTGTCCCACCGGACCTCCCACTCGTCCGACTGGTGGGCGAAGAAGCGCTGCAGGGCCGGATTGCCCAGCGCCTTCGCGGAGCCGCGGGCCTGAACCTCGACCGACGGCAGAACCTCCAGGTCGGGCGTCCGGAAGCCGCCGAAGATGGCGGCGATCTTCCCGGCATCGCTCTCCTCGGGCGGGATCAGGGCGAATGCCAGGGCCGGGATGAGCAGCGTCCCGGTGAGGGTGAGAATCAGGAGCTTCGGCCAGCGCGAGCTTTTCCTCATACTTACCTTCTCCTTTCCTGACGGCACGATGGTGCCGGAGGTCCAGTAAGTACGGTGCGCCGGGGCGGAAAACGCGCGCCCCGGCTAGCTGGTACACGCCGGGCGCGCGCCGCACGCGATGCCGTGGGCCGTGAAGGCGTCCCAGATCCGGCAGCCGTTGGGCGTGCCGTTGGCCAGGTTGCCATCGTCGTCGTCCGCCGCCAGGTAGACCGTGTACCAGTTGCTCGCGCCGCAGCCGTTGACCTTGGCGGCCGGGTTGCACTTGCCGCCCGAGACCACCTGGTAGGCGCTCTTGCTGGGCACCAGGCTGCGGTACCAGAGGGAATCCATCCTGGCCCAGCCCGCCGCCGTGCCCCAGCGGGCGATGAGCTGCTGGGCGAGGTCCCAGTTGGCCGTGCTGGCGATGTAGCTCTCGCAGTGCCCCTCGTAGCCCATGGGCCCCTGGTAGGGCGCGAGGCCGAAGATCATGTACGGGCAGGAAAAGCGGCGGCAGTTGAGGCCGTTGGCGTCCGCCACGGTGCTGGGCCTGGCGATCGTGTGGCTGCCGCCCGACGCGAAGGCCGCCAGGTCGCGCGCTCCCGTGCAGGAGGCGTTGCAGTTGCGGCAGGCGACGCCGGGCTTGAAGTTCTGGCCGATGCAGGCGTCCTTGGTCTCGAGGAAGGCGAAGGTGTCGCCCACGGCCTCGCCCGTGCCCTTGTCCGGAGCCGCGCCGCCCGCGTGGGCGTCCAGGCCGTGGCCCCACTCGTGGAGGAAGACGGCCGCGATCTCGCCCGTGTTCGAGCAGCCGTTGCCCGAGCGGTAGAAGTTCACCGTCGAGCCGTTCCAGTAGGCGTTGCAGGTGGCGTTGATGTTCATGTTGGCGGTGAGCGTGCCGTTGAGCCAGGAGTTGCCCGGCAGGAAGCGCGCCGCCTTGCGGTTGATGTTGGTCAGGTGGTAGTAGCCGGTGCGGGTGGCCTTGGTGTTGCCGGCGCCGCCGGCGCGCGGGACGGTGCAGGGTGTGCCGCCCCTGGTGCCGAACGCGATGTTACCCGTCGAGCCATCCGACTTCGAGACCGGGCCGCAACTGTCGGCCATCCGGATGTACTTGCCATTGAGGGTGACCGTCGCCTTGCCGCCCGAGTAGTTGTAGTTGCCGGCGGCGTCGGTGACTTTGGTCGAGCCATTCGTCACGTAGGTGAAGGGCAGGCCGACGACCTTCTCCGGATCGGTGTTGGTGGTGGGATAGATGCCGCCCGTGACCTGGGCGTTCACGTACGAGGTGAGGTCGACGAGGGAGAGGACGCGGCCGTTCCTGGCGTCCACCCGCGCCTGGTAGACGCTGGCGTCGCCGGTGCGCTGGAGCTCCACTTCCCAGACCAGGTAGTGCCGGTAGCCGCGGCCGGGCGCGCCCTCGAACGCCTCCGCAGGACGCTCGCCCGCCGTCAGGGCGGGGACGAGCTTCAGGGTGCCCGGATTCCTGATCTCCTGGATCTCGTCGAGCCGGGAGCCGAGGATCCGGAGGGCCGCGGCGAGGGCGGCCGCGCGGCCGATCTTCGGACTGGCGCTCACCCGCACCTCGGCCACCCGCTCGGTTCCGAGCTGGACGATGTTGCCGTTGTTGATGCGGAAGTAGACCTTGGCGCCCTCCACCGGCACGCCGCGATGGAACTGCTGGAGCTCGACGAACCAGATCTGCTTCTCCTCGCCGGCGTTGACGGAGCTCCGCTCGTCGAGGCGCAGGTCGAAGCCCGACACTCCCAGCAGCTCGGGGAGCTCGTCCATGAATGCGCGCAGCCTGGCCTCGACGTCGGCCATGCTCGGGCCGCCCTCGTGGGCCAGCTTCAGGGCGGAAGCGGCGAGCGCGTTCCCGTGGCCGGGCAGGAGCGGGATGCCGGCGCCCTGGATCAGGTTGGGACGGTCGTTGCGCCGGTCCCACCGGACCTCCCAGTCAGCGGACTGATAGGCAAAGAAGCGCTGCAGGGCAGGGTTCCCCAGGGCCTTCCGGGTGCCCCTCGGCTGGACCTCCAGGGAGGGCTGCACCTCGAGGTCGGGGGATTGGAAGCCGCCGAAGATGGCGGCCAGGCGCGCGTCGCCGTCCTCTTCCTCCGGCGGCACGAGGGCGGAGGCGGGAGCACGGAACACCGAGAGCCCGGTGATCAGGGCGAGGGGGACGACGGTGAGGGAGGTGAGCTTCGACCAGCGCGACCGGCACTTCATACTGCCTGGACCCCTTGGATATGGAGCTCCCCCAAGGCCTGGCCCGGCGAGGCCGGCGGCGTGTGCCCTGTGGGGGGCTTTCCGGGAATTTCCGGCAGTGTAGCGTAAAAATAGACGAAAAGCTATATGCGGGCCGCGGCCCCCGCGGCCCGGCGCTGCCCGCTACTCGATGACGATGTCCTGGAGGCCCTCTTCCGGCTCGGGGATCTTGATGCCGAGGCCTTCCAGGGCTTTCACCAGGACGGTGGCGACCACCAGGTTGCGGAACCACTTCTTGTTGGAGGGCACGACGTACCAGGGAGCGTGCTTCTGGCTGGTGCGGGAGAGGGCATCCTCGTAGGCCTTCATGTAGTCGTCCCAATGCAGCCGGTCCTCGAGGTCGCCGCGGCGGAATTTCCAGCGCTTGCCGGGATCGTCGAGCCTGGCCTGCAGGCGCTCTTTCTGCTCGTCCTTGTCGATGTGGAGGAAGAACTTGAGGACGACGGTGCCGGTTTCGGCCAGCAGGCGCTCGAAGTCGTTGATCTGGGCGAAGCGGGGGCGCCAGACCTCGGCGGGCGCCAGGCGGCGGGCGCGCACGACCAGCACGTCTTCGTAGTGGCTGCGGTTGAAGATCACCATCTCCCCCCGGCCGGGCACCTTGGGATGGACCCGCCAGAGGAAGTCGCGGCCGAGCTCCTCCTCGGTGGGGGCCTGGAACGCGGCCACCCGCACGCCGAGCGGGTTGACCCCCTCGAACACGTGGCTGATGGTGCCGTCCTTGCCGCTGGTGTCCATGCCCTGGAGGACGACGAGCACCTTGTGCTTGTGCTCCGCCCAGAGCGCTTCCTGGAGGGCCTCGAGCCGGTCGTTGAGCTCGAGGAGCCTCGCCTCGGCATCCTGCTTGTCGCCCTTGAAGCCCGCGGTGGAGCCCGCGTCGAGCTTGGAAAGGTTGATCTTGGCGCCCGGCTTGACCCGATATCGCTTCATGGAGACCTCCTTGGAATCCGGACCGTGAGAATCACAGACGTTCTGTAGGGGCGGCCCTATGTGGCCGCCCTGGGCGGGGGGCTGCCCAGTCCACCCTACAGGGCGGCCACATAGGGCCGCCCCTACGAGGCGATTTCATAGGTGATCAGGATCTAGAGCTCAGGCAGGGTCTCGCCCTGCTCCAAGCGGTCAGCGATCACGCGCAGAGCAAAGGCCTTGGCTCTGGCCAGAGCCTCCTCTCGGGTCGTGCTGTAGACCATGACGCCCGGAAGGTCGGGAACCTCCGCAATCCAGCGCCCGTCCGTCTCTCGATCGATCTCTACCGTGAAGCGCATGGAAGGAGACTAGCAGTCTCACCGGTTGGGGGTAAAGACGCCACGGAATCCGGGCCGCCATCCTGCCTGTTATTCCCGTTGAGTCGAAAGGAGGGAAGTCATGGCCGCGGGAATCGTTCGAACCTGTCCTTCCTGTGAGAAGAAGAACCGGATCCTCTATTCACGGCTGGACCAGCAGGCCAGGTGCGGCGCCTGCGGGACGGTGCTGACGCCGGTCGCCGAGCCGGTCGAGGTGGACCAGGGAGGGGAGCTGTCGGCGTTGTTCCGGGAGTCCAGCCTGCCGGTGCTGGTGGATTTCTGGGCGCCGTGGTGCGGCCCCTGCCGGGCGGTGGCGCCGGAGATGGTCAAGGTGGCCGAGCGCAACGCCGGGCGTCTGCTCGTCGTGAAGGTCAACACCGACGTCGACCCGTCCGTGGGGGCCGCGCATCGCATCCAGTCGATCCCCACGATGGCCGTGTTCCAGGACGGCCGCGAGGTCGCCCGTACCAGCGGCGCCCGGCCGGCGGCGGCCATCGAGGAGTTCGTCCGCCAGTCGCGCGGGGTGGCGGCGTAGAGCCCTTCTCCCTCCTCTCCCCGGGAGAGGAGGGCGGGGGAGGTGAGGGCTCCTACTTCTTCGCGCCCTTCTCGTACTGCTCCAGCGTCTTCTCGCTCTCGAAGTACAGCACCGAGCCGTCCGCCTGGGCGGCGATCACCGCCGTGGCCTTGTCCACCGCCTTGCCGGTGACGGGATCGGTCGCCGTCCGGGCATTGGCGTCCTTGGCGAGGCGCTCCTTGCACATCTCGCAGCAGCCGTAGTACGTCTTCCCCTGCACGGGGACGGGGATCTGGTCCTTCTCGAAGAGCTGGTTGTTGATCATGCAGACCTTCTTGGCCTCGACCCGCTTCAATGCCGGCTTGACAGCTTCGCCCGCGAAGGCGACGGTGGCGACCAGCAGGGCGCAGAGGGTGAACAGGAGGAACATTTTCGATCTCGGCATTGATTTGGGCATATGTCGGCTCCCATGAGTGTTGGAGAAGGTGTCTGGCGTCCCGCAGGGGGGCGACAGAAACGTTCTTCGCTGGTATTCTTGAGCGCCCCCAAGGCAACCCTGAGGATCCGCTCCCGGCGGCGACTCTCTTGTAACAGGCCCGCGAGGCCCATCATTTCACGGAGAGAACGGTGACTGAAGTGAATGCCCAAAGACCCCCGATCAAGTGGCTGAACCTCGTCTTCCTGCTCGGTACCCTTCTCGTCGCGCTCGTCGGCACGCCTTGGTACCTCATGAAGTACGGCCTCGGCTGGCCGGAGACGGCCACCTTCCTGGCCATCTGGGTGTGCGTGGGCCTTTCGGTCACCGCGGGCTATCACCGGCTGTTCGCCCACAAGACCTACCAGGCCGCCTGGCCGGTGCGCCTCTTCCTCCTGGTGTTCGGCGCCGGCGCCCTCGAGAACTCGGTTCTCAACTGGGCCGCCGACCATCGGGTCCACCACGCGCACGTCGACGAGGAGCGCGACCCCTACAACATCACCAAGGGGTTCTGGTGGGCGCACATGGGATGGATCTTCTTCGAGG
The DNA here is from genome assembly GCA_035266085.1 of Thermoanaerobaculia bacterium. GTDB lineage: Bacteria > Acidobacteriota > Thermoanaerobaculia > Multivoradales > UBA5704 > DATARR01. The sequence continues at coordinate 8,942 of DATFNZ010000005.1, forward strand.
CCGAGCCGATCCCCAAGAGCGTGGTGCGCGACCTGTCGGAGGACCCGCTGGTCGTCTGGCAGGACCGCTACTACGCGTTGATCGGCCTCGGGGTGGCCTTCGGCATTCCGCTCATCGTGGGCCTCTTGACCGGCAACGTGATCGGCTGCCTGCTCATCGCCGGCGTGCTCCGGGTGGTGGTGAGCCACCACGGCACGTTCTTCATCAACAGCCTTTGCCACATGGTGGGCCGCCGGCCCTACAGCACGGAGCACAGCGCCCGCGACAGCCCGATCATGGCCGTGCTCGCCTTCGGTGAGGGCTACCACAACTACCACCACAGCTTCCCCTTCGACTACCGCAACGGCGTCAAGGTGTGGCAGTTCGATCCCGCCAAGTGGATGATCTGGACGCTCTCTCGCCTGGGCCTCGCCCGGGACCTCCGCCGCGCTCCCGAAGCCGCGGTGCTCAAGGCCAAGATCGAGGTGCAGTTCGAGAGCGCCAAGGAGCGGCTCCAGCAGGTGGTGCACGACTTCCGCGAGCATCGCGAGCATCAGGAGGCCCGGCTTCACGAAGCCTACGCCTCGCTCCAGACCGCGCTCCACGAGCTGATGACCCTCCAGCGCCGGCAGAGGCCGAAGGAAGAAGTGGCGCCCGACGAGGAGAACCTTCCCCACGAGACTCGCCTGGGTATGACCTACCACGCCCTCGAGAAGGCCCTCGCGGAGTGGAAGCAGACCTTGCGTCAGATGAACAGCCTGCCCGTCGCGGCCTGAACCTCGCTTCTCCCCGCCCAGGCGATGCCTGGGCGGGCGTGTCTGTAGGATGTAGGATCACCCTCGGAGGAGATCTCATGCATTCCATTCCGTCCGTTGCCGGGCGTCGTTCCCTTTTCGTGCTGGCACTGTCGTTCGCTTTGCTTCATCCCGGCCCCGGCCGCGCCCAGACAACCCAGACCGGTCTCCCCGGGGACGTGAAGGCCACCGCCTCCTCGCTCCATAAAGACGCTCTCGCCGGCACCAGGGCCTTCGACATCGTCCGCTCGCTGACGGTGGAGGTGGGGCCGCGCCCCGCCGGCTCGAAGGCCCACGACGCCGCCGTCGTCTGGGGAGTGGGCAAGATGAAGGAGCTCGGGTTCAGCAACGTCCGGGCCGAGAAGGTGACCGTGCCGCACTGGGAGCGCGGCCTCGAGTCCGGAGAGATCGTCGCACCCTGGCCGCAGCCCGTGCACTTGGCGGCGCTCGGCGGCAGCGTCGGCACCCCCGGCGACGGGATCGAGGCGCAGGTGATCGAGGTGCCCTCGCTCGACGCGGTGGACAAGCTCGACCCGGCCCAGGTCAAGGGCAAGATCGTCTTCTACAGCGGCCGCATGGAGCGGGCGAAGGACGGCTCCGGCTACGGCAAGGCCGTGGGGGTGCGCGGGGCGGGCGCCTCGCGGGCGGCGAAGCTCGGCGCCGTGGCCGTGCTCATCCGGTCGATCGGCACGGACAACAACCGCACTCCCCACACCGGCGCCATGCGTTACCAGGACGGGATCGAGAAGATCCCGGCGGCCGCTCTCTCCAACCCGGACGCCGACCTGCTCGCGGCCCAGGTGGCCTCGGGCAAGCCGGTCACCTTCCGCCTGAAGCTCGGGGCCCGCACGCTGCCCGACGTGGAGCAGGCGAGTGTGGTGGGCGACATCCCTGGGCGCGAGAAGCCGGAGGAGATCGTCCTCCTCGGCTGCCATCTCGACTCCTGGGACCTCGGGACGGGTGCCATCGACGACGGCGCCGGCTGCGCCATCATGATGGAAGCGGCGCGGCGCATCGGCCAGCTTCCGAAGAAGCCCCGCCGCACCGTCCGGGTCGTGCTCTTCGCCAACGAGGAGTTCGGCCTCTCGGGGGCGCGGGCCTACGCCGAGGCCCACAAGGACGAGCTGGCCCGCCACGTCATGGCCGGCGAGTCGGACTTCGGCTCGGGCCAGGTCTGGCGGATCGCCTCGCGCGTCGACCCCGCGAAGCTCCCCATCGTGGCCGATCTCGCGAAGCTCCTGGGCATCGAGCCGGGGGACAACGAGACCGGCGGCGGCGCCGACCTGAGCCCCATGGCCCCCGCGCGGGTGCCGTTGATCGCCCTCGCGCAGGACGGCACCACCTATTTCGACTACCACCACACGGCGAACGACACCCTGGACAAGATCGATCCCAAGGATCTCGACCAGAACGTCGCCTCCTGGGCCGCCGTGGCCTACGCGATCGCGGAGATGCCCGGCGACCTCGGCCGGGCGCCGGAAGCTGCGGCGCGGGAGTAAGACTTCATGCCCTACACCTACACCAGCTATCTCCGCCTCGGCGAGCTCCTCGACCTCCAGACGCCCGCGTCGGGAGGCGAGGACCATGACGAGATGCTGTTCATCGTCATCCACCAGGTCTACGAGCTGTGGTTCAAGCAGGTGCTGCACGAGACGGAGCTGCTGCAGCGCGCGCTCGACGGGAACGATCGGCCCATCGTCCTCGGGACGCTGAAGCGCATCCTCACGATCTTCAAGACGCTGGTCTCCCAGGTCGACATCCTGGAGACGATGACGCCCGTCCAGTTCTCGTCGTTCCGCTACCGGCTCGACACGGCAAGCGGCTTCCAGTCGTTCCAGTTCCGGGAGCTCGAGATCGTCCTCAGCCATCGCGCGCCGGGTGTCGCGGAGCGGATGCCGGAGGGCAGCGAAGAGCGCCGGCGGATCGAGGCGCGCCTGCGGCAGCCCAGCATCTACGACTCGTTCCTCAAGTTCCTGTCGCTCAACGGCTACGACATCCCGCGGGAGTTTCTGGAGCGCGACGTCGGCCAGCCGGCGGTGGAGGACGAGCGGATCCGCGAGGTCCTGGTCCAGATTTACAGGTCCGACCCGGCGAACCGGGACGTCTGCGAGCGGCTCGTGGACCTCGACGAGGCGCTCCAGGAATGGCGTTACCGCCACGTGAAGATGGTGCAGCGCACTATCGGCATGAAGACCGGCACCGGCGGCTCGGCCGGCGTCGAGTACCTGAAGAACAGCCTCTTCAAGTCCCTGTTCCCGGACCTCTGGGCGATCCGGACGTCGCTGTAGGCTAGGGTACCGGAGGCTCCGGCCGGAGCCACACCGCGTTGCCTCGTACCTCCAGGGTCTGCTCGATCCCGGAGGCGCGGTCGGACACGGTCAGCCGGAGATTGCGGCTGCCTCGCGCGGCGGGCTCGAAGGTGACGGGGAAGGTGCAGCTCTCTCCGGCATCGAGCACCTCTCCGTCGCAGTCCTCGCCGATCGTGAGCTCCTCGGCGCGTTCGCCGCTGATGGAGATGGCGCTGATCGTCAGGGGTGCGTTTCCCGCGTTCTGGACCGTCACGTCCTTCTTGAGCCTCTCTCCGGCGTTCACCTCGCCGAAATCGAGAACCTCCTGGGGAGACAGGGTCATCACGGGCCGCTCCGGTGCTGCTTCTTCCACGGGCTCCGCCGTGTCCGTAGACAGGTCCGTGGACTCGACGGGCAGATCCGAGACGGCAGGAGCATCGGTGCTGAGTGATGGAGATTCCTCCCCATTCGTCACCGGCTCAGTGGGCACCGTGTCGCGGTCCGGCTCCAGCCGATTGGAGAGGAGCTTGATCCCACCCACTGCGAGAACTACGAAGATCAGGAAGACGAGGGCGAGCCCGGGCAGGAGCCGGAACCAGGAGGGATGCTGTATAGGTTCCTGGAACGAAGCCGGCGGACGGGCCGGAGGCGTTCCCAGGAAGCCCAGGTTGTGGCGGGTGACCGCCGCGCCGGCCCGGTCCCCCAGCGACTCGCGGATGGCGAGCGCCTGCGTGAGGAGCGGCTTCGCCCCCGCAGGATCGTCCAGGCAGAGGAGACGCGTACCGAGCTGGTGCAGGGCCCAGCCTTCAGCCGCCCGGTTTCCCGATGCTGCGGCGGCGGCGCGGACACGCTCTAGCGATTCGCCCCAAGCGTCCCAGCGTCCGCCCACGGCGCAGGCCGTGTCGAGGGCCCTGCCCAGGTGGATCGCGGCCTCGAAGCGGCCGGCTTCGACCGCCCAGCCGAGCAGGTGGCGAAGGGGGGAGATCTCCTCGGTCACTTCCTTGACGGCGCTGGCCGGCGTGTGAGGTGACGCCCAGAGGGTGAAGTAGCCGAGGGCCCGCTCGCTCCAGGAGGAAAGATCCCAGGTCCGCCTCAGCAAGGCCGCAAGGTCTCCCGTCAGGCCGTAGCGGGGACCCTGGGCCTGGGCGAGCCGCCTCTCCAGGAGGGCGCCGAGCGCCGGTCCCGGCTCGGGGACGTCCGCCAGGAAGGGCAGGTGAGCCGCGCCCACTGGGCCACCGCCGACGGCGGCGAGCGCGGAAAGGAGGCGCTTCTCCTCGTCGGGCAGGATCGCGAGCGCCCGGCGGTCGGGCGCGATGGGAGCGTCGTCGGCCGGACGCTCCTCGCTTTCCGAGCCCCGGAGCGGAGGCGCTGGCCGCCGCTCAGGGGGAAGGAGGGTTACGACCGCCCCGTGCTCAGGATGGATCCGGACGTCGTAGTTGCCGGCCGCGATCCGGCCGGTGACGCCGCCCTCGATCAGGGCCTCGATGCTGGTTGGGGTGAGGGGTTCGGCCATGGCGGATGCCTGGCCGATTATCCCTCTTCTTGGGCTGCCTTCTATTTCTTCGGCATCAGCCGCACGTCATCCACCTGGAACCGGAACGTCCCGAGCCCCGGGCCGCCGCCGATGAAGATCCCCAGGATGTCGCTGCCGTCCAGCTTCAGCTCCGCGAAGGAGGCGGTGACCTGCTGCCACTCGGGGCCGGCCGTGAATTCCTTCCGCGCCGGCATCATCCCTAGGCGGGTGGCGAACAGGAGGATCTGGTACGAGCGGCCATCCCCCTTCGTCCAGAAGGAGATCCCCTCGAACTTCGACAGGTCCTCCGGAGCCATCTGCCGCGTGCCGGGGAAGAACATCATCCCGGACCATGGGGACGCGAAGCCGGCCTTGGTCTCTCCCGAGATGGCGAGGGATCTGGCCGTGCCCGCCGCTCCTTCGGAGACGACCTCTTTCTGGACCGCGGAGGCGCCGCCGGCCATCTGGTCGGTCGAGTCGGTCCAGCCGGAGCCGAATCCGGTAGCGAGGGTGCCGTCCTCGAAGCCGCTGATCTCGCCGGAGGCGGGCAGCTTCGCGGCTACCACTGGCGGCGCCTTGGGACGGGCAATCTCCTGGCCCGCCTTCCAGACCTTCTGGAGATCGCGGGTGGCAGTCACGTCCGCCGTCGGGTCGCCCTTGACCAGGATCAGGTCGGCCCGCAGGCCCGGCGCGATGCGCCCGCGGTCCTTCAGCCCGAACGTCTTCGCCGGAACCGACGTGGCCGCGGCCAGCGCTTCGGTGGGGGAGAGGCCGGCCGCCACCAGCAGCTCGAGCTCGCGGTGGATGCTGGCGCCGTGGGTCGTGCCGGGGTTCGGAGCGTCGCTGCCGGCGAGGATGGGCACGCCCGCCGCCTGGAGCTTGCGGACGGCGTCCAGGGCGTTCTGGTAACGTGGCTCGCCGCGCTTGGGGAACGAGATGCGAAGGCCCTGGACCTCCTCGGCCGTGAGGTATGGCGCCAGCCGGGCGTCGTCGGGAAGGGCGCGCCCGCTGGCGACGCCGGTCGTGCTCTCGACCACGGTCAGCGTCGGCGTGACGAACGCCTTGCGCCGGACGGCCAGGGCGATGAATTCCGCGTCCGGCTCCACGTCCGTGAAGATGTGGACGAGGCCGTCCGCGCCCGCTTCGAGCGCATCCTTTGCCGTTTTCAGTGTGCTGATGTGGGCCACGGCGAGCTTGCCGCGGCGATGGGCCGCCTCGACGAGCGCCTTGACGGTGGCCTTGTCAAGGGACGGAATCCCTCGGTTGTAGAGCTTGCCGTCCTCGTAGGCGATCTTGATGTAGTCCGATCCCTCTGCGATACGCGCGTCCACCCAGTCCTGGGCCTCTTCGGGCTTGGTGAGGGTCGGCACGGTCATGCCGTACTGGGTACCGTGGCCGCCGGGAGGGGTCGCCATGTACCCCGCGCTGAACAGGTCGGCCCGTCCCGGCGCGCCGGTCGTCGCCTGCTCCTCGCGCATGGACTTGGCGAAGTTGGGGTTGGTGAACATGTCCAGTTGGGTCGTGACCCCGAAGAGGGCGGCCCGGACGAGGGCGTCGTTCCAGGTATGGGTATGGCTGTCGATGAAGCCGGGCAGCAGGGTCGCCCCGGTGCCGTCGATCACTTCGGCCCCGGCGGGCACGGCCACCTTGGGTCCCACGGCGTCGATGGTCTTGCCCTGGATGACGACGGTCCCGTTGGGGATCACCTTCGTGCCGTCGAAGATGCGTACATTGGTGATGGCGATGGGTTTGGCCGTCTCGGCTGCTTGAGAAACGCCGCTCCCGGCGAGCATGAGCGCCACCGCGAGCAGAATCTTCTGAATTCGGATCATGGGATGGTTCCCTCCTTGCGAGCCCCATTCTGGTGCAAGGAGGACCGGCAGGCGTAGTCACCCGCGTCACCTTCCTGGGGTGACGTTTGTCATGGCAGGGTATTGTACGCACCGGCAGTGGGAGTTGATGGGGAAGGAGACAGACATGAGAGCGGCGGCGATCGACGGCTACGGCGGCAGCGACAGGCTGGTGGTGAGGGAGCTGCCGGACCCGGGGCCTCCCGGGCCGGGGCAGGTGCTCGTGCGGACGCGGGCGGTGAGCGTCAACCCGATCGACTGGAAGATCCGCCGGGGCAGCCTGCGCCTGGTCATGCCGGCACAGTTCCCCCTGGTACTCGGCTACGACGTGGCCGGCGAGGTGGTGGAGACCGGTCCCGAGGTGACCCGTTTCCAGCCGGGCGACACCGTCTTCGGCGGGGTCGATCTGCGCCGCCAGGGCGGCTCCTACGCCGATCTGGTCCTGGCTCGGGACGGAGCGCTCGCGCTGAAGCCGGCGGCGCTCTCGTTCGAGGAAGCCGCGGCCCTCCCTTTGGCCGGCCTGACGGCGCTCCAGGCCCTGCGCGACAAAGGCGAGCTCGCGGCGGGAGAGAAGGCGCTCGTCAACGGCGCCTCGGGAGGGGTAGGGCACCTCGCCGTCCAGGTCGCCTTCGCGCTGGGCGCCCACGTCACGGCCGTGACCAGCCGCCGGAACCTGGCCTTCGTCCAGGAGCTCGGAGCCCACGAGGTGATCGACTACGAGGAGGAGGACTTCGCCAGCCGCGACGACGCCTGGGACGTCATCTTCGACGCCGTCGCCAACCATTCCTATCCGGACTGCGAGCCCGCCCTCGCCCGGGACGGCGGGATCTACGTCGCCACGCTCGGCAGCCCGAGGCTGATAGTCTCGATCGGCCTGACCACTCTCGGCGGCCTCCTCGGCCAGCGCAAGAGGGCCCGGCTGGTGGTGAACAAGTTCAAGGGGGAAGACCTCGATCTCCTCGCTCATCTGGCCGCGCAGGGGAGGCTCCGGCCGGAGATCGAAGAGGTCTTCCCGCTGGAAGAGATCCGCGCCGCCCACGAGGCCAGCGAGTCCGGGCACGTCCGGGGGAAGATCGTGGTGCGGATGGGGTGAGGCTCAGCCGCCCGCCAGCTCCGCCAGCGTCGCCTCCAGCAGCCCGTTGAACCGCCCCACGGAATCGATCTTCACCCGCTCGTCCGGCGAGTGGGCGCCCTTGATGATGGGGCCGAAGGAGATCATGTCCATGCCGGGGAACTTCTCTCCCAGGACCGCGCATTCGAGGCCGGCGTGGACGGCTTCGAGCTTGGGATCGCTGCCGGCGACCCTCTCGTGGACCTTGCGGAAGGTGGCGAGGAGAGGAGAGCCGAGGTTGGGCTTCCAGCCGGGATAGCCCTCGGTCTCGCTGACCTCGCCGCCAGCCAGCTCGGCGAAGGCGCGGAGCCGCCGTTTCGTGTCGCGCATGGCCGACGCCACGGAGCTGCGGACGCTGATCAGCATTGAAAGCTCGCCGTCCGTGGCGGCCGCGGTCGCGAGGTTGACGCTGGTCTCCACCAGCCCTGGGATGTCGTTGCTCATGGCGAGGACGCCGTGGGGGAGGGCGTTCAGGAGATCGAGCACCTTGCGGGTCGCCGCGGCCGTCCAGACCCGGCCGGGGGCCTCGGCGCCGGAGATCTCGACCGTCAGGCCCGGATCGGCGGTGCGGATCTCGTCCTGGATCGCGGCAGCCTCCCGCTCGACGGCGGCGGTGAAGGCCTCCCGGCCGTCGGCGGGCACCACCACCCGGGCCGTGGCCTCGCGGGCGATGGCGTTGTGCTTGTTGCCTCCCTGGAAGGCCGCGAGATGGAAGGGCGTCTGCTGGGCCGCCGCGAAGAGGGCGCGGGCGAGCAGCTTCACCGCGTTGCCGCGCTGGAGGTGGATCTCCATCCCCGAGTGCCCGCCTTTGAGCCCGGAGAGCTTCACGTCGAGGGCCACCGTGCCCTCCGGCATCGGCGCCGTTTCGAGCGGCAGGGTCATATGGCTGGCGGCCCCGCCCGCGCAGCCGACCGTCACAGTGTCCTCCTCTTCGGAGTCCAGATTCAGGAGTAGGCGTCCCCGGAGCGCGATGGCCTCGGCATCCAGGGCGAGGACGCCTGTGAGGCCGGTCTCCTCGTCGACGGTGAAAAGCAGCTCGAGCGGGCCGTGGACGAGGTCGTCCGCCTCCAGGATGGCGAGGATGGCGGCGGCGCCGATGCCGTTGTCCGCTCCGAGGGTGGTGTCGCTGGCCTTCACCCAGTCGCCGTCGCGCCGGGGCACGATCGGGTCGCGCTCGAAGTCGTGGGCCGTCCCCGAGTTCTTCTCCGTCACCATGTCGAGATGCCCCTGGAGGACCACGATGGGCGCGCCCTCCTTCCCCGGGGAGGCCGGCTTCTCGACGACGATGTTGCCCGTAGCGTCCTCCCGATGGCGAAAGCCCTTCCGCCTGGCCAGATCGAGGACGTAGCGCCGGGCCCGCTCCTCGTGCTTCGAAGGGCGCGGGATGGTGAGAAGGGCATCGAAGTGCTTCCAGAGGGGCTGCGGTTCCAACTCGGAGACGAAGGACATGGGGATCTCCCAGGGGCGGTCAGCGGTTCAGGGGAAGGATATAACGAGCCTATACTTTAGCCTCCATGCCCTTCCTCTTCCTGGATCGCGCCGATGTCGAATCCCTCCTCCCCATGGACGAGTGCATCGAGGTCGTCGAGGAGGCCCTCCGCTCTCTCGCCCGCGGCGAGGCCGTCCAGCCTCTGCGCTCCGCCCTGTGGATGCCGGACCGACACGGGCTGCTGGGAGTGATGCCTGGGATGCTCGGAACTCTTCAGGAGGAGGACCCGATCGTCGGGGTCAAGGTGATCACGGTCATGCCGGGCAACCACACCCACGGCGAGGAGTCGCACCAGGGAGTCGTCGTCCTGTTCGAACAGGAGCGGGGCAGGCCGCTGGCTATCCTCGACGCCGGCGCCATCACGGCCATCCGCACGGCCGCGGCGAGCGCGGTCGCCACTCGGGCGCTGGCCCGGGAGGATGCGGGAGATTTGGCGATCCTCGGCTCGGGGACCCAGGCGCGGAGCCATCTGGAAGCCATGCGCGCCGTCCGGACTCTGCGCCGGGTGCGGGTGTGGAGCCGGAATCCGGAGAGCGCCCGCCGGTTTGCCGAAGAGGCGGGGGAGGGTGTGGAGCCCATGGGGTCAGTCCATGAGGCGGTCGAGGGAGCGGACCTGATCTGCACCGTCACGGCGGCGACGAGCCCGGTCCTGGAAGGAGACTGGATCTCTCCGGGAGCCCACGCCAACGCCGTCGGGGCCTGTACTCCCAGGGCACGGGAACTGGACGCGTCAGCCGTGGCGCTTTCCCGTCTCTTCGTGGACCGCCGCGAGTCGGCCTTGGCCGAGGCTGGAGATTTTCTTCTCGCCCGCAGCGAGGGAGCGGTCACGGACGCTCACATCCTGGGAGAGCTTGGGGAGGTGCTGGAGGGAAAGATCCCCGGCCGCCGCTCGGCGGAGGAGATCACCCTTTTCAAGTCTCTGGGGATCGCGGTCGAGGATCTAGCGGCGGGGCGGCATGTGTACCGGAAGCACCTCTCTGACGCGGCCGCCCGGGCATCAATGCCCGGGCTACAAAGGGAAGAAGCCGGATGAATCCGGCTCAAACTTCATAGAATTCTTGAGCCGGGTTCACCCGGCTTGTTATTTGGGTAGCGCGGGCATTGATGCCCGGGCGGCGTTGGTGCCGGACACCTTGACGCTGCCTCACCCCTCCGCCGTCGCCCGCCGCAACTGCACCGTCAAAGGATGGTCCTCCCCGAACGCCTGCAGGGACAGGGCGAGGGCCTGCTCGAAGTGCTCGCGGGCCTCGTCGGCGTTGCCAAGCTCGCGCTCGACCACGGCGAGGTTGTTGAGGTCGGCGACCACTTGGGGGTGCGCTTCGCCGAAGGCCTGACGGTCGATCTGCAGGGCCGCTTCGAGGTGGCTGCGCGCGGCCTCCCCGTCGCCGAGCTCGCGCAGGACGCCGGCCACGTTGGTGAGGGCCCGGGAGGTCTCGGGATGGACGTCGCCGTAGAGGCGGCGGTTGATGTCCACGATCGGCCGCAGGTATTCGAAGGCCTTCTCCGGCTGCTCCATCTCGCGGGCCAGAGCGGCGAGGTTGTTGAAGTCCGCGGCCACGGTGGGATGGGCGTCGCCGAAGACCTGGCGGTGGATGGCGAGAGCGTTCTCCAGGTGCTCGCGCGCCGCTTCCCGCTGCCCGAGGTCCCGCAGGACCATGCCGAGGTTGGCCAGGATGGACGCGAGGTTGGGGTCGTCCCGCCGCTGCCGGTCCTGCATCGCGAGCGCATTCTCCAAGGGCACCAGGGCCTCCTGGGGCCGCTTCAGATCGCGCAGGATGATCCCCTGGAGATTGAGGGCGCGGGCGGTGGTCGCATGCTCGTCGCCGTAGGCGGCGAGCGACTCCTCCAGCGAGCGCCGGGCGTCTTCCAGGGCCTCCGGCTGCCGTCCCAGGTCCCTCAGGAGCTCCGCCCGCAGATTGCTGAGCTCCAGCCGGTCGGCGGGGGAGAGGTCTCCGGAGCGGCTCCGCGCGGCCTCGAGGAAGGCCAGCCGGGTGTGGGGAGGCCAGTGGCCATCCGCTTGCCGCGCCGTGGTTAGCACGTCGGCCGGGCCCATCAGGCCCTCCGCCAGGTCGGCGGACAGCTCAGCCGCCAGGTCCTCGACGTCGTTCTCGCCGATCCAGACGCGGAGCTCGCGCAGGAACGCCTTGCGCGCCTCGGCGTCCTCGAGGTAGCGGGCGAGGTTCAGGCGCAGCAGGGTCATGCCTCGGCTGTGGATGGGGAACGAGCGGTTCAGGAACTCCAGCAGCTCGGTGGCCAGCCGCCCGCGCTTGGCCGCCGGAATGGGCTCCATGAGGACGTGGTTGAGCCGCGGGCTCAGGAAGGCGTAGGTGAGGAGGCCGGGGAAGGACGGATGGCCGTACTGATGATCGACGAAGAGCCTCAGATTCTCGTCCTCCACCAGCTCCTCGTCGATCAGGTCGAGCAGCTCCTCCCGTTCCTCCTCCTCCAGCTCCAGATGATGGAAGAGTGCCTCGGCGGGGACGTTCTCGCCGCACAGGGCGGCGAGGTCCAGGAAGCGCTGCAGCCGGTCCGCCGTCGCCAGCTCGACGTCCTCGAGCAGCTCCTGCATGGGCTCGAGCAGGCCCTCGGCCGGCAGGGGATGGAGCTCCAGCCGCAGGCGCTCGGCCCGGGGGGCCACCCAGGCGTCGGGATCGCCGGCCGCGCAGGAGAAGGCGAGGACCACGGCGGGATTGCGCCGGCTCTCGTCGAGCAGCCAGCGCCGCAGGGGATCGTTGAGCTGTGCGCTGTCGAGGGTGTGCACAATGACGCGGGCTTCCCGGCCCAGGCGGTCGAGCAGCCCGGAGAGGGCCGGCCGGGCATCCGTGGCGGCGGCGGGCAGCGTCTTCCAGACCGCCGCCGGATCGTCCTGCCGGAGGAGCAGGGAGACCAGGGCGGCGCCCGCCAGCGAGGAGGGGATGAACGGCAGGAGCGGCAGCGTCCGTTCCCGCAGGGCCTCCCGTGCCGTGGGCTCGAGCTCCCAGCGCCTGGCAATCTGGACCTCGGTGAAGCGGGTGAGGTCGAGCCCCTCCTCGTAGCCGTCGAGGTCGAGCGGCAGCACGGAGATTCGACTCCCCTGAGGGCTCCCCTGACGGCCGGCGCCGTGGGCCGCCGCTTCCAGAAGGCCGGTCCGGCCGCACCCCGGCTCTCCGGAAAGGATCAGGGCCGGAGCGGAACCCGGCGCGGCGAGCACGCGCTCGACCTCGGCCAGGGCCTCGGGGGAGTGGCCGTTGTAGAGTCCGTGCATCTCCTCGGGAGAGAGACGGTGGATGTCGGTGGAACCGGTCGCCATGCTGTTACCTCCGCCGGCTGCCGGACCTCGTCGAGGGGGCGGGACCGGAAACGTGGAGGGGGGATGCTAAAGGACGGGCAGGGAATGGAGCAAACCGGACGCGCGATACCGATCGCGAAGGCCCTCTTCGCCGTCGTGGTGTGGGGCGCGTCCTTCATCGCCACGAAGATCGCCCTGGCCGAGGTCCGGCCCCCGCGCCTGCCGCTTCCTCTGAATCTGAGTAGGCTGCGACGGGGACCCTCATCACCCCGGCCCTCTTCTCCCGTCCTCCCCTCCCTTCCGCCGGGAGAAGAGGGAGAAGTTTGTCTGAAGAGCCTTGAAGCCCCTCTCTCCCGGCGGATGGGAGGGAGGATGGGAGAGAGGGGTTGGGGAGTGAGGGCCGGCCCCGGAGGGGCCGTCGTCGCGTCCCGAGACAAGTAAAGGCTGCTGGGATAGGATGGCTCCACTGGAGCCCCATTGAACCCTGACGTCGCCAACGCGATCCCCAAGTTGGTCGAATCCGGCATCCTGCCGCCGGAGAATGCGCCTTTGCTGCTGCGCGTGGCCCGGCGCGAGCTGGTCTCCGTTCATTGGGAGCTGCGGATGCTCCTCTACGCGGGCGTCCTCCTCCTCACCGGCGGCGTCGGCGTGCTCGTCGCGGAGAACCTCGACCGCATCGGGCCCGTGGCCATCGCGGCCGGCATCGGCCTCGCGGCGGCGGCGGCCCTCCTCTGGGTGTGGCGGATCTCGCCGCCGTTCTCCTGGCGGGAGGTGAAGTCCCCGAACCTGGCGTTCGACTACATGCTCCTCCTCGGCGTGCTCCTGGCCGCGGCCGACCTCGCCTACGTCGAGGTCCAGTTCACGGCTCTCGGGGCCCACTGGACCTGGCACCTGCTGATCGTGGCGGTGCTCACGGCCCTGGCCGCGTTCCGTTTCGACTCGCGCGTCGTCTTCTCCTTGGCCCTCACCACCTTCGCGGCCTGGCGGGGCGTCTCCGTCGCCTGGTTCGGCCCAGGGCTGCTCTGGGACCGGGCGGAGAGCGCCGTGCGCTGGAGCTCGATCGCCTGCGGCGTCCTCTTCGTGGTGCTCGGTTTCCTCCTTAAGAGGATGGACCGGAAAGCCCACTTCGAGCCGCTGGCGACGCACCTCGGCTGGCTGCTGATCTTCGGCGGGCTGGCCTCGGGGCTGGGGGAAGCCGGATTCTGGCTCTTCTACGCCCTGGGCCTGCTCCTCGGCGGTGCCGCCCTGGCCGCGGGAGCCTACCGTTTCCGGCGGTTCCCCCTCTTCGCCTTCGGAGTGGTCGCCGGTTACGTGGCCCTGACCCGATTGGTCCTCGAGCTCGGCGAATTGGCCCAGATCTTCGGCTGCTTCTGGTTCTTCGGATCGGCCATCCTGCTGCTCTTCGGCTTGATCGTGGCCCAACGCCGGATGAGGGAACCCCTATGAGGAAGACACCTTGAGAGCCGACGCCGCCCTCGCGGACCGCAACGCCTCCGTGCGCGCCGCCGCCCGTTCCTGGCAGAAGGCGGAGGCTATCGACGAGCCGACTCTGAAGGCCATCGAGGCCGCCGTGCCGGACGACCGCCACCGCGTCGGGCCGGTCTTCCGCGTCCTCCTCTTCCTCTTCTCGGTCCTCGCCATCAGCGGCGGTTTCGGTTTCGTGTTGCTGCTGGTCCTGGAGCCCTTGAAAGACGAAGGCTGGGGCTTCGCCGTCATGGCGATCCTCACCGGGATCGCGCTGACCGTCCTGACGGAGCTCCAGATCGGGAGACTCAAGCGCTCGCAGGGCGGGACGGAGGCGGCCACGTCGTTCGCGGCCCTGGGATTCCTGATGGGGGGAGTCGCTTGGTTCGTCTTCGACCCCCTCGATTTGCCCGACGACAGGGCGATCCCGGCGCTGCTCCTTCTCGCCGCCGTGCTCCTCGCCGCCGCGGCCTGGCGCTGGGGCTATCCCCTTTACGCCGGGCTCGCGGCCGCCTCCCTGCTGGCCGCGCTCACCTACGTCCCCGGCGGACGCCTGCTCTGGATCGTCCTGGCCTTGCTGGCCGCGCCCTTCCTCATGCGCCGCTCGGACTCGGAGCGTCTGCCGCCGGCCCTCCGCCATTGCTTCACGGCCGTCCTCATCGTGGCCCTGATCGGGCTCTACCTGGCCGTTCATCTCGGCTCCTTCGACCTCGGCGCGATCGAGCTGGTGCGCCGGAGCTTCCGGGACCTCGGCCCGGCCTCCAAGATCGGCACCCTCCGCTGGCTGTCGATTGCCGCCACGGCCCTCGTCCCCGTCGTCTACCTCGCGATCGGCATCCGGACGCGGCGGTACCCGTTCCTGATCGTGGGACTGGGAACGGCCATCGCCTCCCTCTTCACCCTCCGCATCTACGTCCACCTGGCGCCGCTCTGGGTCGTCCTTACGCTCTCCGGGGCGGCGCTGATCGCCGTGGTCTTCGCCCTGCGCCGCTATCTCGACTCGGGTCCCGCCAAGGAGCGGGGCGGCTTCACGGCCGAGCCGCTCTTCGAGGATCTCGCGAGGCAGCGTCTCCTCGAAGTGGGGGTAGCCGTCGCGTCGTTCTCCCCGGATGCCCGGACGGTCCGCGACGAGCCGAAGTTCGCCGGCGGCGGGGGAGAGTTCGGCGGCGGCGGGTCGAGCAGCGAGTTCTGAGCCTCCGTCAAAACCGTCCCGGGTCCGGGGTAGAGACGCCCCACCCCCGCTACGACACCGTTTCGGCGATCACGGGGACGACGGGGCGTCTCTTCGGAGGGCATGCCGCTCCATCCGGCAACGTCCCCCATAACTCCATCATCCTCTTCATTGATCAACGGTTCGAGGGGCACAGGCATGGATGGATACCCAACACCCCTCGTCCGGCTGTTCGTGTCTCGGCACGTTATGGCCGGCACGGCACGACCTGCCCTTCGATGAGACGCCCCGTCGTCCCCGTGGTCACCGAAACGGTGTCGTAGCGGGGGTGGGGCGTCTCTACCAGATGTTCCAGGGGATCAAGGCATCTACAGGATATGATTTCGCCATCCCGAAAACTCCCCATGACCGACTTCTTCATCAGCTACACCCAAGCCGACCGCCCCTGGGCCGAATGGATCGCCTGGGTCTTGGAGGAGGCGGGGTACAGGACGAAGATCCAGGCCTGGGATTTCCGGCCGGGCACTAATTTCGTCATGGAGATGGACAACGCCGCCAAGGACGCCGAGCGCACCCTGCTCGTCCTCTCTCCCGACTATCTGAAGTCCGGCTTCGGCAAAGCGGAGTGGAGCGCCGCCTTCGCCCGGGATCCCACCGGCGAGAAGGGCTTGTTGCTGCCGGTCCGGATCCAGGAACTGAATCTGGAGGGGCTCCTCGGTCAGATCGTCTACGTCGATCTGGTCGGAGCGGATGAAGCCGCCGCCCGCGAGAAGCTCCTGACCGGCCTCGCTCGCGGGCGGTCGAAGCCCTCAAAGCCTTCGGTATTTCCGGGAACGTCTCCCGCTCCGCCGCCCCAGTTCCCAGGCGATCTTGCCGCTTTCCCCGAGGACGAGATCCCCGACCCGGGGCCGCTCCCGGCCGGTTCCCGCATGCCGCTCTCGAGAAACCGGCTCTTCGTCGGCCGGCAGGAGGATCTTCTCGCTCTAGCCCGGCAACTCAAGGTGGGGACGACCTCCGCGGTAGGAGAGGTCGAGACCGCCGCCGCGACTGGACTGGGGGGCATCGGCAAGACCCAATTGGCCTCCGAGCTCGTCCATCGCTATGGTCGTTTCTTCGCGGGCGGTGTCTTCTGGATGAGCTTCGCCGATCTCGCCGCCGTTCCGGCTGAGGTGGCCGCTTGTGGCCGGAGTCTCGGACTTCATCCAGACTACGACAGGCTGCCTTTGGAGAATCAGGTCCGCTTGGTGGAGGAGGTTTGGCAAAGCCCTTTACCTCGGCTCCTCGTCTTCGACAACTGTGAAGAAGAAGATCTCCTATCCCGTTGGCGTCCCCGTTTCGGCGGCACTCGGGTTCTGGTGACGAGCCGGCGTTCTCGCTGGGATCGGGGTCTGGACGTCCAAGCGGTCGCTCTCAAGACTTTGCCGCGTCCGTCCAGTATCGAACTACTGCGACGCTTCCGTCCGGACGTACCTTCCGAGGAAGCTGCGTTGAACGGCATCGCCGACGAACTCGGTGATCTGCCCTTGGCCCTACATCTGGCGGGGAGCTTTCTTGAGCGATACCGAGATTCTCCCTTCGGCCAGCCGGCGGCATATTTGGGATCACTGCTCCAGAGTGGGTTGCTCGATCATTCTTCCCTTCAAGGTAAAGGGTCCAAGATCTCGCCGACCGGACATGAGGCCCACGTGGCCCGGACCTTCGCCTTGAGCTTCGAGCGGTTGAACCCGGAGGAAGAGATCGATGCACTTGCAATTGCGCTCCTGGCCCGAGCAGCGTACTTTGCAAGTGGAGAGCCAATTCCCCGCGATCTCCTTCTGAAGACGGTAGACAAAGAGTTCGAAAACGATGACGCCGGGCTTCAAACCCACGATGCATTAGAACGTTTGATAGATTTTGGCCTACTGGATACGGGCAAGGCCGGCTCTCTGGTTCTGCACCGACTTGTTGCAAGATTTGCGCGCAATGCTGAGGCTGTCGAACCAGCACGGAGCGCGGTCGAAGAAGCTCTTCTCGCTGAAGCTGACCGACTGAACGCCGCTGGTTTTCCTGCCTCTTTGCTTCTCTGGCAGGTCCACCTTCGTGCAGTGACGAAAGAGACAGAGAATCGAGAGGATCCGACATCTGCCAGTCTCTGTAGTCAATTAGGCTTTCATCTTTTAAAAATAGGCGATCTTCTGGGCGGCCGGCCATACTGTGAGCGAGCTTTGGAGATCAGGGAAAAAGTTCTGGGTCTAGAGCATCCGGACACTGCCCGGAGTCTGAACAACCTCGGCTTCCTTCTCCAGAACCAAGGAGATTTCGCAGGCGCCCGATCCTATTATGAGAGAGCCTTGGCAATCAGGGAAAAAGTTTTGGGTCCAGAGCATCCAAACACCGCCCGGAGCCTGAACAACCTCGGCACCCTTATCAAGGATCAGGGAGATCTCACAGGCGCCCGACCGTTCCTTGAGCGAGCGTTGGCAATTTGGGAAAGAGTTCTGGGTCCGGAGCATCCGGACACCGCCCGGAGTCTGAACAACCTCGGAGCCCTTCTCCAGGACCAGGGAGATCTCGTCGGCGCCCGACCGTATTTTGAGAGGGCCTTGGCGATCAGGGAAACGGCTCTGGGTCCGGAGCACCCGGACACTGGCCTGGGTCTGAACAACCTTGGCGTCCTTCTCCAGAAACAGGGAGATCTCGCAGGTGCCCAACCATATTATGAACGAGCCTTAAAGATTCTTGAAAAGGCACTGGATCGCAATCACCCTTGGACGATACGTGCCCGCAAGAACCTCCAGTCACTCAACCGCATCTAATAGAATCTCTCCCATGCTCGAGATGTTCGCCCGTCAGATGCTCTATCCCGCGCCGCCGGTGCCCGTGCCCTCGCCGCCGCCCCCTCCTCTGGAGGAGGTATGGCTCGATCTTTCGACTGGCGGCCGGGCTCATGCCTGGGCCTTCACGCCTCCAGACCTGCCGGATACGGCTCCGGTCGTCCTCTTCTTCCACGGCAACGGCGAGAACCTGGAGACGATGCGGTGGTCGGGGCTGTTCGAGGAGATCGGCGAGCTCCGGGTGGCGGTGCTCGCGGCGGATTTCCCCGGCTATGGCCGCAGCGGCGGCACGCCTTCCGAGGAAGGGTTGATCGCCACGGGGGACGCTGCCGTGGCCTGGGCTCGGGAGCGGCATCCGGAGCGGCCGCTCGTCGTGGCCGGCTGGTCGCTCGGGGCGGCTTTGGCGATCGCCACGGTGGATCGCCATCCGGAGGAGGTCCGCGGTCTGATCGCGTTGTCCCCATGGACCACGCTGGCCGAGGTGGCCCGGGGGATCTTTCCGGAGGTCGCGGTGCGGATGATGCTCAAGGAGAGCTACGACTCCCGTACGGCGGCGCGGCGCATCACGGTCCCCGCCCTGGTCGTCCACGGCGAGCACGACGACCTGATCCCGGTGGAGCAGGGGAAGGAGATCGCCGCCGTCCTGGCCGGCCCGGCGCGATGGGTGCCCGTCTCCCGCGCGGCGCACAACGATCTGTTTGGATACCGGGAGGTCTGGACGGAGATGGCGAGCTTTCTCGGCGGTCTCTGAGCCCTTCTCGGAAGGTTTCTCGAAGATCCGGCCGGGTGAAGCGATGAAGGGGAGGGCGGCGCCGTTGTTCCGCCAGCCCTGGCGGGCCTTCCGGTAGGGTTGGCGGACGATCCGCCAGTCCGGGCGAGCCGTTCGCCAATCCTGGCGAGTCGTCTGCAATCCCTGGCGGGACCTTCGCCCGCCTTGGCGAGTCGTCCGCCAACGTCGGCCGACCGTTCGCCAGCCCTGGCGAGTCCTTCGCCAATCTTGGCGGATCGTCCGCGAGCCCTGGCGAGACGAACTTTAACCCTGGCGGATCGTTCGCCACCTCTGGCGGAACGTCCGCCAGCCTTTGGCGGACTCCCTACACCAGCTCCGGATCCCGCAGCACCGCTCCCAGCAGGCCCTGCAGCTTCGCCGCGGCGGCCTGGCCGGCCGCCAGGACCTCGTCGTGGGTGACCGGCGTCTCGCTAAGGCCCGCGGCGACATTGCTGACCATGGAGACGCAGAGGCAGCGCAGGCCCATGTGGTGAGCCGCGATGATTTCCAGGACGGTGGACATGCCGGTGACGTCCCCGCCCAGCATGCGGAGCATCCTCACCTCGGAAGGGGTCTCGTAGCTGGGGCCCGCGACTCCCGCATAGACGCCTTCGGTCAGGGGGATGCCCAACCCGTCAGCGGACCGGCGGGCCAGGGCCCGCAGGCGCGGATCGTAGGCGTGCGTCATGTCGGGGAAGCGCGGTCCCCACTCCGGAGGAAGCTGGCCGCGCAGGGGGTTCAGGCCCGTCAGGTTGACGTGGTCGCTGACCAGCACCAGATCCCCGGGCTGGTGGTCCGGCTGGAGCCCGCCGGTGGCATTGGTCATCACCAGCACCTTCGCCCCCAGCAGGGCCGCCAGGCGGATGGGGAAGACCGTGTCGTTCGCGCTGTACCCCTGGTAGGAGTGAAGGCGCCCCTTGAAGTAGAGGACGGGGCGGTTCGGCAGCGGGTCGAACATCTCGACCACGAGCGGGTGGCCTTCGACGGCGTGAGTGGAGAAGGGCAGGAGGAACTCGAGCTGGACCGGCCCGCGGGTCCGCTCCCCGAGGTCTATCGCCAGGCCGGAGCCCGAGACCAGCACCACCTCCGGACGAGGCCAGCCCAGCATGTCGAACCGCTCGACGGCGGACTTGTGGCGCTCGATCAGGCTGTCGAGGCCATCGGGGGATTCGTCAAGCGAGCGGTGGACCAGCCCTTCGTAGTCGTCGGTGTCTTCCATGGACGCGTATGGTAGCTCCTCTTTGCCTAAAGGCATATCTCCTGAAAGGTGAAAACAACGTCAGTTCCGCAATTTTTACGTTTTGGCATTCCATTTGCAAAGTTCCGTAACCGGCTGGTCTTACCGACTTCAGTGCCCTTCAGAAAGAGAGCGTGGGACGATGAGAAGGCTTCTCCTTTGCGCGAGCCTCATGGGTGTTCTCGGTGTGGCGACGTTCACTCAGGCTCCGGCGGCGGCCGCGACCTGCAACACCTTCAAGTGGTACCAGGCCTGCGGCCCCAACTCGGAGCAGGACTGCCGGACGGCCTGCGGCTCCTGCGGGATGTGCCTGAGCGTCGCTCAGTTCTACCCGTGCGTCTACGAGTGCAGTTGCTCCTGCTGAGCGGCGGGGCGATGGTGTGACATTTATTCTGTAAGTGCTATCTTCTTTATTGCGCGGCGGCTCTCCGCGAAGACTCTCGCTCCTGAAAGGAGTCGTTATGAAGAAGATGGTCCTTGGGCTCTCTTTGGCTCTGGTAACTCTCGGCTTCCTGGTGTCTCAAGCTACGGCGGCGGACCCGCCGCCGTCCCCGCGGACGCTGAGCGTCGCGGAGCAGGCCTTCCTCGACTCCCTCGCTGAACAGGTGGGGACTCCTGACCCGGTGCCTGCGGCAAAGAGTCCGAGGGAAAGCGGGATGGAGAAGGCCCTTTGCAGCGCCACGGCGAATTGCTGGAATGGCACTACCGTGAGCTGCCAGGGAAGCAACAGCACCACCAGTTGCACGGCCACGGACAGCAACTGCCCGAACCAACGAGGGTCTGTAACCTGCGATGGCGTCAAGACCTCGTGTCCTGCTTGTCCCTGCAACTTTGACTGTGTGGCCGAACGAGCCGAATGCAGGGCTGCCTGCTTGCCCTGCGGCATCATCTTCTCGTGCACCGCGTGCGCCAGAAGCTGTAACTGCGCAGGCGGGTGCTAGTCCGACGTGCCCGAAGTTCGTTCCGGGTATCCGGGACTTGTGACGTCGGGAGGTGTTGGTGGGATCCCACGTTTTTCCCGCCGCGGAGACGCCCCGACGTTGTCGATTCCGAAGCGGTATGGGTGACTCGTCTGGGACGTCTCTACGGGACGATCACGTGTTGGCAGAGGGTGGGGTCAAGGCGACACCGTGCCCTCAACCCCGTTCTTCCGGCCTGCCTCCAACGCTCCGTAGAGACGACCCCAGACGGGTCACGAAGAGGTCTCGGAGGCCTCCCGCGTCGGGGCGTCTCCGAGGCGGAGGAAGCG
>DATFNZ010000006.1:0-88161 GCA_035266085.1 Thermoanaerobaculia bacterium
GACCCGCATGACGGCGGAGGCGGCCCGCGGGATGAGCCGGGCGGCGAGCGGCACCAGGGCGCCGATGAAGGCCTCGGCCTCCTCCTCGCTCTCGGCCTCGGCGGCGGCATGGCCGAGGTGCTCCATCAGGGCGTCGGGATAGACGCGGCGGATGGGGTTGACCTCCCACTCGCCCTCCATCTCGTACTCGCCTTCGTATTCGCCTTCGTACTCGCCTTCGTACTCACGCTGCGGCAGCATGCCGGAGAGGTGCCGGCCGAGCACGCCTCCCAGGTTCCTGCCGAGGGCACCGCCCTGGGCGCCGCCGATCGCGCCGCCGAGGGCCCCGCCCACTCCGCCCAGGCCCGACAGGGCGCCGCGGGCGGCCCGCAGGCCCACCTGGCGCAGGGCTGGGGACGAGGCGGCCCGGCGGGCCAGCCCCACGATGCGGCGGAAGAACTCCTCGCTCTCCGCTTCTCCTTCGCTCTCCCATTCCCACTCGCCCTCGCTCTCCCACTCCAGCTCCGGCAGGGCTTCCATCTCGTATTCGTACATAGAGGACTCCTTTCGTGAGCCGTGCCTTCGCTAGTTGGGGCGGCGGGTACGCGGACGCGGGCCGCCGGCGGCCCCGGGGCGGGCGGCGCCCGGGGTGGCGCGCTGGACCGTGCGGGTGGCGCGGACGTTGTTCTGGATCGCCCTGGCGCAGGTGCGCGGGTTGCCGAGCACCCGGCGCGTCTGAGTGGCCATGGCGCGGGCGGCGACGCGGGGGGTCACCGGCTGGCCGGCGGCGGCGCGGCGGCTCAGGACGGCGGCGGTGCGGCGGGCGATGGTGGGGACGGCGCGCACGGCCGGACGCGTGATCGGCCGCTGGCGCAGAATGCGGGTGAGTACCGCGGTGCCGCGCACCAGGTGGGGGAGCACGCCCCGCAACGCGGTGCGGTCCGCCGGCGACATCGCCGTGGTGGTGGCCGCTCCGGCCATGGCCTCGGCCTCGGCTTCCGTGCGGGCCTGGGACGCGACGGCGGCCATCAGCTCGGCCACCGCCTGCGTGGGCGTCGTCGGGGCGGTCTCGAACTCGCCCTCGAATTCGCCCTCGAGCTCGCCCTCGAGCTCGCCCTCGAATTCGCCTTCCATCTCGTACTCGCCCTCCCTCAGGGCGGTGGCGGCGGCCCTGCCGAGCATGCCGCCCAGGGGCCCGCCGACGGCCGTGCCGACGATCGGCGCCGCGACCCGGGCCACGCTCCTGAGCACGGGCGCGGCGCGCCGGATGAAGCCGCCGACGCCGCGGGCGATACGCCTGAAGAACTCTTCCCCCTCGTACTCGCCCTCGAGCTCCCACTCCCCCTCGCCCTCGAGCTCGCCCTCGTACTCCTCCTCGCCCTCGCCCATCCCGAGCATGCCGCCGACGCCGCGGGCGATCGTGCCCAGGAACTCTTCGCCTTCGAGCTCGCCCTCAAGCTCGCCTTCATACAGGCCCTCGCCTTCGAACTCGCCTTCCAACTCGAACTCCATCTCGCCTTCCAGGGTTGCCATGAGGTTTGTCTCCTTTGGTCAGGTTTCAGATCGCGCTGACGAAAATCATTCTGGATGGCATTGAAAGAGCTGGGCAGTCGCATCTTCCGAGGAAGCGGGAACGTGCTCCCCCAATCGTGCGTCGCACGAACCTGTGACGGGGAAAGGGATTCAGGGTGTAACAAAATGGTAGACAGAGCCGCCCAACCACTATTGAAGGAGAGTCCCTTGAAACAGGCGAGGTCGACGATCGCGGATCGGGACTGGTCTCCGGACGGCGACCGCGAGTGGGACGACTTCTCCAGTGAGATCCGCCATCTCGTGCAGCATCTGGTCGAGCGGATCGAGGAGCACGGAGCCGATCCGGACGCCGGCCCTGAAGACAGCGTGATGCTTGACGTCCAGGTGGGCGGCGTCCGCTGCATGCTCGTCCGGCGGCCCCTGGAGCCCGCCCGGCCCGAGTCGGCCCTGAGCCCCCGCGAGCGGGAGATCGCCCGCATGGTCGCCAAGGGCTATCCCAACAAGGTGATCGCCCGCGTCCTGGAGATCAGCTCCTGGACGGTCTCCACCCACCTCCGGCGCATCTTCGCCAAGACCGGCGTCTCCTCGCGGGCGGCCATGGTCGCCCACCTCCTGGAGGAAGGGCAGATCGGCGAGGGCCCCCGGGCGCGCTGACTACAAAGTCTCCTCTTAGTTGCTTGCAAGCTTGTGCAGATTCATATATGGTGCGCGAGCTTATCGAGGAGACAGCATGCATCGTGTATCGAAGTCCTGGTTCTTTGCTCTTTTGGCCGCTTTCTGTACCTTCCCCATGGGGGCGGCTCCCCTCCGCGTGACCCTGGAATCCAATGCCATAGTGACATCAGGGGTTCAACCCCAAGGGCGGATCGTCCTGTTCGGGCTGACCCGCGAGATCGGTCCCGACGACTTTCCGACCGTCCGGCGCCACCTCACGGTGCTGGCGGACGACGACGGCGACGGCACGGTCGTCTATCCTCTGGAAGGGGGCGTTCCCCTCCGTTCCCTGTGGGCCGCCGCCGACTTGGCGAGCGGCGACTTCGACGCCGCGGCGCCGGAGAAGCTCGGCCTGCGCCGGGCCAACTGGCGGGGGCGGGGCCTGGAGCGGCGGCGCGACGGCAGGGATGCCGTCGAGGACGGCCGGCCGCTCCTCGAGCTGCTGGCCGTGCGCCCCAAGGTGGGAGCCTGGGCGCTCCGGGTGGGCGATGGCGACGGCACCGACGGCGACGGCGCCATCGACGGCCGGCTGTCGGGAGTCCTGGACCAGTTGCAGCCGCTGGCCGGCAGCCCGCCGCCGCCGGCCACGTTCGAGCGTGGCGACCTCGTGCTGGCGATCGATCCCGCCGCCATGGAGATCGTCCTGGTCAAGGTCGCCGAGGCGCCGAAGGAGGAGCGGCCATGAGCGCTAGATCGCTTGGCACGACCGCCGTCCTCTCCCTGCTGCTGGCCGCCGGCGCGGCCGCCCAGGAGCATCCCAACGTCGCCAAGGGCATGGGCGGCCCGGCGACGGCCGACGTCGACACCATCAACCCGTTCAACGGCAACCTGACGGTCCGGCTGCCGATCGGGCAGAGCTATCCGGTGAACGCCGGGCTCTCCTATCAGCTCGTCCTGACCTACAACAGCCAGGTCTGGGAGCACGAGATCTACGATGACGAGACGCGCGCGATCCCGGCGCGCGGCGCCAACGCGGGCCTGGGCTGGATGCTGCACCTGGGCCGTCTCAATCCGCCGCAGCTCGAGAACAACAGCTCTCCATCGCCGGACTACTCCCGCAACACGTATCTCGCTCCGGACGGCTCGATCCATACGTTCTATCCCACTCTCCACGAGGGGGAGAGCGCGGTGGCGGGCGTCGAGTACACCCGCGACGGGACGTACATGCGGCTCAAGACGGCGAGCCGCCAGATCGAGCTCCCGGACGGCACCGTCCACACGTTCAGCGCGCTGACCAACGGCTATCTGACCCGGATCGAGGACCGCTTCGCCAACTTCGTCCAGGTCGACTACCTGGACTGCCCGTCGGCCTGCTCGGCGGTGGCCCCGTCCGCGGCCCATACCTGGCAGATCACGGACACCCAGGGGCGGCTCCACAAGGTCCAGTTGCGCGACACGGGGCAGCCGTACCAGCCGCTGGTCGTCACCCAGGTGGACCTCCAAGCCTTCGGCGGCGCACGGGCGGTCTACAAGCTGCGCTACAACGACAGTACGGACGACCAGAGCACCACGGGCTCGCCGGTAGGGCTCACCGGCTGCGGCGGGCTGGCGGGGACCAGCAACCACCTGGTCTGGTTCCTGACCCGTCTGGTGCTGCCCGACGGCTCGTTCTACGACCTGCCCACAGCCGGGTACTTCGCCTCCAACATCCCGGGCGACTTCAGCACCCCCTGCAAGACGGGACTGCTCAACCGGTTGCGTCTCCCCACCCAGGGGATGGTCGGATGGGACTACCGGCTCTACAAGTTCCCTTCAATCTCCACTTCCCGGAACATCTGGCAGAAGGCGACCGGCGTGAGCGAGCGGCAACTCCTCGACGGAGCGTCGGCCTCCCTCGGGCTGTGGACCTACGGGACGGTCCTCTCCGGCGGCACGACGGCGCACGAGAAGGTGCTCACCAACACCGTCACCGATCCGCTCGGCAACAAGGTAGCCCGCACCTTCTCGGTGTGCGTGGACAACTGCACGAGCCCGGACGGCCCGTATGAATATGGCCTGCCCGTGGGGCGCGACGTCGGGACGGACGGCGCGGGGCGGTTCCTCTCGACGCAGGTCCTGGACGCCGCCTCGACGCCGCTGCGCACGAACTACTCCCGCTACGAGCACGACACCCCGAGCGCCAGTTCCCTGATCCAGGAGCGGAGGCGCCTCAACCAGCGGCTGGCCTCCCAGCGGACGGCGTTCAACGACGATACGGCCGGCTCCTACGCCGACGAGGACCTTTCCGACTTCGACGGCCTGGGGCACTACCGGTCGCGGCAGACGAACGGCAACTTCCCCGGCAGCAACCTGCGCTCGAGCTACACCGCCTTCAACCTCTCGACCGGCACCTACGGCCAACCGGGCTACGTGCCCTGGCCGGCGGGCTCGCCATGGGTGATCGGCACCCAGCTTTACGCCTGGGATAGCGAGGCCGGCAAGACCCAGTACCGGATCTCCTGCTTCGAGGCGGGCACCGGCTTCCTCCAGCGCTACCGGGTGCTGAAGAACAGCGGCGCGGCCGAGAGCTCGGCCGACGTCCTCCAGGTCTTCCAGCGCAACGCGGCGGGCAACGTCGCAACCGAGTCCTTCTACGGCGGCGACACCCAGGCCCTGCCCGCCGATGCCTGCGGCATGACGCTGCCGGCCTCGCCCGTCTACCAGTACACCCACTCCTACGCGGGCGGCATCCGCTCGCAGACGAGCGTGACTGTGGGCACGGCGCTCAAGACCCTGGATCTCACGGTCGACGCGAGCACGGGCCTCGCGAGCGCCAGCCGGAACACGGCGGGCAAGCAGACCGGCTTCAGCTACGACCCGATGGGACGGCTGACGACGGTCGATCCGGCGGACGACCTGCTGACCACCTACAGCTACTGCACGGCGACCTCGTCGCCGGCCTGCCCGGCGAGCGTGCGGGCTCAGGTGGTCACGGCGCGCAAGGCGACCGTCGCGGGAGCCGAGACGACGGCGAGCCGCCTGCGGTTCGACGACTGGGGGCGGTTGATCAGCGAGGAGGAGCGCATGCCGCCCTCCGGCACCTTCGCCATCCGGACGACCAACTACAACGCCCTTGGCTGGAGGACTTACGCCTCCGAGCAGGGCCTCCCGGGCTCCGGGACGACGTTCCTGAGCTTCGACGCTTTCGGCCGCCCGCGTACGGTCCGTCCGCCGGACGGCAGCTCGCACGACGTGAACCTGGCCTACCAGGGTGTCCGGCAGAGGACGCGGACCCTCAAGGTCGCCACGAGCACGGCCGCGGAGACGAACGCCGTGACGACGGAGATCTACGACCGCTACGGGCGCCTCTACGAGGTGACCGAGCCCAATAACGTCAAGACGCGCTACGACTACGACGTGGGCAACCGCCTGGTCAAGGCCTGCCAGGGCGCGACCGGGGCGGGCACGGCCACCTGCGGCCAGCAACGCCTCTTCAACTACGATCTGCGGGGCTTCCTGCTCTCCGAGCAGCACCCGGAAAAGGGCCTCGCCGGCAACGGCACCGTCTCCTATTTCAACTACGACCCCCTTGGCCACGCGGGACGGCGGGTGGACGGCCCGAACGACCTCACCTTCACCTTCGACAGGGCCGAGCGGCTGACGCAGGCCCGGGAGACGGGTGGATCGCAGCGGGTGCTCAAGGCGTTCACCTACGCGACGGCGAACGTCACCGACATGCTGGGGACCGACTGGCGCAAGGGCAAGGTCGTCTCGGCCTCCCGCTTCAACTACGTGGGCGCGCCCTTCAACGCCACCGCGGAGGTGCGCGACACCTTCGTCTACAGGGCAGCCGAGGGACGGGTGTCGGAGACTTCCCGGCAGTTGATCTTCAACGGGACGGACGAAGAGAAGTTCACCACCACCTACGCGTACGACGGCCTCGGCCTCGTCTCGACCCTGGGTTATCCAGATTGCGTGTTCGGCGACTGCACGGCGTCGGACACGCCGCGCACGGTCGCCTTCAGCTATAGCTATGGGCGCCTGGTCTCCGTGCCGGGAGTCACCGGCACGGCGGGAGGCGTGAGCCAGATCTCTTACTACTCGAACGGCTTGGTCAACCAGGTGCCGCACGCCAACGGCGTCCTCTTCACCCAGCAGAACGACCCGAATGGGATCATGAGGCCGGGTGGGATGAGCGCAGCCAAGGGCGCCGCCACCCTGTGGACCGCGGGTGCCTACGCCTATGACGGCGCGGGGAGCGTCAAGGCCACGGGCGCGCAGACCTACGTCTACGACAGCCTTGGCCGGATCGTGCAGGGCAATCTGCCGGGAACCGTCCAGGGCTACGCCTACGACAATTACGGCAACCTCCAGAGCATCACCACGGACATGTCGGTGCAGAACACGCCGACCTCCTCGTCCACCAACCGCCTGACGGCGGGCACCTACGACGCCGCGGGCAACCTCACGGCCTGGAGCGGCAACACCTACGAGTACGATGGGTTCAATCAACTGGCGCGCTATCACTCGGGAGCCGAGGACTGGATTTACGTCTATGGTCCGGACGACGAGCGCTTCTGGAGCTACCGGGCCGCCGGCGCCGGCGCCGGCTCGACGTGGACGTTGCGCGACCTTTCCGGGGCCGTCCTCCGCGAGTCCAACGCTCACCTGGGCTGGGGAAATTACGAGGACTACGTCTACCGCGAAGGCCTCCTGCTGGCCGGCCTGCTCTCCAGTGGCCAGCAACGGCACTTCGACGTCGACCATCTCGGCTCCGTGCGGCTCGTCACCGACGCCGCGGGCAACCAGGTCTCCTTCCACCGGTACTACCCGTTTGGCAGGGAGCAGACCGCCTTGCAGGAAGGGGACCCGATGAAGTTCACCGGCCACGAGCGCGACTTCGCCAACGTGGCAGGGGACGGGGACGACCTGGACTACATGCACGCGCGGCACTACAGCATGATCACGGGCCGGTTCCTCAGCTACGATCCGATCGGCGGCAACCCGTCGGCTCCCCAGAGCTGGAACCGGTACGCGTACGTCATGAACCGTCCCATGACCTACACGGACCCCTACGGGCTCATAGGCTTTACCCACATCTTCCTGCCGGTGGGGATGACGCTCGATGACTTCTCTTTCTCCGAGACGATTTACGTGGTGACCACGGCCTGGAGGGGGACGACCAGCAATCCCTTCACAGGGATGTGGGGGCTGAGCTCCCTGCTCTCCGGCTCCAGTCTCTTCAGTTCCCTGACCGCGCTCGGCGATCTGGCCTACCTGCGGCCGAGCGACTTCTCGTTCGGCCGCACGGCGGACGTAAGCGGGATGGGGCTGGCCGCCTTTACCGACGGTGTCATCCCGTTCATCGACCCCTTCGAGAACGCCGGGGTCTACAATCCTGACGAGTTGGGGCTCGAGTACAGCCAAAAGGTGGGTGAGTACACCAGGAATGCGGAGATCCTGATCGCTTCCACAGGCTCCAATTCTCTATTCGGAGGCGGGACGTGGGCGAACAAGGGGCAGTACCTCAGGGTCGGGCACAGCTTCACCAAGGGTCAGACCTGGTTCGCCATCCGGGGGCAATGGGTGGATAAGCTGACGGGAGCGCAAGCTAAACACATCTATCTCTGGATCGTAAGGGCGGGTAGATGAGAACCGAGCAGACAGCTTTCCAGCAAGCCTGCATCCAGCGGATCGAGGAGGTCTTCTCCCGGCACCACCTCGAGGCGCCGTCGTTCATGCAAGGAGAAGGATCGTCGGGCTGGTATTGGGCCACCTTCTCCCTGAAAGGTCAGGAGCACCGGATCGAGGTCTATCCCGACATCGTCGTCATGCATCGAGGCGAAAGCTACTTCGAGTGCTACATGGACGAGGAGTGGAAGAGCGAAGAAGCCTTGATCGAGGGCTTCGCCATCCGCCTTGACCGCTACCTGTCCGGGGGCTCCTGGGCCGGTCCAGATGAGAAAGGCTTGCCTGATCTCATCAAACAGAAGGTCGAGAAGGTCCTGAGAAGGTTCAGTGGTAGCGCAAAGGACTCGTGAATTCGGCGGATGGCTACTGCATCTTTGCGGGTGATGAAAGAAGACCTGAAACCGTCGGAGGTCTCCGGGCTTCTGGGTCTCGCGCCCAGTCATTCCCACGAGCGGGGAGATCCGCGGATCGGCAACTCCGGACGCCGGTACTCCGATTTCTCGGAAGGGCTTTGGGAGCTTCGATCCGGCCTGGACGAGTCCCCTTGACGTGTATACCTAGGCGCCTGAAGCCTGCCGACTGACACTCCTCGTCACCGCCGTGTGACAATTTGGAGGCCGGTGTCACGGAAGTGTCCCGGTCTCCCTCCTTGGCGCCACTACTAGGACGAAGCAGATGAAGTTTCTTTTCTGCCGCACCGCCTTCGAGCACCGCGGCAATCTTATGGGGGGAGAAGCGATGAACCATGGCGTGAGCTTTGGAGGGGCAGTTGATTACGAGTACCTCATCCTGGGCGCCGGCCCCGCGGGCCTGCAGATGGGCCAGCACCTTTCCCACGCGGGCCACAGCTACCTGATCCTCGAAGCGGGCGACAGCCCCGGCCAGTTCTTCAAGCAGTTCCCTCGTCACCGCACCCTGATCTCGAGCAACAAGATCTTCACCGGTTCCTCGGACCCCGAGGTCAACCTCCGGTTCGACTGGAACTCGATCCTCGACGACAGCGACGGCGCTCTCCTGTTCAAGAACTACAGCCACCGCTACTTTCCGCCGGCGGACGACATGGTGCGCTACCTGACGGACTACGCGGGCTACTTCGGGCTCAACGTGCGCTGCAACACCCGGATCCTGCGCGTCGAGAAGCCGCGCGCCCAGCAGTTCCGGCTGACTGACGCCGAGGGCAACGTCTTCACCTGCCGGCGCCTGATCGTGGCCACCGGGGTCAACAAGTCCTACATGCCGGCGATCCCGGGCATCGAGCTGGCGGAGAAGTACGCCGACGTGTCGATCGACCCGGACGACTTCCAGAACCAGCGCGTCCTGATCCTGGGCAAGGGCAACTCCGCCTTCGAGACGGCGGACAACCTGATCCCCACCACGGCGCTGCTCCACGTCGCCAGCCCCCACCCGGTCCAGTTCGCCTGGAAGACTCACCACGTGGGCCACCTGCGGGCGGTCAACAACAGCTTCCTCGACACCTACCAGTTGAAGACGCAGAACGCCGTCCTCGACTGCGCGGTGGAGCGCATCGAGCGGCGCGACGGCCAGCTCGTGGTCTCCGTCCGGCATTGCCAGGCGAGCGGCCAGACCAGCGGCCAGACCGAGAGCCAGACCGAGGAGCTCACCTACGACCGGGTGATCGTCTGCACCGGCTTCCGCTTCGACGACTCGATCTTCGCTCCGGAGTGCCGGCCGATCCTCGCCGTCAGCGACCGCTTCCCGGCGCAGACCTGCGAGTGGGAGTCGGTCAACGTGCCGGGCCTCTACTTCGCCGGCACGATTATGCAGGCGAACGACCACAAGCAAACGGCCTCCGGGTTCATCCACGGGTTCCGCTACAACGTGCGGGCGCTGTCCCGGATGCTGGAGAAGAAGCACCACCGGACGGACTGGCCGGCGCGCGAGATCGAGGCGACCCCCGAGGGGTTGCTCGAGGCCACCCTCGACCGCATCAACCGCAGCTCGGCGCTGTGGCAGCAGTCGGGCTTCCTGCACGACGTGATCGTGGTCGACGAAGGCTGGGACCACGCCGCCTACTACGAGGAGATGCCGCTCTCCTACCTCCAGGACAGCGAGATCGGCGAGAGCGGCCACTACTACACGATCACCCTGCAGTTCGGCAAGGTCGAGGGCGATCCGTTCAGCGTCGTGCGCGTTCACGAGCCCGCCAAGGCGGACGAGAGCGTCTCCCTGCACCCGGTGATCCGCCGCTGGTGCGGCCGCCAGCTCGTCTCGGAGCTCCACCTCGTCGAGAACCTGTTCGGAGAGTGGAAGAAGCCCGAAGCCCACGTCGCCCCCCTGCGCTACTTCTACATGGAGGAGCTCCTGGAGAGCGTCGACATCTCCCACGTGGAGATGGAAGCGGCGGAGCGGCCCATGCTGCGCAGCATGGCGATGTAGGAGAGCTCGACAGCGGTCGGCTCGAAAAGGGGCACCCCGAGCGGGTGCCCCTTTTTTCAGGTCCCCTGAGACCCCGCCGCCACATCCACCACCAGCCCCGTCTGCAGCCGGCCCGCCATCTCGGGCGCCGGAGTGAGGTGGACCTCGATCAGCACCATCTGGGAGGCCGCGTCCACCTCGGGGGCGATGCGCTGGATGGTGCCCGGGATCTGGAGCCCTCCGAGGCCGCGGACCGTGGAGGTCACGGGGGTTCCCACGGTCAGGCGGCGGGCTTCCTCGGGGGGAACGGCGGCGCGCACCAGCAGGTCTCCCGCGCTGATCAGCCGTACCACCGGGGTACCGGGACCCACCTGGGCTCCGGCATCGGCGAAGCGCTCGGCGACACGGCCGTCGAAGGGCGCCCGGACCTCGTTGCGCGACAGGCTGGTCTGGAGCTGGCGGACCCGCGCCCGCTGCTCGGCGGCTCGCGAGCGCGCCACCTCCAGGGCCGACGCCGCCGTCTTCGCCCGCAGCGCCTCCTCAGCGAGATCCTCCTTGGAGAAGAAATCGGGGTTCTTCTGCCGCCGGTCGTTCCTCGCCTTGGCCTCCGCCATCTCGTCCGTGGCCCGCTGCTCGTCAGCCTCGGCGCCCCGCAGGGCCGAGCGGGCCATCTCCAGGTCCTGCGCGGCAAGGCTCGTGTCGAGGGTCGCGATGGGGTCGCCCCGGCGGACCTGATCGCCGATCGACACGTGCACGGCCCGCAGCCTGCCCTGAGAGTCAGCGGTGACGTCCACCGACTCGCGGGCCACCACGACGCCGATCCATCCCTCGCGTTCCTGCGCGGCAGCGGGGGCGGGCGGGGGCGGCGCCGGTCGCGCGGCGGGCCGGTCCGCCGGCCGCGGGACCGGAGCCTCCCCCGCGATGTCCCGGCGGTCGCAGGCGGCGGCCGAGGCCAGGAGCACGAAGACGAGCGGGAGGAGCGATCGGCGGTGCATGGAGGAGATCTTAGCCTGCCTTGATACCGGCGGCGGACTTGATGCTTAGGCATATTTAAGAATATAATTTCTTTGGAGGGCACAAAGGAGGTCTCGATGATCCGCAGACTCTGCAAGTACGGAATTGGAATCGCGCTCGCCTTCGCGTTCGTCACTGCCGCCTCGGCACAGGGGGCCGAGCAGTTGCAGATGGAGAGCGTGCACGACCTTGCCAAGCAGATGTTCGGCCTGCCGGTGGTCTACCGGAATCCGGCAACCCCGTGTCCAGATCCCTGCCCCTGCGCTCAGAAATGCTCCTGCGGCACCAACTGCACCTGTGGCGACCTGACGGACGGCTCGCCGAACCAGAAGCTGCTCGGCCGCGCTTGGTACTACGGCTGGGCGGTCCGCAACCTGCCCGCCAACTCGCAGACGCGAGCCTGCGCGCGGCAGTACCTGCTCGACCTCCTCACCGCGCAGCAGACCTACGGGCACTACGCGGCCAACGCCAACACGGACGAGGCTCTCACCATCAGCCACGGCCAGCTTTGGATCGCGGGGATGGGAGCGGCCTACCTTTTCGCGCTGGTCAACGGCCCCACCTACGGCGGCGGTACCTCTCCGGACACCACCGTTCTCAACGCCGTTCGGCAGTGGTGGGCCGACGAGAAGTACCTCTGGGACCAGATCGCCAACGGCAGCGGCTTGATCCGCGCGCCCGGCGCGCGCTTCCCCGCCTGGCCCAATCCCGGTGAGTGGGAGTACCGGGAGAAGGTCTACGCCTTGTTGAGCGGCACCGTGCCGTCGGGAATCAGCGCATGGCCCACCGACAAGTACTACACCGGCGGCTGGATCATCAACGAGCTGCGCCTGCGCGGCCAGAGCCCGTCGCTGATCGTGACGCCGCCGGCCGGCTATACCGTGGGAGCCAAGCTCCACGACACGCTCTGTCTGTACCGGTTGGGCGGCGACTTCCTCTACTACTTCCCAAGGCTGCGCCACGCCTCGAACCGGCTCTTCTGGGTGCTCAAGCAGGGGAGCAACTACACCTTCGCTCCCCTCGCCTGCAACCCGGTAGTCAACGGCGAGCCGCCGGCGTGCGCCAAGCCGGCGAACTTCCCGGGCGCGACGACGGTCACGATCAACGGCCTTGCAACGGCAGGCGCGACGCCGGGGTGCCCGGCGCCGGAGGCGCTGCAGTAGTCACTTGGGAGCAGTAGTCACTTGGGAGCGGGCGGCGGTCCGCTCCTTGCACGGCATCGTCTCTCCTCCGGAAGGGGGAGAGGAGAGACGATGCCGCGTACCAAGACCCTGGCCCTGATCCTGGCGGGAGGCGCCGGAGGCCGCCTGGAGGTGCTCACCGCCGAGCGGGCGAAGCCTGCCATGCCCTTCGCGGGGGTGTACCGCCTGATCGACTTCCCCCTCAGCAACTGCCTGCACAGCGGGGTCTCCGACGTCTGGGTGATCGAACAGTACGAGCTCCATTCCCTGAACGAGCACCTGGCGAACGGCCGGCCGTGGGACCTGGACCGCACCTATGGCGGCCTGCAGGTCCTCCCGCCTCATCAGAGCAAGAGCCGGTCGGACGAAGGCGGTTTCGCCCAGGGCAACGCCGACGCCATCTACCGCCACAAGTCTCTGATCCGCGAGCTCGATCCCGACCTCCTCCTGGTACTGAGCGCCGACCATGTCTACAAGCTCGACTACCGCGAGGTGATCGACCGGCACCGGGAGACCGATGCCGCCGTAACCCTGGTGACCACCCGTCTCCCGCCCGGCGAGGACGCCAGCCGTTTCGGAGTCGTCGAGGTGGACGGGGCAGGAAAGGTGACCGGCTTCGAGTACAAGCCGGAGTCGCCGCGCAGCGACCTGGTGACCACGGAGGTCTTCGTCTACGACGCTGTCGAGCTGATGGATACCCTGGACCGGCTGGCGGACGGGACCGGCGGCGAGGAGAGCGGCCTCAAGGACTTCGGCCACGAGCTGATCCCGTCCCTGGTCCAGGAGGGGAGGGCCCGCGAGTACCGGCTGGAGGGCTATTGGCGGGACGTGGGAACGGTCGAGAGCTACTGGCAAGCCCACATGGATCTCCTGGAGCGGCAGCCCGGGCTGGTGCTGGACGATCCCGCGTGGCCCCTCAGGACCTATGGGACGCAAAGGTTGCCGGCCCGGGTGGAGGGTACGGCTCGGATCGAAGGCAGCCTGATCTCGCCGGGGTGCCGCATCGCCGGCCGCGTCGAGCGTTCCGTCCTCGGGCCCGGCGTGGTCGTGGAGGAGGGCGCGGAGGTCCGCGATTCCGTCCTGCTCGACGAGGTCGTCGTCGGCGCCGGAGCTTCGATCGAGCGGGCGATTCTCGACGCGGAGGTCCGGGTGGGGAAGGGAGCTTCGGTGGGCGAAAGGGACGGGGACCTCACCCTCGCCGGACGGCGGGCCCGGATTCCGGCCGCGGCCCGGCTGGATGCCGGGGCGCGGCTGGGGCCGGGTGAGGAGGCGTAGGTGTAGGCTACGCCTCCCGTTGAAGAACGTTTCGCTTCTGGACAGAAGCCATTGTTACTATTGGAGTAGATGATGCGAGACCGCTCCCTTCTCCTGCTCGCCGTCGCGGGGTTGCTGGCCGTCCCGCCGGCCCGTGGCGGCGAGCCGGACCTCGCCGTCCGCGCCAAGGCCGCTCTCTCGCAGACTTCGGGCACGCTCCGCGTCCCGGGGCTCCAGAAGCCCGTCACCGTGCTGCGCGATCCCTGGGGCGTTCCCCACATCTATGCCGAGACGCAGGACGACCTCTTCTTCGCCCAGGGCTTCGTGGCCGCTCAGGACCGTCTCTGGCAGATGGAGATCTGGCGCCGGACGGGGGAGGGGCGGCTCGCCGAGGTGCTCGGACCCGAGGCCGTCGACCGCGACCGCTTCGCCCGCCTGCTGCGCTACCGGGGCGACATGGATGCCGAATACGCGAGCTACGCCCCGGACGCCAAGCCGATCCTCGAGGCCTTCGTCCGCGGGATCAACGCTTACATCGCTTCTATCGAGTCACCGAGCGGCGGCCGGCTGCCCGTCGAGTTCCAGCTCGCGGGCTTCCGGCCCGAGCCCTGGACGCCCGAGGTCTGCCTCAATCGCATGGCCGCTTTCGGCATGACCTTGAACGCCACCATGGAGGTGCTCCGGGCCCGGCTGGGGACCGAGCTCGGCTGGCAGATGGCGGACGAGCTGGTCGCCACCGACCCGCCGCGCCCGCTCGAGAAGCAGCCGCGCATCGGCCTCGAGGCGATCGGCGAGGAGGTCGCGAAGCTCCCCGGCGCCGCCGGCGCGCCGATCCGGTTCCAAGAAAAAACGGCGGACGGCAGCAACAACTGGGTGGTCGATGGCACCCTCTCCGCGACCGGCAAGCCGCTGCTCGCCAACGACCCCCACCGGACCCTCACCCTGCCCAGCCTGCGCTACCTCGTCCATCTCGTGGGGCCCGGCTGGAACGTGATCGGCGCCGGCGAGCCCGCCCTCCCCGGCGTGGCGGCGGGGCACAACGACCGCGTCGGCTTCGGCTTCACCATCGCCATGATCGACCAGCAGGACCTCTACGTCGAGGAGACGAACCCCGAGAATCCGAACGAGGTCCGCTTCCAGGGGCGCTGGGAGCCCATGCGGATCGAGCGGGAGAGGATCGCCGTCCGGGGCGGCGAGCCGGTCGAGGCCGAGCTCAAGCTCACCCGGCACGGCCCCGTGATCCACGAGGACCGGCAGCGCCACCGCGCCTACGTGCTGCATTGGGTGGGCAGCGAGCCGGGGACGGCCGGCTATCTCGCCTCGCTGTCGCTCAACCGGGCGCGGAGCTGGCCGGAGTTCCGCAAGGCCCTGGAGCGCTGGAAGGTGCCGTCCGAGAACCTGCTCTACGCCGACGTCGAGGGGAACATCGGCTGGCAGGTGGCGGGCCTCGCGCCCATCCGCAAGGGATGGTCGGGCCTGCTGCCGGTGCCCGGGGCCGAGGGAGCCTACGAGTGGCAGGGCTTCCTTCCCGCCTCCGAGCTGCCCGGCGCCTTCAATCCGCCGAAGCACTTCCTCGCCACGGCCAACCACAACATCCTGCCCCCCGGCTATCCCCACGAGCTGGGCTTCGACTGGGGCGAACCAGACCGCTTCCAGCGCATCGTGGACGTGCTCGGCAAAGGGAGCCGGAAGCTCGACGTCGCGGACTTCCAGCGGCTCCAGCACGACGAGGTCTCGCCGCCGGCCCAGGCGCTCGTGCGGCTGCTGCCGGAGGTGAAGGGAGCGAGCCCGGAGCTGCGCCCCTGGATCGAGAGGCTCGCGGCCTGGGACGGCACCATCGCCCGGGACTCCGCGGCCGCCGCGCTCTACGAGATCTGGCTGGAGAAGCTGGTTCCCGCCCTCTTCAAGCGTCACCTGCCCGAGAAGTGGCTGTCCGTGGTCGCGGGCGACCCCGGGAAGACGGTCGAGCGGCTGCGGAATCCCACGCCGCGCTGGTTCGGCGACAGCCCGCGGTCCGGGCGTGACGCCGTGATGCTGAAGAGCCTCGAAGAGGCCGTGGCCGAGGCGAAGGCGAAGCTCGGCGCCGATCCCGCCAAATGGCGCTGGGGGACGCTCCACACCGCGACCTTCCGCCACATCCTGGGGACGGACCCGGAGCGCAAGGCCCTCTTCGATCTCCCGCCGGTCGAGCGCGGCGGCGACGGCAACACGGTCAACGTCAGTGACGGCGACGGCTTCGAGGTCGGCCACGGCGCCTCCTTCCGCGAGATCCTCGACGTGGCGGACTGGGACCGTTCCGTCGCCACCAGCGTGCCGGGGCAGTCCGGCCAGCCCGCGAGCCCCCACTACGGGGATCTACTGAAGCTGTGGGGGGAGGGGAAGTACTTTCCGCTGCTGTTCAGCCGGGAGAAGGTTGAGGGAGCGGCGACGGAGCGGCTGGTTCTGGAGCCGGGGCCTCCGGGTTCGCCGAGCGACTGATCGGGCGCTTCTCCTATAGGATTTGCCGAGCCTTCCTGAGGAGACCTTAATGGCCGAAATACCGACGCAGTCCAACCCTTCCCGGCGCCGGTGGGCCGGAGCC
This sequence comes from Thermoanaerobaculia bacterium, assembly GCA_035266085.1. GTDB lineage: Bacteria > Acidobacteriota > Thermoanaerobaculia > Multivoradales > UBA5704 > DATARR01. Next base: position 16,243 of record DATFNZ010000006.1, read on the forward strand.
GTCCTCTTCCTGCTGGTCCTGGCGGCCGTCGCCGTGGTGACCGTGCCGATGCAACTGATCCGGCCCTTCGTGCCGCAGACGCCGGATCGGGTCGCCGTGTCCTACGGGCTGCGCTCCTGGTCGCCGCTGCTGACCCTGCTGATGGCCCTTGCCGGTGTCGCGATCGCGGCCGGGCTGTGGCGCGGCGGGCGGTGGTGGAGCCGGACGCTGGCGGTGCTGGCTCTCGTCCCGCTGGCGGGCGCCGCCTGGTTCTCGCGCCAGAACATCTTCGAGAAGATGTTCGTCCCCCTGGGCACGACCGCCTTCGCGCAGGCGGCCGAGGCCGGCTGGGTGGCGGCGGAGGACCCGGTGCTGGCCGTCGTCCTGAACGGCGAGGCCGCGGCGTATCCGGTCCGTCAGATCGCCTATCACCACATCGTGCAGGACGTGGTGGGGGGCGTCCCGATCGCCGTCACCTACTGAACGCTCTGTCACACCGGTCTGGTGTGGAGAGCGGAGATCGACGGGCGGAAGCTGAGCTTCCACCTCACGGGCATCAACAACCAGAACTTCCTGATGAAGGACGACCAGACGGGGTCCTGGTGGCAGCAGGTGACGGGCGAGGCCGTCCATGGCCCCTTGAAGGGGAAGCGGCTCGACCTGGTGTTCCACGACGAGATCGCGTTCGGCCTCTGGAAGCGGGAGAACCCCGGCGGCCGGGTGCTGCGCCCGGCGGCGGACCCGGCCCACCTGGAGTCGAAAGACTGGGAGGCGGAGGTGGCGAAGCTGCCGGTGGTGACCCCGGTCCGTGCCGGCGATCCGCTCGGCCCCCGTGAGCTGGTGGCCGGCGTTCGCTTGGCGGGCGCGGCCAAGGCCTATCCCATGGCGGCACTGCGGAAGCAGAGCCCGGTGCAGGACACCCTCGGCGGCGCTCCCGTGCTCCTGGTGGTGGGGGAGGACGGCCGGTCGGTGCGGGCGTTCGAGCGGACGGTCGACGGGCGGGAGCTCAACCTGTTCGCCAAGCCGGGCGGCCCGCCCCTGCGCCTGGTGGACGCCGAAACGGGCAGCGAGTGGACCTTCGCCGGCGAGGCCGCGAGCGGTCCCCTGGCCGGGAAGAAGCTGGCGAAGGTCTTCGTTCTAAAAGACTATTGGTTCGACTGGAAGGCGTACAATCCAGGGACAGGGGTCTATCGGCTACGGTAGCTCAGGTAAGGAGGTTCGAAGATTCGAGATTCATCCCCCATCGCGCTTCTGGCCGGCTTCGACGGCGAGAGCGCGGAGGCCTGCCTGCGGGTGCTCGGGCCGGAGCTGCATCTGCTGGTGGCCGGCTCCGAGGCGGAAGCGCTGCGGCTGCTGGCGCTCCACCCCGTGGCGGTGCTCGCCCTGGGCGCCGGCATCGGCGGCGAGCGCGCCCGGGCTCTGCTCGAGGCGGCGGAGACGGCTCCTGCCGCGGCCGAGCGGGTGAACCTCGTCCTCTCGGCGGGGCCCGATCCCTCCCTGTTCCAGGATCTGATCGACCGCGACCGCATCTTCTATCTCAGCCAGGAGACGGTGCCCTCGGGCGATCTGATCGCCCTGCTGCGCAGCGCCGCCGCCCGCTGGCGCTCGGCCGCGCTGCCGGGCGGCGACGAGGAGCGGCAGCGCCGGGTGCTGGCGGGCCGGCTGCTCACGGCGGTCCAGGCGATCTCCTCCCAGCGGGAGCCGGCGCGCGCCGCGCGGGCCGCCGCCGAGGGGGTGGAGGACGTCGCCGAGGCGGACCGGGGCTACTGCCTGCTCTACGACCCGATCACCGACACGCTCTGGGAAGGGGGCACGGACGACAAGGAGGAGCGGCGGGAGAGCGCCGCCGTGGGCCTGGTCAGCTTCGTGGTGCGCACCGGCCAGCCGGTCTCGCTGGAGAGGCTCGGGCGCGACCCCCGCTTCGACCGCGAGGCGGACGATCCGCGGGCCGAGGGGGAGGAGCGCTTCGCGGCCGTGCCCCTGACCGGGCCCGACGGCCGCGTGCTCGCCGTGCTCGCCGCCGTGCGGCGGCCCGACGGCCCGCCGTTCAGCGAGCAGGAGGTGCGCAACCTGGCGCTGCTGGCCGAGCAGGCGTCCCCTTCCTTCGCCCAGCTCCGGATGCCCGAGGGGGAGGCCAGCGGGCTGCCCCTCGGCGCCGGGCTGTTCCGCGAGGAGGCGGTGGAGCACCATTCGCTCGGCTTGCGCGGCGAGGGGGACGTGCTGCGCGTCGATCCCCGGTGGATGCGCTGGACCTACCGGCTGCTGCTGGCGGCGCTGGCGGCGGGCCTGCTGTTCACCCTCCTGGCCCGCATCCGGGAGTACGCGGCGGGGCCGGCGGTGGTGCGCCTGGGGGGCCGGACGGACCTCACGGCCGCCACGGACGGCACGGTCACCCAGGTGGCCGTCGCGCCGGGCGAGCGGGTGGCGGCCGGCCGGCTGCTGGTGCGCTTCTACGGCGCCCGCGAGGCCGCCGAGCTGGCCCGCATCGACCGCGAGCTCGAGCTGCAGCTCATCAACCGTCTGCGCGATCCCGCCGACGCCGGGGCCGAGCAGGGGTTGCTCTCCCTGCGCGCCCAGCGCGAGCTGGCCCGCTCCAACCTCGCCGAGCGCGAGGTGCGCGCGACCGCGGCCGGGGTGGTGAGCGACGTCCGCGTGCGGCCCGGCCAGCACATCACCCCGGGTCAGTCCCTCCTGTCGCTGGTGCGCGGCCAGGAGAATCCCGAGGTGATCGCCTTCATCCCCGGCGAGTACCGGCCGCTGCTCAAGCGCGGCATGCCTCTGCGCCTGGAGATCCAGGGCTACCGCTACGCCTATCAGCACCTGGTCGTGACCTCCGTGGGAGACGAGGTCGTGGGCCCCGGCGAGGCGCAGCGCTACCTGGGGACGGAGATCGCGGACGCCGTGAAGCTGGACGGCCCCGTGGTGCGGATCTCGGCGCGGCTCGCCACCGACACCTTCGAGGCGGACGGGCGCGTGCGCCGGTACCACGACGGCATGCTGGCGCGGGCCGAGGTGCGCGTGCGCTCGGAGCCCGTGCTGGTGGCCCTGATCCCCGCCCTGAAAGCGGTGCTCGAGCCGCGGGAGGGCGGCGATGGTTGAGCCGCAGCCGCCCTCGGGGCAGCCTGCCCAGGCGCCGCCTGAGCGGGCGCCCGGCTCGCCGCTCCACCGGCGCTTCCCGGCGCTGCAGAAGCTCGCCTTCTCCAAGCGGCGCCAGCGCGTGCCCTTCATCCAGCAGACCACGGCCAGCGATTGCGGCGCCGCCAGCCTGACCATGGTGCTCGCCTTTCACGGCAAGCACCTGCGGCTGGACGACGTGCGCAAGGTCACGGGCTTCGGACGCGACGGCGCGGACGCCATGGCGATCCTCTCCGCCGCCCGCGTCTTCGGCCTGCGCGGCCGGGGCGTCAAGGTCGAGGAGGTGGAGGACCTGAGGTTCCTGCCGCCGGGGTCCATCCTCCACTGGCAGTTCAACCACTTCCTGGTGCTGGAGCGGCTCGCGCCCGACGGCGGCGCCGACGTCGTCGATCCCGCGGGGGGGCGGCGGCGGATCAGCCGCGAGGACCTGGGACGCTCGTTCACGGGCGTCGCTCTGTCGTTCGAGCCGAGCGAGGACTTCGAGCCGGAGGAGGGCGGCGGCAAGCGCCGCCTGGGCCGGTTCGTCAAGGTGCTGCGGGAGCATTCGAACGTCCTCCAGCGCGTCATCGTGACCTCGGGGATGGTGCAGCTCTTCGCGCTCGCCGTGCCGCTGCTCATCGGCGCCCTGGTGGACCGCGTGATCCCGCGCGGCGACACCCAGCTCCTCGGCGTGCTGGCGGTCGGCCTGGCGGCGATCGTCGCCTTCAACTTCCTCTCCTCGCTGCTGCGCTCCTATCTCCTGCTCTACCTGCGGACGCACCTCGACGCGCGGATGACCCTGGACTTCCTCGACCATCTGGTCGACCTGCCCTACGCCTTCTTCCAGCAGCGCTCGGCCGGCGACCTCATCATGCGCATGGGCAGCAACACCACCGTGCGCGAGATCCTGACCTCGGGCGCCCTCTCGGGGGTGCTCGACGGCGTGCTGGTGACGCTGTACCTGATCCTGCTCTTCGTCGCCAGCCCGTCGATGGGGCTGCTGGTGGTGACCCTGGGCGCGATCCGCGTGGCCCTGTTCCTCTTCACCCGCAAGCGCACCCGCGACCTGATGTCCCGCTCGCTGCAGACCGAGTCGCGCTCGCAGAGCTATCAGGTCAACCTGCTGGCGGGCATCGAGACGCTCAAGGCGGCGGGCGCCGAGCACCGGGCCGTGGAGCAGTGGTCGCACCTGTTCGTGGACGTGCTCAACGTCTCGCTGTCGCGCGGCCGGCTGTCGGCGTTCGTCGACTCGACGCTCGCCGCCCTGGGCACGGCCTCGCCGCTGATCATCCTGGTCTGGGGGGCCGTGCAGGTCCTGCAGGGCGATCTGACGCTGGGCACCATGCTTGCCATGAACGCCCTGGCCGCCGGCTTCCTGACGCCCCTCTCGACGCTGATCACCAACGCCTTCCAGTTCCAGCTCCTGGGGAGCTACCTGGACCGCATCGAGGACGTGCTCGAGACGCCGCGGGAGCAGGACCCGACGACGGTCAGCCCGGCGCCGCGGCTCAAGGGCGGCATCCGGCTCGAGGGAGTGAGCTTCCGCTACGGGCCGTTCGCCCCGCTGGCCGTCGAGGACATCTCGATCGAGATCCCGCCCGGGCGCTTCGTGGCCCTGGTGGGCCGCTCGGGGGCGGGCAAGTCGACCCTGGCGAGCCTGCTCGTGGGGCTCTACTCGCCGACCGAGGGCCGCATCCTCTTCGACGGCACCGACCTCGCGGAGCTCGACCTGCGGAGCGTGCGCCGGCAGGTCGGCGTGGTGCCCCAGCACCCGTACCTCTTCGGCACCAGCATCCGGGCCAACATCACCCTCTCGGAGCCCGCGCTGCCGCTGTCGCGGGCGGTGGAGGCGGCGAAGCTCGCCCACATTCACGACGACGTCCTGGCCATGCCCATGGGCTACGAGACGCTGCTCGCCGACGGCGGCGCCTCCCTCTCGGGCGGCCAGCGCCAGCGGCTGGCCCTGGCCCGCGCCCTGGTCCACCGCCCCGCCATCCTCCTCCTCGACGAGGCCACCAGCGCCCTCGACACCCGCACCGAGCGCGACATCCAGCGCGAGCTGACGGCTCTCCGCACCACCCGCATCGTCATCGCCCACCGCCTGAGCACCATCCGCGACGCCGACCTCATCCTGGTGATGGACGGCGGCCGCCTCGTCGAGCAGGGCCGCCACGATGAGCTCATCGCCCTCGGCGGCGTCTACGCGAGCCTGGTGGCCGCCCAGATGGAGAAGGAGAGGATGCGGGCGGCGGAGGTCTAGGGCTCTCCCATCCTCCCCCCCTTCCGCCGGGAGAGAGGGGGCTTAAGAAATCGCCCCTTTCATTTTTTTCAGACAAACCTCTCCCTCTTCTCCCGGCCGGCGGGGGGGAGGATGGGAGAAGAGGGCCGGGGTGATGAGGGCTCCCCCGCCCCCGAGATACTCCCGCCCCTCGTGACAGATATGACTTGTGGTAAAGTCCCATCCATACCTAGTTAGCTCCGGCGTAACTGCGCGACTTCAGTAAGTTGTTCGATGTCTTGCACCTGTAAGCGGTTTTTCGTCTTCTCTTCTCCTTCCCGTTTCGCGGGAGGATTCTGCCTGCTTCTTCTGCTGCTGGGGGCCCTGGGCTGCGGCGCCAACCGGAAATCGTTTTTCGGCGGCGACGCGGCGGTGCGGCTGGACGCGGATTCGGGAATCAACCAGGACAGCCCGGTGGCGGTCGAGATGATCGTCGTCTACGACAAGGACCTGCTGGAGGAGCTGCTCGCGAAGACGGCCCGGCAGTGGTTCGAGAGCCGGGAGCAGGTCCTCAAGGATCACCCGGGGGAGAAGGATTTCGTCTCCATGAGCTGGGAGGTCGTGCCGGGACAGAGCCTGCCGCCGAAGGAGCTGTCGTTCGGCACCGGGGCGCGGGGCGGCATCGTGTTCGCCGACTACTTCTCCGACGGCGCGCACCGCGCGCGCTTCGATCCCCACAAGGATCTGCGGATCCACCTTCAGGACAAAAATTTTTCGGTGGAGCAGCCGCAATGACTCGTCCGGTGACCGAAGCGATCGACTGGCACGAGGGGATGCTGCTCGCGCCGCAGCACTTCCAGCAGCTCTCCCTGCGCCAGGAGGAGCTGCTGCACTACCACGCGGCGGCCCTCGCGCCCTTCCACTGGGGAGTTCTGCAACTGGAGATCGACGAGGCCGCCCTCACCCAGGGGGTGCTGCGGGTGGGCCGGATCGAGGCCGTGCTGCCGGACGGCCTGATCGTCAGCCGGGGAGCCAACGATCCGGAGCCCCTGGAGGTCGACCTCAAGCTCCACGCCGCGGCGCTGGCGGCGGGCGCCTGCATGATCTACCTGGCGGTGCCGGCCCGCGGCCCCGCGCCGCTCGACGGCGAGATGGCCCGCTACCGCTCGGTCGAGGGCGGGCCGGTGATCGACGAGTCGTCCGGCGAAGGCGAGGTCTACATCCCGCGGCTGCGGCCGCGCCCGGTCCTGCTGGTGGCGGAGGCGCCGGCCCAGCGCTACGCCGCGCTGCCCATCGCCCGGGTCCGCCGCTCCGACGAGAAGCTCAGCCTCGACGAGGGCTACGAGCCGCCGGCCCTGCGGGCGGCGCCCGGCTCGCGCTTCGGGCGGGTCGCCGCGCAGATCTCCGAGCGGCTGCGGAAGAAGGCCGAGGTGCTCTCCGACCGCGCCCGTCCCCAGGGAGTGGTGCAGGCGCCGCAACTGCTCGAGACCCGGCTGATGATCCACAGCCTGGTGGGCGCGCTGCCCCGGCTGGAGGCCGTGCTGGCGGCCGGCCAGGCGCACCCCTTCGAGCTCTACCTGGCGCTCTGCGAGGTGGCCGGCCACGCCGCGGTGGTCGGGCACGGGCTGGTGCCGCCGCTCTTTCCGGCCTACGACCACGCCGATCCCATGGCCGCGTTCCGGCGGGTGAGCGACTACATCCTGCGCGTCGCGGGGGAGGGGATCAGCGAGTCGTTCAGCCCCTTCCGCTTCTACTACGAGAACGGCGCCTACTCGGTGGTGTTCGACGAGCTGTGGCGAAGCCTGCCGCTGGTCCTCGGCGTGCGGGGGCAGACCGGCATGACCGAGGACGAGGTGGAGGAGTGGATCGCCCAGAGCCTCATCGGCTCGCAGGGCCTGGTCCAGGACATGCGCGACAAGCGCATCCTGGGCGCCCGGCGGACGCGTACCGAGGGGGAGGGCGACCTGGTGCCGGCGAGCGGAGTCCTCCTCTTCTCGCTCGAGCCCGACCCCGATTTCGTCCAGCCGAACCAGGTGCTGCAGGTCTGGAACGTCGGCGACCGCGGCGAGACGCCGCGCGTCGTCGAGATCGTCCTCTACGTCAAGGTGCCGCGATGAGCAGCTCCGGCCTCGGCGCCAGCCAGGGCGAATCGTTCCTGCTGGCCCAGTTCCGCGAGTTCTACCAGGAGGTGGTGCGCTGGAAGCGGCTGGCCGGCCGGGAAGGTCAGGCGCTGCCGGGGGTGACGGTGGCCCGTCCCGCCTCGCCGACGGGGGCTTTGATAGTCACCGGCCCGGGCGCGGCGCAGGGAGCCCTGATGGTGATGCCGGCGCCATCGATCGTCCCTGGGCCGGCTCCCGCGGCGACGTCGGCGGTCTGGCAGTCCCTCGTCGGGCTGCTCAACCGCCAGGAGGCGGAGGTCCGCCGCAGCGGCGGCGAGTACGCGTCGGCGATCTACCGGCGGGCGCAGTACGTGATGGCCGCGCTGGCCGACGAGATCTTCCTCTACCTCGACTGGCCGGGTCGGGACGCCTGGCGCACCCAGCTCCTGGAGTTCAAGCTGTTCCAGTCCTACCAGGCCGGCGAGGAGGTCTTCCGCCGCATCGAGGCCGTGCTGCGCACGCGCGACCCCGCCGACGCCGAGCTGGCCAGGGTCTACCTGATGGCGCTCGCCCTGGGGTTCCGGGGCGCTCTGCGCGGTCCCGACGGACAGGCGCGGATCGACTGGTACCGGCGCGAGCTCTACACGTTCCTCACCAACCGGGATCCCAGCACGCCGCGGGAGCCGCACTCGCTGTTCCCCGAGGCCTACCAGAGCAACATCGAGACGGCCGGCTCGGCCCGCCGGCTCACGCCGGCCCGCCGCTGGCTGCTCGCCGGGCTGCTGCTGCTGCTCGCCTGGATCCTCGTCTCGCACTACCTCTGGAACGACATCGTCGACGCGCTCTGGCCGCTGATCGCGAAGATCAACGGCGGGCGGTAGGAGAGCGACGTGGATCTGCTGGCCCGCCTGTCGCAAAACCTCCCCTTGACGCTGGCCATCCTGGCGCTGATCGTCCTCGCGATCATCGTCGTCCTGGTGCTGCTCATCCGCAAGCGCCAGGTGCCGGCGGATGAGGCCGCGGAGCCGGAGGGCCTGGCGGCCGCGCCGTTCGCGGCGGCGGCGCCGCCGGCGGCGGGCGCGGTGGTGGTCGACTTCCGGCAGGCGGGCGCGCAGCAGCGACTGTCCGCCGCCTTCCGGCGGGCGCTCGCCGAGCTGCGCCGGCATCTGGGCGGGCGCGACAGCCGCTACCGGCTCCCCTGGTTCGTGCTGCTGGGCGAGGCGGGGTCGGAGCGGTCCCGCCTGTTCCCGGAGAGCGGGCTCAACCTGCCGCTCGGCGCGCCCGAGGCGCCCGTGCCCGAGGAGGGGGACGGCGTCTCTTTCTGGTTCTTCGACCGCGGGGTGGTGGTCGACGTCTCCAGCGACCTCGTGCTGCGGCGGGACGGCAAGAGCTCCAACGAGCGGGGATGGCGCCACTTCCTGAGCCAGTTGCGCGAGCTCCGTCCGGAGCGCCCGCTCGACGGCGTGGTGCTCGCCATTCCCGCCGCCGAGCTGACCGGTCCGCCGGAAGAGGAGGGGCAGCGGCTGTCGGCGGCGGCGGAAAAGGGGGCGGCCCTGTTCCGCAAGCTGCGCCAGGCCCAGGACTCGCTGGGGATGCTGTTCCCGGTGTACGTCGTGGTGACCGGCTGCGAGAGCATCCCGGGCTTCGCCAGCTTCGTCGGCGAGATCCCGCGGCACCTGCGGGGCGACCTCCTGGGCTGGTCGAGCCCCTACTCGCCCGAGTCCGCCTACCGCACGGAGTGGGTCGACGAGGCGTTCACGCTGCTCGGCTCGGGGCTCCACCGCGCCCAGCTCGAGGCCTTCGGCGATCAGGCCGTCCTCGAGGACCCGGACGGCGTCTTCTGTTTCTCCCAGGACTTCCAGCGTCTGCGCGGCCCGCTGCGGGTGTACCTCAACCAGGTCTTCCGCGCCAGCGCCTACCACGAGCTGCTGCCCCTGCGGGGCCTCTACTTCTGCGGCCGCCTGACGGCCGTCGAGAGCGGCGCCGCGGACCTGCTGCGCGATCCCGCGGCGGTCGGCGGCTCGGTGTTCGTGCGCGACGTCTTCGACCGCAAGGTGTTCCCCGAGCGCGACCTGGCCCACCCCAGCTCCCTGGCGCTGATCCATGGCGGCCGGCGGCTGCAGGTGCTGCGGGCGGTGGTCGTCGTCCTGGCCCTGGTCTCCACCCTCGGGGTCGGGTGGGCCTGGTACCGTCTGAGCGCCCGCGAGGAGAACCTGCGGGTGTTCCTGCTCAACACGGCTCAGAACCTCGAGGAGACGCGCGAGAAACGGGCGGCGGGCGCGGAGGAGCACGCCTTCCTGCTCGACAAGGCGGTCCAACTGACCGACGGTATGTCGAAGCTCGACGCCGACTGGTTCGGCTCGGTCTTCATCCCCAGCTCCTGGTTCAGCCCCTTCAACCAGGGCTTGACGGAGGCGCTGGTCCACGCCTGGGACGAGATCATCCTGAGGACGCTCCGCCAGGAGCTGGGATGGAGCCTCGACCGCATCCTGCTCGCCGCGCGCCCGGTGGGGATCTCGCCCGCGGCCCTGCCCCTGGAGGAGGCGTTGCAGCCGGCCGGCGGGGCCTTCATCGCCTGGGAGCCGGACGCCGGGGAGGATCTGCTGGAGCCCGTCGAAACCCCCGAGTTCGGGCGGCTGAAGGAGTACGTGGCCTCGCTGCGCACGCTCGAGACCAACGTCACGCTGTTCAACCGGCTGCGCAGCACCCAGAGCCTCGACGACCTCAAACCCCTGGTGCGCTACCTGTTCGACCGCGAGCTGCCCAAGGGGTTCTTCGAGAACTCGGACCTCTACGTGCGGGCCCTGGCCGACGTCCAATACGAGCGCTTCAAGCCGTTCGAGCAACAACCGCGCACGGTTCCCCGCGCCTCCGAGCTGTCGGACGCCCTCTTCGACCGGCTGTTCGACCGCAACCCCCTGATGCTCGACCTCAAGGACGCGGCGAAGCTGGCGGGGGAGGCGGCGGACTCCGGCTGGGATCCCTCCGGCGGCGGCACGGTGACGGCCCTGGCCGAGCTGCACGGCCTGCTGCGCCGCGCCAAGGAGAAGCTCGCCTCCCCTGAGCTGGCCTGGATGAAGGGCGAGACGCTCGAGCTCGGCGCCGACTACGACAAGGTCGTGCAGTCGATGCGCTCCACCGCCTTCCTCGGGCCCGACGAGGCGGCGGCCATCCAGGAGGATGGCAAGCGACGGTTCAGGGAGTTCCGGCTGGCTCTCCTGCAGATCGAAGCCCGCTCGACGGGCGCCCTCGTGGAGAGCAACGCCAAGACCGGAGCGCTGGCGCTCTCGGAGAAGGCGAAGCTGCTCGCCGACGCCCTCGAAGGCCTGTCCCACCAGGGGTTCGTCTCGGCGGACGGGGGGGGCGCGAGGATCCCCACCCTGCCGGCGCTCAAGCGGGTGACCTGGGATCCCCTGGGTCTGCAGCAGGCAGCCGCCCTCTATCAGCCCTACGACAGCTTCATCCAGAAGACCCTGTCGTCTTTCTCCTCGCCCGACCTGCGCAACACCCTCCAAGCCTCGGCCCGCGACCGGCTGGGCGCCCGCATGATGGAGCAGATCGCCGCCGCCCAGCGCTCCGCCCAGGAGCCCGACCTCTCCTCCTCGCTGCTGCTCGGCCAGGCGCTCGACGCCCAGGTGGCGAACTTCCAGGCGGCGTCCCCCCTGCTGACCCAGCTCGCGGGCCTGTTCGACAAGCTGGGGCTGGTGACGGCCAGGAGCCAGGTCAACGAGGCCGCCGCCGCCCAGGGCGAGCAGATCCTCGCCGACGCCGACCGCCTGCTGGAGCTGGAGGCGCCCTACACGCCCAAGGGCAACGGCTTCGACTGGTGGAGGGGCGAAAAAAAAGGGCTGGCCCTGGAGGCCTGGGAAGCCGACGACGAAGCCGAGCTGGAAGCCTATCTCAAGGCCCAGCGCGCCGACGTGGCGGAGATCTCCTCCCATTACGCCGAGCCGGTCCTGCAGGCCCTTGGCGAGCGCGCCGGCACCTCGTCGCGCGGGCTGCGCGCCTCGCGCGGGCGGTGGACGGCCATCTCCGAGCAGCTCGAGGCTCACAAGGCCAAGGAGCCCGGCAACTCGGTCTCGGGGCTCGAGGATCTGATCCTCAAGGACCTCACCGAGATCGAGCCCGCCAACTGCTCGCAGAAAATCACTACCCGCCTGCTGGCGGATTCGGCGTCGGACTTCTTCGCCCTGCGGCGGGCCGCCCTGCGCCGCCAGGTCTGGGAGCGCTGCCGGGAGCTCGCCGGCGGCCAGGCGGCCGAGGGCTACCGCCAGGTCGAGGCCTTCTTCAACCAGCGCCTGGCCGGCCGGTTCCCCTTCTCGACCACCCTGCCCGGCCGGCTGGACAACGAGGCCGATCCGGCCGACCTGCGGGCTTTCTTCAAGCTCTACGACAAGCACGCCCCGATCTTGAGCGCCGTGCCCGAGGCCGACCGCCCTCGGGGAACGGGCGAGTTCATGGCGCGCATGAAGGAGGTCCGCACCTTCTTCAAGGCGTTCCTCGACGACCCGGCGCAGCCGGAGGGGCCGGCGTTCGACCTCGCCGTCCGCTTCCGCGAGAAGCTGCGGGTGGATGAGAAGGGGGGCGACCAGATCATCCGCTGGTCGCTCGCCAGCGGCGACCAGGCGGTGACCCATCCGAACCCGACGCCGACGATCCGGTGGGCCTGGGGCACGCCCCTGCGGGTGGAGCTGCAGTGGGCGAAGGATTCGCCCGTGATCCCCGTCGAGAGCACGGACCTGCCGGGCACCCGGGTGCAGGGGCGCACCGCCGTCATCGAGCGGGCGGACCGCTGGAGCCTGCTCGCCCTGCTGCGCCTGGCCGGCATTCCGGATTCAGCCGGCGATCCCAGCCTCCAGATGCTGCGCTTCGTGATCGCCACCCAGCCCGAGGTGAAGCCCGGGGTACCGCCGCCGCCGCCGCCGGCGAAACCCGACATCGCCCGCGTCTACGTCCGCATCGGCGTGCGGGCGCCGGAGAGCCGGGAGAAGCCGGCGACCGGCAAGGACGCCACCCCGCCGCCGCCGGCCGAGGACCTGAAGGTCCCCGTCTTCCCGGTGGACGCGCCACGCTGGATCCAAGGGAGCGAAGCGAAGTGAAGGTCGATCTCGAAGCCCTGCTCACCCCCATCTCCGCCGACAAGCCGGCCGGCGAGCCGCTGCGCTACTCGGGCCTCTACGAGGCGATCGAGGACGCCCGGCGGGAGGACGACCCGGCCCTGCCCCAGGGGGTGTGGAAGAAGGACCTCAAGCGCGCCGACTGGAAGGAAACGGCGCGGCTCTGCCTGGACGCCCTCGAGACCCGCTCCAAGGACCTCCAGGTCGCGGCCTGGCTGCTCGACGCCTGGGTCCGCCTGGAGGGGCTGCCGGGAGCGGCGGCGGGGCTCTCCCTGCTCGCCGGCCTGTGCGAGAGCTTCTGGGACACGGTCCACCCGCTGCCCCAGGAGGGGGACTTCGGCTTCCGGCTGTCCCCCCTGGAGTGGGTGGGGGCCCGCATCCCCGACGGCGTGCGCGGGGTCCCCATCACGGCTCCCACCGGCGAGGAGGCGAGGCCCTGCGCCTACGCCGACCTGGAGGGCGCCCGCCACCTCGAGCGGCTGGGCAAGGGCGATCCCGAGGCCGCGCGCGCCGCCGAGGCCAAGGGCCGGATCACGGTCGACCGCTTCCTGGTCAGCGTCAGCCTCACTCCGACGCCGTTCTACGCCACCCTGGCGGCGGACGCGCGGCAGGCCCTGTCGGCGCTCGACGGCCTCGGCGCCCTGCTCGACCGCCTCTGCGGCATCGACGCTCCCAGCCTGCAGCGGCTGGGCGACACCCTGTTCGCCGTGCAGCACTTCGCCCTGCGCGTGCTGGAGGAGCGGGGGGAGCAGATCGCGCCGGCGGCGGCCGACGCCTACGGGCATGAGATGGACTTCTACCCGCCGGCAGAAGCAGAAGGGGAGGCGCTCCACGCAGGGTCTCCCATCCGCAGCCGCTCGGAGGCCTACCGCCGTCTCACCGAGGCGGCGGACTACCTCCAGCGCACCGAGCCCCACAGCCCCACGCCCTACCTGGTGCGGCGCGCGGTGGCCTGGGGCGGCATGTCGCTCGGCGAGCTGCTGCAGGAGCTGGTGCAGAGCGACACCGACCTGAACGCGATTTACACCCTGCTCGGGATGCGGGAGAGGCCCTGAGGGGGATCAGATAGGTAAGAACGGCCGGACGGACGTTCCGCTCCGGCGCTGCAGTGAAGGCAACGCCTTGGTTCGAGGAGATGAAAGGAGATCGAGATGCCAGAGAGCACACAGAAGAAGCTGAGCCGGGTCCGGCCGCCGCGGGTGCAGATCACCTACGACGTCGAGATCGGCGACGCCATCCAGATGAAGGAGCTGCCCTTCGTGGTCGGCATCATGGCCGACCTGTCGGGCAAGCCCGCCGAAGCCCTGCCCAAGCTCAAGGACCGCAAGTTCGTGGAGATCGACCGCGACAACTTCCACGACGTCCTGGCGGCCAGCGCCCCGCGCCTGGCCCTGCGGGTGGACAACAAGCTGGCCGACGACGACACCAAGCTGAGCGTCGAGCTCAGCTTCCGCCATCTCGACGACTTCAACCCCGTCAACGTGGTCAAGCAGGTGGAGCCCCTGCGCAAGCTGTTCGACGCCCGCCAGCGCCTGATGGACCTGCTCGCCAAGCTCGACGGCAACGACAAGCTCGACGCCCTCCTCCAGGAGATCGTCGAAAACCCCGACAACCAGAAGGCCCTGAAGGCCAGCGCGGCCCCGGCCCCGGCAGCCTGAAACGGAGGACACCATGGCTGACAAGACACCCAAGGACCCCGGAGCCGAGGCCGCGCCGGAAGGGGCGGCGGGCGCCACCACCACCGAGCAGTCGCTGCTCGACCGCATCATCCAGGACGGCAAGATGGCCCGCGACGAGTCGCAGCAGGCCTACGCCCGCGACCTCGTGGGCGAGTTCGTCAACCAGATCCTCGACGAGGGGATGACCGTCTCCAAGGACACCGTGGCCTCGATCGAGGCGCGCGTGGCCCAGATCGACGAGCTCCTCTCCCAGCAGCTCAACGAGATCCTCCACCAGGAGGAATTCCAGCGCCTGGAGGCCTCCTGGCGCGGGCTCCACTTGCTGGTGATGAACACCGAGACCAGCACGCGGCTGAAGCTGCGCCTGCTCAACGTCACCAAGAAGGAGCTGCTCTCCGACCTCGAGAAGGCCGCCGAGTTCGACCAGAGCTCCCTGTTCAAGAAGATCTACGAGGAGGAGTACGGCACCTTCGGCGGCTCCCCCTACGGCCTGCTGGTGGGCGACTACGAGTTCGGCCGCCATCCCCAGGACATGGCCCTGCTCGAGAAGCTCTCCGGCGTCGCCGCCTCGGCCCACGCGCCGTTCATCGCCGCCGCCAGCCCGCGGCTGTTCGACATGGACGGCTTCACCGACCTCGGCATCCCCCGCGACCTGGCGAAGATCTTCGAGAGCGCGGAGCTGATCAAGTGGCGCTCGTTCCGCGACAGCGAGGACTCGCGCTACGTCAGCCTGATTCTGCCGCACATCCTGCTGCGCCTGCCCTACGGGCCGGACACCAAGCCCGTCGAAGGCTTCAACTTCGTCGAGGAGGTCGACGGCCGCAACCACAAGAAATACCTGTGGGGCAACCCGGCCTGGGCTCTCGGGCAGCGCATCACCAACGCCTTCGCCCTCTACGGCTGGTGCGCCGCCATCCGCGGCGTCGAGGGCGGCGGCATGGTCGAGGGCCTGCCCACCCACACCTTCAAGACCGACGAGGGGGACATCGCCCTCAAGTGCCCGACCGAGATCGCCATCACCGACCGGCGCGAGAAGGAGCTCGACACCCTGGGCTTCATCTCCCTCGTCCACTGCAAGGGCACCGACTACGCTGCCTTCTTCGGCGGCCAGACGGCGCAGAAGCCCAAGGTGTACGACACCAACGACGCCAACGCCAACGCCCGCATCTCGGCGATGCTGCCCTACATCCTGGCGGCTTCCCGGTTCGCCCACTACATCAAGGCGATCATGCGCGACAAGATCGGCAGCTTCATGACGGCCGACAACGTGCAGACCTTCCTCAACCGCTGGATCGGCAACTACGTCATGGGGCGCGACGACGCCGGCCAGACGCTCAAGGCCCAGTACCCCCTGCGCGAGGCCCGCGTCGACGTCACCGAAACCCCGGGCAAGCCCGGCTCCTACAAGGCCGTCGTCTTCCTGCGGCCGCACTTCCAGCTCGAGGAGCTGACCACCTCCATTCGCCTCGTAGCGCAGTTGCCGCCGCCGGCGGCGTAAGAAAGGACACCTGAACGATGGCCACCAATTCCTATATCAAGCTGGACGGTATCGACGGCGGCAGCACCGCGGCCGAGCACGCCAAGGAGATCGAGGTCATGTCCTGGAGCCACGGCTTCAGCCAGCCGACCTCGCCGGTGCGCAGCACGGCCGGCGCCGGTTCCGTGGAGCAGGCCAACCACTCGAACTTCACCTTCACCAAGTACATCGACTCGTCGACCGACGACCTGCTCAAGCACTGCTGGACCGGCAAGCAGATCAAGACCGCCGTGGTCACCTGCTACCGGGCCGACGGCGCGGCGGACAACAAGCCCGTCGAGTATCTGAAGATCGAGATGGAGCACGTCGTCGTCTCGAACTTCAGCATCTCGGGCGGCGCCGGCGACGTGCCGGTGGAGAACGTCTCCCTCGACTACGGCATCGTCAAGTACACCTATCTGCCGCAGAAGAAGGACGACGGCACGGGCGGCGCGGCGCAGCCGATCAAGCACGACCTCGAGACGCGCAAGGTCGAGTAAGGTGCCGATGGAGACCCGCGTCAGGTCGCCGCTGTTCGACCGCCTCGTGGATCTCGAGCCTCGCGTGTCCGCGGAGCCGCGGCCCCTCCGGGCCCTGCACCTCCGCGGGCTGCGGGAGTCGGTCCACCGGGAGCTGGAGCGGTTGCTCAACACCCGCTCCTCGCTCCCGGTGGACCGGCTCGCCGAGCGCGCCGAGCTCACCGTCCTGGAGTATGGAATCCCCGACCTCTCGGCCTATTCGGCCGGGAGCGCCGAGGACCAGGGCCTCCTGGCCGGGGTCATCGTCCGCGCCGTGACGGCCTTCGAGCCGCGGCTGCGCGGGGTGAAGGTGGCCGTCCTGGGACTGAAGGAGGACCAGCGCTGCCTGCGGCTGCGGATCGACGCCGTGCTGACCGCCGACGAGGTGGCCGAGCCGGTGTCGTTCCCCATGGTCGTCGGCGTCAAGAGCGGCACGGTGGAGGTGCAGCCCCTTGCCGACTGACAGCCGCGAGGAGCTGCTGCGGGCCTACTGGCGGGAGCTCGCCTACCTGCGCCGGATGGGCTCGGCGTTCGCCGAGAGCTATCCCAAGGTGGCCGGCCGCCTGGAGCTCGGGGCCGACGCCTCGCCGGACCCCCACGTCGAGCGGCTCATCGAGTCGTTCGCTTTCCTGACCGCCCGCATCCAGCAGAACCTCGACAGCGACTTCCCCGAGATCGCCGTCGAGCTGCTCAGCATCCTGCACCCGCACTACCTCAACCCCATCCCCTCGATGACGGTGGCGGCCTTCGAGGTCGACCCCGCCCGGGGCAAGCTCACCAGCGGCCATCTCATCCCCAAGCACACGCCGCTGTTCACCCATGCCGAGAGCGGCGAGGCCGTCTGCCGCTTCCGCACCTGCTACCCGGTGACCTTGTGGCCGGTGGCGGTGGCGGAGGCCGCCTTCGAGCTGCCGGCCCGCTTCCCCTTCCTCGACAAGGCCACCGACGTCGCCTCGGTGCTGCGGCTGCGCATCGAGAGCCGCGCCGGCTCGCTCGCCGAGCTCGGGCTCGACCGCCTGCGCTTCTATCTGCACGGCGACCGCCAGGTGACCGACGTCCTCTACGAGGCGCTCTTCTGTGACTGCGCCAGCGTCATGCTGCTGCCCGAGGGGGACCTGGCGCGGGCGCCCGTGCGGCTCACCGCCGCCGCCCTGGAGCCCGTGGGCTTCGGGCGCGACGAGGAGGTGCTGCCCTACCCGCCCTCCAGCCAGCCGGCCTACCGGCTGGTCCAGGAGTACTTCACCTTCCCCCAGAAGTTCCTGTTCGCCGACGTCACGGGGCTCGGCCGCCACGGCTCCGAGCGGGCCTTCGAGATCCTCATCCTGCTCAAGCGGGCGCCCGGCAACTGGCTGCCGCAGATCGACCGCCACACCTTCGCCCTGGGAGCGACGCCGGTCATCAACCTGTTCCCGCGCACCACCGAGCCCATCCGCCTCGATCACCGGCGCACCGAGTACCCGCTGGTGCCCGACGCGCGGCGGGAGCGGTTCACCGAGATCCACTCCATCCTCGACGTCTCGGGCTCCACCGATCCGCGCCACCGGAGCCGGATCTACGAGCCGTTCTACTCCTACAACCACCACATGGCCGGCAGCGGCCACAAGGCCTTCTGGCATGCCCGGCGGGTGGCGAGCCTGCGCAAGGACGTGCCGGGCTCCGAGATGCTCCTCTCCCTGGTCGACCTCGACTTCAAGCCGTTCCTGCCGCCCAACGAGACGATCTACGCCCATACCCTGTGCACCAACCGCGCCCTGCCCCAGCAGCTCATGGCCGGCGCCCGGCTGCAGACCGACGTGGCGGCGCCCGTGGCCCACATCGTCTGCCTGACCAAGCCGACGCCGCAGATCGCGCCGCCTTCCGACGGCTCGACCCTGTGGCGGCTGGTCTCGCACCTGTCGCTCAACTACCTGTCGTTCTCGAGCGGCGAGGACAGCCTGAAGAGCCTGCGCGAGATCCTCAAGCTCTACTGCTCCTCCGAGCGGGCCGTGGCCCACCAGCACATCCAGGGGATCCGCGACATGGCCCTGCGCCGCACCGTCCAGCGAGTGGGCCGGCAGGCCTGGCGGGGCTTCTGCAACGGAACCGAGGTCACCCTGACCTTCGACGAGAGCTCCTACGTCGGCGGCGGCGCCTTCCTGCTCGCCATGGTGCTCAACCGGTTCTTCGCCCTCTACACCTCGGTCAATTCATTCACCCAACTGGTGATCAAGAGCCAGCAGCGGGAAGGAGACTGGAAGCGTTGGCAGCCCATGGCTGGGGAACAAGCGGTTCTGTAGCGCGGCTCCTGTTCTCGGAGGGGTGGCGCTTCGAGTTCCATCAGGCCGTCCGCCTCCTCGAACGGATGGCGCGCGACACCGTGCCGGTGGGGGAGGGCATCGAGCCCGGGAGCGAAGCCGTGCGCTTCAGCTCGCGGGTGGCCTTCGACTTCCCGGCCTCCGAGGTGGCCGAGATCGAGCTGCCTGCCGCCGAAGGCGATCCGGCGCGGATGACGGTGAACGTCATGGGCCTGGCCGGCGCTCACGGCCCCCTGCCGGCGCCGTTCTCCGAGCTGCTCCTCGAGCGGTTGGCGGCCAAGGACCCGGCGTTCCGCGATTTCCTCGACATCTTCAACCACCGTCTGGTCTCGCTGCTCCACCGGGCGCGGAAGCGCGTGCGCCCCGGCCTCTCCTGGGACCAGCCGGACCGCGTGGGCTTCTCTCGCGCCGCCTTCGCCTTCCTCGGCATGGGCACCGAGGGCCTGCGCGGCCGCATGGAAGAAGTCGAAGACCGCGCCCTCCTCCAGTACACGGGCATCCTGGCCCGGCAGGCCCGCTCGGCCGTGGGGCTGGAGGTTCTGCTGGCCGACTACTTCGGGGTGGGCGTCCGCTGCACCCAGTTCGTCGGCCGCTGGCTGGTGATCGACTCCGAGCAGCGGACGGCGATCGGCAGAAGGGGGCGCAACCACGAGCTCTCCGCCCGCGGCGCCGGCGCCGTGCTCGGCAGCCGCGCGTGGGACCAGAGCGCGGCCATCGAGCTCGCCGTGGGCCCCCTGACGCTCGCGCAGTTCCTGGACTTCCTGCCCATCGGCCGCGGCTTCCGCTCGCTCGTGCAACTCGTGCGCTTCGCCGTCGGCGACGACCTCGTCTTCACGGTCCGCCCCGCCCTCAAGGCCGCCGAGGTGCCCCCCTGCCGGCTCGGCTGCGGTCCGCGGTTAGGTTGGAGCGCCTGGCTGAAGACCCGGGACGCCGCCGCCGACGATTCCCAGGTGCGGCTGGCTGGAAAGATCCGGTGAGCCTGGAGTTGACTGGGAAAGACGCCGTCCGCGAGTCCTACGACCGCGTGCCCTACCCGAGCGGCTCGGTCCACTCCGCGCATCCGGACAACCTCGCCACCCGCGCCCTCCTCTTCGGCCTGGAGCCGCCGGACCTCCGCCGTCTCCGCGTTCTGGAGCTGGGCTGCGCCGATGGCGGCAACCTCCTGGCGATGGCGAGCGAGCTGCCCGAGGGGCGCTTCCTGGGCCTCGACCTCTCGCCCCGGCAGATCGAGGACGGCCGCCGCCGGCTGGCAGCGCTGGAGATCGGCAACGTCGAGCTGCGGGCGATGAGCGTCCTGGACGTCGACGCCTCCCTGGGCGAGTTCGACTACATCCTCGCCCACGGCGTCTTCTCCTGGGTGAAGCCCGAGGTGCAGGAGGCCATCCTGCGGATCTGCCGGGAGAACCTGGCTCCCCGGGGCGTCGCCTACATCAGCTACAACACCTTCCCCGGCTGGCACCAGCGCGCCATGGTCCGCGAGATGATGCTCTTCCATACCCGCGGCATCGAGGACCTCTACGTCCGTGGCGAAAAGTCGCTCGCCTTCCTGGGCCTGCTCGCCGAGGCCGCGGCTCCAGGGGACGAATCCCACGCGAAGCTCCTCCGCTCCCGTTACGAGCACCTGGCCGGCTACGGCGACCGGCCGAGCTACCTCATCCACGAGTACCTGGAGGAGAGCAACGAGCCGTTCTACTTCCACGACTTCGTGGCGCGGGCCGGCCGCCACGGCCTCCAGTACCTCGCCGACGCCGAGAACGAGCTGGCGGAGATCGAGGCCTTTCCGCCCCCCGTCGCGGAGCGTCTGCGCGCCGCCTCGCGGGACCGCGTCGAGCTCGAGCAGAACCTCGACTTCGCCGTCAACCGCACCTTCCGCCGGTCGATCGTCTGCCACGAAGGCCTCCCGCTCCAATGGGCCATGGTCCCGGAGCGGCTCCGGCGCTGCCACGCCGCCTCTTCCGTCCGGCCGGAGTCCGCGGAGCCGGACGTCCGCTCCGGAGCCGGCGAGGCTTTCCGGGGCGAAAGGGACCGCGCCTTCGTCGTCAGCCATCCCCCTACCAAGGCGCTGCTCGTCGCCCTGGCCGAGGTGTGGCCGCGCTCCCTCGCTTTCGACGAATTGCTGGACCGCCTCCAAGTCGAGGTGGCGCTGCTAGCCGACATCCTCTTCTCCCTCTACTGCGGAGGCTATCTGGACCTCCACCTGCTGCCGCCCCTCTGCACGGAGCGGGTGAGCGAGCGTCCGCTGGCGAGCCCGCTGGCCCGCCGCGAGGCCGCCCGGGGCCCCATCGTGACGAACCAGAGGCGCCACATCCTCAAGCTGGACGACGAGCTTGCCCGCATGGTCCTGCTGCACCTGGACGGCACCCGCGACCGCGCCGCCCTGCGGGAGGTCCTGGTGCGGGAGGCGGAGGAAGGGAGGCTGGGGATCGAGGCCGGCGGCGAGCCCCTGCGGAGCTCCGAGCGGCTGGGACCCATCCTCGACGCGCTGGTGGATCAGACGTTGAAGAAGATGGCGGGGCTGGCGCTGCTGGTGGGGTAGAATTCAAAGAGGATTGCGCTCCATGCCGCCGGCACCCAAAATTTCGCCACCCCCCGTGAGGCCCGCCGTCCAACGACTGGCGGCGCCCGCCCTTGCGGTCCAGGCCCGTCCGGCGGTGGCACCCGGCGCTCCAGCGCCCCATGTCCAGGCAGCCACGGGCAGGATGGCGCCCGCCGCGCCCGTTCCACTCCAGGCCCGTCCCGCCCCCGCGCCTCCCGTGCCGGCGCCCCACGTCCGGGCCGCGGTCCAGCTCAAACCGGCCCCGTCTGAGAGCGACAGTGGGGGAGACGCCAAGAAGAGCGCGTCCTCTCCTGCCCATCTGCCGCCGACCCAGAGCGGCGACTTCGTGGTCTACGACGACCGCAAGACGCCCGGCGCTCAGCCGCCCCCGCCGCGCTGGCCGGTCTACGCCCTGCGCTGCTCGGACAAGGGTTCGTGCGTCCTCGAGGACGTGAAGACCGGGCGCACCCGTCCGGCGGACAGCGTCTACGGCGGCTTCGTGCGGATGTCGAGAAACGGCCCGGTCTACGTCTCGCCCCGGCCGGCCCTCGGCTTCCCGGGAGACAGCCATCCGACGATCGCGGCGGGGACGCCCGAGGGGCAGCGGGGCAAGCGCGCCGTAGTGGCCGCCGGCGAGATCGGCATCCTCGAGGGCCAAGTCGTGGGCCACAACGACAAGACCGGTCACTACCAGACCCGCAAGAACCTCTACCAGGCCGGGCTGCCGGCCGAGAAGTATCATCCGTTCACGCAAGATCCCCGGGAGTGGTACAGGAAGGGGCGGTAGGCGAGCGTGCGTTCATCCCAATCTGCATCTATAATCGATGCGGAAGGAGATGATGAATGCGCACCACGATCTCGATTGCCGATAACCTCTATTCAGAAGTAAAGGATCTCGTGGGTGAAAGGTCTTTCAGCGAGTTTGCAAGCGAGGCCATTCAGGAACGGGTCGTCCAACTCAGGCGGCAGAAGCTCCTGAGGGAGATGGAAGCTGGATATCGCGCCGAAGCGGTCGCCCCATCGCTTGATCCGGAGTGGTCGAGCTTTGAGGTCGAGGGTCTGTGATCAAGCGCGGAGACGTATTCCTGGTGAACCTGGACCCCGTCGTCGGATCTGAGATTGGCAAGACACGGCCTGCCGTGGTCGTTCAAAACGAGTTGGCGAACCGGTCGAGCCGCACCGTGACCGTCATTCCCATCTCTTCGAGCGTCGAGCGAGTCTTCCCCTTCCAGGTCCGGATTCCCGCCGGAGAGGGCGGGCTGAGCCGTGAGAGCAAGGCTCTTTGTGAGCAGGTTCGCACACTCTCCCGCGAACGTCTTCTCCAGTGTTTGGGGGAGCTCTCGCCGGAGCGTCTGAACGAAATTCGGACCGCTCTCGATCGGCACCTTTGGTTCTGACCTTTATCCCCGCTCCACCACCACCAGATCCACCCGGTACTCCACGCTCGACCGCTCGTGCATCCGCACCCGCCAGGGGATGTCGGCCTCCTCGGCGACGATGCGCAGCCCCTCGATGGACGCCGGATGGGCCCCCGGGGTGAGGAGGGCGCGGAGTACGGGCTCGCTCGCTCCCTGGTGCTCCCCGCGCTGGGAGTGGCCGCCGATCCAGGCTTCCACAGGCGTCGCGCGGGGCGACCAGTCGTAGGGAGTCGAGAGGATCGCCTTGCCGCCCGGCGCCAGGAGACGGGGAAGGGCGGCCAGGAGGTCGTGGGGCGAGGCGACGCAGTCGAGCACGTTCAGTCCCACCACGGCTGCGAAGGTGCCGGCGGGGAAGGGGAGGCCGGCCGCGTCGGCCAGCCAGAAATCCACCCTCTCCGCGTTCGGGAAGCTCACGGGGAAGTCACGCCGGTCGTAGACGATCCCCACCCGCCGCCGCGGATAGCGCACCCGGTCCCGGTGGAGGATTCTGGACGCCAGGCGGAGCATCGGCACGCTGAGATCGGTGCCGAGCACGAGCCGGCCGCCGCCGCCCGCGAGCGCGAAGGACGAGCGTCCCACGGCACACCCGAGGTCCAGGATGGGACCCTCGGGGATCTCTCCCGCCAGCGCCAGCCCCCGTTCGAGGACGCGGAGGACGGAGCCGGGCCGATCGCCGCCCGCCGCCTCCTCCGGATCGAGGTCGCCGTAGTGGTCCCAGGCATAGGTGGAGAGGTGCTGGCGGGTGGTGTCATAGGCCGACCCCGGCCCGCAGCAGTCGCCGAGCAGGCTCTCGGTGGCCGGATCGAGGTCCTCTCGGGCGTCGATCTGGTCGATGGCACCGGCCACGTACCCGCGCAGGTTGGCCAGCAGGAAAGGGATGCCGTCGAGAATCGGATACTCCCGCTGGCAGGTCTGCGACTGGCAGCGCAGGGTGCCCTCGATGACGTGCCCCTGCTCTTCCTTGAGGACGGCGGAAAGGGTGAGACTGGTCTGACAGACCAGGCAGATGGGGCGCAAATCCTCCAGGTGGCGGCGCCGCATGTCAGTTTTTCCTCGGCACGGCGCCATTCTAAGTGGCGAAGCTCGGAATCAGAGACTGAAGCAGGCAGATCGAGCCTCGAAGCTCGAGAATCAGAGACCGAAGCAGGTAGATCAGACGGCGAATCTGGGAGATCCGGACTGGATTCTCAGGCTTCGGAGAGTGTTTCTCAGGCTTCGGAGAGCGATTCTCAGGCTTCAGCGTCTGAATCTCGGGTTTCGGGACCCTATCTGGGATTTCAGAGGCCGAATCTCGGACTTTGTCCGTCGAATCAGCTCGGACCGTCTCTGGGAAGCGGTGGCTAGCCGCCGATCAGCACCGTCGGGCACCCCGGCGGCAGGACCTTGCCGACGGGGCTGGGGATCGGCGCCACGCAGCCGGTGTGCGCCGTCATGTCGCCGACGCGCGCCGCGGGCATGTTCTCGATCAGCACCGTGGCCGATCCCAGGGCGATCATCCCCGGGCCGTTGGGCACGCAGCCCGGCAGGGTGCAGGGGGTCGTGGTGTCCGTGAGCCGCGCCGCCGGCTGGCCGCCGATCAGCACCGTGGCCGCGCCCTTGATGATGGTGAGCGGCAGAGCCGGATGAGGCACGGCTGTGGGCACCGGCGCCGGCGGGTGGATCGGCGCGTGGCAGTGGGGCGCGTCCTGGAGGACCATATCGCCGAGGCGGGCGGCGGGCTTGGACATTGTTTCTCCTTCGCAACCTCAGCCAGGAATCTGCTCGAAGCCGTGCTCGTCGAAGTGGCCGTCGACTGCAAGAGCCCGAGTGATCCCCCGCTTACGCATGACCTCGAAGCTGGAGCAGTCCACGAAGCTCAATCGGCGCCGGGAGGCCTTGAGGAACGCCGCCATCGCTCCCTCATGGGTCTCCTCCGTGAGCCACTCGATTTCAAGCAGAGGAACGATGTCTCGCTGGACCGCCCGAACGGCGTCCATGCCCAGGCGGCGCTGCACCAGAGCCAAGGTTTCGACGAGAATGTAATTAGAGGTCAGCAAAGGCTCATCGGAAAGGACCGCCTTCTTCCACGCAGAGTCAACTTCCAAATGGCGCGGGTCATCCGCGTCGAAAAGGGCGAGAATGGCCGAGGTGTCGAGGAAGGTCGTCAATCGCCGAAGGCTTCTGCCAGATAGCGGTCATGCTCGGTCGAGAGGTCCGTCAATCCGGACCGGAAACGGCCACTCACCGCGAGAGCGCGGCGCTTGAGCTCCTCACGATCCGACGGAGCCTCGAAGGTCAACAGGGCGTTGACGCTGGAGACTATGAGCTCTGGTACCGTCTGGCCCTTCCGGGCCGCGATGTCCTTGAGAGCCTGGGCCTGTTCCTCACTCAACTCGATCTGCATGACCATGGCAAGTCCTCTCTGAGCAAGTCTACCATCCCGCTGTCCGCCCGCTTCCTGCTACGATCCAGAAGCCGTTCCGCCGTCTTTTCTCCTGAGGAGGATTCCCCGTGAGCGTCGAGCTCAAGTCACTCATCGACAAGCTGAGCCCGCTGTGCCGCCGGACGCTCGAGGAGGCGGCCGGGCTCTGCGTCTCGCGGAGCCACTACAACGTCGAGATCGAGCACCTGCTGGCCAAGCTCCTGGCCCTCCCCGACGGCCAGGACACCGACCTGCGGCGGGCCATGCGGGAGTACGGGCTGGACCGCACGCTGCTCAGCTCGCAGATCGAGGCGGCCCTCGGCCGGTTCGACACCGGCAACTCGCGGACGCCGGCCTTCTCGCCGCAGATCCTGCAGCTTTTCCGGGAAGCCTGGGTCGCCTCCTCGCTTCAACTCCGCTCGCCGGCCGTGCGCACCGGCTCCCTGCTGCTCGCCCTGCTCGACCACGACCTGCTGCGCGGAGTCGCCCTGCAGTCCGTGCCGGAGCTGGGCAAGATCCCCCGCGACAAGCTCCGCGAGGACGCCCGCGAGCTGTTCCGCGGGTCAGCCGAGGACGTCGGCTCCGGCGCGGCGCCGTCGTCGTCCCAATCGTCCTTGGCGTCCGGCGCGAGCGCTTCGGCGGCTTCGGAGGGCAGCGGCGAGGCTGGCATGGACCTGTCTCCCACCCCCGCCCTCGACCAGTACACCCTCGACCTCACGGCCCGCGCCCGCGCCGGCGAGATCGATCCCATCCGCGGCCGGGACTCCGAGATCCGCCAGGTGATCGACATCCTGTCGCGGCGGCGGCAGAACAACCCGATCCTGGTGGGCGAGGCCGGCGTGGGCAAGACGGCCGTGGTGGAGGGGCTCGCCCTGCGCATCGCGGAAGGGGACGTGCCGCCGTCCCACCGCAACCTGTCGCTCCGCCTGCTCGACCTCGGCCTGCTCCAGGCCGGGGCCGGGGTGAAGGGGGAGTTCGAGAACCGTCTGAAGTCGGTGATCGACGAGGTCAAGGGCTCGCCGAAACCGATCATCCTGTTCATCGACGAGGCCCACACCATGATCGGCGCCGGCGGCGCCGCGGGCCAGAACGACGCCGCCAACCTCCTGAAGCCGGCCCTGGCGCGAGGCGAGCTGCGCACCATCGCCGCCACCACCTGGGCCGAGTACAAGAAGTACTTCGAGAAGGACCCCGCCCTCGCCCGCCGCTTTCAGGTGGTGAAGGTGGGCGAGCCCGCCGAGGACGCCGCGGTGGACATGCTGCGGGGGCTCGCCACCCATCTCGAAGAGCATCACAAGGTGCGGGTGCTGGACGAGGCCATCCGCGACGCCGTCTCCCTCTCTCACCGCTACATCATGGGCCGCCAGCTCCCAGACAAGGCCATCAGCGTGCTCGACACCGCCTGCGCCCGGGTGGCCCTCGGCCTCAACGGCACGCCGCAGCCGGTGGAGAACGCCGCGCGCGAGATCGAGCGCCTGGAGCTGGAGATGGCGATCCTGAAGCGCGAGCGCGCTGCGGGGCAGCCGCCGACCCGGCGGATGGGGCCGCGGGTGGGCAGCCCCGAGGAGATGGGCACGGAGCTGGCGCGCCTCAAGACGAAGCACGCCGAGCTCGAGGAGCGCTGGAAGCGCGAGCTGGACCTGGCGAAGCAGATCCTCGACCTCCAGGCCGAGGTCGACGAGAAGGGCAAGGAGGACAAGCCGGACCCCGCCGAGGCCGCGCGCCTGGCGGGCCGCATCGGCAAGCTGCGCGAGGAGCTGCGGAAGCTCCAGGGGGAAGACCCCATGGTTCACGTCTGGGTCGACTCCCGGGTGGTGGCCGCCGTCATCTCGGCCTGGACGGGCATCCCCGCCGGCAAGATGATGACGGACGAGATCCACGCCCTTCTCTCGCTCAGGGAGCGGATGGCCGAGCGGGTCGTGGGCCAGAGCCATGCCCTCGACGCCATCGCCCGGCGGATCAACACCTCGCGGGCGCAGCTCGACGATCCCGGCAAGCCGATCGGCGTCTTCCTTCTCGTGGGCCCGAGCGGCGTGGGCAAGACGGAGACCGCCGTCACCCTCGCCGACGTTCTCTACGGCGGGGCGCGCAACATGGTGACGGTCAACATGTCCGAGTTCCAGGAGGCCCACTCGGTCTCCACCCTCAAGGGCGCGCCGCCGGGCTACGTGGGCTACGGCTCGGGCGGCGTGCTCACCGAGGCCGTGCGCCGCAACCCCTACTCGGTCGTCCTGCTCGACGAGATGGAGAAGGCCCATCCGGACGTCGCCGAGATCTTCTACCAGGTGTTCGACAAGGGGACCCTGGAGGACGGCGAGGGGGTGACGGTCGACTTCAAGAACACCGTGATCCTCCTCACCTCGAACGTCGGCTCCGAGGTGATCGCCCGATTGACTCGGGAGACGGGTAAAGACGGTCATGACCGCCTGACGCCGGAGCGGCTGGTGGAGGAGGTGCGGCCGGCGCTCCTCAAGCATTTCCGGCCGGCGTTCCTGGGCCGGGTCGTGGTGGTGCCCTACTACCCCCTGGGAGAGCGGGAGGTCCGCGAGATCGTGGAGCTGAAGCTGGCCCGCATCCGCGAGCGCATCCGCGCCGGCCACCACGCCGAGCTGACCTACGGCGAAGAGCTGGTGGAAGCCATCGCCGGCCGCTGTACCGAGGTCGAAAGCGGCGCCCGCAACGTCGACCACATCCTCACCCAGACGCTGCTGCCGGAGCTCTCCGGGTCGATCCTGGAAAAGATGGCGGCGGGGGAGAGCATCGCCCGCGTCCACGTGGGGCTCGACGATTCGGGCGGGTTCGCGTACAAGGTAAGGTGACTGATCCCTTAAGGTGATTCCCATGGCCTGGACCCAGGACAACACCTATCTCTCGATCTCCACCCCTTTGGGCAAGGACAAGCTCCTGCTGCGCGGCTTCGCGGGCGAGGAGCGGCTCTCCGAGCTCTTCCATTTCAGCCTGCGGATGCAGTCCGAGACGCTCGACCTCGACTTCACCCAGATCGTGGGCAAGAGCGCCACCATCACCGTCCTCCTGGCCGACGGCTCGAACCGGTACGTCAACGGCATCGTCAGCCGCTTCGTCCAGGCCGGGGCGGACCAGGTCTTCGCCACCTACCACGCCGAGCTGGTGCCCTGGCTGTGGCTGTGCGACCTGACGGCGGACTGCCAGATCTTCCAGAACAAGAGCACGCCCGACATCATCAAGCAGGTCTTCTCCGACCTCGGGTTCACCGACTTCAAGGACTCGCTCACCGCCACCTACGACCCCCGCGAGTACTGCGTGCAGTACAACGAGACGGCCTTCGAGTTCGTGTCGCGGCTGATGGAAGACGAGGGCATCTTCTATTACTTCGAGCACGCCGACGGCAAGCACACCCTGGTGCTGGCCGACGACTCGGCCGCCGCCGCCGCCGTGCCCGGCGCCGCCACCGTGGCCGTGGGGGCGTACAGCAACTGGGAGCAGCAGAACCTTGTGACCCGCTGCGACATCGAGGAGCGGGTGGTCTCCGGCAAGTACGCCCTCGACGACTTCAATTTCGAGACCCCCTCGACGGACCTGCTCGCCAGCGTCGACTCGACCGTCGTCACCGGCACCAAGCGGCGGATCTACGAGTACCCCGGCGGCTTCATCGCCAAGGCCAAGGGGGACTCGCGGGCCAAGCTGCGCATCGAGGCCTGCGAGCTGCCGGCCAAGTTCCTGCGCGGCGACAGCCGCTGCCGGGCCTTCCTGCCGGGTTACAAATTCACCCTCGAGAAGCACTACCGGGCGGACGCCAACGCCGACTACGTGCTCTCCTCGGTCTCCCACTCGGCCGTGTTCGACGATTACACGAACACCTTCGAGGCCTTCCCCCTGGCCGTGCCCTACCGGCCGGCGCGGCGCACCCGCAAGCCGGTCATCCCCAGCACCCAGACGGCCCTCGTGGTGGGCAAGTCGGGCGAGGAGATCTGGACCGACAAGTACGGCCGGGTGAAGGTGCAGTTCCACTGGGACCAGAAGGGGAAGAACGACGAGAACAGCTCCTGCTGGATCCGCGTCGCCCACGGCTGGGCGGGCAAGAGCTGGGGCCAGATGTTCCTCCCCAGGATCGGCCAGGAGGTGGTGGTGAGCTTCCTCGAGGGCGATCCGGACCGCCCGCTGATCACCGGCTCGGTCTACAACGCCGAGCAGACCGTGCCCTACACCCTGCCAGACGACCAGACCAGGAGCACCGTCAAGAGCAACAGCTCCAAGGGCGGCGGCGGCTCGAACGAGCTGCGCTTCGAGGACAAGAAGGACTCCGAGGAGGTCTACTTCCACGCCCAGAAGGACCACAACCTGGTCATCGAGAACGACCGCAAGAAGGACGTCAAGCACGACGAGATCAACACGATCAAGAACGACCGCACCACCACCATCCAGGAAGGCAACGAGAGCCTGACGGTGTCCAAGGGGAACCGCACGGTCAAGGTCGACACCGGCAACGAGACCCACGAGGTGAAAGGCACCCGCTCAGTCAAGGTGACGGGCGACGAGACCCACACCGACGAGGCCAAGTTCACCCATAACGTGACGGGGGATTACACCCTCACCATCAACGGCAACCTGACGATCAAGTGCGACGGCGACATCAAGATCACATCCGCCAAGGGGATCACGAACAAGGCGGGCACCGCGTTCATGAACGAGGCCGGCACGGAGCTGACCAACAAGGCGGGCACCAATCTGACCAACAAGGCCGGCGGCGGCGATCTCACCAACGACGCGGCCATGAATCTCACCAACAAGGCCGGGATCTCGATGACCAACAAGGCCTCGGCCTCGCAGACGGTGGACGGGGGAGGCATGCTCACCCTCAAGGGCGGCCTGGTGAAGATCAATTAGCGGAGCGGCGCTTTGACCTCCGCCGTCATCCTGATGGTCCTTTCCGCCGCGGTCCTGGGGCTCGGGCTGGGCGCCGCCGCGATGTTCGCCGTGCGCCTGCGCCGGCTCACCCCCCCGGCGCCACTGCCGCCGCCCCTCCCGGCTGAGCCGGCGGACGAGCCGGACGAGCCCGTGGATCTACGGGGGCTGATCGACGGCACCGAGGAGCTGCGGGGCCTCTATGGCCGCATCGGCTTTCCGCCGGAGATCGAGCACGCCTGCGAGCGCATCCTGGGCCGGCTCGAAGCGCTGGTGCGCACCGAGATCCCCGACTTCGCGGCCTTCCGCGCCGCCGTGGCCGACGCCGGCCGCGGCCTGGAGGGGCCGGGAGTGCGCTTTCCCGCCGAGGACGTCGAGCTGCTCCGGGAGGTGGAGCGGGCCGGCGACGACCACGAGGAGGTCCTGCGCGTGCTCGACCGCGCGCCCGCCCGGCGGCTCCTGCCCTTCGTCGAGCAGATCCCCCTGGTGCGCAACGGCGAGCGGATCTGGCGCACCCCGGTCGAGCTCAGCCTGATGCGCAAGCGCCCCGCCGATCCCAAGGCTTTCGAGGATCTCCTCGACGAGCTCGAGCGGCTGTTGAAGGCGGGCCGGCCCGCCCGCGCCGAGCCGCTGCGGCAGGACGTGCTCGAGGCCGTGGTCCGCGTCCGGCGCGACGCCCGGCGCGCGAACGTCTACATGCCGACCTCGCTGCGGGCTCTCGGCGCCGCCGTCGAAGCCTGGCTCCAGCGCGCGCCGCTGGAGGCGCGGCGCCGGCGGGAGGAGCTGGACGCCCTGCTCCTCGACATGCTGCGGCTCCGGCAGGGGACCCTTGACGGCGCCGATCCGCGCGAGGCCGCCCGCGCCCAGGCCAAGAGCTATGCCGGCTCTCCCTGGATGCACACCCCCTGGCTCACCGCCTACGTCCTGACCAACCTGCTCGATATCGAGCTGGCGGCGCTGCCGGACGAAGAGCGGCGGCTGCCCTCCCCCCGGGCCGGCGTGCTGCGCTGGGTGCGCGACGAGGTGGCCTCCTCCCACTTCGACAGCGAGGAGACGATCCGCCGCCTGCGCCAGCAGGAGGAGCGGGAGCTCTACGTCCACAGCCTCGTCTACGCCCTGCTGCGCATGGGAGTCGCCTGATGGAACCCCTCTCGGAAGAGCTGGAAGAGCGCCAGGTGCTGGACGAGGCGGGCCGGGTCCGCGAGCGGAACCAGTTCCTGAACGGCCGCCTGCACGGCGACTCGGCCACCTACGACGAGGCCGGCCGGGTGGTGCGCACCGCCCAATTCCGCGACGGCCGGCTGGACGGCGAGGTGATCGCCTACGATCCCGAGGGGCGGGTCCTCCAGCGCACCCAGTTCCGCGACGGGCTGCCGCACGGGGAGCTGACCATCCACGACGAGAAGGGCTGGATCCGCCAGCGCATGGCGTTCGCCGAGGGGCAGCCGGAAGGGGAGTGCGTGATCTTCGGCGACGGCCGGCCGCAGGCGCTCATGAGCTACCGCCAGGGCCAGCCGGCGGGGGACTTCCGCCTCTACCACCCCGGAGGCGGGGAGGCCGTCCGGTCCGTCTACCAGGAAGGGCAGCTCAGCGGCGAGTCCGTCTGGTACGACGCCCTGGGCAGCGTCGTCCGCCGCTCGTGCTATCAAGCCGGCAAGCTGCACGGCGAGACGATCGAGTACCACCTGAACGGCCAGGTCCGGGAGAAGGCCGCCTACGAGGCCGACCGCCTGCACGGCCCCGTGCTCCGCTACGACGAGAACGGCCGGCTCAAGGAGCGGCAGGCCTACCACGAGGGCCGGCCGGTAGGGCCGCCGGTCGAGTACGACAAGAAGGGCCAGCCGAAGAAGGCCCCGCCGGCCGCCAAGCCGAAGCGGGGATGGCTCCGGAAGCTGTTGCGGATGTAGGGCTGATTCCTGGAGCCTGAGATATTGGTGCTATCATCGACAGTATCCAAGTGTCAGGTGGTAATGAGCCCGAGGTTCGAGATGTACAACTTCCTTTTCGACAAGAAGTCCCTCGTCCTGGTGCTGGGCGGTATGGCGATGGCCGGCGGCCTGCTGTTCTTCGGCGGCGTGCTGGTGGGCGTGCAGTGGGGTCTGCCCATGGGGGGCTACACGGCTCCCGCGCCATTAGCCCGGCGTGCCGCCCTGCCCGCCGAGCTACCCGCCAACCGTCCGTGCAAGCCGGAGCCCGAGGCGGCGCCGGCCGTGCCCGCCGCGCCAATGCCGGCCGCGCCCGCGGAGATCGCTCCGGAGCCCCCCGCGCCGGAGCCGGTGGAGGCCGAGCCGCAGCGCTTCGCGTCCGTCGCTCCCGCGCGGCTGGAGACCCGCCCCGTGCGGCAGGCCGCCGTCCCGGAACCTGAGCCGGCGCCGGCCTTCGAGGCGGGCGGAGCCGAGGGGCGCTACTCGCTGCAGATCGGCGCCTTCAAGCGGCCCGAGAACTCCGAGAAGGTCATCCAGGCCCTCCAGAGCCGGGGCTACGAGCCCTACGTCATCGAGGAGAGGAAGCGGAACGTCCTGCGGACGGTGCGTATCGGCCGCTACGCGGACCGCACGGAAGCCCTGCGGGCCGCCTCCGATTTCCGCCGCCGCGAGGGAATGGAAGCGATCGTCCGGCCGCTCGGCTCCTGATCCAGCTACTTGGTGATCGAAATCCCCACCTGGTAGGAGTTCCCCTTGTAGGACCCGTTGAGGCCGTCGCCGTTGGTCGCCGTCGCCCGCGTCTGCGGCGCGATGAGCTGGAACGCGATGTCCAGCCAGTCGCGGCCGAAGCCGGCGCTGAGGATGTTCCGCTCGGCATCCGGCAGCAGGGGCGCCAGGCTGGCGTCCGGCTGCGGACTCTCCTCGAAGCCGTAGCCCACCCGGAACTGAATGCCCCCGCCGACCTCGATCTGCGCCCCCACGCGATAGGACAGCGCGTCCTCCCAAGGCCCCTGGACCGTCCGGCTGAAGGTCGAGTTGAAAGGGAAGGAGACGTTCAACCCCTCGAACCGGCTCCAGCCCGTCTGGGTCACGTCGGCCTCGATCCAGGTCTTCTCCGTCGGGGCGAAGCCGATGCCGAGCGTCGCCGTCTCGGGGAAGGAGATGCTGGTGAACAGGGGCAGGTCGAGGTCATACGGCAGGGTGGCCCGGTTGAGCTGATCGAGTTGGGCGTTGCCGGTCGAGATCTGGGTCAGGCGGCCGGCGCCCGCGTAGTCGACGTCGATGGGGCTGCGGTAGGAGACCCCCCAGGCGAACCGCTCGCCGATTTTGTGGAGGAAACCCGCGTCCCAGCCGATCCCGGTGTCGTAGTCCGTCTCGAGGTCGAGGCTGCCGACGTCCACGGTCTGCCCGTTGGCGGGATTGACGCCGGAGACCCGCCGGCCCATGGCGAACCGCGAGCTGCGGTAGATGACGCCGGCGCCGAAGCCGAAATTGGGCGTGATCTTCAGGCCGAGGTTGGCGTTGACGTCGTACGTCTCGAGCGCGCCGCTGGTGGTGAGGAAGCGTCCGGCGAAGGAACCGGGGTCCGCCCACTCCGTCTTGAAGGCGAAGGGGGTATAGATGCCGACGCCGAGCTTCATCTTCTCGCCCAGGGGGATGGCGGTGAAGGCATGGGCCGGCAGGGTCCAGCCCTTCTCCTGCGCGCCCGTGGTGCCCTGGCCGATGCCGGGCGCCTGACCCTGGTACTGCGACTCGTTGAGGGAAAGCCCGGCGAGGCCGACGGTGAGCTTGCCCTTCTTGAGCAGGGCGAGCCCGCCGGGGTTGAAGAATCCCGCGCTCGGGTCATTCGCCCGGGCGGTGAAGGCCCCGCCCAATCCCATGGCCTTGATGCCGGGATCGGCGGCGCTGAAGCCGGCGGCCCCGAGTACGCTCCCGCAGAAGGCCCAGAATCCCGCCAGCACCGGCAATGCGATCCGTCGGCAAACTTCTCGTCCGGACATGTGCTTTCTCCTGGATGTCGAGCTCGTTGTGGCATGGAACTTAGGCCAACGCCGCCGGGGGTGTCAACGGCGGCGGCGGCCCTGTTAAAGTCCTGCCCATGAATCCCACCGTCCTCGCCGCCCTCGCGGGCCTGCTCGCGGGCCTCGTGCACGCGCTTTCGGGTCCGGATCACCTGTCGGCCGTGGCGCCGCTGGTGATCGGCGAGCCGCGCCGGCGCTGGCGGATGGGACTCTTGTGGGGGATCGGCCACAGCCTCGGCGTGTGGGCCGTGGGTCTGCTGGCCCTGGCTTTGCGGGGCATCCTGCCGGTCGAGAGCCTCTCCTCCTGGAGCGAACGGCTGGTGGGCGCGGTGCTGATCGGAGTGGGGCTCTGGGGGCTGCGGCGGGCGTTCCTGGCCCGGTTGCCGCACGCTCACCCCGAGGAGCCCCGCCATCCCCGGCCGGGACGGGCCGCGGTGTGGATCGGCAGCCTGCACGGCCTGGCCGGCAGCTCGCACATCCTGGGCCTGCTCCCGGCCCTGGCGCTGCCCTCGCGCGGCGCCTCCCTCGCCTACGTCGTGGGCTTCGGGCTCGGAGCCGTGATGGCGATGACGGCCTTCTCGTCCGCCTTCGGCCTGGTGGCGGCCCGCGTCACGGGCCGTGGCTTGCGGGCCTATCAGGCGCTGCTCGCGTCGTTCTCCGCCGCCGCGATCGTGATCGGCGGGTATTGGCTGGTGTCGTGAGCTTCCTTGACAAGCGCTGGCAGACGCTAAAAAATATCATCCCATGACGAACTACCCGCTGCTGTTCGGCCGCCACGAGCTCGTCGAAGGAAACGGCTTCATCGCCAGGGTCGCCGTCTCGGGCCGTGCACTGATGACGGACGAAGAGGGTGAGTTCTGGGTGGAAGGCGTCAACCCCGGCGGCTTTGCAGCCAGTGGCCAGAGCCCGAATGAAGCTCTGGCAGAGTTCTCTACAGCTTTCCGGATGGTTCTCTTGGACATCGCGGCAGATGTCAGGAGCTTCGAGGACTTCAACTCGGAGGTCCGGAAGTTCTTCGCCGAGACGAGCGAGCCCGCGCTGCGCGAATGGGAGGAGGCCGTCCAGTACTGATCTCCCTGGTCCGATCAGACGGTGGCTCCGAGCCCTCATCACCCCGGCCCTCTTCTCCCAGCCTCCCTCCCCCCGACCGGGAGAAGAGGGAGATGTTTGTCTGAAGAGCCTTGAAAAGCAGTTTCGCTTCTTCATTCCCCTTCTCTCCCGGCGGCAGGGAGGGAGGCTGGGAGAGAAGGGGGTAGGGGGTTATGAGGGCCGGCCCAA
Source organism: Thermoanaerobaculia bacterium (assembly GCA_035266085.1). Taxonomy (GTDB): domain Bacteria; phylum Acidobacteriota; class Thermoanaerobaculia; order Multivoradales; family UBA5704; genus DATARR01. The sequence continues at coordinate 51,240 of DATFNZ010000006.1, forward strand.
GGGGGCCGGGATTATCCCTCCCCCCTGATCTGTTAGACTTCGCGCCTATGTCCGACCCCGTCGAACCCGTCCAGCGCCCCCATGTGGGCCGTCCTCGTGTGGGGATGATCAGCCTCGGCTGCCCGAAGAACCTCGTCGACAGCGAGATCATGCTCGGCGAGCTGGCGCGGCGCGGCTACGACGTGGTCAACGACCTCGATACCGCCCAGACGGTGGTGGTCAACACCTGCGCCTTCATCGAGGAGGCCCAGCAGGAGTCGATCGACACCATCCTGGAGGTCATCGGCCGCAAGGGCAAGGGCGTCGAGCGGGTCCTGGTGGCCGGCTGCATGGTGAACCGGTTCGGCGATCAGCTCGCCCGGGAGATCCCCGAGATCGACGGCTTCGTCGGCCTCGACCAGCTCCGCGAGGTGGGGGAGGTGGTGCAGATCGGCGGCGGTCCGCCGCTGCCGGCGCCCTCCCACATGGTGTTCGACCACACGGCGCCCCGGCTGCTCACCACCCAGGGCCATGCCTATCTGAAGGTCGCCGAGGGGTGCAACAACCCCTGCACCTTCTGCGCGATCCCCATCTGGCGCGGGCGCTTCCGCAGCCGCACCATCGACAGCCTGGTCGCCGAGGCCCGGCAGCTCGAGGAAGCGGGGATCACCGAGCTCAACCTCATCGCCCAGGACACCACCCGCTACGGCGAGGACCTCGGGATGCCCCGCCACGGCCTGGTGCGGCTCGTCGAGGCGCTGCTCCGGGAGACGTCGATCCCCTGGATCCGTTTCCTCTATGCCTATCCCACGACCCTGGACGAGGACCTTCTGCGCCTGATGGGCACCGAGGAGCGCTTCTGCTCCTATCTCGACATGCCCCTTCAGCACAGCCACGGCGACATCCTCACCGCCATGCGGCGGGGCGGCGACGCCAAGCGCTACCTGCGGCTCCTGGAGCGGGCGCGCGAGCTGGCGCCGGACGTCTTCCTGCGCTCGACGTTCATCGTCGGCTTCCCCGGCGAGACCGAGGAGCACTTCCGGGACCTCATGGCCTTCATCGAGCGGGCCCGCTTCGACCATCTCGGCGCCTTCGCCTACAGCCCCGAGGATGGCACGCCCGGCGCGGAGCTCAAGAACCGCGTGCCCAAGAGCACCCAGCGCCGCCGGCTGCGCCAGATCCTCGAGGCCCAGAAGCCGATCGCCCTCGCCCAGCGGCAGCGGCTGGTAGGCCGGCGGATGGCCGTGCTGGTCGAGGGAGCGTGCGAGGAGTCCGAGCACCTGCTCCAGGGCCGGCACCACGGCATGGCGCCGCAGATCGACGGCCGCGTGCTGATCAACGACGGCTCCGCGCCGGCCGGAACGCTCGCCGAGGTGGAGATCACCGAGGCCTACGCGGACGACATCGTGGGGCACATCGTGGGCGCCGCCCACCCTCGGGATGCCGCTCGGGTGATTGCCGGCGACGCCGCCGTCCTGGCCTGACGATCGATCCCCGATTGTTTCGATTGCTCCCGTAGTCATAAGATCCCGTCTCCATGCACGTCGTTCAAGACGCGTTCAACAGCAGCGACCTGCCGCGCAGCGGCGTCGGCACGATCGGCAACTTCGACGGCGTGCACCGCGGCCAGCGCGCCATCCTCGGCCAGGTCGTGGCCCGCGCCGGGGAGCTGGGCCTGCCGCCGGTCGTGATCACCTTCGAGCCCCATCCCCTCTCCGTGCTGGCCCCGGAGCGCACGCCCGTCCCCCTGACCACGCCGCGCCAGAAGGAGCGGCTGCTGGAGGAGGCGGGGATCGCCGTCCTGCTCGTGGTCCGGTTCACTCCGGAGCTCGCCCGGGTCCCGGCCCGCTCGTTCGTGCGCGACTTCCTGCGCGAGCGGCTGGACCTCCAGGAGATCTTCGTCGGCTCCGGATTCGTCTTCGGCCACAAGCGCGAGGGGACTCTGGAACTGTTGCAGAGCGTGGGAGGGGAAGTGGGCCTCGTCGCTCACGGGGTGGACGAGGTGATCCACGCCGGCGAGCGGATCTCCAGCACCCGCATCCGCCGGGCCGTGTCCGAGGGCAAGGTGGCCGAGGCGGCGGAGCTGCTGGGCCGTCCCTACTCGATCTCGGGCACCATCGCCCGCGGCGACCGCATGGGGCAGAAGCTGGGCTGGCCCACGATCAACGTCATGTCCGAGAACAAGCTGCTGCCGGCCGACGGCGTCTACGCCAGCCGGGTCTTCTTCCCGAGCTATCCCGCGACCTTCGACTGCGTGACCAACATCGGCACCCGGCCGACGGTGTACGAGAACTACCAGCGGGTCGTGGAGAGCCACATCCTGGACTTCAAGGCCAACGTCTACGGTCAGAAGGTGGACCTCCAGTTCCACAAGCGTCTGCGGGAAGAGCGGATCTTCCCCACGGTGATGGACCTCTCGGCCCAGATCGGACGCGACGTGGAGACCACCCGGGAGTACTTCTTCCGGCGGCGGATGGAACAAGAAGTGGCCGCCGCCGGTTTGGAAGTAGAGTAGGGCCGCCCTGTCGCGGCCCTTACGTCTAAAATCCAGGGCGGCGGCGGATGCCGAGCCATTCTCTAGGATCAGGAGAGGAAATCATGGCCAGTGACAACATCGTGACGCTGGATGAGCAGAACTTCGAGAGCGAGGTCCTGAAGTCGGAAACGCCGGTGCTGGTGGACTTTTGGGCTTCCTGGTGCGGCCCCTGCCGCGCCGTGGCGCCGACCCTCGAGGAGCTGGCGGTGGAGCGGGTCGGCCAGGTCCGCATCGCCAAGCTGAACATCGACGAGAACCAGCAGCTCGCCTACAAGTTCCAGGTGTCGAGCATCCCGACGTTCATTCTTTTCAAGAATGGCGAGATGGCCGACCGCATGATGGGCGCCATGCCCAAGTCGGCGTTCCAGAGCTTCATCGACCGCAATCTGTAAAGCGGGGACGACCAAGAGCGGGAGACGACCGGCGGTGAGCCTCTTCTCGATTCGGGCCGGGACGGACCTGGCGTGAAGGCCCGTCTCGCCGAGCTTTCCGCCGGGCTCGACGAGCTGGGCTGCAAGGCCCTGCTCGTCTTCGCGCCGTCCGCCCAGGACACCGACCTCGCTCCCTTCCTCGCCGGTCCGGTCCATGATCCCCCACATATCGGAGAGTGCCTTCTGGTGCTCCCCCGTGGGGAAGAGCCGCGCCTCGCCTACCTGACGACCATGGAGCGCGAGGAGGCGGCGGCCACCGGGCTCGCCCTGCTGACGCCGGAGGATCTGGATGTCTCCCGCTGGTCGAGCGAGCTGCCTGAGCCGTCGCACTTCCTCGCCCGGGTGGCGGCCCGCGCCCTCGACCGCTGCGGCCTCACTCCCGGGCGGGTCGCCCTCGCCGGCCACGGGCCGGCAGGGGTGATCCAGGGCGCCTGCTCGGCCCTCAGCAGCATGGGCTGGATCTGGGTGCCGGGCAACGCCCTGGTCTACGCGGCCCGCAAGCGCAAGCAGCCGGCGGAGGTGGCCGGCATCCGCGAGGCCGCGGAGGCCACCGGCGCCGCCCTGCGCGCCGTCGCCCGCCTCCTGGCCGCCGCCGTTCAGGACTCCGCGAACGGCCGCGAGCTGTGGCTGGAGGGCGAGCGCCTGCGCGTCGGCCGCCTGCGCTCCGAGGTCGCCCGGGTGTTCGCCGGCCTGGGCCTGGAGCAGCCGCGCGGCAACATCATCGCCCCGGCGGAGGAGGGGGCGATCCCCCATTCGTCCGGCACCGAGGACCGGGTGATCCGCGCCGGCGAATCCCTGGTGGTGGACGTCTTCCCCCGCGGCCGTCTGTTCGCGGACTGCACCCGCACCTTCTGCGTCCCCGTGTCGGGACAATCGCCGCCCGAGGCCCTGGCGCGGGCCCACGCCCTCGTCCAGTCCGCCCTGGAGACCGCCGCCCTGCGCGCCGCTCCGGGAGTGCGCGGCTGGGACATCCAGGAAGCCGTCTGCGACCGCTTCGGGGCCGAGGGCTTTCCGACCCCCATCTCCGAGCCCGGCACCACCCGCGGCTACGTCCACAACCTGGGCCACGGCGTGGGCTTCGACCTCCACGAGCTCCCCACTTTCAAGAAAGCTTCCGGCGCCGAGGGAGTCCTGCGGGAAGGGGACGTCTTCACCCTCGAGCCCGGCCTCTACGATCCTTCCGGCGGCTGGGGCGTGCGCCTGGAAGATCTGCTCCACCTCGCGCCCGGCGGCGGTCTCGAAAGCTTGACGCCGCTGCCGTACGAGATGGATCCGCGGGCCTGGTAAGACAAACCCGACAAACTGCTCCCTCTTCTCCCGGCGGACGGGGGGGAGGCTGGGAGAAGAGGGCCGGGGTGATGAGGGCCCCGCCGCGGTGTAAGATCCCGCCCTATGGCGGACGAAATCGCGGCCTACGAAAAACTCGGAGCGTTCTACCTCGGGCGGCCCTACGACGCGGCGCGCGCCGAGGCGGAGCCTACGCCCCTGCTCTACGACTCCCGGGATCTGCTGACCCACGCCTTCTGCGTCGGCATGACGGGGAGCGGCAAGACCGGCCTCCTCATCGGCCTCCTCGAAGAGGCGGCCATCGACCACATCCCCTCGCTGGTCATCGATCCCAAGGGGGACCTGGCGAACCTGCTGCTCACCTTCCCCGAGCTGCGGCCCGCCGACTTCGCGCCCTGGATCGATCCGGATGCCGCCGCCCGGGCCGGCCTGACGCCGGAGGCGTTCGCGGCCAAGGAGGCCGAGACCTGGCGCGGCGGGCTCGCCCGCTGGGACCAGGGGCGCGACCGCATCGCCCGCCTGCGCGAGGCTGCCGACTTCGCCATCTACACCCCGGGCAGCGAGGCGGGTTTGCAGATCTCCATCCTCTCCTCGCTCGGAGCGCCGCCTCCCGAGGTGATCGCCGACGGCGACCTGCTGCGTGAGCGCATCGGCACCCTGGTCTCCAGCCTGCTCTCCCTGCTCGGCGTCGACTCCGATCCCATCCAGGGACGCGAGCACATCCTGCTCTCCAGCATCTTCGACGCCGCCTGGCGCGAAGGCCGGAGCCTCGACCTCGCGGCCCTCATCCAGCAGATCCAGAAGCCGCCTATCGAGCGGGTCGGGGTCATGGACCTCGAGTCCTTCTATCCGGCCAAGGAGCGCTTCGCCCTGGCCATGTCGTTCAACAACCTGCTGGGCTCGCCCGGCTTCGCGGCCTGGCTGCGCGGCGACCCGCTCGACGTCGACCGGCTGCTCTACACCGCCTCGGGCAAGCCGCGGGTGGCCGTGATCTCGATCGCCCACCTCTCCGACCGCGAGCGGATGTTCTTCGTCTCCCTCCTCTTGAACCAGGTGATCGGCTGGATGCGCAGCCGTCCGGGCACCACCAGCCTGCGGGCCATCCTCTGCATGGACGAGGTCTTCGGCTATATGCCGCCGGTGGCCGAGCCGCCGTCGAAGCGACCCTTCCTGACCCTGCTCAAACAGGCCCGCGCCTACGGGCTCGGCCTCGTGCTCGCCACCCAGAACCCGGTCGACCTCGACTACAAGGGGCTCGCCAACGTCGGCACCTGGTTCCTGGGGCGCCTGCAGACCGAGCGCGACAAGCAGCGCCTGATGGACGGCCTCGAAGGAGCGGCGGCCGGCGGCAAGTTCGACCGCGCCCACATGGAGCAGGTCCTGGCGGGCCTCGGCAACCGTGTCTTCCTGCTCCACAACGTCCACGAGGACGAGCCGGTGCTCTTCCAGACCCGCTGGGCCCTCTCCTACCTGCGCGGCCCGCTGACCCGGCCCGAGATCAAGCGCCTCATGGACCCCGTCAAGCAGGCGCCCTCCGCCGCCCCCGTCGCCACCCAGCAGCCGACCGGAACGGCCCCGGGGCCCGCGCCTGCCGTTCCTCCCGCCGTGGAAGCCGGGGGCACCGCGCCGGTGCTGCCGCCGGACGTCTCCCAGCGTTTCCTCCCCGTCCGTTCGAAGCCCCAGGGGATCGCCTACGAGCCCTACCTTTTCGCCGCCGCGACCGTTCACTACCAGGACGCCAAGCGCGGCATCGACCACGCCGAGGAGGTCGCCCTCCTGGCGCCGCTGACGGCGGACGGCGCGGACTGGTACGCCGCCGAGGCCGCGGACCTGGGGAAGGACGACCTGGAGAGAGATCCCGTGCCCGGCGCGGGCTTCGCCGCCCTGCCGGCCCCGGCCGTCAAGGCGAAGAGCTACGACGCCTGGCGCCGGACCCTGGAGGAGTGCCTCTACCGCACCCGCCGCTGCGAGCTGTTCCGCAGCGACACGCTGGGGGAGGTGTCGAGGCCGGGCGAGTCCGAGCGGGACTTCCGTATCCGTCTCACCGAGAGGGGGCGCGAGAAGCGGGACGAGCACGTCGAGACCCTGCGCAAGAAGTACGGCACGAAGATCGCCCAGCTCCAGGAGCGCATCCGCCGGGCCCAGCAGATGAAGGAGAAGCAGTCGTCCCAGGCGTCGCAGGCGACTCTGCAGACCGTGATCTCCGCCGGCACCGCCGTGCTCGGGATGTTTTTCGGCCGCCGCAAGACCCTCTCCGCCGCCGGCACCGCCGTCCGAGGCGTCGGCCGCGCCTACCAGGAGCGTCAGGACGTCTCCCAGGCCGAGGACAACATCGAGTCCCTCCAGAAGCAGCTCGCGGACCTGAACGCCGAGCTGGAGACCGAGGTGGACAACCTCGAAGATCGCTTCGACCCCGAAGCGGGAGAGCTCGAGATCCTGGGCCTCAAGCCCCGCAAGACGGACGTCGAGGTCCGCTTCCTGACCCTCGCCTGGGCCCCCAAGCGGGACGGCGAGCCCGCCTGGAAGTAGGCGCCAGAGTTTCAAGGACCCAAAAGACCTCAAGGACTGCAAAGACGACAAGGATGGAGAGCGGTCTTCTCTATCCTTGCAGTCTTTGCGGTCCTTGCAGTCCTTCAGCTTCCAAAAATCCAGCAAAGCCTTCCGAGCTCGAGCGAAAACCCTTTTGTCCCCGGAATTGCTCCGGAACCTCCGGAGAAAACCCAATTCGGCGCAGAAGAGGGTCACTTCGCGGAAGAAAAGCGTTCACCCTCGCTCGAATAGCTCAATGCCCCGAGCCATTGCTCTTTTCTTCGCTCCGTTCTCGGCGAACCGGAGCATAATACTCTTTCTCGTGAGATCGCAATCCAAATCTCGGGATCATTGCCTTCAATCCGCGCCCAATTGACTTTTAACTGGAGGCAAAAGACTTTTCTTCTCGCCAAAAGAGTCTTTTGAAAATTGGGTAGGTCAATAGCGAATTGGGAGCTTGACGAGTCCCGAGCCCGACGCTATATTCCCGTCCGCTTCAAGCAGGCCACCTTGGAAAGTCGTCAGGAGGATCTCCATTGCGAGAGTCTGGAGCACGTGTATCGCGCCGGTTCGCCGGTGCCACGCGCTGGCTCATTGAAAACTGAATCTGATGCAGGCGGGTGGCCAGAGGGCGGCTGGCCCTCGCCTGTCTTGTCTCGGCATGTTCTTGGCAGGCGCCGGTTGGCACCTTGAGCTCCAGCCATGACCGTGTATTGGGCTTGACTTAGTCAAAACCTTGGTCCAGTGTCTGGACATGGCAGAGGTCAACGTCCGTGAAGCCAGGACGCACCTTTCCCGTCTGCTGCTGCGCGTATCCTACCCTCAGTTCGAAGCCTACGAGGTCAGCCTGCTCTGGGCGTAAGAAACAGGTCCGATCTACAGCGGGAGTCGCGCGCGAACGCCTCTCTTCCCTGGTTTCGCTTGACGCGAGGGCATCTCTGAAGAGGTAGAGCAGCCAAAATATGAGCGCTTAGCTGCGCCATTGCCTTCTACAGCTACTATAATAGCGGTTATGGAAGACTCGCGACTGGTGAACGGGTTCTCACTCGAGACGCCTGAGAACGTCAGCAGGACCATGGCGGCCCGGATCAAAGAGTTACGACTAGCCAGAGGTTGGAAGCAGCTCACCCTGGCCCAACGGTCCGGAGTCAGCCTGGCATCGCTGCGGCGCTTCGAGGAATCGGGAAGAGTGTCGCTCCAGAACCTGCTCGACCTCGCCTTTGCCTTGAACCGGCTGGATGACTTCGACGCCCTGTTCAAGGGGCCTCGGGCGTCGTCGCTGGCCGAGTTGGAGGCCGGCGAGAAGCGGCCCACGCGCAAACGGGGCCGGATATGAAGAAGCTGGAGGTTCGGCTCACCCGCCAGCCGGGCGAAGAGCGCATCGTCGGCCAGTTGGCGGAAGCCGGACCGCGGCCGGCCAGCCGGCAGGTGTATTTCGAATACGATCCGGACTTCTTGCGCGATCCCCTGTGGCTGTCTCCTTTCAAGCTGCCGCCGCAGCCGGGCCTCATCGAGCACCGCGATCATGCCTTCGGCCCGATCTTCGGTCTCTTTGACGACTCGTTGCCGGATGGGTGGGGGCTGCTGCTGATGGATCGGTTCTTCCAGCAGCGAGGCTCGGCCCTCGCCGCAGTGTCGGTGCTGGATCGGCTGGCATATCTCGGCACTCGGACCATGGGAGCGCTCACCTATCACCCGCCGGCCGACCCCGGAGACCACCAGGCGCGGATGCTCGACTTGCACGAGATGGCCCGTGCTTCCCAGCAGGTGATCGAAGGCACCGCCGGGGAGGTTCTGCCGCAGCTTCTACGCGCCGGCGGCAGTCCCGGGGGAGCACGGCCGAAGGTGCTGGTCGGAGTCCGTGGAGATGCGATCCTCTCGGGCGAGGACGACCTGCCACCGGGCTACACGCATTGGATTGTCAAGCTCCATTCCCGGCTAGATTCACCGGACTCGGGTCCGGGTGAGCTGGCCTACGCCCTCATGGCGAAGGAGGCAGGCCTCGCGATGCCGCCCGCCAAGCTTTTTGAAACGCCTCAGGGAGATCGGTTCTTTGGAGTCGAGCGGTTCGATCGGCAGGGCAATCATCGCTACCACGTACATACCTTCGGGAATCTCATCCAAGCCAACTTCCGCATCCCGAGTTGCGACTACCGGCAACTCCTCGAGGTGACGCGGATCCTGACCAGGAATCATCAGGATGTCCTGGAATGCTACCGCCGGATGGTCTTCAACGTGTTGACGCACAACCGTGACGACCACGTGAAAAACTTCGCTTTCCGTTTGACCGATGAAGGCAACTGGGAGCTGGCACCGGCCTACGATCTCGTTTTCGCTCCAGGCCCCGGCGGGGAGCACACCATGACCGTGGCTGGAGAAGGTCGAGCGCCCGGGCGCAGCCACCTGCTGCAATTGGCGGGTCCGGCGGGCATTTCGGACCGCGATGCCCAAGCGATTCTCGACGAAGTGGCCTCGGCTGCGGCCCGCTGGCGTGCCCATGCCCGCGAGGCGGGGGTGAGTTCGAAAACGGCCAAGGTAGTTGGAAATGCCATCAAAGGATGCCTCGCGCGGCTTTGAGTTGACAATAGGGTCCAGGAATCAGGATATCCTTTCGGCAGCCGGTCCTCCACACGCCCCAAAGGGGCAAAGGAATAGAGCCTGGCGCTTCAGCGCCAGGTTGGAGCTACTGATTCCAAAGTCCCGAAGGGACGTAGGCAGTTACAGCCCTCAAGCGTTGCCTATCGCCCCAGGCCTTGGAGCCTCGGATGTTTCTCTACCAGCCGGAATCGCGAGGTGCCAGGCTTCGCGAGGTGGCAGTACATCAGCTTGAAATGCAGCAAGCGTTCGAGTACCTCTCTACGAGCCTGACTGGCGGCAGCGGACACGGCAAAGGAGGTGTCTCGACCGTCAGCTCTTGGGCGGTGAGCGGGCCGTCATCAAGGTTGCGGCCGAGGCAATCAATTCACTTCGGAAGCTGAGAGAGCCGTTCTCGGATCTTGTCGCTGTATTGAGGATTTGGTATCTGCTCGTAGAGGACCAGCGCTTCTTTGTAAAGGCGGGCAGCTTCAGCTCGATTCGACTGGGCAAACTCTAGATCGCCGAGATACATCAAGGAGTGAGGCCTTCCGAGACCGGAACCGGCCTTGGGATAGGCTTCGAGGGCTTCCTTCAGATAGCTTCTGGCAGTGTCGTAATCTTTTTGTTGGAGCGAAACCTCTCCAAGTCTCCGGACACAGTTCGCCTCGCCCGGGGCAGATTCGAGACGGCGATAGAGAGGGCGTGCCTCTTTGAAGAAGGTCGAGGCAGTGGCATAGTCCGATTCCCTGAGCTCAATCTCTCCCAGATCTGTGAGGCAGTTGGCTTCGCCCATTATGTCTCCGATACGACGGTAGATTGCCAATGCCTCCTTGAAGAGAGACCGGGCTGCCGCGAGGTCAGGCCGCCCGAGGGCGACCCCGCCGAGGCCGCGAACGGAGTGTGCTACTCCGAGATCGCTCTTTCTAAACAAAGAGCGCGCTCTCTCGAAGTGATCGCTCGCCAGCGCTAGGTCAGAGCGATCGAGAGCAATTTCTCCAAATCCTTGGATGCAGAAGGCCATGCCAATGCCATCGCCTATCAACTGGAAGAGGGCAAGCGCCTTCTCGTAGTGAGGATAGGCTTTGTCGGATTGATGGGTCCTGAAAGCGATATCTCCTAGCTTTCGGATGCAGTCGGCTTGGCCTGGCAAATTATCTGTATTCTGGAAGAGTGGAAGCGCGGCGTCATAGTGGCGTTGAGCATTAGGGTGATCGGAATGATCAAGGGCAGCGTCGCCAAGTTTCGTCAACAGCCGGGCTTGGCGGCCCTCATCCTTGATAGCTTTTGCCCGCTGGAGAGCTTCTGGAAGCACACCTCGACAACTGTCGGCCGCAAAGGAGAGCTCAGCAAGAGCAAGAGCTGCTTCGATTCCGGGTATCGCATCTGATCTTTTGAGGGCCTCAAAAACCATCGCTTGTAGGTTGCCAGCCTCCGAGGCGAACCTGTTTAAGTGTTCGGATTTATTTTCACGTTTGCCCACCTCGCCGCAGTGAACTAGTCGGACGAAATGATCAATCGCTCGATCCAAATCTTCCTGAGTTGGAGGATGCTGTAGTCGGACATGTTCACGGATTGGAGCATAGGCTCTCGTTCTGGGGCCGTCGGGGTCTACAAGTCCGACACGGCGGAGGGTCACTGCGGCGGTTTCGCTTCCCTCGGGCAGGAGACATGGAAGGTCTTCCGATGCGATCCCGTCTGGTAAGTAACCTAGAAGAGAGAGAAGTCTCCGCGCTTTGTCCGACATGCGAGGGCTCGAAATCGAGAGCTCTATAGAGAAATAAAAATCAGTTAGACGCTTGCCGCCACCTGCTCGCTGGAGCAACTTAGGTTCCTCTTGCCAGCGTCGCGCGAGACTGGAGAGATCGAACCCTCCTTCTGCTTGGTAGGCCAACAGATTGATCACCAATGGTATCCTGTCGGTCTTTTCAAGTAAGGAGTCAAGTTGGGGATCATTACGAAAATCGTCCCCGGCCACTTTCAAGAAAGATTGGCGCGCAGCAGACCTGCTTAAGGGGCCAACCTGGATGGCCTTGCGCCAACTCGGGCCAAAAGGACGTCGTTTACCTCTGAGGGATACCACCAGTGCGAGTTGTGGCACTTCTGCGAGTTTGACAATAAGCCGGTCGACGCGATCCTCGTCATTGTCTCGAGGTGTTTCTGCATTGTCTAACACGAGGAGTGTCGGAGCGCGCTCCAATTCCTGAAAAATCAGAGCTTCGACCTCCAGACCTGGCCGCAGTTTAAGAGCCCAGGCAATCTCGCCCAGTAGAGCCTCGCGGCTCATGGCGCTCTCGCAGAGAACGAAATACTTTCTCATCCCAAAACGCTCGCATACTCTTTGGTCAGACCCTGCTTCCTGAGTAATTGTAGTCTTCCCAATGCCAGGAGGCCCGAGAACTGGAATGGACACAGGGAGGTCGGAGCAAACAGCCCTTACAAGATCCTGAACTTCTTTCTTGCGACCGTAGCAGCGAGTGGGTTTGGGGAAGTGGACGTGTGCTGCGGGCCTTTCGATGATTTTGCTGCCGCTCACTGGAGTCAGGCTTTGGAGGAAAGGGGCCAGATCAGCGTAGTCGTCGCCGTATGAAATTATAAGTATTCGCTCTGGGAGGACGTGTTGGTGTCTAAGGTCTTCCGCTTCTCGATTGAGACAAAGGCGGAAGTGCTGGTGCTCGGATTCTGAGAATAATTCTTGTTGCCACTTCAGGAAAGCTGAAAAATTTGGGTCGGTAAGGCCGGTGCCGCAACCAATATAGAGAAACGTTTTGTGAGAGCATAGTGCCCGTATTGTATGCTGCGCGTAGCTATTGCGTTGAAGCCTTCCGTAGGAATTTTTACTAAAGGCAATTGATTCTGGTTCCTCCCAGTAGCCATGCATGTGGAGGACTGCCGGCTCGTCTCCTCTGACCAAGCGATCGACTAGATTTTTGTTTTGCCAAGTGACCGGGCGCAGTCCCGTCACTTTTTCTATGAGGCCATCGTAGTTAGTGGTCGCGAGCTGAACCTTTAGGTCGGCAAGGGCTTGAAGAACGGAAGGATTGGAAATTTCAAGCTCTCCAAGCCCTCCCACTGATTCTCTTAGCCATCGCCGGAATTCCCCGCCCCGAGGCGCTCCCAACTCCTTGGAGATCCTTCCCGCCACCGCAATCAGCTTCACTAGATTTCCCGAAGCGAGGTCTCGCTGGCAACTCTTCTCCCAAGAATTTTTAAGATGGGGGTGGAGGTCAATGGCTCTTTCAATGCCATTGAGTAGGAGTCCAGCCCACGAAGCGCAGGAATCATTAGTCGCTGCGAACGATACGCCGGCACCGACAATCGCCAGGATGCGGCCTTTTTTGATCGCGTTTCTCAGTTGTTGGATAGAGTCGTGTCCCATTCATGCCTAACTAACTAAGATAAATTTATAGATTAGATTGTGGATGAAAAAGAGTCTGGAGTCAACTCTTGGATCATGGCGAGATCTTCGGATTTGGACTAGGATTGGAAAGGAGGTATAGATATGCCGGCTCTTGCTAAGAAAGTCCTCCGTAGCGTTGGACGCTTGGGCTACCACTACGAGCCCGTCTTCAGGCCGGATGACGACAGAGGTGTCGCGCTGGTCGCTTTGGCCCGGACGCTCGGGTCCCTCTATGTTGCCGGTGGAATGAACCCCGATCTCCCGGTGATCGTCACCGACCCGGCGGCGGACGCTCCTTCCTGGAAACCCTTTGACCGGCCGGAGCGGATCGGATGGCACAACGATTTCTCCACCATGGAAGACCGCCCTATCCTGAGCCTCGCCTGGATCGCCCGCGGCGATCCGGAGGGTGGGGGAGACTGGCGCGCTGCCTCCAGTGAGAAGGTGCTGGCACGCCTGGCTCCCGAGCAGCTCGACGAGACGGAGCTTCCGTTCGGGTACTCCGACAGCGAAGCGGCCCGGCTCTTTCCCTTGGCGGCTTCGGTTCCGGAGGAGCCTTCCAAGAAGGGTCTCCGCTTCTATGGCCGTGCGTTGCGGGAAGGAGCCATTCTGGAGTATGGCAGGGTTCCGGAAAAAACCGAGCGGCTGATCGCAGCCGTCGAGGAAGCCGCGGATTCGGTGGGTGAGACTTTGCCGGCCCGGACGGGTGCTCTCCTGGTCTGCCACAACTGGCTGTCCCTTCACGATCGCACCGATCAGGCAACAGGCTCCGGAAGGCCTCTGCGCAAGTCGATCCTGTGCTTCGTCCGCTCTCTTCACGGGAGAGCTTGAGCCAGGAACGGCTTGTGCCCGAGGATGAACGGCGAGAGGGAGCGAGAGAAGGGATCGCGGCGCCAGGAATCCATGATCTGAAGATCGCGGAATCCTGTGCCGTGGGCGAGCTCCGCGATCCGTTGAGCATCGGCGGCGTTCAGGATGTGCTCGTCGCAGATGAGCTCGTTCAAGCTGCGACAGGCGTAGACGTACCGTGCTGAAAGGCGCGGCTCGCTTCCGGCAAGAGGGGTGAACTGATAGAGGAACTGGACATCGTTCTCGGTACCGCCGGGGCCTTCCTCCCAATCTTCCTGGAGTCGTGACGTGGCGTTCTCCGCATGGGCAACCTGGAGGAGCAAGAGGCCGCCGGGCCGCAGAGCGGTCCAGAAACGAGCGAGGATCTCGCCGGCTTCGGCGAGAGAGGAACAGTAGTTGAAAGACCAGGAGAGGGAGACGACGGCATCGTAGGACTCCTGATCGCAGAGGTCCTGCATGCGTTCCACCCGGACCGCTTCGGAGCCCACCCGTTCTGCGGCGACTGCGATCATCTCGGGCGAGGCGTCGATTCCGCGGGCGTCGAAGGCGGCGGCTCGGGCTTTCGCGAGGAAGACGCCGGTGCCACAGCCGACGTCGAGCACACGGCAGCCGGGCCGGAGGCGGTGCAGCTCTTCCAGGACGAAACAATGGTCGTCTTGATAATGATGGGGCGGCGTGTGGAGATCGTACCGCCGCGCGGCCTCCGTGAAGAGTCGGTGGGACATTGCCGGCTCCGGCCTGCTCAGGGGACGACTCCCAGCAGGGTGAACGATCGGACGACCCGCTCGTAGACGGCCCGCGCCAGGGTCTTGTCGCCGATCGGTTCGTTGAGCGGGGCTTCGGGCGATTTCCGGACCAGCGGTGCCAGGCAGTCGAGGAATCGATCGAGCGTTCTCCGCTCCGATTCGGACCGGTAGGCCGAGCTCTTGAGGGCCGCCGAGAGCTCTCCGATCCGGCCGGTTCGGGTCCAGTCGTGGAGAGACTTCCCTCCTCGTTGGACGACACGGGCTTGCGCGGCGAGACCCGTCCCTTCGCACGCCACGCAAGAAACCGCGTGGACGGATTTCCGTACCATGGCCGTCCAGCCGGAGTCTGTACTGCGTTCGTACTGGCTGAGGATGGTGCGGAAAAGACCATCCCACCGGAGCCAGGAGGCGACTTCCCGCGGATCGATGTTCTTGTCTTTCAGAAAACTTCCGTGCCCCGGCCGTTTCCAGTAGCCGTGCAGGAGGAGGTCGCGTTCCTCTTCTCCGAGATCCTTGAAGGCCCGGTCCTCTTTCCAGAGTCCTTCCCGAGTAAGGCGACGGAAGAATGGAATCATCAAGCTGCGCCGCACTCCTTTGATCACGGCCAGGGCTTCCGGACGGAAGAAGGCGTCGGAGTCCGGCGAAGACCGGCGGTCCTGGACGATCAGGTCGAGGGCGAGAGAGGGAAGGCATCCGTCTCCTGCGCAGGCTGGACAGGCTCCCGAATGGTGAGCGCGAGACAGGTTGGCCGCTCTCATGGCGAGTGGTGCCACGACACCCTGCTCGAGGTCGAGGCCCCGGGTTTTCACCGAGCCGAGGATACGGCCGCGACCATCGCGGAGCTCCAGGAAGCCGCCGCCCAGATCGAGCGCATCCGACAGGAGCCGTTTCCGCTCCTCGACAGAGCCGGTCCGGGTCTGGAACCGGGGGCCGCCCACTCGAATCTCTCCCACCGGGATGCCGCGGCTGGCTAGAGTTTCCAGTCGCAAGGCTTTCTGGCGGACCGCCGCTTCCTGGAGCGCCGAGGCGGGGATGTGAGGGCCCCAGGTCTGCAGCTCAGCGAGGAGTGGATGAATCACAAGGCGAGCTTCGGGAGTCGCGGTCCACAGATCCGCCAGGTGATCGATCTGCTCCCTGGCGGGGTTCGTGGAGGTCCAGAGGAACAGGCGAGCGAGCTCGAGATCGAGATCACCGATCTCCTGGGGGCGCCATCCCGGGAGGAGCTGATCTTCAATTTCGATCGCCAGGCCCTCGAGTCCGTCGCTTGCTTCGAGGTCCGCCGCGGGCTGGGCGTCGTGCCCCAGGAGACGCTTGAGCCAGGAGCGCGCGACGCGGGTCCGGGCGGCGTCTGCCGGCTCTCTGGCCGCGGTCTGCGGAGGCTCATGTCGAGCGGCGCGTCGGGGAAGGGCTGGCTTCCGAGGTCGGCGCAGAGCGAGTCCGGTCGGTGTATCGAAAGCCTTGATCTCCTCCGGGGGGCCTTGGCCGAGGACTTTGCCCCCGGCCGGCCCCGCTCCCGGGCCGAAGTCGACGACCCAGTCGCTGTTGCGGATGAGATCGAGATTGTGCTCGACCAGGACGACCGTGTTCTCGCCGGCGCCCACGATCCGATCGAGGACCAGGAGCAGGCGCTCGATGTCTTTCGGGTGCAAGCCGGCTGACGGCTCGTCGAGGACGAGGAAGAGGCCCTGGGCCCGCGTCTTCCAGAGCCGGTGAGCCACGCGGAGGCGCTGCACCTCTCCGCCGCTGAGCTGGTCGACGCGCCGGCCGAGGGTGATGTAGCCCAGGTCCAGGTCGGCGAGCAGGGCAAAGAGGGCGGAGATCTCGGCTCCGAGCGGGAGCCGGTCCCCGGCGAGTTCCGCAATGGACAGGTCGAGGGCCTCGGCGATGTTCAACCCTGCGAGACGAACAGCAAGAACCTCTTCTCCGAAGCGCCTGCCGCCGCAACGGGAGCAGGGGAGCCAGCCGGTTTTTTCCTCGCGTTGTCCGAGCCCCAGACAGTCCGGGCATCGTCCGTGACCGGCGTTCAGGCCGAAGTCGGTTGCCGTCAGGCCCAGGCTGCGAGCGTCGTCCACGGCGGCGAACGCCTTGCGCAGCGGCTCGGCGATGCCCAGATACGTCGCCACGATGCTGCGGCGGTTGGCCTCCGGGCTGCGCTGGTCGAGAGCCATGACCTCTTGGACGAGCTTTGCGCCGCGGATGCTTTTCCAGCGCCCTTGCTGCTGGAGAGCGAAGCCTTCGGCATCAACCCGGTCACCGAGCTCCGCGGTGAGAGCTGGGATCAGAATGCCACGGACGAAGCTGGACTTACCGGAGCCGGAAACACCGGTGATACATGTCAAGCGTCCGAGGGGAATCCGGCAGTGGACGCCGTTCAAGGTGTGAAGGGTCGCTCCCTGGATCTCCAGAAAGGGTGCGCGCTCCTGGACGGGGAGCTGGTGGCGTTTGATTTCCGGGAGGACCGTGCTGCTGAAAAATTCGGCCGGAGGGGCGTTGCGGACGATGCGGCCGCCTTGCTCTCCTGCGCCGGGCCCCATCTCGATCACGTGATCGGTGGCGCGGGCCAACGAGAGCCGGTGGTCGTTAAGGACTACGGTGTGGCGCTGTTTCAGAGCGAGCAAGCTGTCGACCAGGCCGTCGATGTCCTGCTCGTGCAGGCCGCGGGCAGGCTCGTCGAGCAGAAGGCCGAGCCCGCTGCCGCTGGCATTGAGGAGCCCCGCCAGGCGAACGCGGCGGCTCTCTCCCTCGCTCACGGTGAGCATCCCGCGGTCCGCCGAAAGATGGCTGAGCCCGACCGATTCGAACGAGCGGGCATGATGGTGTAGAACGGCTACGAGGGGTTGAGCCGCCTTCGGGACCGCTTGCGCCAAGGGGCCGGCCCTCTCGGTGATACGTGCGAGCTCGGTGAAGGGAGCCCCGAGCAGGTCGGCGAGTCCGAAGGCTCCGACCCGGAGCGCCAGAGCCTGCGGCGACCAACGCGTGCCCCGGCATGAGGGACAGGGGCCCTGACGGACGAGCGGCGCGAGGCGGGCCCCCGCGGTGGTGCCGGCGCTGAACCGCCGCAAAATCGCTGGGACGAAACCTTCGAAGGGACGCGGTGCGCTCAACCGGCGGCCGGTACGAAGGTCGCGATCTTCGATGCCGGCACCCTGTGAGCCATAGAGCACGAGCCGCTGAGCAGCCTTTGGCAGCTTCTTCCAAGGCACTTCGGGATTGAAGTCCTCGATTCCGCGGAGGCCTTCGATCGTCTCATGCTGGATGTTGACGTGCTTATAGTTCTTTTCGGTCCAGAGGGAGAAGGCTCCGTCGTGCAGGCTCCGCTCCGGGTGTGTGATGAGCCTTTCCTCCTGCACCGTGAGCGCCTGGCCCGTGCCCAGGCATTCCCGGCAGGCGCCGCTCCGCTCATTGGACGGCATGTTGAACGAGAGGAGGGGCTCACTGGGAGGCGCGAAAGGCTGGCGTACGGCCGGATGGACCCAGTGAAGATCGCTGTCGAGACCGGTGCCGCGGGGCCCACGGAGCGGTTCGAGGTCCGGACCGGCGTCGTGGAGCTCGACGACCACGGTGCCCTCCCCGGCGGCGAAGGCTCGGTCCAGGAGAGACAGCAAATCGCACGAGCCTCCCTTGGGAAGCGAGAGAGTCCCGATCTCGGTCTCCAGGATGTGTCGCACCTGCGGCGCCAGAGGCTTGAAGCTCGCGAGCTTCACGATCCTCCCTTTCTCCCAGACGGCGGGAGGGTCGGTCTCGCTACGGAGAATGACCTCTTCAACTCCGAGCCGACGGAGCTTCTCGACGCATCCTTTTCCATCGCTCGCCACGAAGCGGAGAGGAACGGCGGAGACGGTCAGCCGCCCCCGATAGTGGCGTGTGAGCCATTCGGCATAGGACTGCGGAGAAGGAGAAGGGACGGGTTCGCCGGGGGGCTCTGCCCGAGGCACGGACGACTTCAGAAAAATCCTGCGCAACGTTTGCAGGAGGCCGGAACAGGTGCCGACCGTCGTGCGCTGGGAGGCTCGGAAGGCACCCTGGGCAAAGTGGATGCAGGCGGGGAGCGCACCGAGGAACGCGGGCACCTCCGCGTTCTCGAGATGGTCCTGACTGACCCCCAGAAAGCGTTTCATCCTGGCGTTTGCCTCGGTTGCCAAGGTGCTCGCCAGCAGGGAGCTCTTGCCGGAGCCTGAGACTCCGATGAGCAGGGTCGCCGCCCCGAGAGGGATTTCGACATCCAGATGCTTGAGGTTGTTCGCCGTGGCGCCGACGATTTCGATCGTCGCCTCGGCTGAACGGCTCGGCATGTGGCCCTTCACGGCTCACTCATCTGGTGGAGGACGTGGATGGACCTGGCCTGAAACTCGAGAGGGAAATCGACGAAGCTCACCGAGCATTCGCCCCGATAGTGGAGCGCTCTGTGGTTGGAGACGAAAAAGAGGTCTCCCACCTCCAGGGAGAAGGGGAGCGACACCGCCAGGCTCGCCGTGTGAACGATCGCCAGGTGCTCGTCAGTTTCGGTGAGGTCCTGGCCGGAACGCGCGGCAGCCGCGCGGATAGTCGCGGGATGGAAGCGGATGCGAGAGCCCTCCACGATCCTACCGGTCCAAGCGCCGCGAGAACGATCATTGACCATGGTCACCTGCGTTTCCAGAAGGAAGCGCAAGGTATTCCGGCGACCGCTCTCCTCGAGGTAGGAGATGAGGTCGGAGGTTCGGGCGACACGATTCGCACCGAATTGAGGGGCGCCGGGATCCGGCGTCAGGCACTGGATGCCGGTCGTGGTGGGCGGTTCGACCTCCGTGTTGAGATCCGTATGAAAATCGCCTTCACGCGTCGTGTGAGAGAGGTCTTTAGTCCAAGGTGACATGCGAAAGGTTTTGACCACCTTCCCATCCCTATAAGTCTTGAATCGATCCGAGAGGGTTAACGACAGGAGAAAAAGGGATGCGCCTTCGGCGAGCGCCGGAGCGCCGCGGACGATGACATGGTCGGAGCTCTTCCACTCGCGCCGTACTTCTTCTGCGAAGTTTCTCCATGGGGGAGCTTCAAGGAGAGGCCGCCGGATCGGTTCGGAGGTGCTAGCCGAGCGTTCGAGACGCGTGAGGATATCCGGAGCTTCGCAGGCCTGCTCAATCACCTCACGGATCTCTGGGCCGAGCGTTATTTCTGGCAGTCTCGCGGTCATGAGGTCTCTGTCTGTAGATTCTTCTTGATCAGGCGAAACAGCAGCTTGTGACGGTATTGATGGTCAAGCATCTCGCCGACCGATGGGTATTTGAACTCGGCGGCTCTCGGATCGTAGATCACCCAACCCTGCCGCCGGAGGGGCTGCAACCCGGTATGGAAACCGGCTGCCGATGCCGCGGAGAGAATGTCCAAGGGAAAATGGTCGAAGACGACATGCCCCTGCGCGAGGAGCTGGGGCTTCCACTGTTGCCAGACCGGGTTTTCGGCGTGAGATCCCAGGGCGACGAGAGCCACGGCTCCGGGACGCATGATGCGTGAGAGGTCAGCCATGAACTGTTGAAGATCAGCAATCAGGTGGAGAACCTCGTGACATGTCACGAGATCGACGCTGGTGGAAGAGATGGACGGCCACCTCGCCGTGTCGAGGATCTGCACGGCGGGTGCACGGCCTTTCAGCCGGAAGATGGCGCGCTCGCGGGCGCCGGCGAGCGGCTCCAGACCGAGCAGCCGTTCGGGATGGTAATGATGCGTCAGAAGATCGAGCAGACCGCCGCGATGGCATCCGATATCCAAAAGGCAGCGGACTTCGTCGGTTGGCATCTCGGCACGGGCATGATGCAACAGACAACGCCAGAATTCCTGGTTCGCGCGCTCCAGCTCATCATCCTCGCGGGCGGACCCGAAAAACGTCTGCATTACGGAAGGCACTTTCGCAGGCAGGCGGCGCGCCGGTTAAAGGCGCCGCCTGTCGTTGTCGTCTTCGGCAGGGGATTGGGCCCAGGGGCATTACGGGCAACGCTGAGGAGCACACCCACGTGCCTGCGCCTCTCCGGAGCACGGATCGATACCGAAGTGGCGGATGAAAAGGCGACGGCTCTCGGCGAACGTCGTCTCGAGATCCTGCCGGTCCTCGGGACCCCGCATACCGAAATAGGGAAAGTGGTGCAGGAAGCGGCCGAAGAGCTTCTCGCAGTCGGCGGCATAGGCCCGGGTGTCCAGGATGTGAGCATGCCAGAACTCATCCATGGGACCGGTCGGGCAGATCTTCCGGTCCGTGTAGACCATGTTCAAGGCCAGGAACTGCCTGTAGAGATCCTCAACCTCATCCTGGTACTCCGGGGTCCAGCCGTGCTCTTCTCCAAGTTTTTTCTTAAGCACAGTGAAGTCGAGAGCAGCGACTTGGGCCATGGCTTGCTCCAGGGCATCACTGGATTCTGTCAAGGTGCGGCAGTCCTCCCAGCCGAGGGTCTTTGCCGAATTGTTATGAGCCATGATCTCTCCTCCGGATCGTTGTCGATGGAGTGCCCATTATACAGGAAGCTGTCGAGGGGACCACGGCAGGGCGGGCGAGAGCGACCGAGACGAGCCTGACCCGGTACCCGACGCGGAAGGCGTCACCACGAGCGCAGCGGTCCACCTAGTGTCCGAACCACCAGAACCGCCAATATATAGGCCCTTTTTCTCAGCACTGTCCTCTATCGCTACTATGATGGCGGTTGTCGAGGGCTCGAGACCCAGAGGAGGAGGCGCCATGAACGGCTTCTCACCCGAGACGCCTGAGAACGTCAGCAGAACCTTGGCGGCCGGGTCAAGGAGCTGCGCTGGCCAGAGGTCGGAAGCATCTCACCGCTGCGGTCGGCCTGGCAGCGCTGCGGCACAGTCGGACCGGAGACGACCCCACAGCCAGCGACTCACCGCACGGGCTGGACGTCGCGTTGGAAACGGGGATCGACCTCGTAGGTGCTGCCGTACTTGTTGGCGAAGCCGGTGACGCGGATCGTGCGCCCCTTCTTGAGGTAGGGCGCCCGGGGATCGATGTCCGTCGAGGCGTTGAGGTAGACCTGAACCGGTCCCGTGCCGTCGTCGATGAAGACCTTGTAACCGTCGGGCAGATCCTTCTGGACATCCTGGGTAAGGGTCCCTTCGACCGTGATCAGGAAGCCCAGCGTGGCCGCGCCCACGTGTCCGGTCGCGACCCGCAGCTCTTTGCCGGGTAGCGTCTTGACGCTGGCGGGGTCGGCGGCGATCTCGAGCTTCTCGTCGTTCTGCAGGGTCCCGCTCACCCGGATCCGCTGCCCGACGCGGCAGTGGAGGTTCCGCTTGACGCTGATCCAGATGCCGCCCGTCTGATCCTGGATCGCGAAGCCCTGGTCACCGCTCGACGAACGGAAATCGGCGCAGGGCACGGTCACCAGCCCTTCGACCGCCACTGCCGTCTTTACCGCTTGCTGCCGGGCCTCGGCGATCGGGATATAGGCAGGCGGCGCCCCCCACGCCAAGGCACCGGGCACCAGCCCTGCCAGGACCGCGAAAAGGACACCCCACGACAGCTTCAGAGTCTTGGACATCACGATCCTCCCTGGAGTTTCGCCAAGCTTATACTCGATCAGAACCGTTTGGGATGCGGTGCCGTCTGGGTGCCAGGCGCTTCGCTTGCCATCGCGAGTGATGCGCAACTTATCCGGCGATTGCCTGGCTTTCCTGGATTCCCAATCTCATGATCGCCGAGTGGATGATTCTGCGCGGCCCGCGGCGAAACCAACTGGCGTATCGGCCGCCGTTGACCTCCCGACTGCGAAGGGCTAAAGTTGCGGTCAATCCGGAGAAGAAAACAGGGGAGGTCACGCCAGGATGGGGCCCAAGAGCGAGAACCGTCTGGAGACCCAGACGTGGTCGACGCCGACGGGTAAGCCCCCGCCTTCGCTCACCGTTCCCGGCTTGACGATCCTCGGCCACCCCCAGATTCAACGGGTCGGCGAGCGGGCGGCTTTGCTCGATCTGTCGTCGGGACGGGAAGCCCTCTTGTCGCGGGTGGAACCAGGGTTCGCCCCGCCGGGCGAACCGGCGTTCCAACCTCTCGCCGTGCCCTATCTCAGCCGCCGTCCCTGGCTTCTCCAATCGACGGCCGGCGGCGGCGTCCGTTTGCTTCGGGGCGACTCGCCCATCTCCCTCGCCGCCAATGGTGAGCCGGTCGACAGCGAGGCCTCGTTCTCGGCCGCCGAAGTGGATCGCGGCGTGGTGCTGCTGCTCGCCGGCTACGTGGTCCTCCTGCTGCATCGCTTTCGTCCGGTCTTTCCCGGCAGCTTGCCGCGCTACGGCCTGGTGGGCCTGAGCGATTCCCTGCTCGACCTCTGCCGCCAGGTCGCGCGGGTCGCCGACCTCAATGTCCCCGTGCTGTTGCGCGGCGAATCAGGGACCGGAAAGGAGCTGGTGGCCTCGGCTCTCCATCACGCGAGCAGCCGGCACGACCGGCCTTTCCTGGCGCTCAACATGGGCGCACTGCCCGGATCGCTCGCCGCCGCCGAGTTGTTCGGGGCGGCGCGGGGGGCCTACACCGGCGCCGAGCACGCGCGGCGGGGCTACTTCCGCCGCGCCCACGGCGGCACGCTCTTCCTCGACGAGATCGGCGAGACTCCCCAGGAGGTGCAGCCGCTGCTGCTGCGCGCCCTGGAGAGCGGCGAGGTCCAGCCGCTGGGGAGTGAAGAGCTGGCCCGCGTCGACGTGCGCGTTCTCGCCGCCACGGACGCGGATCTCGAGCAGGCGGTCGACGCCGGGCGCTTCCGGGCTCCGCTCCTGCACCGCCTGGGCGGGTACGCGATCCGCCTCCCCGCCCTGCGCGAGCGGCGCGACGACATCGGACGGCTGTTCTTCCACTTCCTGCGCGAGGAGCTCAGCGCGGTGGGGGAGGAGCGCCGCCTGACGGATCCAGGCCCGGATGCGCAGCCCTGGCCTCCCGCGGCGTGGATCGCCCGCCTTGCCGCGGCCCCGTGGCCCGGCAACGTCCGCCAGTTGCGCAACGTCGCCCGCTCTCTGGCCATCGACAGCCGCGGCGCCGCGGAAGGCGCCGCGGAGACCCAGCTTCCTGCGGCGATCGAGGATCTGCTGCGCGAAGAGAGGCCGCCCTCGGAATCGGGACCGCCGGCGGCCCGGCCGGCCGCACCCGCCCCCACACCTGTGCCAGGGCGGACGGTCTTCCGCAGCCCTCAGGACGTCTCGGAAGAGGAGCTGCTCGCGGCGCTCGCGGCCAACCGCTGGCAGCCGCGGGCGGCGGCCCGCCAGCTCGGCATCTCGCGTCCATCCCTCTACTTCCTGCTCGACGCCTTTCCCAGCACTCGCAAGGCGATGGACCTGAGCGGTGAGGAGATCGCCGAGGCCGGGGAACGCTGCGGCGGCCGGCCGCGCGAGATGGCGGCGATGCTGCGAGTTTCGGAAGCGGGAATCCGGCGCCGGATGAAACAGCTCGGCCTGCTCTCGATTCCCCAAGTCCTCCCGAAGCCGCCATGAGCCGGGAGGAACAGCCATGAGCGGGGAGGAAAGACCGCCGGCCGAAGCGTTGGGGCCCTACCAACTCGTCGAGCGGCTCGCGGCGGGCGGCATGGGAGAGGTCTGGCGCGCCTGGGACGGGCGGCTGAAGCGGCCGGTGGCGGTCAAGCATGTCCTGCCGGAGGTTCTGGATCAGCCGGGCGCGCGCGAGCGCTTCCGCCGGGAGGCCCAGGCCGGGGCCCGGCTCACTCATCCTGCCGTGGTCCAGATTTACGATCTGGTGGAATCGCCGGAAGGCGACTGGCTCGTCATGGAGCTGGTGGTGGGTAAGACGCTGCGCGAGCTTCTCTCCGCCGGTCCGCTCGGCCTGCACAGCGCCGTGCTGTGGGGCGGCGAGATCGCCGGCGGGCTTGCCGCCGCCCATGCGCAGGGCATCCTGCACCGCGATCTCAAGGCCGGCAACGTGATGATCACCGCGGCGGGTCACGCCAAGGTCCTCGACTTCGGCATCGCGCGGTCGCTGTCTCCTGAGGTACCGGGACAGGAGCGGGGGCAGGAGATGACGCTCTCGCAGCCGGGGACGGTGCTGGGCACGAGCTACGCGATGTCGCCCGAGCAGGTCCTGGGGCTGCCGCTCGATTCCTGCTCGGACCTCTTCTCGCTCGGCTCGCTGCTCTACGAGATGCTCACCGGAGAGGCGCCGTTTCGCGCCTCCTCGGCCGCGGCCACCCTGGCCCGCGTCTGCAGCTACCGCCCGCTGCCGGCGCGGCAACTGCGCGCCGAGATCCCCGCCGAGATCTCCGCGCTGGTCGAGCAACTGCTCGAGAAGGAGCCGAACGCCCGCCCCCGGGAGGCCGGCGAGGTTGCCGCCCGCCTCCAGGAGGCCGCCGCCAGGCTGCCGGCGCTACCACCGTCCGCGGGAGCCGCGCCACCCGATCGCGCCGATGCCGCAGCCGGACCGCAGCCGGACGAGGTCACGTTTCTCGCGGGACGGCCGCGGGCCGCGGATTTCGAGCCGTCCAGCGCCACTTTCCCGCGCGGCCGCCGCGTCTTCCTGCGCTATGCCGGTATCCTCGCCGGCGGGCTCCTCCTCGCCCTGGCCCTCGCCTGGCAGGTGGGGCGCCTTTCAGCTCCGCCCCGCCCCGCCGGCACGTATGAGCTGTATGAGCAGGGCCTGGCGGCGCTCCGCCGCTACGACAAACCGGGCAACCTCGACGAGGCGATCGCGGACTTCCGGCAGATCATCGACCGCACGCCCGGCCACGCGGCGGCCCACGCCGCCCTGGCGCGCGCCTACTACCTCAAGTCCCTGAATCAGAGCAAGGATCGGATGTGGCTGGACCAGGCCCTGCCGTTGGCCGCGCAGGCCGTGGCGCTCGACGGCTATCTGGCGTCGGCCCGGGTGAGCCTGGGCTTGGTCTACACCTCGCTCGGGCGTCTGGACGAGGCCAACCGGGAGATCGAGAAGTCGATCCAGCTCGAGCCGGGGAACGCTGATGCCCAATACGCCCTCGGCCACCTGTATGAGGCCCGGACCCAGCTCGACCTGGCGGAAGCCGCATATCAGCGCGCAGTCGCCTTGCGCCCCGACCGCCAGTTCTACGATGTTCTGGGCACGCTCTACCAGCGCACCGGCCGCCTCGCACCGGCCATCGCGGCCTTCCAGAGCAGCATCCGCCTGGCGCCCGACGGCTTTCTGGGCTATCGAAACCTGGGAGGGGTCTACTATCTCCAGGGCGACCTGGCCCAGGCCGCCGCCCAGTTTCAGAAGGCGCTGGAGATCCAGCCCGAGCCGTCGCTCTACTCCAACCTGGCGACCCTCTACTTCGCCCAGGGGCTCTATCCGGAGGCGGCCCAGGCCTCCGAGCAGGCGCTCGAGCTGCCGGGAGGGGCCAACGACTATCGCTTCTGGGGCAACCTCGGGGACGCCTGCCGCTTTCTGCCCGGGGGCGGCGCTCGGGCCCGCGAGGCTTACACGCGGGCCCTCCAACTCCTGGCGGACCCGCTTCGCGCCGCGCCGCGGAATGTCACCCTTCTGAGCCGGCGCGCTCTCTACCTGGCCAAGCGCGGGGACTGCAGGCTCTCCCTCGCAGCGGGCAGGGAGAGCGAACGACTGGCGCAGAAGGACGCCGATGCACAGTTCCGGATCGTGGTCGCCGACGAGATCTGCGGCCGCCGCGAACCGGCGCTCGCGGTGCTCGAAAAGGCGCTGCACAACGGCTATTCCCTGGCCGAAGTGCAGCGCGACCCGGAACTCCTCGCGCTGCGCGGCGATGTGCGCTATCACAGACTCTTAGTCCACCTCGCTCCCGCCTCGGCCGTTCCGTGAGCAGGACGCGCCATCACCCGTGCTCCCCGATAATCATTTCAGGATCATGGGCGAAAGTGCGGGACGTCGTGTCCTCGCCCAGCGCCTGCGTTTGAAAGCCCAGAAGAAACCGTCCCTCAGGAACAATTACCTTCACCGGGCCTGGGATCGCCTGCGAGGTCCAGGAGCGCAAAGGGTGTGGGAAAGCCGTGTTCAGAGGAATGGCCACGTCTGGCGTGTTCAAGAACAGGGGTTGAAGGGTACTGAACGGGACACCGGCCGTCTGGTCCTGGACCGCTGCCGCAGTGTTGATGACGAAAGACTCGATCGCGGCCACATGTGGAGTGAGGGTGTCGTGGGTCACATCGAAGATCCGGAAGGTGATCGTGTCGCCCTGATTTAGGACCGGTACGGCCGGCGCCCCTTGGATGGTGGCGAGGCCTGTCAGCAGGTAACTCAAGCCGTTCAAGGGTTGCACCGCTTTCCAATCAATTCCCATGTCCCAGAAATAGTCGGCCATGATCGTTCTCCTTTTGGTTGCGAACGCCTCGGTGCAAGGCATGCGCCAAGGGTAATCCGTCTCGTCTCTAGGGGCTCGGGAGGTTGTCGGAGGTTGTCGGAGAACCCAGCCCGACAGTCGGAGCTGTCTCTGACAACCACGCGTAAGTTGTTTGTACTCTATGCTTTGCCTGGCACCTCTCTTGCTCTTGCCCTGGTTGGACATCACGGCGACCACCACAGATCATTGGCCATCGAGCCTGACGGTGCAAGCGCCGCGAAAAACGAGAGGGAGGAAACGATGAAAACATCGCGATGGGTTTACGTCTCCTGCGTTCTCCTGGTGCTCTCACTGGTGAGCCCGTCCTTTCTCCTGGCGGAAAAGCTGTGCTGCAGCTCCAACCGACTCGACGGCTCACTGAAGAACCGACTCGACAGAGCCGCCACCGATCTGACGAGCGATGGTTTCGAGCCCATGGATACGTACCTTGGCATGCTCAGCGACGGCGCGGCCAATATCGTGACTTTACAGCTCACGCGTGGAAAGGACTACGGTTTCGTCGCCGTGTGCGAGTCTTGCTCTGGTCTGGACCTGGTTCTCTACGACGAGGAAAACCAATCCATCGGTTCGAACGTGGGCACGGGCAACCATGCGGCCGTCAATGTGACTCCAACCCGGACAGGAAAGTACAAGCTGGTCCTCCGCATGACGAAATGCAGGCAAGATGATTCCTGCTATCACAAGATAGGCGTCTTCGGACGTTCACATTGCTGAATCTTGCCCTGGAAAGGCTATGAGCAGCACCGATGTGGTGTTGTCGTTCCAATAAACGTTGGGCTCAAGAATCGTGAAAGGAAAAAGAACATGGATACGAACCTGGTGCCTGTGCCCGTTACCCCTCTCAACGTCACTCTCAACCCGACCGTCGAGTACCCGTTCGAAAATGCTTCCGGCCAGCTCTTCAAGAAAATGCAGAACTGCTTCTACGATCTGAGCACCGGTCAGCTCGGTGTGCTGCGCGCCTCCAGAGACTCGTACGCCGTCTTCGTGCCGGGCGAGAACGGCAATGCGCAGATCAAGATCGTCCCCGTGACTTCGGTGGGACTGCCCATTCCGGCTTACGCCATCCGCACCCAGATCGAGGAGCTGAAAGCTGGTGACCTGGTGAGCGTGACAGGTTACAGCTCAGACACGTGGTTGTACTACCTGGGTAGAGACGAGAGGGGCGAGCAGGTCAAGAACCCGTCCGTGTGCGGCATCCGTGTCGAGGACGGCGTCAAGGTCGAGATCACACTCAACGAGTCCACGTATATTCCAGGTTACAGCGTGCTGTGCGTGAGGAACTTGATCGGCGAGCGGCCCGATTTCATCAAGATGTTTCCCATGCTGGCGCTCCTGGGTGCCGGTGGTAAGGGCGAGGACAACAAGGACAAGCTCTCCAAGCTGATCCTCTGCATGTCGATGCAGCAGGGCGGCGGCACGGCGGGCACCGGCCTGGATTTGAAGTCGATGCTGCCGATGTTGATGCTCAACGGCGATGGAGACAACCTGCTGATGACGACGATGCTGCTACAAAACGGCGGCCTCCTGGGCAAGTAGTCGCGGGGACCGGTTGGTGTAACAGGCCAAGCACACCTGGGCATAGGAGGAGCTGGTTCGAGTCCGGCACCGGTCTTTGGTTTTATCGAGAGACAAGGAGGATGTCATGGCGAAGGGAACGGCCGTGGTCATGTGCCGCAATTTGACGCAAGGACAGTTGACCGCGGTCCTGTTCGTCAGGTCGATGGCAGTAAAGGCCGCATGCGGTGACAGGTTCGCGACAAATTTCATGAAACTGGCCGCAAAACGGCGGTGGGAGGCGCTGGCCGCCCTGGCTTCTCTGTTGTCGAATGCCGACACCGCGCCTTCACCGAGGGACTTCCGCTACGCCTTGCCGTGGTGGAGGTGGAACCCGCTGAATGCCCTCGTCCTGAGCCTGAAAACCTGTTGCGCTTTGCTGGCGTTGATCGTCATTGCGGCCAGCTTCCTCTGGCTGGGCCTGCTACCTGTTCAAGCCGCCGGTGCGGCATCCGCGACAGCCGCCCCGCCGGAGAAGATCGGGCCGGAACACCCCGCGGTTGCCACGGATCTCGACAACCTGACCGGATTGCTCCGGGCCATGAACGGCCTCGCCAAGGCCGAGCCGCCGATGCGCCGGCCGCGCCCCATCGACAAGAAGAGGCCGAAGCACCCCGCGGCCGACGCCGACCGCGACGACCTGGCTGGATTGCTCCGGTCCCTCGCCATCCTGGAGCTCGAGCGCCGTACCGGGCACGAAGCGCCCTCGAGCGACTATCGGGAGCTGCTTCACGAGATGGGCAAGTCCGACGCCGAGATCGAAGCGACGCTCGAAGCGCTTTCCGAGCCTGTCCCGCCAAGGCCGTAAGAAATTCCTCCCGCCGTCGTTATTTGCTCCAGAGGCCGCCTATAGGCGCTGCGCGACCCTTGGCGTCGCCCTACGCGGATCAATCTGGGAGAATGCCGATGCGCTCCTTTTCAGGAATTCTTCGCCACGAGATCAGCATGTCCCTTCGCCGGAAGGGCCTCTGGATTGCCTATGGGCTGCTGTTCGTCTTCCATACCGTGCTGCTGTTCTCCCCTCCTCCGATCGGCGAGATGATCAAGGGGGAGGTCATCGCGAGGCGTGAGGTCTGGCAGGTGGCAGGACGTTTCCTCCTGGCGTGCAACGTGTTCTTTCCCGTCGTGGCGGGGATCCTGTCGGCGGATCGGGTACGGCGCGACTTCCGGCTGGGGCTGCGGGAGCTCCAGGACAGCACCCCTCTGAGCCGCCACGTCTACGTCCTCACGAAATATCTGGGGTCTCTCGCTTCGTCCCTGTTTCCCTTGTTCCTTTGGGTGATGGGCATCGCGGCCTTCATGGCCATCATCGGACGCGCGCACGCCAGCATGCTCTATGCGGTGCCGGTGGCGTTCCTCGCCATCACCGTGCCGGCTTTTGCCTTCGTCGTGGCGTTCTCCCTGGCCTGCCCCGTGGTCATGCCGTTGAGCATCTATCAGATTCTTTTCACCGGCTATTGGTTCTGGGCGAACTTCATCCCCCCGAAGCTCTTCCCGACCCTCAACGGAACGCTGTTGACGCCCAGCGGGATGTTCGCCCAGCAAGGGTTTTTCGGTGGCCAGGTCTCGCCGGCTCTCACCGGCGTCGTGCAAACCACCCCGGCCCACGCCGTGGCGAATGTGGCGGTGTTGGCACTGTGCAGCGCGGCTGCCTTGTTCCTGCTCGATCGTTATCTCGGCCGCCTGGCGCGCCGCGCTTAAGGACCGACCATGAACGGCGCCGCTCTCAAGTACTCCTGGCTGACCTATCGCCGCGACCAGCTCTGGTTTCCGCTGGCGTTCCTGGCGCTCTTCTTCGTCATCCTCCTGATCCTGCCCAATCCCGCGGCCCGCTACAGCATCGCGCGCGCCTATCTGGGATTCATCGTGCCGTTGGTCGGCGGCATCCTGGCGGCCTACAGCGTGCTCGACGACCCGGCGCTGGAGCTCCGCTTTTCCACGCCGGTCCGGGCCGAGCAGACCCTGCTGGCGCGCGTGGGGTTGATCCTGGCCGTTCAGGCGGCCTGTGCGCTCGTCTTTCAGCTCTTCGCGGGCGTGTTGGGCATCGATCTGTCGCCGCTCGGCGGCCTGCTCCGCATGCAGTTGGTGTGGTTCCTGCCCACCCTGTCCCTGGCCGCCCTGGGATGCGCCGGAGCTCTGGCGGCAGCCCAGACCGCGATGGGCGCGTTCCTGGCCGGAGCGGTCTGGCTGGTTCAATTGATGATGAACAGTTGGCTCAAGCTGAACGCCCGGTCCGTGTTCCTCTTCCTGGGCGTGATCGTTCCCGGCCATCCCGACCTGGCCTTGAATCAATTCGTGCTCTTCGCGGGATCGATGGCTCTCCTGCTGGTTTCCTGGGCTCTGCTGCGCCGTCAGGAACGTTACCTCTGAATCGGAGGTTTTTTTGATCGAAATCACCGGTCTCACCAAGACTTACGGCCGCGGAACCAAGGCCGCACAGGCCCTGCGCGGCGTTGATCTTCAGATCCCGTCCGGAATGTTCGGGCTGCTGGGCCCCAATGGCGCCGGCAAGACCACGCTGATGCGGATCCTGGCGGGGATCGTCAATCCGAGCCGCGGCGCCGTCCGCGTGGAGGGGCACGACCTCACGACGGAAAGGGGCAAGCGTGGGGCCAAAGCCATCCTGGGCTACCTGCCGCAGGAGCTGGGTATGTATCCCGAGCTGACGGCCGCCCAGTTCGTCGACTACATGGCCATCCTCAAGGGACTGGACGAGCCTCGCCAGCGCGCGCGGCGGGTCGCCCAGGTGTTGGAGATGGTCGCCCTCGAGGATTCCGCTCATCGCAAGATCAAGGGCTTTTCAGGCGGCATGAAGCGGCGCGTGGGGATCGCCCAGGCGCTGGTCAACGACCCGAGGGTCCTGATCGTCGACGAGCCCACGGCGGGCCTGGATCCGGAAGAGCGCATCCGCTTCCGCAATCTCCTGGTCAATCTGGCGGCGGACCGGACGGTGATACTGTCCACTCATATCGTGGACGATATCGGGCAGACCTGCCGCGACGTCGCGGTGCTGGCCAAGGGGCGAGCTCTCTTCCGTGGCAGCCCGGCCGAGCTGACGGACGCCGCCGCCGGCCATGTCTGGACGGTCATGATGGATCGTCTCGTGGAGCCGGAGCGGGGACTGACGATCGTTTCCATGCTTCACCTGTCCGACGGCATTCAATACCGTCTCGTGGGACCTTCCGCGGCGGGCCATCCCACGGCGGAGCCCGCCAGGCCCAGTCTGGAGGACGGGTATGTCTGGTTGATGAAAGGCGCCGAAGACCGCATCGAAACCTTTCGACGCGGGCGCCCGTAGTGCCGGTATCGTCCCGGCGCAACTCAAGGGAGATTTGAAATGGCCATCGCTCAGACCGACGAACCGACTCTTCAGAGGCCGCTCCGGCTGTGGCCCGGCGTGGTCCTCGTGATCGTTCAGTGGCTGTTGAGGTTTGTCGTTCCTGCCGTCGAGCCCGAAGCCATGCCCTTGGGGGTGATCGGGGGGCTCGTCTGCGGATTAGCTGTCGTCGTGTGGTGGGCGTTTTTCAGCCGGGCGCCCCGGTCCGAGCGCCTGGGTGCCGTCGTCCTGATGATCGCGGCGCTGCTCGCGACACGGTTCATCCTCCACGAGTCGATCGCGACGGGGGCGATGGGGATGTTGTTCCCCATGCTGGCCATCCCGGTGCTGAGCCTCGCCTTCGTCGCATGGGCGGTGGTCAGCCGCCGCCTCCCGGTCGGGCTTCGGCGCGCGTCGATGGCCGCGGCCATCCTGCTCGCGTGCGGAGTGTGGGCGCTCGTCCGGACCGGTGGCTTCACCTCCGACCTCGATAACGATTTCGCGTGGCGGTGGGCGGCGACTCCCGAGGAGCGGCTCCTGGCCCAAGCCCATGACGAGCCCCTGGCGGTTCCGGCAGCAGTGGTGACTCCAGAGAAAGGGCTCGTGCCCCAAGCTGGCAGTGAGCCCGTGACGGAGCCGGCAGCCATGGCGACTCCCGAGGAGGAGCTCCTGGCCCAAGCTGGCGCCGAGCCCGCGGCGATTCCTGGCGGCGCGGCGGTTCCGGCGGCAGTGGAGAAGGGAGTCGACTGGCCCGGCTTTCGCGGCAGCAAGCGCGACGGCATCATTCGCGGCGTGCGGATCAAAACGGACTGGTCCGCGTCGCCGCCGGTCGAGATGTGGCGCCGGCCGATCGGACCGGGCTGGTCGTCCTTCGCGATCCGCGGCAACCTCCTCTACACGCAGGAGCAGCGCGGTGACGACGAGGTCGTCGCCTGCTACAACGTGACCACCGGCGAGCCGGTATGGAAACACCGCGACGCGGCCCGGTTCTGGGAGTCGAATGCCGGCGCCGGTCCGCGCGGGACGCCGACCCTCAGCAACGGCCGCGTGTACACATTGGGTGCGACCGGAATCCTGAACGCGCTCGACGCCGGTGACGGCGCCGTCGTGTGGTCGCGCAACGCCGCGTCGGACACCGGCACGGAGCTCCCGGGCTGGGGTTTCGCGAGCTCGCCGTTGGTGGTCGGCGACATCGTCGTGGTCGCCACGGCCGGCAAGCTCGCCGCCTACGACCTCGCCACGGGCGATCCGCGCTGGTTCGGCCCGGCCGGCGGGGATGGCTACAGCTCGCCACATCTGTCGACGATCGACGGCGTCGCGCAGATCCTGCTGCTGAGCGGAGCCGGCGCGACCAGCGTCGCGCCGGCCGACGGCACGGTGCTCTGGAAGCACCCGTGGCCGGCGGGCACCCGTATCGTGCAGCCGGCCCTGACCGCGGACGGCGGCGTCCTGATCGGCGCCAGCGAGGGAATCGGCCGCCTCGCCCTCGCGCACGGACCCGGTGGCTGGACCGCCACGGAGCGCTGGACCTCGAACGGGCTGAAGCCTTACTTCAACGACTTCGTCGTTCACGATGGGCATGCCTACGGCTTCGACGGCGTCATGCTCGCGTGCATCGACGTCGAGAACGGCAAGCGCAAGTGGAAGGGCGGACGCTACGGCCGCGGCCAGCTCGTCCTGTTGACCGAACAGGGCTTGCTGCTGGTGCTGTCGGAGCAGGGTGAGCTGGCGCTGGTCGGGGCGGCCCCCGACCAGTTCACGGAGCTCGCGCGGTTCCCGGCGATCGAGGGCAAGACCTGGAACCATCCGGTGCTGGTCGGCGACGTCCTGCTGGTTCGCAACGACCAGGAGATGGCCGCGTTCCGGCTGCCCCTGGCGGGCGACTGACGTCTATTTCATCTCGAACCGCCCCGGATCGATCTCCGGGTTGACCTGCACCCTTTCCACCGTCAGCGAGACGTTGCGAATGCTGTACTCCTGCTCCTGGCGATGAGGGATCACCAATCCATCGACCGTACGGAAATCCGAATAGTAGGTCCGGCGGTCCTTGGGATCGGGCAGGTCGAGCGTGCGGTCGAACCGCGCCAGCTCGAGATAGCTGGTAGGGTCGAGGTACCACGTCTCCTCCGCCCCGTCCTTGCGGATCACCTTGAGCTTCAAGGCGGGCTGGCCGTCGATCTCCTCCTTGCCAAGGAGCTCCACCTTGTTGCCCTTGGCGGCGGCGTCCACCAGGGGGCTCTCGATCTCGACGGCCCGCCGGGCCAGCGCGGCGTGGGCCTCGGGGACAGCCGCCGGCTCCTCAATGCCGAGGAGGGGATGGATCCACTTGGTAGCCGAGCCGTTGTGAACGACCGTGATCTTCTGCCCGAGCATCGTCTGCTCGAAACGGACGGAGTCGGGCCGCCGCCATTCGAAGAGGAAGGGGGCGGCGTTGCTGAAGGCGGCCTGGGTGCCCGTGACGATCATCGAATTCACGGCGCGCCACTTCTCCACGCCGCCATGCGCCGCGGCGTGCTTCGCGAGCACCTCGTCGAGCGATTGTCCGCCGGCGGCGCCGGCCGCCGGAGCGAGCAGAGCGGCGGCCAGGAAGAGACGGAGTCCAAGCTTGCGGATCAATTTTGGGGTCAATTCGCGGATCATGATGCCTCCTATCCGGCAGCCGGCGGCGCGACCGGGGTTCGTACGTCGAGAACGATCATCTCGTCCTCATCGCGCAGATAGATCCGGCCATGAGAGAGCACCGGGGCGACCCACGTCTTTCCTTCCATCACCTTGACCCGCCCCTTCTCCTGGAAGCCCGCGGGCGTCGCCTCGGCGAGGATGAGCTGTCCCTGGTCGCTGAGGACGTACAGCAGGCCGTCCGCCGCGATCAGCGAGCCCTTGCCGTAGCCGCGCTGGACCCACTTCTGCTCCCCCGTCTCGGCCACGATGCACTTCAGGCTGGCGTTGTCGAAGCCGTAGATGTGCCCCTCGTACAGCACCGGAGAGCTGAAGTGGTTCTTCATCAGGCGATTGTTCCAGACCTCCCGCACCGTGGCCTTGCCGTCCGCCTTGCCGATCTCCAGGAGGATGGCGCCCGCGTCCTCCGACGCCGACGCGAAGATCCGGTTCGGCGGGACGAATAAGGGGGACGCGATGGCGCCCGTCTTCCAGGGATGCCGCCAGTGCACCTTGCCGTCCGGGAGGAGCGAGAGGAGGTCTCCCTCGGCCGTCCGGACGAACACGTACTGCCGGACTCCGTCGATCGTCACGGCCAGCGGCGTCACGTAGCCCGGCTTGCCGTTCAGGGCGGACCAGCGGAGCTTGCCGGTCTTCTTGTCCAGGGCCACCACCGCCTTCCCTTCCACGCCGCCCGCCTCCAGGAGCACGAGGTCGCCATCGACGAGCGGCGAGGTGGAGAACCCCCGCAAAGGCGTCGGGCCGCCGAGCTCCTTCGCCAGGTCCACCTCCCATAGCCGCATGCCGTCCTTCGTCTTGAGGGCGTGCAGCCGGCCCGTGGCGGACAGCGCATAGACCACGTCCCCCTCGACCGTTGGAGTCGACCGCGGACCGTTGCCGAACGTTTCGGGGAAGACCGGGCCGAGGGGAACGCGCCAGACCACCTCGCCGTTCGATTCCCGCAGGCGGTAGGCCGTCTCGCTCTCCCCCTCCACGGCCATGGTGTAGAGGGCGTCGCCCACCGCCGTCAGGGAGGAGAACCCGCTGCCGATCGGCTTTTTCCACAGGACCTTCGGGCCGCTCTCCGGCCAGCTCCGGAGCAATCCCTTCTCCAGGGAGACCCCGTTCTGCTGCGGACCGCGGAACCGCGGCCAATCCGTCCCAGCGGACGGATCGGCTCCCGCGGCCAGCGCCGCACCGGCACCGAGGAGCATCATGGTTGCCAGGACACCCCGAGAACGCCACGGCCTCTTCATCGGATGGACCTCCTTTGTCACGATGGGCCTTGGTACGAGGAGGCCTACGAAAAGTTTCCGGACGGGCCCTTCCTCCCTGTCGATTCAGCAGGCCACAGTCCACCGGTGCTGGAAGAAGTTGTGCAGCGCCCCTGACGCCAGGCCGATCAAGGCCGCCCGCATGAGGACGAGGAAGAGATGGACGACCTCTCCTTCTAGCTGCGGGGGTGAAGCTCACCCGCGGCCTCGGCGTCGGGGAGACGACGAGGCCGCGGGTGCTGAACGGAGGAGCTACTCCTGGTGCGCCTGCCGCCGCTTCAGGATAGCCAGGGCCAGACCGGCCAGGATCACTGACATCAGCAGGAGCCCGAAGGTCGAGAGGGTCGGGATGGCGGCGATTTCCGCGCCGGCCACTTGGACGGTCGTCGGGTTGGCGCTGCCGGCCGCGGCCGGATCGTCGGTCTGCGCCGTCGCTTCGTTGGTGCCGTTGCCGTCGGCGTCGTAGGAAATCGTCCCCTGGTTGGAAACGCCCGTTCCGGCGGCGGAGGGGAGGATCGTGGCCGTGATGGTGAAGGTCACCGAGCCGCCGGCCGGAATGGCGCCGTTGAAGGTGACCGTGTTGGTGCCCACGTTCGCGACGGCCGGCGAGGAGGCCGAGACCAGCGCCAGCGTGGACGGCAGGACGTCCGTGAGCTCACTGCCCGGATTGTCGGCCTGCGCTCCCGCGCCGGTGTTGTTCAGCACGATGGTGTAGGTGATCGTCGAGCCCACCGAGTACGGCCCGCTCGACACCGTCTTGGTACCCGAAACCGACGCTCCCACCGCGGCCGGGATCGTGTCGGTGTCGGTCGCCGAGTTGTTGGCTGGGTTCGAGTCGGTGACGCCGGCGGGAGCCGTCACGGTCGCCGTGTTGGAGATCGTGCCGGTGGCCGCCGCCGAGACCGTGCAGCTCGCCGTGTAGGTGACGCTGCCGCCGCTCGGCAGGTTGACGGTGTCGTTGATGTTGCCCGAGCCCGCCGCCGTGCACGTGCCGCCTGCCGCTCCGGCGCAGGTCCAGGTGCAGGTGAGGGAGGCCGGGAAGGTGTCCGCCACCGTCGAGCCCGTCGCGTTGCTCGGCCCCGCGTTGCTTGCCACGATGGTGTAGGTCACCGAGCCGCCCGCGGTTGCCGTCGTCACCCCGTCCGTCTTGGTGATCGACAGGTCCGCGGTCGCTCCCAACGTATCGCTGTCGGTCGCCGAGTTGTTGCCGGGTGTCGGATCGGTGACGCCGGCGGGAGCCGTCACGGTCGCCGTGTTGGTCAACGTGCCGGTCGCTGCCGCCGAGATCGTGCAGGTTGCCGTGTAGGTGACGCTGCCGCTGCTCGGCAGGTTGACGGTGGCGTTGATGTTGCCCGATCCCGCCGCCGTGCACGTGCCGCCGCCGGCACCCGCGCAGGTCCAGGTGCAGGTGAGAGAAGCCGGGAAGGTGTCCGCCACCGCCGAGCCCGTCGCGTTGCTCGGACCCGCGTTGCTCGCCACGA
>DATFNZ010000007.1:0-4666 GCA_035266085.1 Thermoanaerobaculia bacterium
AGCGGGGGGGACAGCGCCCGGCCTTCACCTTCAACCTCGACGCCGTCAAGGAGGTCGTGGTGGTGGCCGACGGCGCCAACGCCGAGTTCGGCCGCTCCTCGTCGGGCTTCGTCAACGTCGTCACCAAGTCGGGCACCAACCAGATTCACGGCAGCGGCCACCTGTTCTGGAAAAACGACAGCCTCTCCTCGCGCGCCGAGGAGCCGGACGGAAGCCTCGCGCCGCAGTTCGACCAGGAGCAGGGACAGACGGGGTTCACGCTCGGCGGACCGCTGGTGCGGGACAAGCTCTTCTACTTCCTCTCCGGCGACTACCAGCGCGGGCGCTCGACCAAGCAGGCCGATCCGTCGCGCATCGAGCAGCGGGTCGTGGACTACTTCGAGAGCCTCGGCGTGCCCGCGGAGAACGGCCCCATCGACCGGACCAACGACGCCCGGGTGTTCCTGGCCAAGGCGGACTGGCAGGCTTCCGAGAAGAACCTGGCCACCCTGCGCTACACCTACACCTGGGCCGAGCAGGAGAACGGCACCTTCGACGTCGATTCCTGGGGCCGCAGCGCCAACGCGACCGAGAAGGATCAGTCGAACGCCGTCACCGGGAGCTACATCTCGACGCTCTCGAGCAGCCTGCTCAACGAGATCCGCTTCCAGTACGCCCGGGAGGACCGGCCGCGGCCCTACGACGGACCGCTGGTCAACGGCCGGCCGCTGCCGGACACGGCCTTCGACTTCGGCAGGAGCTACCGCTTCGGCATGCCGTTCTTCATCCCCGTCGAGTACTACGACGAGCGCTATCAGCTCAACGAGAACCTGTCGGTCCTGCGCGGCAACCACGCGATCAAAGCGGGGGTCGAGTACAACGACGTCGTCTCCTCGCAGACCTTCGTCGGCTTCGCCAACGGACGTTTCATCTTCAGCTCGACGGACGGATTTCTCAACTACGTCCGCAACCCGAGCTACGTGGAGTGCTCGGACGGCAGCTCCTCCGAGACCGGGGCCTGCCCGCCGGGCACCTCGATCACCGGGCCCGTCCTCTTGTATCTCCAGCAGACCGGGGTCGGGGGGCGTACGGCCGAGGAGGCTGGCCGGCAGAAGATCCGGCAGAGGGAGCCCGCGGTCTTCCTGCAGGACAACTGGCAGCCCAGCGCCGGGCTGACGGTCCAATACGGGCTGCGCTGGGAGGCGCAGATCCAGCCCGATCCGCGGACGCCGCCGGAGGAGGTCTTCTTCGCCCCGTTCATCGGGCGGACGGTGACCACCGCGGCCGGACCCCAGACCTTCCCTTCGGACGGCAAGATCCCGTCGGACTACAACATGTGGCAGCCGCGGCTGGGCATCACCTGGGACCCGAAGGCGGACGGCCGGAGCGTGGTGCGCGCCACCGCCGGCATCTTCTATGCGCGGATCCCCGGACTGTCTCTGGCCTCCACCCGCTCCACCAACGGCAGCATCGGGCAGTCGATCTTCCGCAGCAGCCCTCTGGGGCCGGTCCTCGGGCCGCCGCCCGCCTACCCGGACCTGATCCCGCCGTCGCAGATCGGCGAGCCGTTCCTGCCGGACGTCTTCGTTTTCGACAAGGACTTCCAGAATCCGCGCACGACGGCGGCGAGCCTTTCCTACGAGCGGGAGGTGAGGAACGGACTGGCCCTGCTCGCCAAATACAATTACGCCAAGGGCGACCACATCACCCGCTTCGTCAACCGCAACGACCCGCTCCTGGGCTCACCCTGGGGCAGCGGCCTCGCGCCGGGCGGGGCCAACGGCATCAACACCCTGACCACCGTGGAGTCCGAGGCCAAGAGCCGCTACTGGGGCGTGACGGTCGGCGCCACCCAGCGTTGGACGGGGAAGGTGCAGTACCAGCTCTACTACACCTACTCCAAGGACAAGTCGGACGACGACAACGAGCGCGACCCCTTCTCCTTCCGGTACGCGCGGATCACCGATCTGGACAAGGAGTACAGTTGGTCCGACCGCGACCAGCGCCACCGGTTGAACGCCTGGATGCTGTGGCAGGCGCCGTACGCCCTCGACCTCAGCCTTCGCTACGCGTACCGCTCGGCGCAGCCCAAATCGATCACCGCCACCGGCCTGGATGCCGCCACGCCGCAGGACAGGATCAATGCCGACGGCACGGTGACGCGGCGTAACCTGGGCCGCAAGGACAACGAGTTCAATTCTCTCGACTTCCGGCTGTCGCGCGACTTTCCGGTGGGGAATCTGACGATCCAGCCGGCCATCGACGTGTTCAACGTCTTCAACAGCCGGAACCTGCGGCGCCCCGAGGTCACCAACCTGATCTTCAACTTCGACGGCACGGTGCAGAGCGGCATCGGCGAGCCGCGGCAGGTGCAGTTGGGATTGCGGGTCGTCTGGTAGCGGGAGGGCCGGAGATTACGCCGGGCCGATCCGGTGCTCCGTGACCTCGCCGGTGAGGCTCCGGCCGGCCACGTCCAGATAGAGCTGGCCGCCGGTCACGGAGAGGTGGAGCTTCATGCGCCGGTCGAGGAGCTCTCCGAAGCCGGCGAGGAGCCCGCGGTCCACGCC
This sequence comes from Thermoanaerobaculia bacterium, assembly GCA_035266085.1. Classification (GTDB taxonomy): domain Bacteria; phylum Acidobacteriota; class Thermoanaerobaculia; order Multivoradales; family UBA5704; genus DATARR01. The sequence goes on from DATFNZ010000007.1 coordinate 2,547, forward strand.
GTAGACGGGGATCTCCGCCGCGCGATGGATCCGCTCGCCCTCGAGCCGCCGGAGCAGGGAGGCAGGGTCCTTGTGGGTGTAGACGGCGACGCGGTCCGCGGCCTTGGAGGCCTTGTGGAGCCGCGCGGCATCCGGCGCGCCGACCTCGATCCAGGCCTGGACGTGCCCGGCCGGATCGCGCACCCAGAGGGCGGGTTCGTCGCCGTCGCTCAAGCCCTTCGAGAAGGCGATCCCCTCCTCATACTCCAGGCAGTAGGCGAGCACCCGGGTGAGGAGGAACTCCTCCGTCTCGGAAGGATGGAAGGCGGCTCGGAGAGCCAGCGTCTCGTAGACGCCGCGGTCCACGTCGGCGAGCTCGATGTCGAACTGATAGATGGTGGAGGTGAGGGCCATGGCGCCGGGATCATGTCACGGGACGAGATCGCCCCGTGGGCGCCCTCATCACCCCGGCCCTCTTCTCCCCGCCTCCCTCCCGTCCGCCGGGAGAAGAGGGAGAAGTTTGTCTAGAGAGTTTTGTATGGGGTCTTTGCTTCTTCATTCCCCTTCTCTCCCGGCGGCGGGGGGGAGGCGGGGAGAGAAGGGGGTGGGGGGTTATGAGGGCCGGCTCCGAAGGAGCCGGCGGTCCCATTACTTGAAAGTGCGGAACCACGTGCCAAAGATCTTCTTGACCGTCGGCGTCAGCTTGCCCCGGCGCCAGGTGTCGGCGGCTTTCTTCACGACCTCGCCCTGGGTGGGGTAGGGGTGGATGACGCTCGCGATTTTGCCGAGACCGATGCCGTGGGTGATGGCGAGGCAGAGCTCGCCGATCATGTCGCCGGCGTGCTCGGCGACCAGGGTGGCGCCCAGGATCTTGCCGTCCTTCGAGCCCTTCTCGACGTGGACGCGCAGGAAGCCCTCGTCGGCGCCGTCGAGGAGGGCGCGGTCGACGTCCGAGAGGTGGATCGTCAGGCTCTCCACTTCGTGCCCCTTCTCCCGGGCGTCCTTCTCGTACAGGCCGACGTGGGCGATCTCCGGACTGGTGTAGGTGCACCAGGGAATGGTGAGCGCCGAGGACTTGGCGCGGCCGAAGAAGAGGGCGTTCTGGATGACGATGCGGGCCTGGGCGTCCGCGATGTGGGTGAACTGGAAGCGGGAGGCCACGTCGCCGCACGCGAAGATGCTCTTGTTGCTGGTGCGCAGGTTGTCGTCCACCTCGACGCCCCGCTTGCCATGGCGCACCCCCGCGGCCTCGAGCCCCAGCCCCTCGACGTTCGGGGTGCGCCCGATGGCGATCAGGATTTCATCGGCGGTCACCTCGTGACGTTCGCCGCCGCGCTCGAAGACGATTGTCCTTTCGGTCCCGCTACGGCGCACCTCGGCGAGCTTGATGCCGAATTCGAAGCGGACGCCGTCCTCGATCATGGCTTTCTGGACGATCCCGGCGGCGTCGGCGTCCTCGCGCGGCAGGACGTGGCGCTCCTGGACGAGTTGGGTGACGCGGCTGCCGAGGCGGGCGAAGGCCTGCGACAGCTCACAGCCGATGGGGCCGCCGCCGATCACCACCAGCCGCTGGGGCAGCTCGGTCAGGTTGAAGATCGTCTCGTTGGTGCGGAACCCCGCCTCGGCGAGGCCCGGGACGGCCGGCACGGCGGCCCGGCCGCCGGTGGCGATGACGGCGCGGCGGAAGCGCAGGCGCTTGCCCCCGACCTCGACGGTGTCGGGGCCCGTGAAGCGGCCGTCGCCGAGGAAGACGTCCACGCCGGCCTTGCGGGCACCCTCGGCGCTGTCGACGTCGCTGATGTGCGCGCGCAGGCGGCGCATGCGCTCCATGGCGGCGCCGAAGTCGCCGGCCGCGCCGGGGACGATCGCCGGGCCGCCGAAGTGCTCGGCGGCCCGGCGGGCATCCTGCCAGGCGCGGGCGGCGCGGATGATGCCCTTGGAGGGCACGCAGCCGACGTTCAGGCAGTCGCCGCCCATCAGGTGCCGCTCGATCAGGGCGACCCGGGCGCCGAGGCCGGCCGCGCCCTTGGCCGAGACCAGGCCGGCCGTGCCGGCGCCGATCACCACCATGTGGTAGCGCTCCTGCGGCTCCGGGTTGACCCAGCCGGGCGGATGGACGTTCTCGATCAGCTTCCGATTGA
>DATFNZ010000008.1:0-10470 GCA_035266085.1 Thermoanaerobaculia bacterium
CATGTCGTCGCGGGTCATGGACCTCTCGACGCCCATGGGCAAGGGGCAGCGCGCGCTGATCGTGGCGCCGCCGCGCACCGGCAAGACGATGCTCCTGCAGTCGATCGCCCACTCGGTCGAGAAGAACCATCCGGAGGCGATGCTGATCGTCCTCCTGATCGACGAGCGGCCCGAAGAGGTCACCGACATGCAGCGCTCGGTCCAGGGCGAGGTCGTCTCCTCGACCTTCGACGAGCCCGCCACCCGCCACGTGCAGGTGGCCGAGATGGTGATCGAGAAGGCCAAGCGCCTGGTCGAGCACAAGAAGGACGTGGTGATCCTGCTCGACTCGATCACCCGGCTCGCCCGCGCCTACAACACGGTCCAGCCGCCGTCCGGCAAGGTGCTCTCCGGCGGTATCGACGCCAACGCCCTGCACCGGCCGAAGCGGTTCTTCGGCGCCGCCCGCAACATCGAGGAGGGCGGCTCGCTGACCATCATCGCCACGGCCCTGGTGGACACCGGCAGCCGCATGGACGACGTCATCTTCGAGGAGTTCAAGGGCACCGGCAACTGCGAGATCCACCTCGACCGCAAGCTGGTCGACAAGCGGGTCTTCCCGGCGATCGACATCAACAAGTCGGGCACCCGCAAGGAAGAGCTGCTGATGCCGGAGAGCGAGCTGCACCGCGTCTGGGTGCTGCGCAAGGTCCTGAACCCGCTGTCGACGGTGGAGAGCATGGAGCTGCTGCTCGACAAGCTGTCGAAGACCAAGACGAACCAGGACTTCCTGAACGCGATGTCCGGTAAATAGGGGAGCCCTTGCCCAAGCTGCGTGTCGGCATCGTCAACTTCCTGAACAGCAAACCGCTGGCCTGGGGGTTCCTCAAGGGCCACCATGCGGATCTGTTCGCGCCGAGCTATCACCCGCCGGCGCTGGTGGCGAGGCTGCTCGGGCAGGGGAACCTCGACATCGGGCTGATCCCGTCGATCGAGGTGCAGCGCATCCCGAACCTGCGGGTGCTGCCCGACATGTGCGTCGCCGCCCGGCACGAGGTGAGGAGCGTGCTCCTGGTCTCGCGAGGTCCCGTCGGGGAAATCCGGCGGGTCGCGCTCGACCAGAACAGCCGGACCTCGGCCACGCTGGTCCGCATCCTGTTGCGGGAGCGGTATGGGCTCGACCCCGAGTACCTGCACGAGCGTCCCGATCCCGAGCGCATGCTGAGCGAGGCGGACGCGGCCCTGATCATCGGCGATCCGGCCCTGCGGGTTGACCGCGAGCGGTACCAGATCGTCGACCTGGCGGAGGAGTGGAGCGAGCTGACGGGCCTGCCCTTCGTCTTCGCCGTCTGGGCGGTGCGTCCGGAGGTCGAGATCCCCGACCTCCCCTTCTACTTCAAGAGCAGCCTGCGCTACGGCCTCTCGTCCCTCGACACCCTGGTGAGGGAGTCGGCCGCCGAGCTGAACCTCGACACCTCCGAGGTCCGCTCCTACCTGACGGAGAACCTCTCCTTCTTCCTCCGCCGCGAGGAGATCGAAGGCCTGGAGGAATTCTACCGCCGGGCCCACGCCCACGGTCTCATCCTGGAGCCCAAGCCGCTCGAGTTCTGGGACTGATCCGTTAGCATGCTATTCTGATGACCGCTGAGTCGTTGGCCGACCCTTCCCTTTGTCGGCAATGCGGGTTAAAGTTCCGCAAAACAACGACTCCGACGGGAGATCTCTGATGAGCCAGCCAGCCGCGGCGCTCGCGTCCCTTCCCTTCGAGCTCGTCTACTCAGACGGGGAGCCCTTGGAAAGCGACTGGCACCGCATCCAGATGAACCTCTTGATCGACTTGATCGAGGAGGCTTCGACCGAACGGGGGCGCGACGATGTCTTCGCGGGCGGCGACATGTTCGTGTACTACGCCTACGAGCAGGCTCGCGACGTCGCCGCCGGCCGTCCTTACTTCAGGGGGCCGGACGTCTTCTATGTCGCCGGGGTCGAGTCCGGGAAGAGCCGCGAGCGGAAAGCCTGGGTCGCCTGGGAAGAGGGCGGCCGGTTGCCCGACGTCATCTTCGAGCTCCTGTCCCCCTCGACCGCCAGGATCGACCGCACGATCAAGAAGGACCTCTACGCCCGCGACTTCCGCACGCCGGAGTACTTTCTCTACCATCCTTGGACCCAGGAGTTCGAGGGATTCCGCCTGAAGCGGAACAAGTATCAGCCCCTGGCGCCCAACGCTCACGGACGGTTCTGGAGCCAGGAGCTGGGATTGGAGGTCGGGCTGTGGCGGGGTGTCCACGGCGTCCAGGGGAAAGAGAATACCTGGGTGCGCCTCTTCCATCCCGATGGCAGTCTCGTCCCCACCCCGAATGAGCGGGCTGAGGCTGAACGAAAGCGCGCTGACGCCGAACGTCAGCGCGCTGACGCCGCGGAAGCCGAGCTGGCACGGCTGCGCGCCCGGCTCGGCGAGTAATTCGCGGGACTACTTCTCCTCCTCGCCGTTCCGCGTCCCCACGGTGACGCGGACCTCCCTCACCTCGCCCGCCCGTAGCACGCTCAGGATGGCCTCCTTGCCGATCCTCTCCTCTTCCAGGAGGGGCAGGAGCTCGCCGGGATGGCGCAGGGGTGTGCCCTCGAAGGCGGTGATGGCGTCTCCCAGCACCAGTCCCGCCTGGTCGGCCGGGCTGCCGGCCTGGACCGAGGTGACGAGCAGGGCCGTGTTCTGGCCGATCCGCTCGGCGATGGCCGCCGGCAGGCGGACGGGCTGGGTCACGATCCCCAGGTAGCCTCGCCGCACCGAGCCGTGGGCCAGCAGCGATTCGATCACCCGCCGCACCGTGGAGGTAGGGATGACGGTGGCCGTGGCGCGGTAGATCCCGGCCGTGTTAACCCCGAGCACCCTCCCCCGCATGTCGACCAGGGCGCTGCCGGAGAAGCCGTGATGGATTCCCAGGCCCGTCTCGATGTCGGAGTCGATCCGGCCGCCCATGGGCGTGCGCCAGGCTCCGCCCACGTCGCTCACGATCCCCAGGCTGGACCGGGTCCGCGATCCCGGACGGCTCACCGAGAGCACCAGATGGCCGGGCTTCACCTCCCCGGCGTCCGTCCACTCGGCCGGGGCCGGGGACGCGCCTGGGAAACGGAGCGCCGCGAGGTCGGTCGAGGGGTCCCGCCCCGCCACGGCCGCCGTGACGGTGGTGCCGTCCGGGAGCCCGACCTCGATGTCCTCGTCCCACTCCATGACGTGGTGGGCGGTCACGATGGCGCCGTCCGACCAGAGGACGCCGCTCGACGGCACTCTCCGCCTGCGCCCCTTGATCCATACGACGCCGGCCGCCGCCTTCGCGACGACCCCGGCGAGACTTTCCGAAAACTGCCAGGCTGAATCGTTCATCGACTGCTCTCCTTTCATGAAGAGCAGGGTAGACCCCGGCGGGAGGGGTCCGCATCGCCCGAAGGATCAGGTGGGGACCGATCCTTCGGGGAGGTCATCGAGAGGTCAGAGGACGACCAGCCCCAGCCGGACGGCCTGGACGATCGCCTCGCTGCGGCTCTGGACGCCGAGCTTGCCGAGAATCGAGTTGACGTGGAACTTGACGGTGTGGTCGCTGACCCCCAGGCGCTGGGCGATCTGCTTGTTGGAGAGCCCTTGGGTGAGGCGCTGGAGGACCTCGAGCTCCCGGGGCGTCAGGGGCTCGGCGAGGGTGGGCGGCTCCGCCTGGACCGGAGCGAAAGAGCGGGCGTAGACCTCGTCGAGAACGATGAGCCCGAGGGTGGCGGCCCGCAGGGCGGCGGCCAGGAGCTCGCCGTCCGCGTTCCTGGAGAGGGCGCCCCGGGCGCCGGCGGCCAGCGCCTCGCGGGCGTCCGTCTCGTCGGCCACCACGGCGACCACGGGCAGGCCCGCGCTCAGGGCGCGCAGCTCCTCGAGGCCCGTGCGGAGGCCGAGGCCGAGATCCCAGAGGGCCGCGTGGGGCGCGCCGAGATCGCTGGTATCGGTGATATCGGGCCAGGCCTCGTCCGGCGCCACCTGCCCGGAGACGGCGATGCCGTCCTGCCCGCCGAGCAGCAGGGACAGCCCGGCGCGGGCCAGGGGATCGCCGCTTACCACCAGCACTCGCAGCTCCTCCATGACCCCCAGGATACGGTAGAGTAGAAGGGCTATGAACCTGGAACCGTCCGGACGACCCGTCCAACAGATCCTCGACGACGCCCTGGCCGGCCGCCGCATCTCGGCCGGGGACGCCCATACGCTGATCCTCGACGGCGACCTGCTCGACCTGGGGCTGGCCGCCCACGAGGTCCGGAACCGCTTCAACGACCCGGCAGCGGCGACCTACAACATCGACCGGAACATCAACTACACCAACATCTGCGTGTACAAGTGCCGCTTCTGCGCCTTCTACCGCGAGCCGGGGGACCCCGAGGGCTACCTGCTGCCCTTCGAGGAGATCGGCCGCAAGGTGGAGGAGACGCTGGCGCTCAACGGCACGGGCATCCTCATGCAGGGCGGCGTGCACCCCGACCTGCCGCTCTCCTACTACGAGGACCTGCTCCGGTACCTGCGGTCGAGCTATCCGGCCTGCCACGTCCACGCCTTCTCGCCGCCCGAGGTCAAGTTCATCGCCAAGAAGGAGCGGATGAGCTTCTACGAAGTGATCGCGCGGCTCAAGGCCGCCGGGCTCATGTCGATCCCCGGCGGCGGCGCCGAGATCCTGTCCGACCCCATCCGCAAGGACGTGCTGGCCTACCCGAAGTGCTCGGCCGAGGAGTGGATCGACATCATGCGCCAGGCCCACCGCAACGGCCTGCGCACCTCGGCCACGATGATGTACGGCATGGGCGAGGCGCTCACGGACCGCGTCGAGCACTTCCAGCGGGTGCGCGACCTCCAGGACGAGACGGGCGGCTTCACGGCCTTCATCTCCTGGACCTTCCAGCACGAGCACACCGACATGCCGGACGTGCCCGAGACCTACGCCGAGGAGTACCTGCGGACGCTCGCCGTGTCGCGGCTCTTCCTCGACAACATCGTCCATTTCCAGACGAGCTGGGTCACCCAGGGCAAGAAGATCGGCCAGGCCGCCCTCGGCTTCGGGGCGGACGACATGGGCTCGATCATGATCGAGGAGAACGTCGTGGCCTCGGCCGGCACCCACTACCGGATGAGCCAGGACGAGATGGAGCACCTCATCTCCTCCGCCGGCTTCGTCCCCAAGCAGCGGACCAACCTCTACGAGCGGCTGGTCACCCGCGAGGAGACGGCCGAGATGGCACGCAAGTACCGCCACTCGCTGACCCCCCAGAACCGCGACCTGGTGTCGTCAGCGCTGCTGCCCGTGGTGGGTTAGTTCCACTTGAAGTTGATTTCTTGTAGATTTCAAGTAGACTAGCAGTCGAGAGGAGGTGCCCCTTTGGCGACCGCGACTGTTCCTCCGCAGGTAGTTTTACAGGAGCTCCATGATCCAGGGACCGGGCGTCTCGATGCGAATCGAGTCGCCGAGCATCTGAGGGTTCCATTGAAGCAGTTTGCCGGTGCCCTGGGCAAGAACTACTCGACCCTTTATAAGACGCCTTCGGCTCCCGGGCTCCAACCGGGCTTGCGGTCCATCAAGAGAATCTTGGAAATCTTGGAGCAGGTGTTCGCGAACCATTCCACCTCCTTGGCTTGGCTGAACAGCCCGCATCCGGACCTGGGGCAGCGAACTCCTCTGGATGTGATCCTCGAAGGTTATCCCGATGCCGTAGAAGACATGCTGGAAGCTGCCCTGACGGGTACCCCCTCCTGAATGCTATCGGAATCCGGTCTCCGTGCGATTCTCCCCACTCTTCCTCTAATTTCCGAAGGAGGGCCCTGGACCAGAGTACTCGGTTATCACCTCCTGCAAGGTCCCCCGCCGGGATCCGCTGGTCCTCCGCAGCCCCTCTGGCCCGGAGGTCCCATCCTCAGCGGAGCGCGTTTCAGTTTGAAGGGCTCTTTTGGAGGTATTTACCTGGCTTCCGATCCCGTTACAGCTCTCAAAGAGGTCGACGCAATCCTGAACCGTACCGATCTCTTGCCGTTCACGATCCAGACACCACCTTGGACGGTTTTCGCCGTTAAGGGGGTTCTTGAAAAGATCCTCGACCTAACAGATCCTCAGGTTCAGACGCGGCTGGGCACTTCCTCCTCAGAGCTGAGTGGACCGTGGCTCGTTCCGCAATCTCGCTATCTGCGCGGAGAAAGTTCTTTTCCTCCTCCAACTCAGCTTCTGGGCCAAGTCGCCCACGAAACGGGATTGATCCTTGGATTTAAGTATGACTCTGCTAAGAACTTAAACGAGGGTTTCAACTTCGTCGTCTTCTCCGATCGGCTGGCCATCGGTCGATCGAGCTTCCTTGAAGTCTACGATCCCCATGACTACATTCGGCAGAGACTGCCCTAGTGGCAGGGCCTGCAAGCGACGACCGCAGGCAAGGTGTCGTCAGCGCTGCTGCCCGTGGTCGGCTAGCGCCTTCCGCGCCGGGGCGTCGGCGGGCAGCCGCATGCAGTCCAGGAGGCGGGCGAACCGCGGGTCTCCATGCAGGGGATCGAGCGCGGGCTCGACCGCCAGGAAGTGCATCATGAAGCTCTTTCGAGTCCGGCAGTCGTTTTCCAGGGCTTCCAGCGCTTCGTCATGGCGACCGGACCTGACGGAGGCCGAGGCGAAGAAGTAGGCGGGAACGGACCTGGTCCTGACCCTCTCCTGGAGCCACGGCTCCTGCCACCTCCAGAAGTCCTCCAACGTACGGACCTGCGCCGCTTTCTCTCCTTCTCCATAGAGCTCCATCAGGCCTCTGCCGGCCTCCACGGCCGTCGCCTCGTCCTTCAGCTCCAGGGCGCTGTGCAAGAGGACCCAGAGGGTCCAGAAACGGTAAAAGCTCCTCGCTCCGGAAGACTCCGGGGAGATCTTGATCAGCTCCAGCGCCTGCCGCGCCTGCCGGACGGCTTCGTCGTAACGGCGGCCCACATACAGGAAGTAGGAGAAGTCGGAGCCCAGGAGCATCGAGGCCGGATCGAGCTCGCGGGCCTGGCTCACGGAGGCGATGGCTTCGTCGTGCCGGCCCAGGCCCGCGAGGTAGAAGGCGTAGGCGTAGTACGTGTGGGCGTTCCCCGGATCGAGGGCGAGGGCCCGCTGGAACTCCCGGCCGGCCTGCTCCCAGTCGAGATAGCAATGGAAGAGGTTTTGCGCCAGGGCGAAGTGCGCCTCGCCAAGAGTGGGATCGAGCGCGATCGCCCGGCGGGCGGCGGCATCCTTGACCGCCATCTTGGGGCACTGCTCCACGCCGTCCATCGCCAGGGAGAGCGCGACGTACGCGGGAGCGTAAGCGGGGTCCAGCAGGACCGCTTCCTGCAGGCTGGCCGCGGCTTGCACGGGCTGACTTTGCAGGAGGTACCTGCCCCGCAGGTAGGCCTCGTAGCCTTCCGAGGAGGGTTTCGCCTCCTCCCGCGGACCCGAGGCCGGAAGGGAAAGGCCGAGCTCCTCGGCCACGCCGCGGACGATCTGCGAGTAGAGGACGGGCGCATCCCCGAAATCCGTCTCGAAGCTGTGTTGCCAAAGGGCCTGGCCTCCGGCCGTGGGCACGAGCCGCACGGCCATCCGGAGCCGGCGGCCGGAAATCGCGGCCTCTCCGGACAGGACATGAGTCGCGTCCAGCCTGTGCGCGAGCTCCGGACCGCTCTTGCCGGCGTAGACGCGGGCTGAATCGGGGGCGATCACCTTGAGGTCCCTCGGGAAATGCCGTGCGAGCTCGGCCGTGAGGACCTCGGTGATGCCGCCGCAGATCTGGCGGCCGGCGGGATCTCCGCTCCGGCACTCGAGGGGGAGGACCACCAGCCGCGGCGTCGAGGAGCGCGCGTGGCGGCTTCCCACGAGGATGAGCAGGACGCCGGCCAGCAGCGCCACCGAGAGCAGGGGCAGCCAGGACCTCCTCCCCATCTCCAGCTTCGTCGGCCGCGGCGCGGGGGCGGACACCACCGCCGGCACCTGCCCGGACCTCAGGGGCATCAGGAACCTGTACCCCCGCCGGGGGATCGTTTCGATGAACCGCGGCTTGGTGGCGGAGTCCCCGAGCGCCTGGCGGATCTGCTTGACGCAGAAGTTGAGGCTGGCGTCGAAGTCGAGGAACGCTTCTCCCCAGACGAGCTTGCGGAGCTCCTCCCGCTCGACCACCTGGCCGGGCCGGCTGGCGAGGATGGCGAGCACCCGGGCCGGCTGCGGCTGGAGCTTCACCGGCGAGCCCGCCTTGAACAGCTCGCCGCTGTCGGGACGGAGCTCGAAGTCGTCGAATGACAGCGGGGACGACAGCGGGGACGACAGCGGGGATGGCAGCGGGGACGGCTCGCTCATCGCGCCGGCCTCCGCGCCGGGGCGTCGGCCGGCAGCCTGAGGCAGTCGAGGACCTGGGGCCAGCGGGGGTCGCCATGCAGGTCGTCGAACAACGGCTCGATGGCGGCGAAGGGCAGCCGTATACCGGGGGAATCGCACTGCCTGGTGAGCAGGTCCAGCGCGCGCTCGCGCTGGCCGATCAGCATGGCGTTCTTCGCTTGGCTATAGGTGTCGACGGGCCCCTTCCGCAACAGGTCCTGGATCCTCTGCTCCCGCTGTCTCCAGAACTCGTCGACGTCGCCGACCGGAGACTCCGCCCAGGGAGAGCCGAGGATCCGCGAGATCTCTCGGGCGGCGCCGAGGGCGGTCTCCCGGTCGCCGAGCTTCCAGGCGCTCAGGAGAATGGTGTTCTGGCACATGTATCTGCCCATGCCGGCCTCCCTGGGAACGGTGGACTCGCTGAGCGGATACAGCTCCAGGATGCTCCGCGCCTGTCGGATGGCTTCTTCATAGCGGTGGTCCATGTAGAAGTACCAGGCGTAGTTGGAGCCGATCCGCATCGAGGCCGGATTGAGCTCGCGCGCCCGCCCCGCGGACGCGATCCCTTCGGCGTGCCGCCCCAGGGCCGAGAGGTAGAGCGAGTATTCGTGATGGGCGTCGGCGCTCCCCGGGTTGAGAGCCAGGGCCTTCCGGAGCTCCCGGCCGGCCCCTTCCCAGTCGACGCGGTATTGGAAGAGGAGTATGCCCAGGGCGACGTGGGCTTCCGCCAGGTTGGGATCGAGGGCGAGAGCGCGGCGGGCGACAGCCTCGGTGGCCTCGATGTCCGGCGCGACCACGGAGGAGGTTTGCAATCGCGTCAGGGCGAGATGAGCGTACCCGGGAGCGAAGTCCGGATCGAGCAGCACCGCATCCTGCAGCTTGGCCTTGGCCTCTTCATAGCGCTCGTTGCCCAGAAGGTAGAGCCCCCGGAGGTAGGCCTCATAAGCAGGCACGGAGGGCTTCGGTCTCCGTTCCGGCCGCCGCGCGCGGGGCGGCAGCCGCAGCGCCCGGGCCACGCCGTCGGCGATCCGTTCATAGACGAGCGGCGCATCCTCGAGATCCACGTCGAAGCTCTCCCTCCACAGCTCCTTGCCATCCTCCGTCCGCGCCAGCCGAGCGGCGAGGTGCAGCCCTTGACGCGAGGGCTCCGCGTCTCCGGAGAGGACATAGGTCGCCTTCACGCCGCGGCCGATCTCGCGGGCCTCCCTGCCGTAGGCCCGGGCGGAAAGCGGAGCGAGCACGTCGAGCCCGTGGGGGAGCTGCCGGGAGAGCTCGGCCGTGAGCGCCTCGGTGATGCCGCCGCAGACCTGCCGGTCGGCGGGGTTCCCCCCGCGGCAGTCCATGGGGAGGACCGCGAGCCGCGGATCCGGTGAGGCCGGCCTCAGGCGGCTTCCGATCACGAAGGTCAAGAGAATCAGGAGGCCGGCGGTCACACTGATCGCCCCGCGCCGTGACCACGGCCTCGGAACCGGAAGTGGGAGAGCCGGTCCGCCGGCCTCCGTCCTCACGGGTCTGAGGAAGCGGTAGCCGCGCCGAGGCACCGTCTCGATGAAGCGGGGCGACGTGGCGGAGTCCCCGAGCGCCCGGCGGATCTCCTTGACGCAGAAGTTGAGGCTGGCGTCGAAGTCCAGGAAGGATTCTCCCCAGACGAGCTGACGGATCTCCTCGCGGCTGACGACCTCGCCGGGCCGGCTGGCGATGATCTCCAGGACTTTCGCGGGCTGCGGCTGCAGCTTCACGGGCGAGCCCGCGTCGAACAGCTCGCCGCTGTCGAGGCGGAGCTCGAAGTCGTCGAAGAGCAGCCGGGACGGCCCGGAGCCCCCGGCATCGGATGAAAGCGGCGAGATCATCTTCAAGCTCTTATACGAAATTGGCCTGAGGTGGTTTCTCAGCCCCCCCTCATCTTCCGCTCATGGCGGCTTTCCCGGCTCGAACCTACCGTGAGGAGGCATCACACGGAGGCTTGAGACCATGAACGAAACCCAGTCCAGAACCCCACGCCACGATCCGAACCGGGGACGCCGGAGCTATGCCGAGGATGCCAAGGCGCTGCTCCAGCAGAGATTCCGGGAACGGCTGCGGCTCGAAGACGTCGCCCGCGCCCTCTACGTGTCCCCTT
>DATFNZ010000009.1:0-11005 GCA_035266085.1 Thermoanaerobaculia bacterium
GCCGCCGCCGCCACCGCCGCCGCCACGCCCGCCCTCTTCCTTGGGACGGGCCTCATTGACGGTGAGGTTCCGGCCTTCCACTTCCCGGCCGTTGAGCGCGGAAATGGCCGCCCGAGCCTCCTGGTCGCTGCTCATCTCCACGAAGCCGAACCCCTTCGAACGCCCCGTGTCGCGGTCCATGATGACCTGGGCCGAGTCCACGGACCCGTGGGCCGCGAACAGCTCCTCGAGGTCGCTGTCCTTGACGCCATAAGCCAAGTTGCCTACGTACAACTTTCTACCCATTGCTGACTCCTTGCCTGTCCGTCGTCCGATTCGCTCGTGACGACCCTTCTGATGCCCTGCCCCCACGCCCGGACCGGATCCGAACGTCCAGGCCACCGTCCACCATCCTAGCATCTCTAAACGTCTGAGGTGTCTAGTCCAGATCGTTATCTCCGATTGAGGCGAAGGGATTCCCCGGGTTCAGCGCCAGTCCCGGCCTGTCCGATTTTGAGCAATTTACAATAGTGGGCTTCCTCGGTGCCGCGGAGACTATAAAAAAGTTCAAGATGCTCTCTAACGGGGGGATGAAGCACCGTTTGCCTCTGCTCGCTGGGAGGGACCTAGTACACCGTCAACGCAGAAATGATGGCTTGCGTAGGGTGCGCTGTGCGCACCATGCGGCGCTGACTGTGCGCACAGCGCACCCTACGAACTACGCAATCCTGCGTTGACAGACCACTAGAAGCCGCTTGGTTCATCCGCCTCGACCGCCCGTGCGGCTCAGGGCTGAGCCGGCGGGCATACCGGAGGCGGAGCGCTCGGGCAGGCGGCGGCCGCGAGGTTCATCTTCTCGAACGGCTCACCGGTCGGGAGGTCGAGAGCGAGCCCGTCGACGCGGTCGAACCTGATCGTCGCGCTCTCCACCGCCATCTCGAGGACGTGTCCGCCGCCGCGCCGGTTGGCGGTCAGGAAGTGCAGGTGATAGGGCGGCCCGCTGACATCCGCCGCGTAGGATGGCGGCCGGTATCCCACCATCGTCCCGTCGATCACCGTGAACTCGAAGACGGGCGGCGGCGGTTTCAACTCGCAGACGGGCGAAAACGGCTCGCTCTGGATCGGAAAGGTCCGGCTCTTGACGGCCGAAAACCTCCCCTCGATCCGCAAGGCGTAGTAGGCGTTGAGAGTCGGCAGCTTGGGATCCAGGAAGCAGGAGAGATCCTTCAATGTGGTGCCGCGAGGCAGATCGATCGGCTCCCCGGGTTTGAACCAGGTCATCATCGCGAACGCCAGCCGCGCGCCTCCCGGCGGTACCTGAACGCCGCCGGCAGCCGGGAACTGATAGAGGACGCCGTCGAGGACCAGGAACTCGCCGTTCAGGTAGTCGAGCGCCCCGATCCCCAGATTGCCCCGGCGCTTCGCCTCGTCGACCGTGACCGTGCCCCGGAAGTTCCCGTTGGCCAGAGCGATGAACGGCTGGCTCTGCCACACGGCGTTATCCGTAACCGGCAGCGGGGCCGGGGCCTGCGCCGCCAGGGGAGCCCCGCCGAACGCGAGGCCTCCAAGAAGAATCAACGACAATGCACACGTGTTCTCACTTCTCATGGCCAGCCTCCTCCGCCTGCTTGAGCACTTCCTGATTTAGATGGGAACCTCAGGTTAGCATACTCGTGGGAATTGCCCTCGTTCCCAACTTCAAAGGAGAGCTGCCTCATGAAGAAGGTCTTCCTGCTCTGTTTCGCCCTGCTGTTCCTCGGCTTCGCCGCGGTTCCCACCTCGGCCGCTCCGGAATGGCTCTCCGCTTCGAGATGCTGCCAATCCCAATGCTCTTCCGACAGCGGCTGCGACCGGATCTGCGGTGCGGGGCTCGGCCAGTGCCGCATGGTCAACTCCTGCTGCAGGGCATGTATCTGCTCGGCGAGCTAACCAGAAGAGCCAAGCGGACGGGGCGGCGCCAGGTCGACTCAACCGCCGCCCCGTTCCGCTACTCTCCCCGCTTAGGGCCGTTAGCTCCGTTGTAGAGGCGGCATACTGTTCGGATAGAATGAAGCGGCAGGAGACAGCCATGCCCTCAAGAGCCAGCCTACATCGTCTGATCGACGACCTTCCGGAGACCGAGATCCCTCGTGCCGAGCGCGTACTCGAAGCTCTGAGAGAGGCGGCGGAGCCTCTCTGCACTTTGGAAAATGCTCCCGAAGATGACGAGCCTGAGACGTCCAAGGAAGCTGCCGCCGTGGCTGAAGCCTGGCGAGAGCATGCAGAGGGCAAGGGTCTGACGACCGAAGAGTTGAAGCGGGAGCTAGGGCTTAAGTGACCCTACGCCTCGACTGGAAGCCGAGCGCCTGCCGTGACCTCGAACACCTCGATCCTTCGACCCGAGCACGGATCGTCGCCGCGATACTCAGGCTCGCCGAAACCCACCAAGGCGACGTGAAGAAGCTCTCGGGCAAGAATCCTCCCGAGTATCGACTGCGGGTCGGCGGCTGGCGTGTCCGCTTCTCGTGGGACCAGGCTTCGGGTGTCCTTATCATCCTGGGCGTCTTCAAACGAGGCCAAGGCTACGACTAAGTCTCGACAGGGAGGCACCGTTCTTCCTGTTCCGCTATACTCCCCCGCTTGGGGCCGTTAGCTCAGTTGGTAGAGCAGCGGACTTTTAATCCGCGGGTCTAGGGTTCGAGTCCCTAACGGCCCACCATCAGAATCAACGAGTTATGCGCCGCGGGCGTTTCTTCCGGCAGGTTGAGGTAAGCGGCAGGCAAGTACGAAGGGGCGACTCAGGGGGAGTCGCCCTTTTGGTTTCAGGAGGGGTCAGGGGGCCGGTTCGTCCGGGATCTCGGCCTCGACGAGCTGCGCGAGCAGCCTGAGCGATTCCTGCCAGCCGAGATAACAGGCCTCCGCCGGGATCGCTTCGGGGATGCCCTCCTGCACCACGCTCAGCTCCGTGCCCACGGAGACCTGCTTGAGGGAGACCGTCGTCCGCATTTCTCCGGGCAGATTCGAATCGTCGAACGTATCGGTGTGCAGGATGCGCTCGTTCGGCACCAGCTCGAGATACTCGCCGCCGAAAGAGTGGCTGTGGCCGGTGGAGAAATTCGTGAACGACATCTTGTAGGTGCCGCCGACCTTGGCGTCCAGGTGATGGACCTTGCCGGTGAAACCGTTCGGCGGCAGCCATTTGACCATGGCGTCGGGATCGAGGAACGCCCGGTAGATTCTTTCAGGGGTCGCACGGAACACGCGGTGGAGTTTCACAGTATTGGTCGCCATGGGAAGGCATCGTAAGAAAATCCTGTATCTGCGTCAACGTCCGCTCGCGTCTCTTGCCGGCCCCGTTTTCGAGAGCATAAACTGCCCTGGACCAAGGTTGTTGAGCAAACCTGCAAGGGAGGTCGCGATGAGAGCACTGCGTTTCGCTTGGCTGTGGATTCCGGTCTTTATCTTCTCCGGGCTGGGCGTGGCCCACGCGGGCCCGATCTCGGGCCAGTTCGTGATCGGCGGCAAGAAGGTGCCGGTCAGCGAGGTCGCGGCCTTCCGGGTGCGCGATCAGTTCAACCCCCGTACCTTCGAGACCTACGTGATGCTGACCGCCACGCCCGTGGACCGCGCGACGATCGGCGCCTCGACCGATCCCTACGCCCTGGCGATCAACGATCCCGCCGTTAAAGACGCGGACTATCTCGCCTTCAGCGTGCGCGCCAACGGCGAAACCAGCGTCAACGCCCACGTGGGCGGCGTCCAGTACGTCGACTCCTCGGGCAAGATCATGGGCCAGAAGGGCTCGCTGATCGCCGACTGCCGCGAGAACACGGCGACGCGCATCGCTTGCAGCGTCAAGACGGCGAAACCCGTGAAGTCGATGGATGGGCCGACCTGGTCGATGGACCTCAGCTTCGAGGCCGACGTGTTTGCCCGTCCTGCGGGCAAGCCGCTGGCGAAGGACGGCGGGGCGCCCGGCAAGGCGCTCCTCGCCCTGCGGGCCGCGGTGGGCGGCCAGGATCTGGCGAAGATCCTGGCGCTCCTCACTCCAGAGGAGGCCAAGAGCTACCAGCGGGACTGGCAAACGCCGGCGGAGAATCTCGCCTCGGCCAAGGACATCCTGGATGCCCAGTTGCCGAAGCAGCCCAAGATCACCGGCGGCGAGATGGTGGCGAACGACCACGCGGTGCTGGAGGTCGAGGGCGTGCCGTACGAGAACGGCCGCATGCTCTATCTCGTCGAGATGCGGCTGATCGACGGACGCTGGGTCTTCGAGCAGACGGGCGTCGCCGGCATGCTGCGCTGAGCGGCTAGGCCCGGCGATGCCCCTCTCGCCCCATTCCTACGGCATCAGCGCTGCTCGAGCACCCGACCCAGCCGCCCCGAGGTCAGGCGGACGAGGTCGGAGTGGTCTCGGATGATCGTCTCCTCGCGGCGGGGGCCGGTCGAGACGAGGGTGACGGGGGCTTCGATCTCCTGCTCGATGAAATCGATGTAGTCGCGGGCTTCCTGGGGCAGGTCCTGCCATTCGGTGATGCCGACGGTCGAGCGTTTCCAGCCCTTGAAAGTGCGCAGCACGGGCTCGGCGCTCTCCAGCGAGCGGCGGTCCGGGGGAAAGTTGCGGAGGGGCTCGCCATGGAGCTTGTAGGAGGTGCAGACGGGGATCTCGTCGAAGTCGTCGAGGACGTCGAGCTTGGTCAGGGCGACGGTGCTGACGCCGTTGAGGAGCTGGCTGTAGCGGGCCGCCACGGTGTCCAGCCAGCCGCAGCGGCGGGGACGGCCGGTGACGGTGCCGAACTCGTTGCCGCGGGTGCGCAGGAACTCGCCCGTGGCTTCCGTCAGCTCGCTCGGGAAGGGGCCGCCCCCGACCCGCGTGGTGTAGGCCTTGAGCACTCCCATGGCGCCGTCGATCCTGGTCGGCGGCACGCCGGTGCCGGTGCAGGCGCCGCCGGTCGTCGAGTTGGAGCTGGTGACGTAGGGGTAGGTGCCGTGGTCGATGTCCAGGAGCGCCCCCTGGGCGCCCTCGAAGAGGAGGCTCTTGCCTTCCCGGATCCAGCCGTTCAGGAGCTGCTCGGTGTCGCGCAGGCTGGGCTTCAACCGCTCGCCCCACTCCCGGCACATATCGGCGTAGACGGCGGGCGACTGCAGGGTCTCGCCGCTCAGGCTCGCGAGCTCGACCTGAATGCGGGAGAGCAGCACGCGCAGGCGGTCCTCGAGGTCGGGCGCGAAGAGGTCGACCATCCGCAGGCCGTAGCGGGAGGCCTTGCTCTCGTAGGCGGGGCCGATGCCGCGGGAGGTGGTGCCGATGCGGCCGGCGCCGCGCGACTCCTCGCGGGCCTTGTCGAGCGTGGCATGGCAGGGCAGGAGGACGTGGGCGCGGTTGGAGACGAACAGCCGGCCGTCGAAGCGCACCCCGGCCTCGAACAGGCGGCCGAGCTCGGAGAGCATGGCGTCGGGCGCCACCACCATGCCGTTGCCCAGCACGCAGACCATGTCCGGGTGCAGGATGCCGGAGGGGATGAGCTGCAGCGAGAAGTGGCGGTCGCGGAACTTGACCGTGTGCCCGGCGTTGTGGCCGCCCTGGTAGCGCACGACCCCGTCGAAAGCCGGACAGAGAAGATCGACGATCTTCCCCTTTCCCTCGTCCCCCCACTGCATTCCCACGATCACGACGTTCGCCATGGTCCGTCCGCTCTCCCCTTCAAGGGGTTGATTTCTTTGAGGCTACTACATTTGTAGCAACGGCGAGGGACCTTAGCAGAGGATGGGGGGACGGGCAAGAAGATGGGCGGGCAAGAAGATGCTAGCATTCGCCCCCGGAGCCTCTAGACCCGTGCAAAGCTTCCTCGACATCGCCGCCATCCTGCTGCCCCTTCTCTACCTCCTGGTGGCGATCGATTACGGCTTCCTGTTCTTCGCCTCCCATCCCGTGGCCGAGCGCACCGCCACCCCTGCGTTGCGGGGCACGGTGCTGTTCCACCTGGCTTATCTGGCGGCCCTGACGGTCCGGTGGGGGCAGTTCCCGGCGGCGACGGTGTCGCAGGCGCTGTCGATCGTGGCCTTCGCCGTGGCGGTGATCTACGTCTTCGTGGAATGGCACGGCCGGGCCCGCTCGACGGGCTTCTGGCTGGTGTCGCTGGTGTTCTTCTTCCAGCTCCTGTCCGGGGTGTTGAACCGGCCGAACCCGCCGGACCGGGCGATCTTCCACGATCCGTTCTTCGCCGTGCACGTGTCGCTCGCCCTGCTCGGCTACGCCGGGTTCGTGGTCGGCGCGGGCTATGCCTTCCTCTTCCTCCAGCTCTACCGCGACCTCAAGGCGGGGCGCTTCTCCACCTTCTACGGCAAGCTGCCGCCGCTCGAGGTGCTGGAGAAGATGATGCTGGGCGCCCTGTTCGCGGGCTTCGTGGCCCTGACGGGGGCGGTGGTGACCGGCGCCATCTGGGCCCAGAGCCTCTACCACGACGCCTGGCTGCACGACCCGAAGATCCTGATCACCTTCGCCACCTGGGTGCTCTACGCGGCGGCCCTGCTGCTCCGCCGGCTGCGCCGCTGGCAGGGTCGCCAGACGGCGCTCGCCAGCCTCGCCGGCTTCGGCGCCATCCTCTTCTCTCTCGTGGCGGTGAACTTCTTCTTCACCGACTTCCACGGGTTTCTGTAGCAGTCCCTACAGCCCGTCCACGTTGCCGATCAGCGGCCGTCCCACGCCCGTGACGGCGACGACGGTCTCGGCCACCGCTCCGTCATGACGGGTGTCGCAGCGGAACGCTCCCGTGCCGAAGAAGCAGGGGTCCGCCCGGCCGTCGTCGTCGATGTCGCCGAGCAGCGGCACGCCGTTGCCGGGAAGGAAGAAGGCGATCACGGTCTCGGCGGCGCCGCCGTTGCCCGCGGTGTCGCACTGGAACTGGCCGGCGCGGAACACGCAGGCGTCGTCGCGGCCGTCGCCGTTCAGGTCGCCCAGCAGGGCCCGGTCGCCGGCCTGGCCGAAGACGATCACGGTCTCGGCGGCGCCGCCGTCGTGGGCGGTGTCGCAGAGGAAGCGGTCGGTCCGGAAGACGCACGCCTCGTCGCGGCCGTCGCCGTTCACGTCGCCCAGCAGCGGCGTGTCGCCCGGCTGACCGAAGAAGAGGGTGAATTCGGCTTCGTGGTAGTCGTGCCCGCTGTCGCAGTCAAAGCGGGTGCCGCGGAACAGGCAATAGTCGTCGCGGCCGTCGTCGTCGACGTCGCCCAGCAGCGGCACGCCGCCACGCACGGCGAAGACGTGATCGACCTCGGGCGCGCCGCCGCCGTTGGTGTCGCAGCGGAAGCGGCCGTTACGGAAAACGCAGATCTCTGACCCTGGCGAAGCGGCGAAGCGCTGGTAGTTGATCTCCCACTCGTCGTCGTCCGGCTCGTGGATGCCGATGAAGTCGGTCCAGCCGAGGACGAAGGTGCCGTTGAAGCCGAAGGCGAGCTCGGGAGCCCCGGGGAAGGGAGCGGTGCCCTTCACGAGCTCGCGGGCAGGGCCGGCCGGCGTGCCGTCCTTGCGGAACAGGCGGACGAAGAGGGGCGGCGCGCCGTCGTCCCAGGCCGCCACGAACTGCCCCTGGGGAGCCACCGCCAGGCGCACGAAGCCGTCCGAGACCGGGGCGGCGTCGGCGATGACGATCTCCCCGCCGAGCTTCGCGCCGTCGTTGCCGAAGCGCTGAGCGTAGACGTCCAATACGAGCTCGCCTTCCCGGCGGCGGCTCCAGGCCACGACGAACGATCCGTCCGCCGCGCGTCCGATGTCGACGGCCGCGGTGTTCGCCGGGCCGAGCGCCGAGGTGTTCACCTGGAACTCGCCGCCCAAGCGGCCGACGAAGAAGCCGAAGCGCTGGCCGAAGATTCCCAGGAAGGCTCCGCTGGCGCTGTCCCGGGCCACCCAGACGACCACGAGCTCGCCGTTCGTGGGATTCATGGCGACTTTGGCACCGCCCAGGAGCCGCGAAGAGATCGGGGCCGCCCGGAGCTCCGGCCCCCGCTTGGTGCCGTCGGCGTTGAAACGCTGGCCGAAGATCGCGTTGTCGGCGTCCCAGACGGCCACGAAGTTGCCGCTGCGGCTGATGGCGACGTCCCCAGGTCCGCGCCTGACGGCTCCGGGACCGTTCGCCACGAAGTTGCCCGTGCCAAGAGTCGGGCTGATCCGGCGCACCACCACGTCGGTTCCGCCGCCGGGCCTTGGCCGGCTCCAGGAAAGAACGGTGGCGCCGCTCATGTTGGCGGCCGCCTCACCGGAGGAAGATGGGACGGGCGCCAGCACGAAGTCAGGTCCCAGTGGAACGTCGGCGGCCGAGAAGCGCCGGCCGAGGGCGGATTCTCCGGCGGACGCGAGCTGTGTCCCCACCAGGGTCAGGCTGCCCTGGCCGTCGAGGGCGATACCCGTGAGGAGCTGGGTGCTCGGGGTCGTCGCGACGTCGAGCTGTGGGAAGGCGGCCGGCGTCTGGGCCGGGGCCGCGGCGGGGACGGCGAGCAGCAGAGCGAGGGCGAACGTGCGAAGCGACGCTTTGAAGCAGGTCCTCTGGTTCATTCTTCCTCCCGATGTATGACTTTACGGCAGTCTCTAAAAGCATAGGCGAAGTTGGAATCGGGGTACAATCGCGGCAGCATGACGCCTCTCCTGGGTGACGAAGCCCCGTCCCGCCTCGACCCGCAATTGCTCCTGGTGGGCACGGATTACCGGTTCGCGCCCATCGAGCTGCGGGAGAAGGTCTCCTACAACAAGGAGGAGATGGAGGAGATGCTGGTGCACCTCCTCGCCCGCTCCGAGGTGGCCGAGGCCTTCCTGCTCTCCACCTGCAACCGGACGGAGATCTACATCCACCCGCGGGACGACGAGGCGGCCTACCGCGCGGCCCTGGAGCTGGTGTTCCTGCGGCGGGTGCCGGAGATGGAGCGGCCGGGCCGGCTGTACGTCAAGCGCAACGGCGAGGTCGCCCGCCATCTGCTGGGGGTCGCGAGCGGCCTCGAGTCGATGGTGCTCGGCGAGCCGGAAATCCTGGGGCAGGTCAAGCAGGCCGCCGCCGTGGCCGAGGCCGTGGGCGCCGAGGGGCCCGTGCTCAAGCGCCTGCTGCGCAGCGCCACCGCGGCGGGGCGGCGGGCCCGGCAGGAGACGGCGATCTCGGGCGGCGCGGTGTCCCTGGGCTACGCCACCGTGGAGCTGGCGCGGAACATCTTCAGCGGCCTCGAGGCCTGCCAGGTGCTGCTCATCGGGGCCGGCGAGATCGCCCGCTCGGTGGCCCGGCCGGTGGTCGAGCGCGGCGCCCGGGAGCTGCGGGTGGCGAACCGCAGCGCCGAGCGGGCACAGCGGTTCAAGGAGGAGTTCCCCTGCGCCGAGATCCTCACCTTCGACGAGCGCATCGCGGCGCTGCGCACGGCCGACGTGGTGATCGTGTCGACGGGCGCCGACGAGCCGGTGCTGACCCGCCGCCACATCAAGGAGGCGATGGCCGCCCGCCGCACCCAGCCGCTCCTGGTGGTGGACCTGGGCGTGCCGCGCAACGTCGAGCCGGCCGCCGGCCGGGTCGAGAACGTCTTCCTCCACACCATCGATTCGCTGGACAACCTGATCCAGAAGAACCTCAAGCGGCGCAAGGAGGAGGTCCCCCGGGTCGAGGAGATCATCGACCAGGAGCTCGCCCATTTCCGAACCTGGGTCCGCGGCCTCGACGCCGAGCCGCTGGTGGCGCGGATGCAGAAGCAGGCCGAGAAGATCCGCCACCAGGAGCTGGCGGACGCCCTCCCCCACTTCCCGCCCGAGACGCACGCGGAGCTGGAGCGGCTCACCCGCTCGCTGGTGCGCAAGATCCTTCATCACCCGAGCGCGCGCCTGCGCTCCAAGGAAGGCGCCGGGGACCTCACCCGGCTCGACCTGGTCCGCGAGCTGTTCCGCCTGGATGACGACGAAAACGACGGTTGATCCCGTGACGGCTGCCGCCTTGCTCCTTCGCCTCGGTACGCGCAAGAGCGCGCTGGCCCTGGCGCAGTCCGGCATGATCGCCCGCGCCCTGGAGCAGCGGCACCCCGGGCTGACGGTCGAGCTGGTGCCCATCGTCACCCAGGGCGACATCGTGACCGGCGACCTGTCCCAGTACGGCGGCAAGGGGCTGTTCACGCAGGAATTGGAGAGCGGCCTCCTCGACGGCTCGCTCGACCTCGCCGTGCACAGCCTGAAGGACCTGCCGGTCGCCCTTCCCGAGGGGCTCACGGTGGCGGCCTACCCGGAGCGCGCCGATCCGCGGGACGTGATGGTGAGCGAGCTGGCGGCGGACCTCGACGGCCTGCCCGCGGGCGCCGTGGTGCTCACGGGCGCCCTGCGCCGCCGGGCCCAGATCCTGATGCGCCGGCCGGACCTGCGGGTGGAGCCGCTCCGCGGCAACGTCGACACCCGCCTGCGCAAGTGGCGCGAGAGCGGCGCCGGCGCCGTCATCCTCGCCGGCGCCGGCCTTCAGCGACTCGCCCTCACGGACCTCCCCGCCCATCCGATCGCGCCGGACGTGCTGATCCCCGCGCCGGGTCAGGGCACGCTGGCCCTGGAGGTCCGGGAGGGCGGCCCCGCGGAGGGCCTCTGCCGTGCTCTCCACCACCTGCCGAGCGGCCTCGCCGCGCGGGCCGAGCGCCTCGTGGTGGCAGCCTTCGGAGGCGACTGCACGCTGCCCCTCGCCGCCTGGGCACGGCCGGAGGGCGAGGGCGGAACGTTTCGCATGACGGCCCTGCTGGCGACACCGGACGGCCGCCATGCCGCCCGGGGAGAAACCGTTGGAGAGCGTCCGGAGGAGATCGCCGAAGCCTGCGTGGCCGCCATGCGGGAGAACGGCGCCGACGAGGTGCTGGCGAGGATGCGGGGGTGAAACCCCTGGGCGGCGTCCGGGTCGTCGTTACCCGGGCCGAGCACCAGGCCGAAGGTCTGATCGCCGCGTTCGAGCGCGCGGGCGCCAACGTCGAGATCCTCCCCCTGCTCGAGGTGGTGCCGCCGTCCGATCCGCGGGCGCTGGAGCGCGCCGCCACTGAGCTGGCCCTCTACGACTGGATC
>DATFNZ010000010.1:0-104949 GCA_035266085.1 Thermoanaerobaculia bacterium
CCGGCGTTCTGCGCAAGACGCTTCTGCAGGCCGAGAAGCGCCCGGCCCAGGGCATCGAGCGCCTGGCGCGGCGGCGGACCGAGGGGTTCGGCAGCGACGTCATCCAGGACGCCGGCGCTCCCTTCGGCCTCTATCCCGAGGTGGAGAGCGCGACCGCGGCGGCGTCGGCGGCCATGCGGGGCCTCACGGTGCCCGACGGGCGCAAGGTGCTCCTGCTGCTCTCCGGCGGCTGGCCGGTGATCAATCCGCACGCGCTCCTGAGCGATCCCCTGAGGACGGTGCCCAGCGCCTTCTATACGCCGCGTCCGGAGGAGCTCTTCGAGCCGGTCACGGACACCGCCAACCTCCTCGGCTATACCATCTACCCGGTGGACGTGCAGGGGATCGACGCGGAGTCCACGTGGGCGGACGCGCGGTCCACCCAGCCCTCGGGAGCCGGCTTCATCACGTCGGATTGGGAGCGGGGCGTGCACCAGGCCATGGGCTTCCTGGCCGACGAGACGGGCGGCAAGGTGGTGCTGAACTCCGCCCGGCTGACGGCTTTCGAGCGGGTGGAGGCGGATACCCGGACCTACTACTGGCTTGGCTTCACCCCCGAGTGGCGGGCGGACGGCCAGAGGCATGAGATCGAGGTCAAGGTGAAGCGTCCCGGGGTCAAGGCGCGGGCGCGCGGCGGCTTTTCCGATCTGTCGCGCGAGACGCGGGCGGCGCTCGCGACGGAGAGCCTGCTGCTGTTCGGCGGCGGGGACGTGGAGAGCAGTATCCGGGTCCATACCGGCGAGGCGCGGCGGGCCGGCCTGTGGCTCGTCGAGCTGCCGGTGACGCTCGAGATCCCGGCCGGAGCGATGACGCCCCTGCCGGCGGAGGAGGGGTACGAGGTGCAGGCGATCCTCTCCATGGGCTCGCTGGACAAGTTCGGCGGCCGCACGCCCATGCAGAGCGTGCCGCTCCGCCTGGCCCTGTCGCAGCCGCCGGGTCCGGGCGTCTACGCGCGCTATGAGACGACTCTCAAGCTGCGCCGCGGGCAGCAGCGGCTGGTCTTCTCCGTCGAGGACGCGACGGGCGGCGGGCGGGCCTGGGCGGACCTGGAGGTGAAGCCGTAGCCCCCGCAGGAGCCCTCACCACCCCGGCCCTCCTCTCCCGACCCCTCCCTCCCGCCCTCACCGGGAGAGGAGGGAGAAAGACGAATTGTGTTTTTTCCCTCTCCCGGTGAGGGCGGGAGGGAGGGGTCGGGAGAGGGTAGGGTGAGGGTCTTCGGTCGGGGAGAAGAGGGCCCGGAGAATGAAGAGCGCCTTCCAGGTGTTCTCGTCTTTGAGAATTCAGGATGGCCCCCGTGCGCCGTCCTTTACCAGAGTCTCTGGAGACCCTTTATGAAAATATTCCGTTCAAGCTGGCTCGCGGTCGCGGCCCTGCTCGGCGCGCTTTCGCCGGTGGGCGCGCAGCAGCCCGCGCAGGCGCCGCCGAGCGTCTTCGGCGAGCAGATCGAGGTGCGGGTGGTCAACGTCGAGGCGGTGGTCACCGACCGGCAGGGCAACCGGGTGGCGGACCTCAAGCCGGGCGATTTCCGCCTCAAGGTGGACGGCAAGGTCGTTCCCATCGAGTATTTCAACGAGGTGCGCGGCGGCCAGGCGATCGCGCTGGCCGAGGGCGGCGAGGGCGGCGCGGAGCCGGCGGTGCGCGGCCTGCCGAGCCTGGCCCCGGGGACTCCCGTGGGCACCAGCTACCTCGTGTTCATCGACAACTTCTTCTCGATGGGTCCGCGCCGGGACGAGGTGCTGCGCGGCCTGAAGGACCAGCTCTCGCGGATCGGCCCCGAGGACCGCATGGCCATCGTGACCTACGACGGCGGCCGGGTCGAGATGCTCACGAGCTGGACGAGCTCCCAGCGGCAGTTGGGCCAGGCCCTCGAGCAGGCGATCGGCCAGCGGGCCCTGGGCATCACCCGCCTGGCCGAGGTGAGGAGCTTCGATTCGTCGCGGCGCCTGACCGGCCAGGCCTTCGAGCCCACCCCCCGCCAGGCCTTCGCCCAGCGCCTCGACATCGAGGAGATGGAGTTCGCCGACCGGCTCGCCGCCCAGACCGAGCGCGCGGTCGCGGCGGCCGCCAGCACGCTGCGCGGCTTCGCCTCGCCGCCGGGCCGCAAGGTCATGCTGCTGCTCTCGGGCGGCTGGCCCTTCTCGCCCGTCGACTACGTGGTGAACAACCCGAACCGGCCGATCCTCGACCGCGACATCCCGCGCGGCGACCAGATCTTCCGGCCGCTGGTGGACACCGCCAACCGGCTCGGCTACACGCTCTACCCGGTCGACGTGCCGGGCGTCGAGAGCGGCGTCACCGACGCCGCCCTCGCCAGCCCGTCGGCGACCGGCATCAACATCCGCGAGCAGGAGCACCAGGCCTCGCTGATGTTCGTCGCCACGCAGACGGGGGGCAAGGCGCTGCTCAACTCCCGGAGCGCCCAGCTCCTGCCGACCGTCGAGTCGGACACCCGGTCGTACTACTGGCTCGGCTTCACCCCGTCCTGGCAGGGCAACGACAAGCGCCACCGGGTGGACGTCGAGGTGGTGCGCCCGGGGCTCAAGGTGCGCTCGCGCGAGGACTTCCTGGACCTCTCGCGCAAGGCCGAGACCTCGATGCTGGTGGAGAGCGCCATGCTGTTCGGCGGCGCTCCCGACTCGGCTCCGATGGCCGTCCAGGTCGGCACGCCGGTGCCGGCGGGCCGGCGGGAGATGGACGTGCCGATCGCCCTCGCCATCCCCGTGGACGCAGTCACCTTCGTGCCTCTCGACGGCAAGTACACGGCCGAGCTGGAGCTGCGGGTGGGCGCCATGGACTCGGCGGGGAACCGGGCGCCGGTGCCCATCGTGCCGCTGACCCTGAGCTCGCCGACCCAGCCGCCGGCGGGCAGCTCGGTCAAGTACGAGACGAAGATCCGGATGCGTCGCCTGCCGCACCACCTGACGCTCGCGGTCTTCGATCCGCAGAGCGGCAAGATCCTCACCGCGCAGGTGGACGTCGTGCCGCCCGCGAAGTGACCTCGCCCCAGCCAGCCCCTCTCCCATGAGGAGAGGGGCTTGAGGTCGATCCGCGGTCCATCCCGTGGTCCATCCCGTATAATCGCGGCGTTGGACGGAGTCCAGAAAGAAGAGATCGAGACTATGAAGTCAGTGCATCGCTTTTTCATCGCAGGCTTGATGCTCCTCCTGTCGATTGGGGCCGTCGCGGGCCTGGCCGCCGCGCAGATGCGCAAGCCGGGCGATCCGCTCCCGCCGCCCCCGCCCTCCGAGGCGAATCAGCAGGAGCCGTTCGCGGATACGGTGAACGTGACGGTCACCAACGTCGACGTCTACGTGACCGACAAGCAGGGCAAGCCCGTCACCGGGCTCGGCAAGGGCGATTTCCAGCTCTTCGAAAACGGCCGGCCGGTGGAGATCACCAACTTCTATGCCGAGAAGGAAGGGCGGCGCGTGGTGCCCCCCGCCGAGACGGCCGACGCCGCTCCCGCGGCCGCCGCCGCTCCGGACCCGGCTCCGGCCGCCGCCTCGCCGGAGCCCGAGGCCGAGCCGACGCCGGCGGACCAGCGGCTGCGCCTGATCATCTACATCGACAACTTCAATCTCCGGCCGTTCAACCGCAACCGCGTGATGCGCGAGCTGCGGGCCTTCATCGGCCGCGAGCTGAAGAAGGACGATCAGCTTATGCTGGTCACCTACGACCGCGAGCTGCACATCCGCCGCACGTTCACCAGCGACTCGGGGCTGATCGCCGCGGCGATGCTCGAGCTGGAGAAGATCTCGGCCCAGGGCGTCCACGCCGACTCGGAGCGCCGCGACGTCCTGCAGAGGATTCAGGACTCGCGTTCGGTGGCCGAGGCGGAGAGCTACGCCCGCAGCTACGCCCAGTCCACCTTCAACGACCTGTCGTTCTCGGTGACCGCCCTCAAGAAGATGGTCGACGCCCTGGCCGGCATGCCGGGGCGCAAGGCGGTGTTGTACGTGAGCGACGGCCTGCAGATGGTTTCCGGCCAGGACGTGTTCTACGCCGTGCAGAACAAGTACAGCGACCAGAGCACCAGCCTGACCCAGACCTTCGAGTTCGACGCTTCCCGCCGGTTCACGGAGCTGACGGCGCAGGCCAACGCCAACCGCGTCACCTTCTACACCATCGACGCCGCCGGCCTGCGGGTCTACGAGTCGACCACGGCCGAGAACCAGGGTCCGGGCCCCACGGCGCCGGGCCTGACGCAGATCGTCGACTCGGTGCGCTTCTCCAACCTCCAGACCCCGCTCCAGGTCATGGCGGAGAAGACGGGCGGGGTGGCGATCATCAACACCAACGTCGTGACGCCGCAGCTCAACCGGATCGCCAACGACTTCAACACCTACTACTCGCTGGGCTACACGCCGTCCCACTACGGCGACGGCCGCTATTACAAGGTCGAGGTCAAGGTAAAGAACCGCAAGGACCTGCTGGTGCGCCACCGCGAGGGCTACCGCGACAAGAGCACCGACGCCCGGATGACCGACGGCACCCTGGCCGCCCTCAACTTCCCGTTCGAGGAGAACCCGCTCGGCGTGTCGATCGAGTTCGGCCAGGCGCGGCCGCGGGAGGACGGCTACTACCTCGTGCCGGTGATGGTGCGCATCCCCATCGGCAAGCTGGTCCTGGTGCCGCGGGAGAAGTCGGAGGACGCCAAGGTGCGGCTGTTCATCGCCGCCATGGACGCCGACGGCGGCACCTCGGACGTGCAGCAGACGCCGGTGCCGATCAGCGTCGCCAAGGCGGACGTGACCACGGCGGCCAGCAAGCATTTCGTCTACGAGGTGACCCTGCTGATGCGCAAGGGGGAGCAGAGGGTGGCGGTGGGCGTGCGCGACGACGTCGCCGCTCAGGCTTCTTTCGTGAGCCGCGGAGTGAAGATCGGCCGTTGAAACGGATGGACTGGAACGGGGGGTGGGATGGCAGGATGGATCGATCTCGTTCGCTCGCTGGGTGAATCGCTGCTGGAGGTCTGGCGCGCCGAGCTGGACACGCTGCAGGACGACTTCAAGCGCACCGGCCACCACCTGGGCCTGGCCCTGGCGTTCTTCGGCGCCGCCCTCATCCTGGGGTTCTGGATCGCCGGCCTCCTGCTGTTCGCGCTGGTCGCGCTGCTCCACATCTGGCTGCCGTGGTGGGCCGCCTCGCTGATCGTGCTGGCGCTGTTCACGCTGGTGGCAGGCATCCTGGTCCGCTTGGGCCTCACCCGGTTGAAGGAGGTCGAGAGCCCCGTCGAGACCGTCCGGCGGCGGGTGGACAATCACCTGGACTGGTGGCAGAACGGTCTGCTCGCCCAGCCCAAGACGCTGGACGTCGAGCCTGCCGCCGCCGCGAGCGGGGAGTCGCTCGGGAGGGAGCTGCCATGAGTGATCGCAAGGGAGGGACCCGCCTGGAAGAGGCGCGGCTGGAGGTCGAGCGCCGCCTGGAGGAGAGCCGCCGGGAGGCGGAGATGCGGCTGGCTCAGGTGCGCACGGCGGTGGAGACCGAGGTGGGCATCGTGCCGAAAAGGAAATACTGGCTGCTGGCGCTGGCCGCCGGCGCCGCCGGTTTCGCGGTCGCCGTCCGCCGCCGTGGCGGCCGGCGCGGCAGGAAGAAGCTCAAGAGGTAGGCGCGAGGGGCCTCTTGAACACCATGGCGATGTTGTCCGTGGCGCCGGTCTTGAAGTTGACGGAGGTGATTGAAACCAGCTCCCAGCCCTCCTCTCCCAGCGGGTTCAACTGAGTTATGGCGTTCGGATCGAGGCGGTAGTTTTCGCTGCGGATGTTGATGATCTTGTACTCCCACTTGTTCATGCCACTCGCTCCTTCCAAAGATCGATCGGTCTCACGCGGCCTCGAATGCCTGCCGATTGTAGCCGAATCTCGCAGACTCGACGTCACCCGATTGTCACATTGACAAGGTGACGCGATCAATTCCTTTTCAAGATTCGTTCCACACGAATTTTCATCCGCGCCCCTGGGCGGATACAATCCCGCCCGCCATGTCTGCCTCCCGCCGCCTCCTCCTGTTCACCAAGCCGGCCCGGGAAGGCCGGGTGAAGACCCGGCTGATCGGCGACCTCACCGCCGCGCAGGCGGCCGGGCTGCACGCCGCGTTCCTGGAGGATCTGCTGGGCCGGCTGCGGCAGGGGGACTTCGAGCTGCGCCTGGCCTGGGCCCTCGATCCGGAGGAGGAGGTGCCGGCCGGACCGGTGCCGGGCGTGCGCCAGCGGGGAGACGACCTGGGCGAGCGGCTGTACCGGGCCCTCGCCGAGGCGGCGGAGCAGGCCGGGGCCGTGGCGGCCCTCGGCAGCGACCACCCGACCCTGCCGCTCGAAACGGTGCACCTCGCCTTCGAGAAGGTGGAGGCCGGCGCCGACGTGGTGCTCGGGCCCGCCGAGGATGGCGGCTACTATCTGATAGCCCTCAGGGCTGGTCTGATAGCCCTCAGGGCTGGAGCCGTGGCCCGGCGCCTGTTCGAGGACGTCGCCTGGAGCACCGAGCGGGTGCTCGCCGCGACCCTCGAGCGCTGCCGCGAGCTGGGCCTCGCCGTCGAGCTGCTGCCCGAGGCCTCGGACGTCGACACGCCCGAGGACCTCCGCCGTCTGGCCGCGCGCATGGCCGTCTCGGATCTCGGCTGTCCCCGGACGCGCGATCTGCTTCGCACTCTGGATCTTCTTTACAATCCAAAAACTAAAATGGCAGGGGGTACCGCATGAGGATCCTGACCGCGGAAGCGATGCGAGAGGTGGACCGCGCCGCCATTGAGGAGATCGGAATTCCCAGCCTCGTGCTGATGGAGAACGCCGCCATCGGCGTCGTCGAGGCGCTGGGCAAGGCGTTCGGCGAGGCGGAGTCGGTGGCGGTCTTCTGCGGACCGGGGAACAACGGCGGCGACGGCCTGGCCGTCGCCCGTCATCTCTCGGTGCGCGGCTGGGAGGTGCGGATCTTCGTCATCACCGGCGGCCGCGACCTCTCGGCCGACGCCGCGGTGCAGCTCGGGATCTGCCGCAAGGCCGAGCTGCCGATCATGGAGATCGCGTCGGCCGACGTGATGGACGCCGCGTTCGACGCCGCGGCGGAGTGCGACCTGGTGGTCGACGCCCTCTTCGGCACCGGCCTCGACCGGCCGCTGGACGGCCTCTTCGCCCTGGTGGTGGACGCCATCAACGCCCTGCCGGCGCCCTGCGTGGCGGTCGACCTGCCGAGCGGCCTCTCGGGCAGCCAGTCGCAGCTCATCGGCCCTCACGTCGAGGCGGACCTCACGGTCACCTTCGCGGCCCCCAAGCTGCCCCACGTCTTCCCGCCGGCGGCGGACGCCGTGGGTGAGATGGTGGTGACGGACCTCGGCATCCCGACGCGGCTGGTCGAGGACGTCGAGGAGGAGGCGGGAGACCTCCACCTGCTGATGGGCGAGGAGCTGGCGGACCTGCTGCCGGTGCGCGAGGCCGGCACCCACAAGGGGGACTACGGGCACGTGCTGATCGTCGCCGGCTCGCCGGGCAAGGCGGGCGCCGCCATCCTGGCCGCCCGCGCCGCCGTGCGCGCCGGTTCCGGTCTGGTGACGGCGGCGGTGCCGGAGCCGGTGCTGCAGACGGTGGACCTGGGCTCCGTCGAGTCCATGACGCTGGGGCTGCCGGCCGGCGCCTCGGGCCAGATCGCCGACGAAGCCGTCGACGTCGTGCTCGAGGCCGCCGAGGGCAAGACCGTGCTCGCCCTCGGCCCGGGCCTGGGGCAGGACCCCGCGACGGCGGCGGCCATCCGCCGGATCGTCCTCGATTGTCCGCTGCCGCTGGTGCTCGACGCCGACGGCATCAACGCCTTCGCCGGCCGCGCCGGGGAGCTGGCCGCCCGCCGGGCGGAGACGATCCTGACGCCGCACCCCGGCGAGCTGGGGCGCCTGCTCGGCATCTCGACGGCCACGATCCAGGAGGACCGGGTGGCGGCGGCGCGCGGGGCGGCCGAGGAGACCGGCGCCATCGTGGTGCTCAAGGGACACCTGTCGCTGGTAGCCTCCGGCACGGCGGTGTTCGTCAATCCCACCGGCAATCCGGGGATGGCGACGGGCGGCAGCGGCGACGTGCTGACCGGCCTCATCGCCGGCCTGCTGGCCCAGGGGCTCGACGCCCTGGACGCCACGGTGCTGGCCGTCTACCTGCACGGCCTGGCCGGCGACCTCGCCGCCGGGCGGCTGGGGGAGATGGCCCTGGCGGCGGGCGACCTGATCGAGATCCTGCCGGCCGCCGTCACCGCGCTGAAGAGGACGGGGGACGACGACGAGGAGGAGGACGGGCACGATCACGGCCCGGAGAGGGGCCACGGCCTGTGGCCGGTGGGAAGACGCCGGCCTTGAGGCGCTGGCGGACCCGCACCGAAGAGGAGACCCGGGCCCTGGGCCGCGAGTTGGTCCGGGAGCTGGCCCCGGATGGCGTGCTGCTCCTCTCGGGCGAGCTGGGGAGCGGCAAGACCGTCCTGGCGCGGGGGATCGGCGAAGGATTGGGGATCGATCCCCGCGAGGTGCAGTCGCCGACGTACACCCTGATCCGAGAGCATGCGGGCGGGTTCATCCACGTCGACCTCTACCGCCTGAGCCCGGAGGAGACCGCCGCCCTGGGGCTCGAGGAGCTGCTGGCCGGTCCCGGGATCAAGGTCGTGGAGTGGGCCGAGCGGCTGGCGTTCGGCGTGCCGGGGGCTCTGCGGCTCGTCTTCGAACGGCAGGGGGAAGGGCGGGAGATCGTAGAAACGGCAGATTTCCAGACACATTCCAGATAGGAGGGATGGCATGAAGAAGATCCAGAAGGTGGGAGTCCTCGGCTCCGGGCTCATGGGCTCGGGGATCGCCGAGATCGCGGCGCGCGCCGGCTACGACACGGTGGTGCGCGAGGTGACCAGCGAGCTGGTGGAGAAGGGGCTGGACAAGATCCGCGGCTCCCTGGGCAAGGCGGTGGAGAGGGGCAAGCTCGACGCCGCGTTGCGCGACGAGGCGGTGGCCCGCCTCTCCGGCACGGTGGATCTCGCGGCGTTCGCCGACTGCGACGTGGTGGTCGAGGCGATCGTCGAGAACCTCGACGAGAAGCGCAAGACCTTCAGCGCCCTCGACGAGGTGGTGAAGGAGGACGCGATCTTCGCCAGCAACACCTCGTCGCTCACCATCACCCAGATCGCCATGTTCACCCGGCGGCCGGAGAAGTTCGTCGGCCTCCACTTCTTCAACCCGGTGCCGGTGATGAAGCTGGTGGAGGTGGTGCGCACCATCCTCACCTCGGACGCCACCTTCGAGCGCGCCTTCGAGCTCGCCCGCGCGCTCGGCAAGGAGCCCATCGCCTGCCGCGACAACTCGGGCTTCGTGGTCAACCGGCTGCTGGTGCCCTACCTGCTGGACGCCATCCGCGCCCTGGAGGAGGGGGTGGGCAGCGTCGAGGACATCGACAAGGGGATGCAGCTCGGCTGCGGCTATCCCATGGGGCCGTTCACCCTGCTCGACTTCGTGGGCCTCGACACCACGTACTACATCGCCAACATCATGTTCGAGGAGTACCGCGAGAAGCGCTTCGCGCCGCCGCCGCTGCTCAAGCAGATGGTGCTCGCCGGCCGCCTGGGCAAGAAGAGCGGGCGGGGGTTCTACGAGTACGGGAAGAAGTAGGGGCGGCTCCGCCCGGACATGAAGGCTCGGGGCTGGCCCGGGGCCAGCCCCGAGCATGAATTTTCTTCATTGAAATTATTCTGATATACTCCTGGCTCTGGGAGCTCCACCTTCTCGGGTGTACCGGCAGGTCTCAGGGAGCGCCCACAGTCTGTGCAAGAGGAGTTATCAAGCATGAGTAGAAACCGAATTCTCGTCGCGACCTTCGCGGCCACCTTGACGGCCTTCGCAGCCCATGGCGACTCGTCCCGTGCCTTGCCGCGTCGTGGCGGCACTGACGGCCCCGCGCTGTTCCATGTGCAAGACGAAAAAAGGTCGCGGCCACCGGCCGCAGGATGGCAGGCGGTCGAGGGCGCTATCGAGGAGTTCGACATCACCGTCGATCCGGAAACCGTCGCAGCCGACCCGGAAGTGGTCCGAATCGACCTACCCTCCGGCCTCTCCCTGGAGGCCGTGCGATCGAGCTTCACTGACTACGGGCCCGAGTGGAAGAGCTGGACGGGGACGCTCCGCCTTGCAGGCGCCACGGACCAGGGAGACGGCTACGCGTACCTCGGCTATCACGGGGACCGGATCACCGGCGTTCTCCACTTCGAAGGCGAGCGTTATCAGATCACCGGC
Source organism: Thermoanaerobaculia bacterium (assembly GCA_035266085.1). Classification (GTDB taxonomy): domain Bacteria; phylum Acidobacteriota; class Thermoanaerobaculia; order Multivoradales; family UBA5704; genus DATARR01. The sequence goes on from DATFNZ010000010.1 coordinate 10,282, forward strand.
GGGCTCGATGGCCCTCAGCGCCTGGTCCGGCAGTCGGACGAGCTCACGGGCGGCGCGAACTGCGGCCTCCACGTGCGGGCCGGCGCACGTGCCATCCCGTCGAAGGGGGACCGGCCGGGCCGACCGGCTTCCGGGGACTCACCGCCGACGCTCGGCGAGAAGACGTTGACCCGGATCGACGTAATGGCCCTCTACCCGCGGGCGTACTTCGTCTCGCCGGCCGCCGAGATCGGCCTCGTGGACCATGTCGAGGACACGATCGCCCAAGCCAACACCATCTTCGTCAATAGCCTGGTCAACGCCTATTACAACCTGGTCCACGTAGGACCCATCGTGGACACGCAGCCGTCGCTTCAGGGACCCCAGGGCGGCCTGGACCTGCTGAACGCGCAGACCTCCGAGGTCAACACCCTGCGGGACGCTTACGGTGCGGACTTCGTGACGATGTTCGTTCCGTTCTTCTGGACTGGCACGACGCTCTCCGGCCCCCCCTGCGGCGTCGCGAATATGCCGGTGCTCAACCCCAGTGGGATCTACGACACCACGTCCGGGGAGGTCGGCCTGCTGGGCGTGAATTTCGGGATCAGGACGTACTCGGCACAGCGTGAGGGCTGCGGCTTTGGAGACTTCACGCTGGCGCACGAGATGGGGCACAACTGGGGCATGTGGCACGATACCCCCTATCCATCCTCTATCGGCACCCTCATGGCCGCGTACGCGGACGCCTACTACCTGAGCGCGGTGGACAAGAACACCGCCATGGGTTGCTTTAACGCGGGCGGAGCCGCCGGGACGGCCGCGGTATGCAAGCGGATCCCTTACTTCTCCGACGACACCGCTCTGTACCTCGGTTCCTACGCTACCGGCGACACCAATCACAGGAACGCTCTGATGGCGCGCAGCCGTCTGGGGAGCTACCCGCTCTTCAAGTCCCAGCAGACGATCTCACCGCCGGTCGCGAGCTTCACCCGCTCGTGCAACAGCGGCACGCGCACGTGCTCGTTCAACGCCAGTGGCACCACCGACAACGGCACCGTGACGAAGTACCAGTGGGACTTCGGTGACGGCACCGCGATCGTCACCACCACGAGCCCCACGATCAACCACACCTACGGCGGCAGCGGAACTTTCTACTGGGTCCACCTGCTGGCCACTGACAACGTCAACCAGCGCGACCTCGCCGCCGACACGGCCACGTTCTGATCTCGTCGAAAGAAGCCTCCTGAAGGGGCCCAGGCATTGATGCCCGGGCGGGGCCGCGGCTGCCTGAGCTTCCTCCCGAGCAGAGGCGCCAGGGAGTGAGGCCCCGTCTCTGCTACACTTGCCGTCTCCGGGACGGTCCCGCCGAGCGGCGGACCGTCCCGGCTTCACTAGCGAGAAACGGATCACGATGACCCAAGTCACATTGGCTGAGGAGGGGCTCGATACCCTCTTCGGCACCCAGGACGAGAACCTGCGGCGCATCGAGCGCACCTTCGACGTCACCCTGACCGCCCGCGGCACCGAGATTCACATCAACGGCGATCCCGAGCGGGTGGCCGCCGTCGAGCGCCTGCTCTCGGAGCTGAACAACGTCACGGAGAAGGGCTACCGCTTCCGGCCCGGCGACGTGCAGACGGCCATCCGGATCATCGCCGAAGCGCCCGACACCTCGCTCACCGACTTCTTCCTGCCCGAGGGCATGCTGGCCTCGGTGCGGCGGCTGGTGGCGCCCCGCAGCTTCAAGCAGCAGCTCTACGTGCAGTCGATGATCGACCACGACATCGTCATCTCGATCGGTCCGGCCGGCACCGGCAAGACCTACCTGGCCGTGGCCATGGCCGCCGCCGCCCTGCTGGAGAAGCGGGTGCGGCGCATCATCCTGGCCCGGCCCGCGGTCGAGGCCGGCGAGAAGCTCGGCTTCCTCCCCGGCGACCTGGTGGAGAAGGTGAACCCCTATCTGCGCCCCCTTCACGACGCCCTGCACGACATCATCGGCTTCGAAAAGGTGGGACGGATGATGGAGCGGGGGATCATCGAGATCGCCCCCATCGCCTTCATGCGCGGGCGCACCCTCAACGACAGCTTCATCATCCTCGACGAGGCCCAGAACACCACGCCCGAGCAGATGAAGATGTTCCTGACCCGCATCGGCTTCAACTCCAAGGCCGTGATCAACGGCGACGTCACCCAGGTGGACCTCCCCCAGGGCCGGACGTCGGGCCTGCGCGAGGCCCAGGAGGTGCTCTCGGGCGTCGAGGGGATCAAGTTCTTCTACTTCGACCAGCGGGACGTGGTGCGCCACGCCCTGGTGCAGAAGATCGTCACCGCCTACGACGCCTTCGAGCAGCGCAAGAGCCAACGCGAGACGGAGGCGCGCGCGGCGCGTTGATCCCCATGGCTCGAGACCGCGACAGGGACTCGACCTCCGTGACCGACATTCGCCCCGTCACCGGGACGATCCGCATCAAGAAGCGCCGCCACGTCCGCGACGGCTGGGACCGCGCGCTCGAGATGCCCCTGCTCTGGCTGGGTCTGTTCCTGATCGTCGGCACCTGGTGCCTGACGCCGGGGGCCTTCCTGTTCTCCCGCCGGGCGGTGCCGGGGACCATCGCCGACCGCGACTACGCGGCTTCGCGCGACCTGCTGCTCAACGACGACGACGCCACCCGCATCAAGCAGCGGGAAGCCCGCGAGGCGGTGCTGCCGGTCTACGACCTTGACCCCGGGGCGGCGCCCGAGCGCGACGACCAGATGGCGCAGCTCTTCTCCCGCGGCCGGCGCCTGCTCGCCCGCCTGGCGGGGGGGACGCCGTCGGGCGAGGCGGCCGTCCAGGAGCTGGTGGCGAAGCCGCCCGCGCCGAACGGCCTCAAGCTCACCCCGGAGCAGGCGGGCCTGCTGGTCCGCAAGAGCTTCTCGCCCGACCTCGAGGACCGCGTCCGCGGCGCCCTCACCCAGGCCTTCCGCCGGGGGGTGGTGGCCAACAAGGACCTGCTGCTCGAGAACCGGATCCACGGCGTCACTCTGCGCAACCTCGCGAGCGGCGACGAGCGGGTGCACTTCGCTCTGTTCGAGAACCTCGGCTATCCCGGCGAGGCGCGCGACTTCTTCGAGTCCGAGGTGCGCGGCTGGAGCGGCTACACCTCGGGAGACCGCCGGCTGCTGGTCGACCTGCTGCTCGAGAACCTGACGCCCAACCTGCTGCTGAACCGTAGCGAGACGCTGGTGCGCCAGGCCGCCGCGGCGGCGGGGGCCGGCCAGGTGTTCAACCAGGTCCGCAAGGGGCAGGTGATCGTCCGCAAGGGCGACCTCATCGACGCTGGCGATGCCCGCATCCTCGCCCAGATGCGCGGCGAGCGGCAGCTCCGGCGGCAGCTCCCGCCGCTGCTGGCCGCCACCTTCGCCCTGCTGTCGCTGGTCGCCGCCGTGGTGTGGCTCAGCCAGAACGGCGAGCGGGTGGCGGACCACAGCCGGGGGCGGCTGTTCTCCGAGAGCCTGCTGCTGCTGTTGTGCTCGCTTCTGGGGGCGAAGTTCTGCTTCCTGGTGGCCAACGCCCTGTCGGGAGCCTTCGAGGCCGTGCCCTTGAGCTCGGCCCGGAGCTGGGCCTGCGCCATCCCCTTTGCCGCGGTGGCCCTGGTGGCCGCCCTGCTGCTGTGCCGCAACGCCGCCCTGGTGCTGTCGGTGCTCTTCTCCGTCCTCGCCTCCCGGCTGGTGGTGGATGGCGACGGAGTTTGGGTCGTCTTCTACGGCCTCGCCGGCTCTCTGGCGGCGATCTACACCCTGGAGCGCACGCAGTTCCGCCACCGCCTGGTGATGGCGCGCGTCGGGCTGGTGGTGAGCGCCGTGAACGTGATCCTGGTGCTGGTGCTCACCGCCTTCGGGCCCGCCGAGCGCGGCCCCATGCAGGTGGGCTTCGACCTGATCTGCGCCATCGCCGGCGGCCTCCTCGTCACCGCCGCGGCGAGCTTCGCGCTGCCCATCCTGGAGTGGATGCTGGGCCTGATCACCGACATCAAGCTGGTGGAGCTCTCCAACACCAACCTGCCGCTGCTGCGCCGCCTGGCCTTCGAGGCCCCGGGCACCTTCCAGCACTCCCTGATGGTGGCCAACCTGGCCAAGGAGGGGTGCGAGGCGATCGGCGCCGACCCCGTGCTCGCCTACGCGGCGGGGCTCTACCACGACGTCGGCAAGGTGCTGCGCCCCGACTACTTCATCGAGAACCAGCGCCCCGGCCACAACCGCCATGACAAGCTCCTGCCTTCGATGAGCGCGTTGATCCTCATCAACCACGTCAAGGAGGGGGTCGAACTGGCGCGCGAGCACAACCTGCCGCAGGTGATCAAGGACGCCATCCAGCAGCACCACGGCACGCGCCTGATCAAGTACTTCTACAGCCGCGCCCTGGAGCAGCGGGGACCGGACTCCGGCGACGTGACCGAGGAGAAGTACCGCTATCCCGGCCCCAAGCCCCAGAACAAGGTCATGGGGGTGCTGATGATTGCCGATGCCATCGAGGCGGCGAGCCGCACCCTGGTCGAGCCCACGCCGCTCAAGATCCGCGGGCTGATCCGGACGATCCTCGACGACTGCCTGCAGGACGGCCAGCTCGACCACACCGACCTGACCCTCTCGGACCTGCGCACCGTCGCGGAGTCGTTCCACCGGGTGCTGTCCAACATCTTCCACCAGCGGATCGACTATCCGGGCTTCGATTTCAACGCCGGACCGAAACGGGAGAAGAGAGCCATCCGTCAGGCTTCCTGACGTCAAGAAATCGGCCATGAATCGACTATGAATCGACCATGAATTGACCATGAAAAAGCGATCGTGAAAGATCCCGCGAAACGTCGTAGCGAGACCCGGGAGAGGACGGGGGGAGAGCCGGGCGGCTGCGAAATCGTCCTCTTGAACCCCAACCACTACCCGGAGTCCGGCACGCGCCGCCTGCGCCCCTGGCTCACCGGCCTCGTGGCGGCCCTGGCGCCGGAGGCCGGGAGCCTGGGCGTGCGCTTCGTGGGCGACCGCGACATGCGGCGCACCAACCGCCAGTTCCGCGGCAAGGACAAGGCGACCGACGTGCTCTCGTTCCCCGGCGAGGACGGCCACCTGGGGGACATCCTGATCTCGGTGCCCACGGCGCGCCGCCAGGCCGCGGAGGCCGGGCACGGCGTGGACCGGGAGCTCAAGGTGCTGCTGCTGCACGGCATCCTGCACTGCCTGGGCCACGACCACGAGACCGACGACGGCGCGATGGAACGGCTCGAGCGGCGGCTGCGGCGGACCTGGATCCCCAAGGGGTTGATCCCCAAGGAAAGCGATGGCTGACCCGTTCTTCTCGCAGAGCGCGCTGATCTGGGCACTGTTGCTGCTCGCTCCTCTGGCGGTGCTGACGGCGACGCTCTCCGCCCTGCTCGAGCGCAGCGGCCCCATCCGGCTGCGCCACTGGGCCGAGGAGGCCGGCGCCTCGCTGCTGGCCCTCTCGGAAGCGCCGGCCCGTTTCGGCGTCTTCCGCTACCTCCTCTCGCTGCTCTCGCGGACCTTGCCCATCCTCGTCGCCATGGTGCTGGCGACGCTGCTGGAGCGCTGGAACCGCGCCTATCCTTTCCTCTGGTCGGTCGGTATCGTCGTGGTGATGGTGGCCGTCACCGAGGCGCTCAACCGCGCGCTGGTGGGGCAGGACCCGGAGCGGGCGCTGCGCACCCTGACCCGCATCTACCGCGTCGTGCTGTGGCTGCTCTCGCCGCTGGTGGCGGTCCTCGCCCCGCTGGTCCCCGCGGGCGCCTTCCAGCGCCACGAGGAAGGCGAGGAGAGCGAAGCCTCCGACGAGGAGATCGAGGCCTTCATCGACGTCGGCACCCGCGAAGGCATCCTGGAGCCCAAGGAAGGGGAGTGGCTGTGGGGGATCGTCGGCTTCGCCGACACCCTGGCGCGCAGCGTCATGACGCCGCGCATCGACATGGTCTGCGCGCCGGTGGAGTCGGCGATCGAATCCCTGGCCGAGCGCTTCATCGAGTCCGGCCACTCGCGCATCCCGATCTACGAGGACTCGGTCGATCACATCATCGGCATCCTCCACATCCGCGACGTGCTGAGGGGCGTCCGCGCCGCCGAGCCGCCGGATGTCCGGGAGATGCTCAAGCCGCCGCTCTTCATCCCCGAGACCAAGCCGCTCGACGAGCTGCTCAAGGAGCTCCAGGCACGTTTTCAGCAGGTGGCAATCGTGGTCGACGAATACGGCGGCACGGCCGGCCTGGTGACGGTAGAGGACCTGCTGGAAGAGATCGTGGGCGAGATCATGGACGAGCACGAGGCCCTGGCGGCGGAGCTCGAGCCGCTGGAGAACGGCTACCGGCTCGACGGCCGCGCCCACATCGAGCTGCTCGACGAGCTGTTCGGCGTCGAGATCGAGGACCCCGAGTACGAGACCGTAGCCGGCCTGATCTTCAGCGTCCTGGGCTACGTGCCGCAGGTGGGGGAGACGGTGGAGAGCCACGGCCTCCGTTTCATCGTCGAGGCGGTCGCCGACCGCCGTATCCAGACCGTCCGCGTCGAGCGGATCGAGCCGGCCGAGGAAGCCGGGGAAGCCGAGGCCTGATGCCCGAAACGCCAATGATTCCCGAAATGCCAATGATTCCCGAAGCGCCGAAGAAGTCCGGAACCGTGGCGCTGGTCGGCCGGCCCAACGCCGGCAAATCGACCCTTTTGAACCGTCTGCTGGAGGAGAAGCTGGCCATCGTCTCCGACAAGCCGCAGACCACCCGCCACCGCATCGTGGGCATCCTCTCGGGAGAGCGGGGCCAGATGGTGTTCTACGACACCCCCGGCATCCACAAGCCCCTCCATCGCCTCAACCGGCAGATGGTGCGCTACGCCCTGGACGCCATGACCGACGCCGACGTGACCTGCCTGCTGGTCGACGTCTCGGCGAAGACCGGCGGCGGCGACGCCTACGTGCTCGACCTGGCGGCGAAGGCCGAGGGCCCGCGGGTGCTCCTGCTCAACAAGGTGGACCGCATCAAGAAGCCGGAGATCCTGCCGCGCATCGCCCACTACGCCAAGACCGGCCTCTTCGAGGAGATCGTGCCCATCAGCGCCGCCACGGGCGAGAACTGCGACCGGCTGTTGGAAATCCTCTGGAACCTGCTCCCGGAGGGGGAGCCGATGTTCGATCCGGAACTGCTCACCATCCACCCGGAGCGGTTCCTGGTCGCCGAGCGCATCCGTGAGAAGGTGCTGGAGCTGACCACCGAGGAGCTCCCGTTCTCGACCGCCGTGGTCCTGGAGCGCTGGGAGGAGGAGCCGGAGAAGAACCTGGTCCTTATCTACGCCTCGATCCTGGTCGACCGCCCCGGCCAGAAGAAGATCGTGGTCGGCCGTCAGGGCCAGATGGTCAAGGCGATCGGCACCGCCGCCCGCGTCGACCTCGAGGAGTACCTGGGCCGCCGCGTCTACCTCGACCTCAACGTCCGCCTGGAGCCCGACTGGCGCGAGAACAAGGGCGTGCTGGCGACGCTCGACCGGGACGTGGACCTGGGGATGGGGCTGGATCTGCTCCCGCGAGGCCCTGACCAAGACCCCGACGAAGAGCCGGATCCCGAGCCGGGTTCCGAATAGAGGCCTCTAGGAGGCGGAGTAGAGCCACTCCTGCCGGACCCGTTCTGGTGCTCCCCTGATCGATGAAAGCGGCCGGCGGCTCCTCGATCCAGGACATCATGTCTGGGCTGAGCATAAGGCCAGCCTCACTCTCCCGGCGGCAACTGCTTCTCGATGGTGTCGAGACGGCCGACGTCGACCGACAGGACGCCGTCCGGCCTGGGCGGGTTGAAGAGGCTTGCGAAGCGGGCGCCGCAGACGACCTCGTTGGGCTTGTAGGAGGAGCGGGCGTGGACCCTCTGGGAGAAGGTCTCGTCGATTCCCGACAGGAGGATCAGGAACTCCGCGTCCCACGCGGCGAGGTCGTCCTGGCCGAATCCCCAGAGCGGGCTCTCCTCGTCGATCGGATGGACGATCGTCCAGGAGAGGGGGAAGAAGGCGACCTTGTCGCGCTCCAGCTTCAGAGGCAGGAACTCCCGGTTGCCGCTGCCGTCCAGCCGGACCCGGCTGAGCAGGATCTGGGCTTCCATCTGGATCAGCTCGTTGCTGCGCGCGTTGGCGATGCGGAACTCGAAGGCGGTGATCCCCCGGTAGGGAGCGATGATGGCGTTCTGGCTGAACAGGATTTTCGTGCTCGGCTGCGAGAACCGGGCGAAGAGGATGCCGGTCGCCAAGGCAAAGCCCAGCAGGCCCACCAGCGATTCCAAGGTGACGAGCACGTTCGCGGCCAGCCCCACCGGATGCATGCCGCCATAGCCGATGGTGGCGAAGGTCTGGACGCTGAAGAAGAAGTCTTCCAGGAACTGGCCCTGGAGAGTGGTCGCCGCGGAGCCTGCGATCTGTCCGGGACCACAGGCGAAGTACGCCATCCCGAAGAGGGTGTTGGTGACCACGAAGAAGAGGATCACCATCCCCAGGAAGCGCGGCCAGGTCGTGGTGAGCAGATAGAGATAGGGGCTTTGAGACTGGAAGAAGCTCAGTCCCTCACGCACGACGTTGAAGCTGCCGTCCCGGTTGAGCAGCCGCTTGCGGCTTTCCCGGGCCACGACGGCCCCGAAGCCGAGATCGCGAGTGGCATCCTCGGGATCCGGCAGGAATGACGGCTTGACGATCATGGGGCCTCCCGCGTGCTTCGGCCTGAAAGACTACGAGGTCCGAGGCTCCACGGGCAACCCGGCCACCGCCAGCGCGTCCCACCCGCCGGTCAGGGCCACGGCCTTCGGCCAGCCTGCCCTCCTCAGCTCCAGCGCCACCCGGGCGCTCGTCGCCTCGTTCTTTCAGGCACAGAAGGCGACCAGCCAGGCCTCCCTGGGGAGCTGGAGCCTCTCCGCCTCTTTGGCAGCCCTCTCCGGGTCGATCCGCACCGCGTCCTTTATGGCCGCGTCGCTCGCCTCGAGCGACCGCTGGGTCCGGACGTCAATTAGGACGGCCGGCTCGCCGAGGCCCTGGAGTTTCCGCATCTCCGAGACGTCGATCCGCTCTGGGAGGCGGGTAGGCGCCTCCTCTACGCGCGGGTTGAGGATTGGCAACGAGGACCGGGCGGCGGGCGGCTCCGGGGGCACCGGAGAGACCACCGGCGCCGGGACGGCGGCGGGAGCATGGGGCGCCTCGCGCCGCCGGTCCTTGAAGCGCCCTAGCACCATCAGCGATCCGCCGTGGATGAGAACCGACAGGAGGACGACCAGGCAGCAGATGGAGAAGAGGCGCTCGCTGCCCGGCATGCCGGCGAAGACGGGGAGGAGCACGAGCAGCAGAGAGCTCAGGCCGCGCGGGCCGAACCAGGCGATGAGGGCCAGGCTCTTCCGGTCCACCAGCTTGGCGGGCCCGAGAGAGGCCAGGATGGTGAGGGGCCGCACCAGGAGAGCGATGGCGGCGAAGAGGAGCGTGGGGCCATCGGCCGCGGCGACGCCGCTCCAGATCAGCGAGCTGCCGAGCAGGACGAACGTGAAGAGCAGCGCCAGCTCGGCGGTCGTCTCGCCGTACTCCTGGAAGCAGTCGCAAAGCTCGACGTCGAAGAACGAGATCGTCATACCGGCGGCGAAGGCGGCGAGGAAGCCGCTGCCGTGGACGCTCTCGGCGGCGGCGTAGGCCGCGAAGGCGATGCCGAGGGAGTAGAGCGACTCGTAGTCCCGGCGGATGCCCAGGCGCTTGCGGGCGAGATCCAGGGCCGAGACGCCGAGGAAACCGATGGCGACCCCCGCCCCCGGCCCCAGCAGGAACAGGTCGATCCCCATGCGGGACCACGAGTGAGTCACCCCCTGGGCTCCCCCCACGAGAGCCATCGCGACCAGCACGACGGGAAGGAGCACCACGTCGTTCAGTCCGGCTTCCAGCCGCAGCGCCAGGCGGGCGGGGGACGGGATGTCGGTGCGGCGCAGGAGCCCGCGCAGGAGGACCGGATCGGTCGACGCCAGCGCGGCGCCGAGGATCGCCGCGGAAGGCCAGCCGAGCCCGAGCAGCCCGTGGGCCGCCAGGGTGATCAGGACCGTGGACGCGAGAGTGCCGGGCCCCACTACGAGCAGCGTCAGCTTGATGTGCCGCCCGATCTCGGCAAGATCGAGGGAGAGCGCGTCGGTGAACAGCACGAGTGCGAGGCTGAGCGTCGAGACCGCCCGCAGCACCGGTGATCCGAGGTCGAGGTGGATCAGGGAGAGCCCATAAGGCCCCAGGACCGCGCCGAGCCCCAGCAGCACAGCGACCTGGGGAAAACCGCTCCGCTCGATCAGCCCTGAGAGCAGGGCCGAGATGATGATGACGGCCCCCACGAGGGCGAGGGTAGCGAGGAAGGGATCCGCGGCGAGGCTCATGCCGGGGGAGTCTAGCGCACAGCGCAGAGAGCGCCGCTCCTGAGGAGCGGACCCTCATAACCCCCTACCCCCTTCTCTCCCAGCCTCCCTCCCAGCCGCCGGGAGAGAAGGGGATGAAGAAGCTCTTAAGACAAATCAGACAAACCTCTCCCTCTTCTCCCGGTCGGGGGGAGGGAGGCCGGGAGAAGAGGGCCGGGGTGATGAGGGCCCGCGGCCGCGATCGGCGTTACTCTCATAGGATCAGTTATTTACGACGGATTTATGCTATCATTCAGCGATGGCTTTGATGACCGCCGAGGCGCTGATCCTCGACGTGCGGGACCTCCACGACCGCGACCGTATCGTCACCTTCCTGACTCGCGAGCACGGCAAGACGAGCGGCGTCGCCAAGGGCGCGCGGGTGAAGCACAGCCGCTTCGGCGGCCAGCTCCAGCCGCTCGCCAAGGTGCAGGTGACCTGGTTCCAGAGGGAGGGGCAGGACCTCGGGCGGATCTCCTCGGTGGAACTGGTGCGCACGGCCCATCTCCTGCAAACGGACCTCGAAGGCATCCTGCTCGGCAGCTACCTCGCCGACCACATGCTGGAGTTCGCCCAGGAGGGCGAGACCGCCGATCATTTTTACCGGCTGCTCGACTCGACCCTCCAAGCTCTGCTGGCGGGAGTGGACCGCGACCTCGCGGCGAGATATTTCGAGTCCTGGATCCTGCGGCTGGCCGGCGTCTTCCCGGCGCCCCATGCCTGCCCCGAGTGCGGTTCGCCGTACCCTCCCGAAGGCGCCATGCTGCCCCGTTCGGGGGAGATGCTGCTGTGTCTGGACTGCGGCGGACCGAGCGGCTTCGCCGTCTCGCCCGCGATGCTGGAGCTCCTGCGGCGGATCGGTCGCGAGAGCCTGCCGGTGGTCGCGGAGCGGGCGCCTTCACCGGCGCTGCTGCGGCAGATCGAAGACCTCTGCGCCCAGGTGAGGCGGCATTTCCTTCAGCATGAGCTGCGCAGCTACGACGTGATCCAGCGGACCCTCGCCAAGGTTTGATACCCTATCGCGCTCCACAGGGAGAACACCTCTCCCGGAGACCAAGACAATGCAAACGTTCCAGGAGTTGATTCTCAAGCTGTCGGAATTCTGGGCGCGAGAGGGGTGTGTGCTCCAGCAGCCGCTCGACCTCGAGGTGGGCGCGGGCACCATGCACCCGGACACCTTTCTGCGCGTCCTCGGGCCCGAGCCCTGGCGGGTGGCCTACGTCCAGCCGTCGCGCCGGCCGGCGGACGGCCGCTACGGCGACAACCCGTTCCGCCTCGGCAAGCACCACCAGTTCCAGGTGATCCTCAAGCCCTCGCCCCTCGACGTGCAGCGGCTCTACATCCGGAGCCTGGAGGCCATCGGCCTCGACCTCACCAAGCACGACCTGCGCTTCGAGGAGGACAACTGGGAAGCGCCCACCCTCGGCGCCTGGGGCGTCGGCTGGCAGGTGATGCTCGACGGCATGGAGATCACCCAGTTCACCTACTTCCAGCAGGCAGGCGGCCTGGAGCTCAAGCCGATCAGCGCCGAGATCACCTATGGCCTGGAACGCCTCACCATGTTCCTCTCGCTTTCGCAGAGCATCTACGAAATCGAGTGGGTCGAGGGCATCCCCTACGGCCAGGTGCGCAAGCAGGAGGAGTACGAGCTCTCCCGCTACTACTTCGAGCTGGCGGACGTCACCTTCCTCCAAAGCCAGTTCGACGGCTGGGAGGGCGAGGCGAAGCGCTGCCTCGAGGCCGGGCTGGTGCTGCCGGCCTACGAATGCGCCCTGAAGTGCTCGCACAGCTTCAACGTGCTCGACGCCCGCGGCGCCGTCTCCGTGACCGAGCGGGTGGGCCTGATGAAGCGGGTGCGCGACCTCGCGGTCGGCTGCGCCAAGGCGTACGTCGAGAGCCGCGAGAAACAGGGCTTCCCCCTGCTCCAGGGCGAGGCCCGCGAGGCGCTGGAGGTGGCAAATGCCGCAGGGTGAGTATCTCTTGGAAGTCAGGAGCGAGGAGATCCCGGCCCGCATGCTGGAGCCGGGAGTGAAGGAGCTCGCGTCGCGCGTGTTCGAGGAGCTGATGGCCCGGGGCATCGGTCCCCGTGAGGTCGAGACCGGCTTCACGCCGCGCCGCCTGGTGATGATCCTCTCCGGCCTGCCGGAGCGCGAGCCCGACCGCGAGGAGCAGGTGATGGGGCCGCCCGTGCGCGCCGCCTTCGCCGCCGACGGCGCGCCGACGCCGGCCCTCCTCGGCTTCGCCAAGCGCACCGGCCTCGAGCCCGATCAGCTCGCGCGGGTGAAGACCGACAAGGGCGAGTATCTCGCCGCCACCAGGAAGATCGAGGGGCGCCCCACCCGCGAGGTGCTGGGCGAGATCGTGCCGCGCGTGCTGGGCGGCATCTCCTGGGCCAAGACCATGCGCTGGGGGAGCGGCGAGGGCCCGTGGGTGCGGCCCGTCCACGGCATCGTCTCCCTGCTCGACGGCGAGGTCGTGCCGTTCGGCCTCTTCGGCATCGCCGCGGGGGACGAGACGGAGGGGCATCCCACTCTCTCGCCCCAGCCGTTCCGCGTCGCGGACGCCGACGACTACAGGCGCCGGCTCGCCGAGCGCCACGTCGAGGTGCGGCCCGCCGAGCGCCGGCGCGTGCTCCACGAGACCATGCGCCAGCGCGCCGAGGCCCTGGGCGGCACGCTCGTCGAGGACCCCGCCCTGCTCGACAAGCTGACGGCCATCTGTGAGATCCCCGGCGTGATGGAAGGCCGCTTCGGCGACGCCTTCCTGGAGCTGCCGGCCGAGGTGCTCTCGACCAGCCTGCGCGACCATCAGAGTGCGCTGACGGTGGCGGCCCCGAATGGCAATGGCGATCTCCTGCCGTACTTCCTGACGGTCATGGACCGGCCGGACGACCCGGTGGGCCGCGCCCGCTCGGGTAACGAGTGGGTGGTGGCCGCCCGTCTCGCCGACGCCCGCTTCTTCCATGGCGAGGACCGTAAGGCGGGTCTCGGCCACCGGGCCGAGCAGCTCTCGCGCCTCGCCTTCCACGAGCGCCTGGGGAGCTATGCCGCCAAGACCGAGCGGCTGGTGGCCCTCTCGGCGTTCCTCTGCGATCAGCTCGGCTGGGGAGCGGAGAAGCCCAAGGCCGCCGAGGCGGCGCGCCTGCTCAAGGTCGACCTGGCGACGGAGATGGTGAAGGAGTTCACCTCCTTGCAGGGCATCGTGGGCGGCATCTACGCCCGCGAGGAGGGGCATCCGGAGGAAGTCTGGCAGGCCGTCTACGATCAGTACCTGCCGGCTTCGGCCGACGACTCGATCCCCCGCGGCCGGGTCGGACAGGTCACCGGCCTCGCCGACCGCATGGACACGATGGTGGGCATGTTCGGCCTCGGCCTGATCCCAACCGGCAGCAAGGACCCCTTCGGCCTGCGCCGGGCCGCCCAGGGAGCGGTGCGCATCGCCCTCGAAGGCGGCCTGCCGCTCGACTTCGAGGCCGTCGCTGCCGAGGCCGCGCGCCTCTACGGCGACAAGCTGACCCGGAGCGCGGAGAAGATCCTGGACGACCTGCGGCCATTCCTCTACGACCGCATCCGCTACATCCTGGGCCTCGAGGGCTTCGCCTACGACGAGATCGAGGCGGGTCTGGCCGTGGGCGTCTCCAACCTCCCGGACCTGCGGGCGCGGGTGGACGCTCTCCACAAGGTGCGCGAGGAGGCGGCCTTCCTCTCGGTGGTGCTGGCGGCCAAGCGCATCGCCAACATCGTCAAGGACGCCGCCGAGCAGCCGCTCGACGAGTCCCTCTTCGCCGAGCCGGCGGAGAAGGACCTCGCCGCCGCCTTCGAGGGCCTGCGCGCCGAGGTCGAGGAGGCCGCGGCGGCCGGCGACTACGAGCGCTGCCTGCGCCGCATCGCCGATCTCGCGCCCGTGCTCGACCGCTTCTTCGTCGAGGTGCTGGTGATGGCCGAAGACGAGAACGTTCGCCGCAACCGCATCTCCCTCCTCCAGGCGATCGGGCGGACGGCCTCACGAACGGCGAAGCTCAGCGAGGTGGTGGTGGACAAGGCTGAGGCGCGGGCGAAGGCGGGGTAGGGCGGTCTGCGGCGTGCGATCTTCAAGGTCGATCGTCGCGCGCCGGCCCTGCGCCGTGCGCGGCTCGACCTTCCCCTGCCGGCATCGAGAGTCCAGCGTCGACGTTTTGACCTGCGGCGTCTCCCCCTTGACCTCCAGGTCAAACCCGTGGCCCTGCGGAGTGAGCGGTGTGACCTGAAGGTCGAGATCCCTGCCCTGCAGGTCAAGCCCATGATCCGGGGGGCGAGGTTGCTGCCCCATGGGGCGGACATGGGACGCCGAAGGTCGCGCGAACGGCCCCGCAGGTCAAGACCGTGATCTGCGGGGCGACTCGTTCGACCTTCAGATCACCCACATGGACCTGCGGGGCGAAGGGTTTTCCCTTCAGGTCATCCATCTTGACCTTCAGGACCTTCAGGTCGAACGGGAACGGTGCCGCCGTCGGGCTGGTATACTGCCCGTCCTTCCGCGATGCGTCTCCATTGGCTCCAACACGAAGCTCATGCCCGCTGCCCGCTCTGTGCCGCGGAGGGGGCGAAGAGGGCGGTGCTGTCCACGGATCACGTCCTGCCCGGTCATCCTGCCGTGACCCTGCTGCGTTGCCCGGTCTGCGGCGTCGCCTTCCTCCAGGACCTTACGCCGCCGGACTACGAGAGCGACATGGCCGATCTGCTCGACTACTACGTCGAGCAGGGAGCCGGGATCGACCTCATCGTGGCGCCGCTCCTGTGGCTGCCGTCCCCGACGGTCCGGCGCTGCCTCGAGGTCGGCTGCAGCTTCGGCTTCGCACTCGACTTCAGCCGCTTTGCGTTCGGCTGGGAGGTGCTCGGGGTCGACCCCTCGCCGCTCGCCGCGGCGGGCGCCGAGGCTCTGGACCTGCCCGTCCGCCGCTGCTACTTCGGCGCCGGGCTCGATCTCGGCCCCGAGCTTTTCGAGTTGGCGATCTGCTCGGAGGTCCTCGAGCATATCGCCGAGCCCCATGCCCTGCTCGCCGCCATCCGTGACCGGTTGTCCCCCGACGGGCTCCTCGTCCTATCGACCCCCAACCTGGCACTGATCCGGCCGGAGGTGGAGGAGGGGGCGCTCGCCCGTGCCCTCAGCCCGGGGCTCCACATGATGCTCTACGACCGCCACACCCTCGTCCGGATCCTCGAGGAGGCCGGCTTCGCCGCCGTCCGCGTCGAGGAGTCGCCCGAGACGCTCCGCGCCTTCGCGGCGCGATCTCCGGAGGCGCTCGAACGGCTGCGGCCGCCCGATCCGGCCGCGGAGCGGGCCCTGCTGCGCGGCTACTTCGAGGCCCGGGCGGCGAGCGCTCCCCCCGCTTCCTCCCTCGCCTGCGGCTTCGCCTACCGGCACTTCAAGGAGTGCGTCAACGCCGGCCTCCACGAAGAGGCGGCGGCGAGCCGCGTCCGGCTGGCGAGGGTCTATCGCGAACGCTTCGGTATTGATTTGGAGAAGCCGGATCTGGAGAAGCCGGATCTGGAAGGCGGACGACCCCTCCCCTTCAACCTGACGGGTGCGCTCTTCTTCTCGGGGATCCTGGAGCTCAACGGCCTCGGCCGCCCTGACCGGGCCGCCGGCGATTTCGCGGCGGCCATCACGGCGGGCAGCCTCCTGCAGGAAAGTCAAAACCCGCTGGGCCTCCGCGACGGGGAAACGGAGGCGCTCCTGGCCCAGAGCCGCAAGCACCTTCCAATGGCGCTCGCGGCGACGGAGCCCGACCGGGCGGTGGACGAGATCGAAGCTCTGGAGCGGAGCGCGGCCGGGAAGGGTCTGTCCGCGGCGCTCCTGGCCGAAGCCCGCGCGCAGACCTTCATCCGGCTGGTCAACGCCGGCGCTTATGACGCGGCCGAGCGCCTGGCTCCGGGGGTCGACCGGCAGATCAGTGCTCGGGGCGGAGGCGAGATGGACGCCGAGGCGCTCGACTCCCTCTACTGCCTCGGCATGCTGGCCCTCCACCGGGAGCACCCGGACGACGCCGCGGAGCTGTTCGGACGCGTCCATCGGCTCGCCGGGCAGCGCGCCGAGATCCTCTGGTCGGCGCGTCTCCACGAGGGTCTCAGCCTGCGGCGGGCCGGTCGGGAGGAGCCCGCCCGCGCGACGCTGGCCGAGGTCGCCGGAACCACAGGCCGGGAAGGCCGCGACCGCCTGCCGCCGGTCCCGCCGCCTCTCGTCGAGGCCGCGCGCGCCCTCCTCGCCGCGGGCCGGGACTAAAGGGAGCGGTCGCGATGCTCTTCCACCGCCGCCCTCAGAGCCGGCCCCTGGTGATCGCCGAGCGCTTCGTCTCCCCAGTCGCGCGGCTCTCCGGGTTGGTCCTGCCGCTGGACGTGGCCGCGCTCCAGCCGTCGTCGAGGCTGCGTTTTCTCCTCCTCGCGGACGACGGAGGGGACAGGATGAATGGGGCCGATTATCGCGTCGCGACCCTGCCGAACCCGCGCCTTTCGCCGGAAGATACGTTGCGCCTGGAGTTCGCGCCGTTCGCCGGAGCGCCTGGAGCCACCTACTTCCTCGGCGTCCTCGACCTCTCCGGCGAGATCGAGGCGCCGGTCGACGCCGATCTCCGGGCGATCCGCGCCGCCGCCGCCGGCCGCCCCCCGATCGCCCTCGACTGCCGGGGCGAAGAGGAACGGGCGGCCACGGATCTGCTGACCGACGAGCGCGCCATCGCGGCGTTCCGCGTCGCGGCCGCCGGCCGCTCCGGGATCCGCACCGCTTACTGGCTGGACGTCTTCTGGTGCGATGCCCACGGCCTCTACCTGCGCGGCTGGGTACATGCCCACGAGCACCGGGTGCGGGCGCTACGGGTCGAAGCCGCCGGCCGCTCCGCACGGGTGGACACCTTCACGGACCGGCCCGATCTGCTCGCCTTCTACCCCGAGCACGAGCACGTCCGGCACGGCGGCTTCGCC
Organism: Thermoanaerobaculia bacterium; assembly: GCA_035266085.1. GTDB lineage: Bacteria > Acidobacteriota > Thermoanaerobaculia > Multivoradales > UBA5704 > DATARR01. The sequence continues at coordinate 27,635 of DATFNZ010000010.1, forward strand.
GTCTATCTCGCCTGCCCTGCCGGCCAGCCGGTGAGCCTGACGCTGGAGACCGACGGCGGCCGGGTGAGCTTTCCCCTCCCTCTGCCGGAAGGTCCGCTCCCGCGCTGGCCCGAGACTCCCGAGGAGGGGGACGACGTCGTGTCGCCGATGCTGCGGCGCTTCGTCGACCTCGCCAACGCCCGCGGCGGGCGTGTGCTCCAGGTCGGGGCGCGTACTCCGGCCGGCCTCGAAGGGATGCCTCCTCGCCCGCTGCTGCGCGGTCCCGTGATCGGGCTCGACATCCATCCCGGGCTCTGCGTCGATCTGGTGGGCGACGCCCACGTCCTGAGCCGCTTCCTGCGGGAACGCTCCATCGACGCCGTCGTCTCCGGCTCGGTCCTGGAGCATCTCCAGGCGCCATGGCTGTTCGCGGCCGAGGTCAATCGTGTCCTCAAGCCCGGAGGGCTCGTCTATCACGAGGCGCCCGGCGCCTGGCCGGCTCACGCGCAGCCGAACGACTTCTGGCGCATGTCGGCCGAGGGGTTGCGCTCGCTCTTCGGGCCGGAGAGCGGCTTCGAGGTGCTGGACGCCCGGGACGCCGGGCCGGCGGCGATGATCCCCGATCCGAAGTGGCGGCAACGGCACATCGACATGCCGGCCATCCCCACCTTCGCGATGGCCGAGATCCTGGCCCGCAAGGTGGAAGAGATCCAGCCGGGCGCCGTGGCGTGGCCTCTGCGGGCGGGCGCGAGCGAGGGACGGGCGCGGCGCTATCCGGTCTCGGGCCTGCGCGTGGCTCCCCCTCCGCGGGAGGGTCTGCCCTGACGCGCTCCCGCGTTTCGGCCATCCTGCCGGTGTTCAACGGCCGCCGCTTCCTGCTCGGCGCGGTGCGCAGCGTGCTCGCCCAGTCGCTCCCGCCCTGCGAGCTGATCGTGGTGGACGACGGCTCCACGGACGGCTCGCTGGAGGAACTGGAGGGCCTGCCGCCGGCGCCGTTCCCGGTGCGCGTGGTGCGGCAGGCCAACGCTGGTCAGTCGGCGGCGCGCAACGCCGCTGCCCGCCAGGCCGAGGGAGAGTACCTGGCCTTCCTCGACCAGGACGATCACTGGCACCCCCTCCACCTCGAGGAGCTCGTGGCTCCGCTCGCCGCCGATTCCGCCGTGGGCTGGGTCTACTGCGACTTCGACGAGATGGACCTCGAGGGCAACCTGGTGACCCGCGCGTTCATCCGGACGCTGGGCGTGTCCCATCCCAAGCGCACGATCTACGAGTGCGTGGCCGGCGACCTGATGGTGCTCCCCTCGGCGAGCGTGGTGCGGCGCGCCGCGTTCGAGCAGGCGGGCGGTTTCGACGAAACGCTCTGCGGCTACGAGGACGACGACCTGTTCGTGCGGTTCTTCCGCCTCGGCTGGGAGCACGTCTTCGTGGCTCGCCCGTTGCTGCGCTTCCGCATTCACACCACCGGCTCGTCGACGTCCCCCCGCTTCATGGACAGCCGCGTGCGCTACGCGGCGAAGCTCGTGTCGATCCTCCCCGACGACTCGCGGATGCTCCGCTATTACGTGAGCCACGCCATCGCGCCGCGTTTCTTCCTCACCTCGCTCGACGACTACGTGCGGGCCTGCTCGGCGCGCGACTGGCAGGGAGCGCGGCTCGCCCTCGAGACAGTCAACCACTTCGCGGCCCTGCGCCGCCGGAGCCTGCGCCTGCGCTGGAAGCTGCTCTGGATCCAGCGGCCGCGCCTGTTCCGGCGCCTCATCGCCCTCAACGACCGCCTGCCCTATCGGCTCCGCTTTATCCGCAACCCGACCGTCACGCTGCATTGAGCGGCCGGCCGTTCTTCTGGCTTTAGTCTCTGAAGACGTCCTCGAGACGCTCGGCGGTCAGAACCCTCTCACTCCAGTCCAGAAGGCGGTCCGCATCCGTGGAGCGCACCCGCGCTTCGACCTCGGAGGACAGAGGACCAAATTTGAGACGCAGTTGCCGAAGCAACATTGATGCACCCCACTCCTGGCGGCCTTCCTGGCGGCCTTCCTGGCGGCCTTCCTGCTGGCCTTCCTGGCGCCCCTCTTCTCGGATTTTCTGGTTCCAACGGTCAATGCTTTCTGCCAACATGGTTTCCAACTCCTCCAGAGTCAACGTGGTGGGGACTTTCCCCTGAGACGCTCCAAACCGCGGCAGGATCACCTTCTGCAACCAGGTTTCGAACGCCTGCCGTAGCGAGGACTCGCCTGGCGGAACAGTCTGCCGCAGCCGATGGACGCTGGAGCGAACCTCCTCCCAGTCATGGCTTTTCTCGATACGGAACAGGTTCGCCACCGGACTGTCCAGCGCCGCAAGCTCCTCGCGAGGATAGGTCGACTCGTCCACCAGCAGATAGCGCAAATGCGGCCGGTAGATCTCCGCCGAAGGGTCCAGGTCCGCAATCAAGGAACCGAGGTCCGTGGCCACGTTCCACGGCTCCCCTCCATTGTAGACGACCACGGGGATGATCAACGGCAACTTCCGCCAGCCGGTGGCCGGCTGACTGGCCAACAGGCTCTGGTAGAACAAGCTCTCGTAACCCATGAGACGGACCGGCATGGAAGGATCCGGGCGCGACTGGAACTCCATGAGGATGTAGACGTAGAGCGGCTCGTTGCCATCCAGGCGCCGGAACTTCCAGATGACGTCGCTTTCGCGGTTCTCGTGCTTCGGGGAGATAAAGGAAGTGTCGACCCGCTCGCCGGAGTCGAAGTCAATGCGCTCCACCCAGCGTTCTCCCACGATCTCGATCAGGAGATCCTGGATCATGCGCCGGTGGCTGAAGAAGAGGCGGTAGCTGAGGTCGTGTTGTCCCACGATTTTTCCAGTCACCGACCCTATCATGGATCTTTCCTCCCCTACAATATGCTCGGAACCGGGCATGCCCGCCAAACGGCTTACTTCGGGCCGGGCAGCGTCACTTCGAAGGGTGAATAGCGCAGCTCCTGAAGGTCGTGGCTCGCGAGAACGACGAAAAAGCGGCGGGCCCCCTTGGCGGGTGCGGCGAAGTCGAACCAGTGGACGACGCTGGCGCCCGCCGGGAGGTTGTCGTGAAACACGGAATCCGAGCGGTCCATCCGGAGGACGCCGTAGCGGTGTCCCAGGTTGTCTGAGAGATAGGTCTCGCCGACATCGAATCCGATCGTCTGGGTGCGGCCGGATTCGTTGACCAGCACGACCGTCCAACGTAGACGGCCGTCCCCAACTCCCTCCACGGCTGCCAGGCGGCCAGTCAGGCCGTCGATACTGGTCTCGAAGGTCTCCAGCCCGGCGGTGTGCGTTACCGACTTGGGTGGCTCGACGGCTGGTTTGGCGGCAGGCTTCGCGGGAGCCTCCTGAACCTCGGCGGGAGGGGGCGCGTCCGCTGTCGTCTTCTGCGGCGGGGGAGGGGGAGCAAGAGGAGGAGCTTCCTTGGGCTTGGAGACCGTCTCGGTCTTGGCGGTCAGCGGGAGAGACCCGGAAGGCTTCCTTTGGATGGCGTACTCCGGCGGATAGAACGGAACCCGAACGTCGAACGGGATGAACCGGAGGCCCGTCTTGTCGGGGCTCGCGAGCACCACGGTGAAGCTCCTGGCGCCGTTGCGAGGCGCCGGGAAGTCGAACCAGTAACCCCTTCGTACAGCCCGCGGGACGCGGTTCCGGAACACTTGCCCGGGTTGACCGCCGGTGTCGGAGCCCAGGACGGGGTAGCGGTTTCCGTGCTCGTCGACCAGGTAGATGGCGGAGTAGTCGAAGCCGATCGGCTGGTCGCGGTTGGAGCCGTTGAGAAAATCGAAGCTCCACCGCATCCGGCCATCCTTGCGCAGCTCGACACCCCGGAGCTCGCCCTTGAACCCCGCGACGCTGGTGGCGATCGAGCGGCTTACCGCGAGCGCGAGGGCGTCGGGCGCAGGTTTCGCCACGGGCGTCGACCTCGAAAGCTCCGGCGGATACCCGGGCAGATTGACGGTGAAGAATGGAAACTGAACCTTCGCGGGACCGCGGCCTGCCAGGGCGACATGGAACTTTTGCGCCCGATCCAGGGGAGCCGGAAACTCCAGCCAGCGCTCGATCTCTCCGCCCGGAGGAATCGAATCGACGGCCCTCTCCGCGGTGGCGTCCGTGGCGAGGACCTTGTACTCGTTGCCCGCCCCATCCGCCAGATAAGTCGAGCGGTAGTCGAAGCCGACGCCCACCGCCTTGGCGGCCGTGTTGCGGAAACGGAAGTGCAGGCGCATGCGGCCGTTGGGCTGGAGCTCCGCCGTCGCGAGGACACCGCTCAGTCCGCTCACGGAGCTGCCGAACTCCTGCTCGATCTCGAGGACCTGCCGGCCCGCCAACCGGTCGGACAGCTTCTCGAAGACCGGCATGCCGAGGACGACCAGGAGCGCCGCCAGGAGAACGGCCAGCAGCACTTTGGGCCAGCGCCAGCGCCGGCCTTGGGAAGCCTCGCCGCTGCTCGTCCGGGTCTGGAAAACGGTCCCATCCGGCACCCGGAGGAAGAGCACGGGCGTGCCCCATTCGTGTTTACCCGGAACGGCGGCCAGGATCGCTTGGCGGCCTTCGACCACGGAGGCGTCCACGGGATCTCCGATCGCCAGCCGCTGGTAGAACGCCGTGCTGAAGGCGATCGCCGCCCGGTCGGAAATGGGGAACTGCATGGCCACCACGGCCGGCAATCCGCCGAGCACCAGGGCGCCGGCGACTCCGGAGAAAGGATTCACGCCGCTGCTGTCCGTGCGGGCCGTGTCGCAGGCGTTGAGGAAAACGAGGCCCAGCGTCTTGAAGTCTTTGAGGAATGTCGCCAGGGCTTGGCCGGTCACCGGCTCGGGCTGGCCGTCCGGTCTTTCGAAGAAGAGCACGCCTTCGCCCTCCTCCGGGTCGAAGCCGCCGTGGCCGATGAAATGGAAGACATGGAAGGGCTTCTCGAGGAGATGGCGGCGGATGGCGGCGGAATCCGCGCGCTCCAGGACCGTGATCTCGACGCCCTTCCAGCTCCGGCAGGCCGCCTCCAGGTTGGCCCGCTCCTGTTCGACGTCGAGCGCTGGGAGTCCGGGAGGGCTGGAGATGACCACCAGAACCCGCAGAACCGACTCCAGGAGAATAGGGGCGACCGGCCGGGGCACGTCCAGGTAGCGGACCACGGGGCTGAGCCGGCTCAGGCTGAGGAAGTCGTGAGTCTCCCCCCGCCACAAGAACTCCCAGGGGACGCTGATGAGCTGGGCCAGCTCCTGATCCTGCGCGTCGAACTTCAGCTTGATCCGCAAGCCGCAGCCGGCCCGGGAGCTGATGGTCCCCAGGCTCTGGTCGTAGAGGCTCTTGACCTGGCCGGAGAACAGGCCGCGGAACAGTTGATCGCCCACCTGCTGCGCCGCCAGCCTCGCCAGGGGCTCGGACGACGCCGGCGCGCGCAGGTCGCGGCCCCCATCCACCGGTTCTCCCTCCGGGGCGCCGCGAACGTCGCCGCCACGGGGAGTGAGAATCGTGTTGATCTCCGCGAGGCTCAGCGCCAGCTTGAAAGAGCTCCGCCCTTCGCCGGCCGGAGATTTCAGAACCTGGACCGTATGGCCGTCTTCCCTCCGACCGCCCACCTGAATTACGAAGTCTTCGTATACCATGGTCGAAAGTCGAGACTCCAGAGGACCGGTCTGTTCAGCGGGGCGCTCTAAACACGAGACGCTCCGCCCGTGTCTTTCGCGTAATCTGGCAGTGCCCCGGATTCTGGGTAACGTATACCATGGCCTGAAGCCGGGAAAACATGGAGTGCTGAGGGAGGTTAACGATGAGGGATGGAAAGCGGTGGGGCTCTCGTGTGGTCCTTCTCTTGGCCGCGGCCATGCTCCTGACTCTGGGTGCGGCGCCCGTGGCGGCGGGAATCCTGGGCAAGAAGAAGGAAAAAGAGAAGGAGTTCATTCCGTTCACGCCAACCGGCGCCTGGGAGGCCTACATCCACGACGACGAGGGCCGCGACCGTGTGCTCCTGCGACCGGTCGAGCAGAACGATGACAAGGACTGGATGTTTCTCCGTTTTACGGATTACAAGGGGCCCCGTGCCAGGCTGGCCATCCTGCGCGTGGAGAACAAGTCCCTCAACCCTGAGTCCGAGGACGACGATGACGAGGATGGATACGTCGAAGTCCCTCTGGAACAGATCGAGGATCTTTTCTCGACCTCTCTGTTCAACACGAACCGCTTCACTCTCATCGAACGAAAGCGGGTCCAGTCCGCGATCGCCGAGCAGGATTTCGGCTCCTCCGATCGGATCAACGCCGAATCCGCCGTGAAGGTCGGCAAGCTGTTGGGAGCCGACTACCTGATCATCGTGGCCGTCAACGAGTGGACGCCTGAAAAGAGCCGCTTCGGCGCGATCGGCGTCGGGCAATCGACGGCTGAGGTCGCCATCTCCTTCCGGGTCATCAATGCCGCGAGCGGCGAGCTCACGTTCTCCAGCACCGAACGGGCCACCGCCGGGAGCTGGAATTTCATCGTCGGGGGCAAGAAGGCACCGATCAGCTACTCGCTGCAGTCGTGTCTCAACAAGGGCGCCTACAGTCTTGCCTCATTCCTCAAGGTCCAGCCTTGGCGGGGCTCCGTGGCCGACATCAAAGGCAACAAGGTGTACATCAATGCCGGCAGCAACCGTGGCATCGAGACGGGCATGAAGCTGACGGCGCTGTCGAAAGGCGAGGCGGTGATCGATCCGGAGACCAAGCTGCCTCTGGGGAACGACACGGAGGCGATCGGTACCTTGATGGTGACCACCGTCAACGAAACCTTTTCGATCGCCGCCATTTCTCAGGGCTGCAAGGGACTGAAGAAGGGCGACCAGGTCGAGATCGCCGCCGAGAAATTCTGACGTCCGGCCGGGGCGCAGGCTACGGCGCCGCCGGCCGCCCCGGAGGCGCCGCCTCGTCGCCGAGATCGGTGATCAGGCGCGCGCTCCGCTCCCGCGTAAAGTAGGCCCACATCCACTCGCGCATGGTCATCAGGCGGTTGCGGAAGCCGATCAGCAGGAAGACGTGGACGAAGGCCCACAGGAGCCACGCGATCAGGCCGGAAAACTGGAGCTTGCCGATCTGCGCGACGGCCCGGTTGCGCCCGATGGTCGCCATGCTGCCCTTGTCCCGATAGCGGAAGGGGACGCGCGGCTCGCCCCGCAGGTCGCGCAGGATGTTGGCCGCCGTGTCCTTGCCCTGCTGCGTCGCCGCCGCTCCCAGGCCGGGGACCACCTTGCCGTCCGCGTCTTTGAGCGAGGCCATGTCGCCGATGACGAAGACGTTCGGGTGGCCGGGGAGGCTCATGTCGGGCTCGACCATCACGCGCCCCGCCCGGTCGGTCGGCGCGCCCAGCGCCTTGCCGAGCGGCGAGGCGGCGACCCCCGTCGCCCAGAGGGTCACGCTGGCCGGGATCCATTCATCCCCGACCTTGATCCGCCCGGGCTCGACCGCCGACACCAGGCTGTTGGTGCGTACCTCGACCCCGAGCTCCCGCAATTGCCGCTCGGCCTTGATCGACAGCTCCTCCGGATAGACGCCGAGGATGTGGGGCGCCCCTTCGAAGACCGTGACCCGGGCCGTGGTCGTGTCGATCACCTTGAAATCCTGGGCCATGGCACGACGGGCGATGTCGGCGATCGCGCCGGCGAGCTCCACTCCCGTCGGCCCGCCGCCGATGATGGCGAAGCTCAGAGGCTGGTGCTTTCCCGTCAGATAGGCCTCCCGCTCCGCGTGCTCGAAGGCCAGCAGCACGCGGCGGCGGATCTCGATGGCGTCCTCGACGGTCTTCAGGCCGGGAGCGTCCTCAGCCCACTCCTCGTGCCCGAAGTAGGAGTGCCGCGCTCCGGCGGCGACGATCAGGTAGTCGTAGGGGAGCTCGGCGCCGTCTTTCAGCTTCACCCGCCGCGCGGCCAGATCGAAGCCGACGACCTCGGCGAGGAGGACCTCGGTATTTTTGCCGCGATGCAGGATCCGGCGCAGGGGGGAGGCGATCTCTCCCGGAGAGAGGACGGCGGTGGCGACCTGGTAGAGGAGGGGTTGGAAGGTGTGATGGTTCTTGCGGTCCACCAGAGTCACTTCGACCGGCTTTCCCGCCAGGGACTTGGCGGCGTAGAGCCCGCCGAAACCACCGCCGACGATCACCACCCTTACGAGCTGCATATCTTCGCCCTCCTCACCCGTGAAGCGCCCCAGACTCCCGAAGGGGGAGTATATGAGGGAATTCCACAACCGCCATCGTTCTCCTCCGCGGAAGCGTGGAAACGTTTCCACCAAGGAGGAGCACGACCGTGAAGCATTTCGATGCGATTTTCATCGGCAGCGGCCACAACGCGCTGATCGCCGCCGCTTATCTTGCCCGCTCGGGCTGGAGCGTTCTGATGTTGGAGAAGAACGACCGGCCAGGCGGGCTGGTGCGGACCGAGGAGCTGACGCTCCCGGGCTTCCGCCACGACGTCTACGCGGGCGCCCACCCCTTTTTCGTCACCTCGCCCGCCTACGCCGACCTCGGCGAGGAGCTGGCCGCGCGGGGTCTGAGCTACGTCAATACCGATCAACCCACCGGCGTCTCTATGCCCAGCGGCAAGACGGCGGTCTTCTTCCGCGATCTCGAGGCCAACATCGAGGAGGCGGACCGGCTGGCCCCCGGCGACGGCGGGGCCTTCCGGCAGATGATGGAGGAGCTCGGCGCTCAGGCGGCGGACGTCTCCCCCCTCTTCGGCCTCGACCTGACCTCGGCCGAGGCCGCGCCGTACCTCCGCCGCCTGATGCTGAACGCCGCGGGCACCGGCCCCTCGGCTTTCGCCTCGGAGCTCCTGCTGCCAGCCCGCGACGTGCTGGAGGCGCGCTTCCGCTCCCGGGCCTTCCACGCGCTCGTGGCCCCCTGGGTGCTGCAACTCGGCCGCACGCCGGACGGCGCCAACAGCGGCTTCTGGGTGCCCATGATCCTGGCGTCCCTGATGGCGGGCGGCATGGCCACCGCCGTAGGCGGCAGCGGCAAGCTGGCCGACGCCCTGGTCCGTCTGATCGAGGACCACGGCGGCCTGATCTTCACCGGCACCGGCGTCGAGCAGATCCTCGTCCGCGACGGCCGGGCGGTCGGCGTGCGCACGGAGGAAGGAGAGGACTTCGCCGCCGATGCGGTCGTGGCCTCCGTCAATCCCGATCAGCTCTACCTCCGCCTGCTGGTGGAAGCCGATCTCCAGGCGCCGCTCCGGCGCGAGGCGGCCCGGTACCGCTACGGCCGCGGCTGCGTGCAGATCCACCTCGCCCTCTCGGAGGCGCCGCGCTTCGCGGACGGGCGACTCGACCGCACCGGCCTGGTCCATCTGACCCCCGGGCTCCTGGGTGTTTCGATGCAGGTCCAGGAGGCCCGTTCCGGGCTGCTCCCCAAGAACCCCACGATCGCCTTCGATTCGCCGACGGTCCTCGATCCCTCGCGGGCGCCGGGGGGAAATGCGACCGTCCGGCTGCAGATCCTCGAGGTGCCGTGCCGGCCCCGGGGGGACGCCGCCGATTCGATCGCCGTGGGCGACGGCACCTGGACGGAGGACCTCAAGCGGCGCTTCGCCGACCGGGTGATCGGCATCGCGAGCCGTCACGTGCCGAACCTGCCGGGCGCGATCCTGGGCTGCCACGTCGTCAGCCCGGACGACCTCTCCCGGTTCAGCCCCAACCAGGGTCCGGGAGATCCATACGGCGGCTCGCACGATCTCTCCCAGAGCTATTTCTTCCGGCCGTTGCCCAGCCAGCCGAGCCACCGCACGGCCGTGCCCAACGTCTACATGCTGGGCGCCGCCACGTGGCCCGGCCACGGCGTCAACGGCGGCTCGGGCTACATCGTGGCCCAACAACTCCTCCGGCAGGGCAGGCCGACTCATTCGCGGGCCACGTTCGATATGGAGCTCGCATGCCCCCAATCCTGAACGCACCCTCGCGAAGACGGGAACGACCCTGGCGAATTTTCGCCGCGCCCTCTGGAGAGCGCCGCGCGCCACGGCGGAGGCGGAGAGAAAACTTGGGAGGGCAGTGATCGCCCTCTGAGAGGAAGAGACAAAATCTGGGAGGGCAGTGACTGCCCTCTGAGGTGGAGAGACAAAATCCGGAAGGGCGGAACGAAAACTTGGGAGGGCAGCGACTGCCCTCTGAGAGGCGGGAGAAAATCTCGGAGGGCAATGGCGGCCCTCTGAGAAGCGGAGAGAGAACTCGAGATTCTCTCCAGCTCGTCCGGGACGGCAGGCTCCAACGTCCCCTCAACCTCGGGCGTCCGGCCCGCCTCCAACGGTCCATAGTCTCCGAGGCGGAGGAAACGCTAGCACATCCAATCCGTTCAGGCGGCACACCGTTCTGATTCACGGGCCCTCGGGTCAGCCCTTCTCAAAGTTGCTAAACTCAACGGCGCTCGAAGAGATGGCCTGTGAAGCTCATGGTTCCCAGCCGGAAGCGACGGGCACCGCCGATCTCGCCGAGGACCGGCTGGTCGGCCGACTGATGCGCCTCAGCCAGAATCCGGACGTGAAGCCTGCCCTTTTGGTGGAATACCTGCGCGATCGCGCAGGCCTGCTGGAGCCGCGCGCGGTAGGGGTTTACACCTTCCCTCACCGGACCTTCCAGGAGTATCTGGCCGCATGCTCCTTGACCGGGGAGACCTATCCCGACCAAGTCGCCGAGTTGGGACGGGAGGATCCGCTCCGCTGGCGTGAGGTCGTCCTGCTTGCCGGTGCCAAAGCAGCCCGGGGGGCGAGCGCCAGCGCCTGGTACCTCGCCGAGGCTCTCTGCTTTCGGGAGCCGGACGATTCTGACAGCAGTCTGGCGGACGCCTGGGGGGCCCAACTCGTGGCGCAAGCCGTCGTCGAGTCGGCCGACCTCTCACGGGTAAGCCCGCATAACCAGCCCAAGCTGAAGCGCCTGCGCCAATGGCTGGTCCGTCTCCTGGGCGACGGGCGCTTCCCGGCGGTCGAGCGGGCGCTTGCGGGGCGGAGCCTGGCCCGGCTGGGAGATCCAAGGCCGGAGGTGATGACGGTCGACGGGATGGAGTTTTGCCGAGTGCCGGCGGGGCGATTCCTTATGGGCAGCGGGGATGAAGACCATGAGGCTCCTGAATATGAGAAACCCCGCCACAAATGCGACCTGGATTATGAACTCGAAGTCGCCCGCTATCCAGTCACTGTGGCGCAGTTCCGGGAGTATGTGGAGGCGAGTGGCCAAGTGCCGGAAGACCTCGCCAATCTAAGGGGGCTGCCGAATGAGCCGGTCGACTCGGTAAATTGGAATGAGGCGTTGGCCTTCTGCCGGTGGCTGACCGAGAGGTGGCGCCAGTCAGGGCGGCTAGAGAGCGGCTGGGAGGTCGCCTTGCCGTCTGAGGCGGAGTGGGAGAAGGCGGCGCGGGGGTTGAATGGCCGGATCTACCCCTGGGGACCCGATCCGGATCCCGAGAAGGCAAACTGTAACGAAACAGGACTTGGCAGACCCAGCGCGGCGGGGTGTTTTCCCGGAGGAGCAAGTCCTTTTGGCTGTGAAGAGATGAGCGGCAACGTTTGGGAATGGACGCGGAGTCTTTGGGGGGAGAATTTGATGAGGCCTCGTTTGGGAACTCGTTTCTCCTGCGCCTACCAAGTGAAAGACGGGCATGAGGATAAAGAGTCATCGTCGAAAATACGCCGTGTGTTGCGGGGCGGTGCCTTCCACGATATTTCTGCGAACATGCGCTGCGCCTTCCGCTGCTGGATTTACCCGACGGACAGCCAGCGGGGTATCGGCTTCCGCGTCGTGTTGCTCCCATTCTCCTCTGGCCTCTAACATACTCAAGGAGTTGCCATGGACCCCAAGCTCCTCGCCGACGCCCTCACCACATTTATTGCCCCGGCCCTGCCGTCCCTCGTGAGCGGTGGCGGCGAACTGGTCAAAGCCGCTGGCGAGACGCTCGGGGAGAAGGGCGTGGAGCTGATCAAGTCGTTATGGAGCAAGCTGCGTCCCAAGGTGGAGGAGAAGCCCGCGGCCGCCGAGGCGGTCCAGGATACGGCGAAAGCGCCGGACGATACGGCGGCCTTGGAAGCCTTGCAGATGCAGCTCCGGAAGATCCTTGAAGCGGACCCTTCCTTCGCCGCCGAGATCGCCAAGCTGCTCGAAGGGGCCGGGCCGAAGGCCTCCTACCATGCCGAGGTGCATGGCGACGGTGCCATCGCGCAGGGGGAGGGCAACGTGGCGGCTGGGGCTGGAGGGATCGCGGCGGGACGGGACGTCCGGAGCTCGAAAAATAAGTCCTGACGAGAGCAGATCAGCCCCCCAATGTAGAGACGCCTTGCAGGCGTCTCCGGTGCGGCGAAGTCTTTCCGAGCCGCCCATTCGTTCCCGCGGGGCGATCTTGCTCAAGGGTACTTGTTTCCCTGCCCCGAGAGACGCCTGCAAGGCGTCTCTACCTTGGGAGACCTCATTTTCCTCGCGGGTAGATGTCCATCCCCCGCTCGACAGCCTCGATCAGGTCGGGCCGCATCCTCTCCACCCCTTCCGCCACCACGACCTCCATGTTGTCGTGAAGGGCTTTCGAGAAGACGACCGAGGCCTCGGGTTCTCCGGATACGGCGCAGAAGACGATGGGGCCCTTGAAGTCGACCACGGCGCGGGCGATCTCGGCTCCATATTCAAGCTGCCACCCGGAGCCATCGGATCCCGCGGCGAGGATCACCAGCGGGCGGTTGCCGCTCGCGGCATGGAGCGCCCGCGCGATCTTCTTCGCCGCGAGGTCCGGCTCCATGCCGAGCTTGGACTCGAAGCCCAGCAGGCAGATGGGGTGGCCGCCCAGGTGGGCGTCACAGACCACGGCCCTCTCGGCGTCGCGCATGCCGTACCAGCGCTCGAGCGACGGCTGGTCCTGGTCCGCGACGGCGGTCATGACGCCGCGGATGTCGAACGGCTCCGCGAGCCCAGGGCGGACGTCCCGGCCGCGGGGGTCGGCGGTGACGGCGGGGCGGGGGAAGCGCTCGCCCGGGGCCACCCAGGTGTGGTCGTAGTGGCGCAGCAGGATGCGGCAGGCCTCGCCCAGGTCGCGGGCGACGTACTGGGCCTGGACGTTGGGGTCCATGGCCGCTTCCGGCGTCGTCACCAGAATGCCCCGGGTATGCATCAGCATCGTGGCCGCGGCGTTCCAATAAGGCTGAGCGCCGGCGTTGGCGCCCGTCATCACGACGTTGATCTCGCCTCCGGCGCCGGTGAATTCCACGATGCGGCGCAGCACGAGGCCGAGGCAGTCCATGTCCTCCGTGCCGCCATCCGTGGCGTTCTTCGCGCCGCCGGAGAGGGCGAACCACTCCAGGGGCAGGCCCATGTCGCGGGCGAGGTCCAGGGCCGCCACGATCCGCCGGCACTCGGGCTCGGCCAGGGCACCCATCCCACGGCTGGGATCGCCCAGCAGGATCACGCGGGTCATTCCCTCGGGATAGCGGTCCGTGAAGTTGCGGACGATCCCCACCACGAGGTTGAACGGATTGGCGCCGTAGGGGCGGTCGACCGGGACGAGGAGGCCTTCGGCGTCGAAATCGTGCTCCACGAATTCGCCGGCGGGCATGTCGATCTGCGCCTCGCGCTGGGAGGGCGCGAGCCGCTTGACGACCTCGTAGGGGTAGGGGAGGCCCCGGCGGCGCAGCTCGACCACCTTCTGGGCATACTCGCGCAGGGGCTTCAGGGGCGTCTGCGACGGCTTGCGGAAGCGCAGCACCATGCCCGCTTCCTCGAAGTTGGAGATCTGGAGCACCCGGTCGCGCAACTCGCCGGTCTCCCGGTCCGGGATGCGGCAGCGCACCGCCACCTTTTCGAGTCCCATTCCCTCGGAGAGCGGGGCGAGACGGCGCACGAGGTCGTTGAGCTCGTCGGGCCGCAGGTCGACCGGCGGCCAGACGTTGAGCAGCACGCGGTTCCAGTGCAGCCGGTCGGCGGCGGGGCGGCCCAGTTGGAACCGGCGGATGCCGGCGAGGGCCTCCATGAGCATGTGCTCGAGCTGCGGGAGCTGGACGACGCGGCCGGCGTCGTCGCGCAGGGGCGTCAGGTCGCGCACCTCGGCGACGGCGAACAGGCGCTCGTCCCGTGGGTTCTCGCGGGCCACGCCGTGGAAGAAGTAGACCCCCTCGGGCGCCGCCAGGCGCTCCAGGTGGAAATTCTGGAGCCGCCACAGCTCCAGGCGCAACGCCAGCATCGGGTGGATGCCGCGGTAGATGCGGTCCTCCCGGAAGGCGTCGCCTGCGGCCTCGGCGCGGCGGAAGGTGAAGCTCTCGGTCGCGCCGGGCCTGGAGAGCACGGCGGCGAGGCGGCGCAGGCCGGCCGGCAGGGCGGGATTCTCCAGCAGGCCTGCGATCTCTCCCGCGACCGCGTCCTCGTCGACCGGCGCACCCGGCCGCCAGAAGTAGAGGTCGGCCACGATTTCGGAGCCCTCCGGGGCCTCGGCGGCGAGGCGGCGCACGGCCTCGACACCCGCGGCGAGCCGCTCGTATCGGGCGTGGGTGGCGATCAGGTGGACGTGGGAGCCCCGGTGCTCGTAGCCGGCGATGGCGAAGGTCTGCCCTTCGACAGTGACGAAGGCGACGCTGCCCAGCTCGCGGATGCGGTAGTAGCGCCGCACCATCACCTCCAGCATGGCCTCGCGCAAGGCCGCGTCGGCGCTCTCGAACCGCTGTGAAAGGACGTGGTGGAGAGGCTGCGGGCACTCGACGAGCGCGCGGATCCTCGCCGCCCGCTCCGCGGGCTCCGGGCCGGCGGCCAACCGGGTCAGATCGTCCTCGGCGGCGGCGTAGACCCGCTCGCGGGCGGCGAGGAGGATGGGGCGGTCGAAGCGGCGGTAGCGCACCTCGCGGGCGAGGTCGTGCACGGCCGGCTCGCGCCCCTGGGTCTCGGAGATGATCCGATCGAGGAGGTCCCGCAACTCGGGGCTGCCCGGGCGGCTCCGCTCCAGCCAGCCTTCCAGCAGGGCCAGGACGGGCGGCACCTGCTGCGCCATCCGGCGTTGGGAGATGGCGATGCGGAAGAGGCTCTCCTCGAGCTCCGGCGAGCGGTCGAGGCTGCCCACCCCGTAGTGGGCCAGTCCCCGGCGGAGCTTGCCGGCGACGCCGGCAGGTAGGCTGGCGCCGCGGGTGTCGAGCTCGCGCAGATAGGTGAAGAAATACTCCTCCGCGCTGTGCCTGCCGTTTCTTTCGCCGCCCTCCTCCGGGTAACGGTGGAAGAGCGAGCTGATGTCCGCGAAGGTCTGGAGGATCTCCTCCTCGAGGCGGAGGTCGGCCTCGCTGCCACTGCCGCCTACACCCGCGCCGAGGCGCTGGACGAAGCCGGGATCGGCGTCGTAGCCCAGCAGGAGCCGGCGCGTTTCCTCGAGGCTCTCGCGGCGGGGCGACGCCGGGCCGTCGTCAGGAGGAATCAGGCCGTCAAACCGCACCCGGGAAGCGGACTGCGGGGCCACCTCTCCGTCCCCGCCGCGCTCGATGCGATGGGGAATGCCGTCGATCTCCACGAGGAGCCGCCGTCCCTGGACGGCCAGCGCCGCCCGCCAGCTCCGGTCGCCGCACAGGAGGCGCCGGCCGGTGCGCCCGGGAGGCTCGGCGAGCACGTGCAGGCGGATGCCGTCGACCTCCACCCGGAAGAGCCGCCAGTCGAGGCGGGAGACGCGGAAGAGGTAGTCCTGCCCACGGTACCGCAGCGGAACCGGGTGGCCGATCTCTTTCGGCACCTCCGGCCGCCCGCGGGCCGCCGAGGCGTAGAAGCGGGTTCTGGCAGTGCCGCTCTCCCCTTCATATTCGGCGATGGCCGCCGCGAGCAGGGCCGCTTCGGCGCCGCGGCGCGGCAGGTGTCCGCCGCCCGCCACCAGGAGGTCGATCCAGCCGGGGGCGTCGCCGTTGATCAGCTCGGGGCGGTCCAGGACCTCGGCGAGGAAAGCCTTGTCCGTGGCGCCGTCGCGCACCGTGACCTCGGTACGGGCGAGGCCGCTCTGCAGACGGTTGAGGGCCTCGGCCCGGGTCCGTCCATGGGCCGTGACGCGGGCGATCTGACCGCCGTCCGCGGGCACGTCCCCCTCGGCCACGGCGGGATCGGCGCGCAGGCCCGGCCCGGCGGGGAGGCGCAGGGCCTCGACCACGCCGGGGCTGGGCGCGAAGCCGTCTTCCGGATCGACGGCGGAGAGGCATACCGAGAGAGCGTGCCCGCGGGCCTCCGGCGGCTGGGCGTCCAGGGCGCCGCCGCGCGAGAGGTGGAGCTCGACGGCCGCCAGGTCGGTCTCGTCGCGCGCCTCGACGACCGCCGCGCCCTCCGGCAGGCCGGCCGCCGTGCCCAGGAACCGGTGCTCGCCGCTGCCGGTGTCGGCGAGGAACGAGACGGTGAACGCCCCGGCGGCGCCGCGGGCCCCGCCGAACCGGGCGGCGGCCTCGCGGAGAGAGCGCGCCAGCTCCGGGGAGATCCCAGGCGGCGGCGACTCGACGAGCACCGGCCGGTCGCGGTAGCGCAGCGTGACGTCGATCAATCCCGGCGTCCACACCGTCCCCCGGCGGTCGACGAGGACTGGTGCTTCGATCCGGCGGACGGTGGGGGAGGCGGGGTCGAGCGGGCTCATGGGGGCCAGGATACCCCGTCTCCCCGGGGATGGGGAAAGGCCTAAATATTCAGATTATTCTAAGGATGGCTTCCGGCACGACAATTCTCCTTCATGCAGCTCCTGCCGCCCGCCGCGCTGCTCAAAACAGGCGAGGTCGATCACGCCGACTGGAATTACCGGCCGTTGCTCGGCGCGATCTCACGCCGCCGCTTCAAGCTCGCGGTGTCCCTTCTGGAGGGCCGGAGAGCCGGGAGGCTGCTCGAAATCGGCTACGGCAGCGGCGTCTTCCTGCCGGAGCTGGCCCGCCACTGCGGCCAGCTCTACGGCATCGACGTCCACGGAATGCAAGGGCCGGTCGCGGAGTCGCTCGCCCGGTTCGGTGTCGCCGCCCAGCTCTCTTCAGGCAGCGTGACGGCGATGCCTTTCGAGGAAGGGTACTTCGACGTCCTGGTCGCCGTCAGCGCCCTGGAGTTCGTCGCGGACCTCGACGCCGCGTGCGCCGAGATCAGGCGGGTGCTGAGCCCCGGCGGGACGTTGATCGTGGTGACGCCCGGCCACTCGCCACTGGTCGATTTCGGCCTGGGGGTCCTGACGGGCAAGAGAGCGAAAGAGGATTTCGGGGACCGCCGGCAGTCGGTGATCCCCACGCTGCTCGAGCGCTTCACGGTCCAGAGGCGGCTGACCGTGCCCGCCCGCGGCATCTCGCTGATCCATCTCTACACGGCTCTCGAGCTTCACGCTTCAATCCTGTAACAAAAGCCTCCCGGGTCTCGCCTGCTTAAAGAAGGAATGAGGAAATGCTTTCCGGAGTCCGTCTAACCTGCATTAGGAGATATTCCGTGGCGACTGAGAAGGAGCTGGTCATGAACATTCATGGAAAGACTCGAGCGATTCTGCTTCTGCTCGTAGTCCTGGTGTCCGCACGAGCCGTCTGGGGCCTGTGTCAGACCTGCGGTTGGAGAGACCGGGGGGACCGGTTCGAGGGAATCGCCACCGAACAGATCGCCGGCGGCGGCGGTTGCTGCGAGATCGTGGGAATCCATTACAAGCGGGCTGGCAAAATCGACGCGAGCGCGTCCAGGCTGAACCTTTTCTTCTGGCTGCCCGCGGAGGCGACTCCCGATATTCGAGTCTGGCAGCCCAGCACCAACTACATGATGGTGCCCAAGCTCAAGAAGTATCCGGGCGGCCTCCGGAGCTTCTCCTGGCCGCGTCAGGACGTGATCGGGCAACTGGGCGTCAACCTCGACACCCTGTTCACGCGGGTCCACGATGATTCGCGGAAGGTCTACTTTCCCGTCCTCCTGTCGACCAGCAGCAATCCGGAGCCCGCGGGCAGCTATCTCTTCATCCTCGAAAGCGGGGTGGGGATTAACGCGCGGTGCACCGTCGAGCGCGAGGCCGGCGGGAAGCTGACGCCGATCCGGAACTTCCCCTGGCAGGAGGAATTCGGCGGGATTCTGCAGATTCCCTGGGACGGCCTGGACGACAAGGGCAAGCCCGCGGCGCCGGGAACCTACGTCTTCCAACTTTCCGGACAGCAGGAAGGAGAGCGGATCGAGACCCTGAACTTCAAGGTCCGGTTCCAGCACTATGACAAATTCCAGTAAGGCTTCGTCTCCCTCGATCTACCGGAGGCTTTTCCTGCCCCTCGGGACGATCCTCCTGTTGACGCTTCTGCTCATCAGCTTCCTGATGCTCGAGAACAAGCCGACGCTGGTGGAATTGAGTGTCAAGGTGACGCGCGCCGGGTTCGAGGTGCTACCTCCCGTCCATGAGGAGGAAGACGCCGGCGCCTCGGATGCTGCCACGCTGACGTCGATCCGCAGGATCTCCCTGTTTCCGTCCTCGCTGCAGGTCCGAACCCTGGAGGTCCGGGACGTCGACTGTGTCGAAACGACCTTGGACGGCGTCGGGCCGGTGGGCCTACAGACGGAGCCCGGCGGCAGCGTCGAGGTGCGAATGGACGAGTCCTTCCATCCCGTGCTGGAGCTGAACGGGCCGACCTCCCTTGCCATCGGGATCGCCGGGCGGGACAAGGTCTCGGTGGCGCTCGAGCAGAGCCGGCCGTCTCTTGCGCCGCCCGCGGACGTGCGGCCCGTGATGGCCGGCTCGGCCCCAGACTCGCTCTGCACCGAGCCGGCCGTCACGGACCGGGGATGGACGGGGTCCCTGCAAACGGGCCTCGCCATGGCCCTGAGACTACGGGAGGTGCGGGGTGCCGGGCCGGCGGAAGCCTCCCTCGCCGGCTCGTCCCCGACGGAGATCCATCAGGTGCCCTGGAACGCGGCACGCTTCCATATCGCGGGAGGGCGGCGCGACAGCGAGATGAGACTGGCCCTGCCCCATGCCGCCGAGCCCTCGACCGTCCTGCGGGTCCTGGACCCGGCGACGGGAGAGGTCTCCCCTCCCAAGAACCTGCCCATCCTGCTTTCCGAGCCGCGTTCCGTCTCCTGGAAAGACCAGCTCGTGCTGCTCGAACCCGAGCCGGTTGAGGCGAGAGGCGTGCCGCTGCTGAGGCCCGATTTGAAGATCCGCGACCTCGAGCTCGCCCGGCGGGTTCAGCTCGAAGCCCAGAGCTTCGTCCTGGAGGGCGAGGTCCGGTTCCCGGCCAAGGAGAAGGACTCGATCAAGCTCGAGCCCGGCACGTTCGTCTCGCTGACCGCCGATCCCCGGCATCCGCTGATTCTGCGTTCTCTCGAGGTCTCCGGCGACAGCCTCGATCTCCTGCTCTGGGGCGAGCCCACGAGCCTGCGGACCGGGCCCACTCCCGAACTGCGGGCCGAGCGGCTGCCGAGCTATTTCGAATGGTTGTACACGCACCGGCTGGGGGGGCTCGTGTACGGCACCCTGGCCTACGTCTCGGCCTTGAGCCTGGGGCTCTTCAAGCTCCTGGGCTGGGTCAAGGGATAGCCCGATCCGCCGAAAAGGAGACGCCAGTGAGAATACGGCCCGCCATTTTTCTACTGCTGGGACTCGCCTCGTCCTGGGCTCCCGCGGCTGCCCAGGAGGACGACTTCACGCCTCTGCTCAAGGTGCAGACCGTCATGATCTCGGTGGCGCGCGAGGGGGGAGGAACGGAGATCGGGTCCGGGATCGTCCTGTGCCAGGACGAGAGCCAGGTCTACATCCTCACGGCCCGGCACGTCGTGTTCGGCAAGAGCCTCATCTCGGAGCCGGACGCCGGCCAAGTCAGCCGTATCGAGATCGGCCTGTTCCGCAACCTGGCGCCGCCGATCGTCGAGAACCGGCAGGAGAGGGTGATCACCAAGCAGTCGGCCGGCAAGAACAGAGACCTGCTCCTCCTCACCGTACCGCTGCAACTCGTCCTGCCCGCGACCGCGGTGCTGAGCGCAGCGCCCGCCGGCTCGGAGGCCGAGAGTCGGCCCGGGGAGCGGCAGCCCGCCGTCTATACCATCGGCTCCCAGCAGGGGGCCGGCAAGATCGCCACCAGTTGGGCGCTGGCCGAGGGCACCCTGTTCCGGCGGGACCCGGAGTTTCTCTACCACACGGCCCCCATCACTCCGGGCTTCTCCGGCGGTCCGCTGTTCAACGAATCCGGCGCGCTCATCGGGATCAACGTCGAGATCGTGAGCGGCCTCGAGGTCGGCGGCGATCCGGAAACCCGCTACGGCCGCGCCCTGGCCATCGGGCCCGTCATCGAGACCGTCAACAAATGGCTGCCGGGAAACTGCCTGCACAGCGCCGGTCCCGTCCGGGAGTTGGCCTACGAAACCTACCGGCGGGCCATGAGGGCCGTCAGCATCAAGAACTGGCCCCAGGCCGAGGCCCTGATGAAACAGTCGCTGCAACACCTGGCACAGGAGGGCGGCACCGTCCATCTCCAGGGTATGCGTTATACGACCTACCTGCCCCGCTACCACCTCGGGCTCGCCCTCTACAAGGAGAACCGCTGCGGCGAGGCTCTTCGTGAATGGGGACGCTCGGAAGTCCAGAGGGCCATCCAGGAGGACAAGCGGTACCAGAAGCTCAAGAAGTTCCAGAAGCGGTGCGTCGAGCGCCTGAAGCAGGACATTCAGAAGGCTTCCGCAACGGCGGGGAGGTGAAAGGAAATGCGCGGCTCTAAACGACAGAAGCTGGCCTTCTGGTTGCTGGGGCTCTGTCTGCCCACCACAGGCCTCCTGGCACAGACGAACGACGACATCAACTCCGGACTGCAGTTCAACTTCTCGACTCCGGGAGCGCGGAGCCTCGGCATGGGGGGAGCCTTCCTGGCCCTGGCGGACGACGCGACGGCGGCCTTCACCAATCCGGCGGGGCTGACCAACCTCACCGTCGGAGGGTCCGAGTTCTCCCTGGAGCTGCGGCAGTGGCGCTACACCAACGTTTTCACCGACGGCGGGCACGCGTTCGGCCCGCCCACGGGCGTCGGTCTCGACACCGTCGAAGGGCTCCGCAACGGCGAGTCCGACAGCGAGGTGAGCGGGATCTCGTTCCTCTCCCTGGGCTACGTCCTGCCCAGGGGCTTCACCCTGGCCTTTTACCGTCATGAGCTCGCCAACTTCCAGGCCCGGATCGAGAGCGCGGGAGCCTTCGTCGGCTCGGGCGAGAGGGGCAACCCTCTCTTCCGGGTGTTTCCTTCGCGCTCCAATCTGAACCTCCAAATTGTCAACTACGGCCTGTCGAGCGCCTACGAGCTGCCCGGCAGCGTCTCGGTGGGCGCCGGAGTCTCCTTCTACCAGCTCGATCTCGACTCGCGCACCGAGAGGTATTTCCGCGGCGAGCAGGATGCCAATGGCGATGGCGAGGTGAACGAGGAGGACCGCCGCCTCAGCCGCCAGCCGGGAGGCTTTTTCGGGCTTCCCGACTTTCTGGGGGACAACCTCTTCAACATCCAGACCCAGGAGGGCGACGACACCGCCTGGGGGGTGAACCTGGGGGTTCTCTGGAAGATCAATCCACTCTGGAGCGTCGGGGCCGCTTACCGCCAAGGGCCCGACTTCGACATCCAGTCGCGGTACGTCTACGGGCCGAGAGGGCCCAATCCAGGCCAGTCCGCCAACCCGAACCTGTGCTCTTCATCGCGGACCCAGAACTGCCTGGGCGGGCAGGGAGTGCTGCACGTCCCCGACGTCTATGGCGCGGGAGTGGTCTGGACCACGTCGCAAGGCAAGACGAAGATCACGCTCGACTATGACCGGGTGCAGTACTCGCAGCTCACTCAGGACCTGACCAACCTCCTGGCCCGGGAGACTGGCGACTTCGACCGCTCAAACTACCGGGTGCGCGACGGCAACGAGGCCCACGCGGGTTTCGAGGCGATCCTGGGGATCGGCTCGCAACTGGTGGCGACCCTGCGTCTGGGAGCCTGGTACGACCCCGCTCACACCTTGGAGTACATCGGAACCGACCAGGCTCTGCGGGCGCGTTTCGTGGCCGGCGAGGACGCCATCCACGCCTCCTCCGGAGTGGGGCTAGTGATCCGCGAAAACCTGCAGGTCGACGCCGCGCTCGATCTCTCGGACCGCGTCAGGACCGCTTCGATCTCACTGGTGAAGTTCTTCTAGTTGCAGCCGGCGTCCACCGTCACCTCGTCGACGGTCACGAACTTGCTCCGGGTGTTCTGACCGGCGGCGTTGACGGCTGTCAGGGTGACGGCGTAGGTGCCGGCCTGGGTATAGGAGTGGCCGGGGTTCTGGGCGGTACTCTGGCAGGTCGCGGCCGAGGTCGCGCAGTCGCCGAAGTTCCACTGCCAGGCGGTGGGGCCGCCCGTCGAGGTGTCGGTGAAGATCACCGTCAGACCGTTTCTCCGCACGCAGAAGTTGGCGGCCGGCGGGTTCGAGCTGGTGATGGTGACGAGCTTGGACACCCGGTTCGAGCCGGCGGCGTTGGTGGCGGTCAGAGAGACCGTGTAGGTGCCCGTCTGCGCGTAGTTGTGGGTGGGGTTCTGCTCCGTGCTCCTGCACGTCGCCGGCGAGCTCGCGCAATCGCCGAAGTCCCAGCTCCAGCTCGTCGGCGTGCCCGTCGAACTGTCCGCGAACACGGCCCGCAGCCCCACGGCCTGGACCTGGAAGTCCGCTTTCGGAGGGGTGCCGAGCGAGACGGTCACGAACTTGCTCTTCGCGGAGGAGCCCGCGTCGTTCGTAGCGGTGAGCGTCACGTTGTACGTCCCCGCTTGGGCGTAGGCGTGCTCCGGGCTCTGCGCCGTGCTGGTGGATCCGTCGCCGAAGCTCCAGCTCCAGCTCGTGGGCTGGCCGCCCGTCGAGGCGTCGGTGAACAGCGCCCGCAGGCCGTCCGTCTGGACCTGGAAGTCGGCCTTCGGCGCCTCCCCCCGGGAGACGGTCACAAAGGTGCTCTTCGCAGACGAGCCCGCGGCGTTCGTGGCCGTGAGCGTCACGTTGTACGTTCCCGGCTGGGCATAGGAGTGACTGGGGCTCTGCTCCGTGCTCGTGGTGTTGTCGCCGAAGCTCCAGCTCCAGCTCGTGGGCCTGCCCGTCGATTTGTCGGTGAACAGCACGCTCAGGCCGTCGGCCTGGAACAGGAAGTCCGCGACTGGCCCGTCGCCCAGGGAGAGGCTGATGAACTGGCTGGTGTCGTCCGACACGCCGAAGGCGTTGGCGATGGTGAGCTTGACCGCGTAGGAGCCGACCCTGGCGTAGGTATGGCTGGGGTTGCGGGCGGTGCTCCTGGTGCCGTCGCCGAAGTTCCAGAGCCAGCTCACGGGCTCGCCGATGGAGGCGTCCGCGAAGAGGACGGCGAGGCCGTTGGCGGTGTAGGTGAAGTCCGCGAGCAGCGGGTCCCCGGCCTCGACGGTGACGAACTTGCGCTTGGTGCTCTCGCCGCCCGCCGAGGTCACCGTCAGGGAGGCCGTGTAGGTGCCGGCTGCGCGGTAGGTGTGCTTCGGGTTCTGCCGGTTGGTCCCGTCGCCATCGCCGAAATCCCAGCTCCAGGCGGTCGGAGCCCCCATCGAGGTATCTGCGAAGAGGACGGACAGGGCGCTGACCTCGAACATGAAGTCGGCCACCGGCGGCACCGGCGGCGCCGAGGCCGCGACGATGGCCAGGTTGAGCTTGCCGACGCTCGTGCCCACCTGGGCGAGGATGTTGGCGGTGCCCGTCTCCGCGCCCGCGAAGAACGAGACCGTCGCGGCGCCGCCCGTGAGCGGCTTCTTGACGAGCTGAACCGGCTTGCCCAGGTCGTCCGTGCCGAAGCTGCCCAGGTTCGTGTTGAGGACGATCTCGGTGCCGTCGGCGGCCGGCGAGCCGTCCTGCTTCCGGGCGCTGACCGAGAGGGTGGCCCCCTGCGCGGAGTTGGCCTCGAGCCGGCTCTGATCCGAGAGGACGGACACCGTCAGGGAATCGGACGGGATGGAGCCGCCCGGCGGCGGCTCGACCGGATTGGTGGAGTCGCAGGCCGTGGCCAGGCAGGCAGCGAACGCGAAAGCGAGAAAGCGGCGGCAATACATCGGCAATTTGGTACTCAGAGAAGTATACAGCGCTTTCGGCTGATGTAGGATCACCGTCTCCAAAGGAGAGAACAGGAGACAGGCATGACGAAGGCGGCGCCGGGTCCGAAAGGCTATCCCCTGGTTGGCGTGGTGCCCTTCATGATCAAGCACGGGGCCGAATACCTCATGTCCGTCTTCCAGCGGCATGGCGACGTGGCCGAGCTGAAGCTGCTCGGCCCGATGCGCATGTTCCTGATCAGCCATCCCGACGGCGTCGAGTACGTCCTGAAGAAGAATCATCGCAACTTCCTGGTCAAACGTCCCTCCATGCACCTCGAGGCGATGATGGGCAAGGGGCTGACCATGAGCAACGGCGATCTCTGGCTGCACCAGCGCCGTCTGATGCAGCCCGCCTTTCATCGTCAGAAGATCGAGGCGATGGCCGCCTCCACGGCCCGCCACGTCGCCGAGCGGATCGGCCATTGGGAGAATGCCGGCCCCATCGACCTCGCCTCCGAGATGGAGCAGCTTTCGCTCAACGCCATGCTCGCCGCGCTCTTCGGCTCCGGCGTCAGCAGGTCCGAGACGCGCCGCATCACGGACGCCGTCGAGCTCGTCCTGCGCGTCGCCGGCCGGGGGATGTTCCTCGAGGTGCCGCCCTTCATCCCGACGCCCGAGAATCTGCGGGTGAAGCGCGCGCTCAAGGATCTGACTCACGTCGTCCTGGGACTGATCGAGCAGCGCCGGCACGCCTCCGAGGAGCAATGCAACGATCTTCTGTCTCTGCTGCTCCAGGCTCACGACGACGCCACGGCCATGAGCGAGCAGCAGCTCCGTGACGAGGTCACGTCCGTTCTGGTCGCCGGATATGAATCGACGGCCGTGACGCTGACCTGGATGTTCTATCTCCTTTCCCAGAATCCGGAGGTGGAGCACCGGCTTCGCCAGGAGATCGCGAGCGTGCTTGGGGATCGTGCTCCGACGATGGCCGATCTATCTTCTCTGGAATACCTCAACCGGGTCATCTCCGAGTCGATGCGCTGCTATCCGGCCTTCTGGGCCATGACCCGGGAGACGATCGCCGACGATGAGATCGGCGGCTACCGCGTGCCGGCCAGGTCCCTGATCGTGGTGAGCCCTTTCGTCACGCACAAGCACCCGGGGTTCTGGGAGGAGCCGGATCGTTTCGATCCCGACCGGTTCAGCGCCGAGCGGTCGGCGGGCCGGCACCGGTTTTCCTACTTTCCCTTCGGCGCCGGGCCGCGGGTCTGCATTGGCGAACGGCAGGCCCAGATGGTGCTGCAATTGAGCCTGGTGACCATCCTGCAGAAGTACCGGATGAAGCCCGTGGCCGATCATCCCATCGAGATTCATACCGCCATGACGATCCGTCCCAAGCACGGGATGCTGATGGACGTTTTCCCGGCGGGTCAGCGCGATTTCAGTTCCATTCCTTGAGACTCGGCCACACCTTGGCGAGCGGCTCGATGGCCGCTGATGGCCTTGGGTAGCCCGAGGCCTGGGAATCGGGGCGTCCATGGTCGTGATCTGGCAAAAGGTATCATCGTCCCGATGATGTGGACGGGACTCGACACGGTGCTCGCCAGCCGGGCCGCCGGCGCTCCCGGCGCGCTGGCCTTCGCCGAGGGCGGCGAGAGCCTGAGCTATGGCAGGCTGCGGGCCGAGTCCGAGGCGCTGGCCGGCGGCCTGGCTCTCCTGGGAGTCGGCCGCGGCGACCGCGTAGCCCTCCTTCTGCCGGCCGGGCTGGATTTCATCCGCGTCTTCTTCGCCCTCCAGCGCCTCGCGGCGGTGCCCTGCGCCTTCGATCCCGGGGTTCCCCCCGAGGCCGCGGCCCGGCGCGCCGCGCGGGTGCGGCCGTGTCTCGTCCTGGTGGGCGAATCGTCGGGGATATCAGAAGCCCTGGACGAAGCCGGATTGCGCTGCATGGCGCTCGAGGAGGTGCCGCGGACGGCAACGCCACCACCTGTGGAGGCCAGCGGGGAGGACGTCGCCTTCCTGCAGCCCACCTCGGGCACCTCCGGCGAGCCGCGCGCAGCCATCGTCCTCCAGCGCAACGCCATCGCCTCGCTGGAGGCCGCCCGCGAGCTGCTCGAGGCCGGTCCCGGCGACGTGCTGGTGAGCTGGGTGCCGCCCTGGCACGACCTGGGCCTGCTCCGGTTCGTTCTGGGGCCCGTGTATTTCGGCGTGCCCTGCCACTTGGTGACGCCTGCCATCCGTACCCTGCCGCTGTGGCTCGAGACGGCGGCGGGCGTCCGCGCCACCATCCTCGGCGCGCCGGACTTCGCATACCGTCTCGCCACGCGGCTCGTAAACCCCGAGGGGCTCGACCTTTCGGCGCTCCGCTACGCGACCAACGGCGGCGAGCCGGTGCGGCGGAGCACGATCCTGGCCTTCGAAGAGCGCTTCGGCGTGCCGGGCGTTATCCGGCCCGGCTACGGGCTCGCCGAGGCGACCTTGGGAGTGACCTGCCTGCGGCCCGGCGAGCCGCTTCGCGTGGACGCCCGGGGCAACGTCTCCTGCGGCCGGCCGCTGCCTGGAGTGGAGGTGAGGATCGATGGCGAAGAGGGAGTCGCGGGTGAGATCCTGGTCCGCGGCCCAGCCGTCTTCGCCGGCTATTTCGAGGCGGCGGAGGCGACCCGCGAGACACTCCGCGGCGGCTGGCTCCACACCGGCGACGTGGGAGCGCTCGACTCCGCCGGCCACCTGTACGTCCTGGGCCGCCAGCGGGCCCTGATCAAGCGGGGAGGCGCTCCCCTGGCACCGCGCGAGCTCGAGGAGCCGGCGGGGCGCGTGCCGGGCGTACGACTCGCCGCCGCGGTCGGCCTGCCGCCGGCGCCGGGCGCATCCACCGAGGAGATCGTCGTGGCCGTCGAGGCCGATCCGGCCGCCGCGCCCGAGCCGTTGGCCGCCGCCGTCGCGGCCGCGGTCGAGTCGGCTCTCGGCTTCGCTCCGGACCGGGTGGTAGTGATGGCGCCGCGCACGATCCCGCGCACCGCCAACGGCAAGATCCGCCATCACGAATTGCGCCGCGCTTTGATTGAAAGCGATGAAGGCGATATTGAAGCTCAGGCCAGCAGAATTCGCAGCAGACCGAGTCCCAGCTCGGACGGCGACTCCAGCAGATAGCGCTCCAGCCAGCCTCCGGCGGAGGCGGCCAGAGCGCCCTCCCAGGCGGCCGGGCCGAGCGTGGTATCGACGGCGAGCGCCTCGCCGGCCTCGGCCTCCACCCCGCCCTGACGCCAGCGCGCCACGATCGGCACGAGCGGTGCGCCCGCGAGCCGGGCCAGCGCGAAGGGCCCCCGCGCCAGCTCGAGCGTGCGGCCGAGGCAGGCGACCTGGAGACCGGCGCCCTGTACCACGTCGAGCGCCAGGACGACGAAGCCGCCGTTGTCGAGGTGCGCGAGCGCGCGCCGGAACGAGGCCGCACGGTGCTGGTCGTCGCCTTCCGTCGATGCGATCTCCACCGGTGGACAAGGTTCATAGAGCAGGCCCTGGCGCAGGATGAGCACCGGACCGGGCAGCCGCTCGATAACCGCGCCGAGAGCCTGCACGGCCCCGACGTGGAACGTCCCCAGGACGAGAGGCGGGCGGAGCGCGGCGAAGGCGTCGGGAGGCGTCCGCACCATCGGCCGCACCGGTTCGAGCCCCGCCCGCTCGATGCAGGCGACCAGGAGCCGGTTGCGGGCCTCGAGGGCACCGAGGCTCCAGGCCACGCGTGCCGCCGCGCGCCGATCGAGGTGAGGGAACAGAATCCCGATCTGCTGCGGGCTGGGCCAGCGGCGGGACAGCCGGTTCCGCAGCCGTCCGAGGGCATCCGCGCCGGCGAGCGCCAAGCTCGGATGCCGCATCGCCAGCGGCTCCAGCCCGCGCTCCAGGGCGTCGAAGGTCCGGCGCGCGGCGATCACCCTTGGACGGCTTCTCGCACGTGGGCGGCGAGACGGCCCACGGTGAGGGGAGCGCCCTCCAGCAGCCCCGTCGCCTTGATGCCGAACCGGCGTTCGCAGTCGAGGAGCAGCTCGACCATCGAGATCGAGTCCAGCCCCAGGCCACCTGCCCCGAGCCGCAGATCGTCGGGCAGATCGGCGCGGCCCTGAGCGAGGGGAGCCCGGGAGCGCAGGAGGTCTCGAACCGTTTCCTCGATCGTCGTACTGGCGCTCATCGGTACGCAGTCTATTCGCGAAGGCACCGTGCGGGAACGGGAGGGGCATGCCTTCAGCTACAATGCCCTTATGGCAAGCCAGTCATGGACGAGTCTGCGGGGCAGGTTGTCGGGCGGAGCTCTCGGCGGGCTCGCCCTTCTCGTCGTCTCGGCGGCGCAGGCTCAGACCCTGCCTCCCGCCGGACACAGCCCCTACTTTCCCGCCGACTCTCCCTGGTACCAGGACATCTCGGCGGCGCCGGTCGACCCCGAGTCCACGGCGGTCATCAACTGGCTCTCCAGCGTGGGCGGGTGGGGCGGCGGCCGCATGCAGATCGACTTCAGCATCGAGGTGCTGGAGGCGAACGCGTCGACTCCCTTCCGCGACTTCATCCCGACGGACGACTTTTTCGACCCGGACTGCGACGTCGCTCCCGTGCCGCTGCCCCCGGGCGGCGCGATCGAGGGAGAGCAGGGTTACCAGTGCGTCGGCGACGGCGACTGCCACCTGCTGGTCGTCCACCGGCCCACCAACCGGCTGTACGAGATGTGGCGGGCCAACGTGGTGGGCGGTGAGTTCTTCGGCGGCTGCCTGGCGGTATGGAACATGAGCCTCACCTACCCGTCGAACGGCCGCGGCCAGGATTGCAGCAGCGCCGACGCCGCCGGCTTCCCGATCTCGCCCCTGCTGTTCAGCGCCGACGAGGTGGCGGCCGGCCACATCGACCACGCCATCCGCTTCATCCTGCCCAACAGCCGCATGCGCCGGCGGGTGTACGTCCACCCGGCCACGCACTCGACCTTCCCGACCAGCGGCCCCGCGACGGCGCCGCCGTACGGGAGCCGGCTGCGGCTGAGGGCGGACTACCCGCTCCAGAACCTGCCCAACGAGGCGGCGCGGGTGGTGGCCAGAGCGATGCAGAAGTACGGCATCCTCCTGTCGGACGGCGGCACCATCGCCTTGACGGCCCAGAGCGACCGCTTCACCACCGCCAGGTGGAGCGGGCTCCTGGGGCCGCTCGACCTCAGGCTTCTCCAGGTCGCCGACTTCCAGATGGTGGCCGCCGGGCAGCGCTACGACTACACGGGCGACTGCGCGCGGACGACGCCGCTGTTCAACGATGGAATGGAGTTGGGGAACTGGTCGAAGTGGAGCGGACGGACGCCGTAGGCCAGCCTCAGGCAGCGGACTCCATGCTTTCGATGTTCTCGCGGATGATCCGAGGATGCCGAGCGGCGATGCGCAACAAGGCGATCGCAGGACCCTCTGGACGCCGGCGGCCTTGCTCCCAGTTTCGGAGGGTGTGGACGCTGATGCTCATGGCTAGAGCGAATTGCGTTTGGGTGAGCCCGATAAAACGCCGCAGTGCTGCGATGTCCTCGCCGGATTCGATCTGCCCGAGCATGAGGCGCTTCCGGACGCGTGCCGGGATGGCCCTGGCGAATTGCTCATCGGTCAGCTCTGGAATTTCACTCATCAGAGGGTCAGGCGGCACCGCGGCCGTAGGAGGTCTCCCGGTCCAAAACCTCCAGGGTCTTGTAGTACAGCGCATCCGCCTCCTCGCGGCTGTTGCCGATCGCCGTCAGGCCGAGCTTGCCGAACTCGGAGACGGCGCCGATCAGGTGGAAGAGGACGCCGGAGTCGGTGCCGTGGCTGTAGTGGAGGCGGTTCATGGTGAGGATGTCGATCAGGTCCTCGGGGAGCAGGCCGCAGTAGGAGTCGGAGCGGAGGTTGTCGGTCGCGCGGTAGTACTTGGCGAGGCCGGCGGGGGAGTAGAAGAGGCCGGTTTCGCGGTCGAGCTGGCCGCCGGTCAGGAACTGGAGGGCGAGGTAGGGGTGGGTCGTGCCGCCCATCCGCAGGTTGATCTCCAGGGCCGCCATGCTCCAGTCCGCCGCCGGATCGTCGCGCCAGAGCAGGAAATCGATGGCGAAGCGGCTCACGACGCCCTTGGCGGCGAGGACCTCGCCGATCCGCATGGCGTCGTGCAGCATGCGCTGCCGGTAGCCGTCGTGGGCCGGGAAGCTGCAGCCGAGGAAGACCTGGTCGCTGGGGCCGCCGAGGATCTGGTCGTGGGTCGAGATCGGCAGCACCTCGCCGCTCGGGCTGATGCGGAGCTGGGTGCTCGGGGAGACCTTCTCCCGGCCTTCCATGAACTCCTCGACGATGCCGCCCATCTGGTTGTACTTCTCGAAGAAGGCGTCGACTTTTTCGTCGGGCGCCGCGAACTCGATGCGCTGCAGCGCCTCCCGCACCGCGGCCCGGCCGCCGACGTCCATTTCCGGGTAGCGGAAGATGGCGTTGCCCTCGCCCGAGAAGCTGTCGTTCAGCTTGACGACGGCGCGCCGGATGCCCGGCCGCCGCGCTGCCAGCTCGACGAGCGCCTCCTCGACCTCCTGCTTGGAGTGGAGGTCCTCGAACCCCTCCGGCATCGCCGCTCCCGCCTCACGGAAGATCTTGCGGCTGCCGGACTTGGTGCCGAGGTGGGCGAGGTCCGGATCGGCGCCGTTCAGCGGGATGCCGAGGAGCACGGCGAGCTTGCGCTCGAGCGGCGTCGAGTTGAAGACCGTGAGGTAGGCGCGCGAGCGGTCCTGGATGCCCTCACGGATGCGCTCGATCAGGCGCGGCCGGTCGAGGATCTTCTGGGTCAGCGAGCGCGGCGAGGCGTCGTGCGCGCAAAGCATCGTCAGGCGCGCCCGGGCGTGGCTCGCGGGGATGCCGGCGAGGAGCTGGAAGTAGTAGTCCAGGATCATCGGGTGCACGGGCTGCGAGGTGACGTAGACCACGCGCGCCCGCGGATTGCGGAGCCGGATCAGTAGGAAGAGCAGGCGCTCCTCGTAGAAGCTGACGCCCGAGAGCTTCTTGAGCTCGCTCTGTTCGAGAGTCATCGAGGGCACCACGACCGAGGTGTGGGGCTCCTCGTCGTGCAGCATGAGAGCTTCCCAGACGGCGGGGAGGCGGGTCTGGAGGTCCTGGAACGCGGCGATCTCGGCCTCGGGCGTGAGGTCCGAGGCGAACGGCGGCTTCGGGATCACGAGGGCGATCCCGCCAGCGCGCGGTCCTCGTGCACGCCCGCGGCGAGCCCGAGCGACTCGGTCCGCAGGCGCACCTGGCGCCAGAGATGGAAGCGCATCGGCTTGATCAGGGTGAAGTCCGAAGTGAGCTGGAGCCGGGCGTCGGAGTCCTCGTCCGGGTAGGCACGGGTCAGGGCCTCCCGGCGCTCGGCCACCCATTGGGGGCTCACCTCGCCGCGCTCCAGCTTCTGCGCGAGGATGACGGTCTGCCGTTCCCGGTCCACGATCTCAGGATGGTGGTTGACGCCGAAAACCCGCGGCATGCTGCCGGCCGCGTCGCGCGCGAACTCGAGCATGGTGAGGGCGTCGCCCGCCGGACCGCCCACGCCCTGCGTCTCCCAGCCGATCGGCAGGGTGCCGGAGGGGAACGCGCCGTGGCTCGGGATCAGGTCGAAGAGGCGGTTGTCGAGGATGCGCAGCCGCCCGCCGTCTTCGAGCTCGTCGCCGAAGCGGCGGAACCAGGGGTGGCCGCAGGCTTCGGGCGCCAGCACGTTCTCGAGCATGCCCGAGCTCTTGCCCCCCTTCTCGGGTCCGCGCAGCACCGGCTGGGCGACCCCGGCCCAGTGGCACATCACGCCGAACGTGTGGCAGACGGCGAGGAGCGCCGCCGTGCCGTCCTCGACGATGCGGTCGAAGAGCCGGTAGAGCGGGCGCTGCCAGGAGGGGTCCTCGCGGATCCCCTGGCTGAACTCCGAGACGCCGTCGTTCTGGTACGGATCGAGATGGCCCGGGCCGCCCGTGCCGAGATACAGGGAGAAGCGGTCGCCGGGAAGCTCGGGGATCATGCCGGCGCGGCGCACGTCGAAGGACAGGGCGCGCACGCGGACGCCGGTCTCCTCGGCGATCGGCAGCAGCTCGCAGGCGGAGTCGAGCAGGGAGTGGACGAGGCAGTCGTGGCCAAGGTTCGGCCAGCCGTGGTTCATGTCGAGCACGGCGACATCGACCGTCCGCGGGTCGGCGGGCGGCAGGTCCTCAGGGCGCTCGACGCGGACGTACTCGAAGGCGCCGCACGGCGCATCCGCGGGCCGGTCGCCGCAGAAGTGGGGACTTCCAGGGAGCTTGTGTCGGCAGAGAAAAGGCATTGTCAGTCAGAAGCCTACAGCAATCCCAGCAGGGTCGCCAGACTGGGCAGGGCGAGCTTCCAGAGAGCGACCGCGCCGGCGCCGAACACCAGCACGCCGCAGCCGAAGGGGATCCCGCAGCAGCAACCGCGGACTTTGAAGTTGTTAGCCATGCCCAAATCTCTTGCAAGGTGCCTTCCAGCGGCTTCAGTGCATCGACACCGGCCCCGCCGCCCCGCCGCGTCCGCGCTTGAAGACGAGCAGCAGCGGGATGCAGCAGAGGAAGAAGATCCCCACGAACCGGAAGGCGTCCATGTAGGAGAGCAGGAAGGTCTGCCGGAGCACCGCTCCCTCGATGGCCCCGTAGGCCTGCCGCTGCGCCTCGTAGAGGCTCGATCCCCTCTGCATCAGACCCTGGGTGATGGCGGCCAGCCGCTCGCGCACGGGCGCGTCGTAGATGGACACGTGGGAGAGGAGGTTGACCCGGTGCGTCCACGTGCGGCGCTGGACGTAGGTGGCGACCAGGGCCACGCCGAAGGAGCCGCCGAGCTGGCGCATCATGTTGGTCAGACCCGCGCCCTGGGCAATATCCTTGCCCCGCAGGCCGGAGAGGGCCACGGTGGTCAGGGGCACGAAGAGCAGCGCCAGGCCGACGCCCCGGAGGATCAGCGGCCAGAAGAAGTCCTGACGGTCCGAGGCCAGCGTCGAGTGCGACAGCAGGAAGGTGAAGAGGAAGAAGCAGATGAACCCCAGGGCGTTCATGAGCTGCGGCGGCACCCCTTTTTGCAGCATCCGTCCCACCACCGGCATCATCACCGCCGTGGCCAGCGAGCCCGGCAGGAGGATGAGGCCCGTCTGCATGGCCGTGAAGCCCAGGAGGTTCTGGGCGAACACGGGGAAGATGAACACCGAGGAGTAGAGGCCGAAACCCAGGATGAAGGTGAAGACGGTGCCCACGGCCAGCGAGCGGTCGCGGAACACCCGCAGGTCCACCACCGGGTTGGCCGCCGTCAGCTCGCGCCAGATGAAGCCGGCCAGGGCCAGGACGGCGACGAAGGCCAGCACCATGATGTAGCGGGCCGAGAACCAGTCCTCGGCCTCGCCCCGCTCGAGGACGATCTGCAGCGAGCCGATCCCCACGATGAGCAGGCCGATGCCCGCCCAGTCGATGCCCGTGATCTGGCGCACCTCCTTGGGGTCGGGGATGAAGGCCATGGCCATCAGGACGGCCACGATGCCGATCGGCAGGTTGACGTAGAAGATCCAGCGCCAGGAGTAGCTGTCCGTGATCCAGCCGCCCAGGGTGGGGCCGACGGTGGGGCCGACGACCACGCCGAGGCCGAACAGGGCGTTGGCCAGGCCGAGCTCCTCGGGCGGGAAGGTCTCGACCAGGATCGCCTGCGAGGTCGACAGCATGGCGCCGCCGCCCGCGCCCTGGATGAAGCGGAAGAGGACCATCTCCCACAGCGTCGTGGCGTGGCCGCAGAAGAACGAGGCGATGGTGAACAGGATGAGCGAGCCCACGAAGTAGTTGCGGCGGCCGAGCACCGTCGCGAACCAGCTCGTCATGGGGATGACGATGACGTTGGCCACCACGTACCCGGTCACCACCCAGGCGATCTGGTCGAGCGTCGCCCCCAGGTTGCCCATCATCTGGGGGAGGGCGACGTTGACGATCGAGGTGTCGATCAGCTCGATCATCGAGGCCAGGATGACCGTGATCGTGATGATCCACTTGTTGGCGCCCTGCTGGGGCATGGCCGCTTCCTCCCTCTCCTCAGCCGAGGTCCACGACGACGGCGACGTTCATGCCCATGCGCAGCGGGCGCTTCGGGTCGGGCTGGTCGGTGAAGACGATCTTCACCGGCACGCGCTGGACGACCTTGGTGAAGTTGCCGGTGGCGTTGTCGGGCGGCAGCAGCGAGAACCGCGCTCCGGTGGCGGCGGCCAGGGACTCGACGCGGCCGTGGAAGGTCACGCCGGGGTAGGCGTCCACCTCGATCTCCACCGGCTGGCCGGGGCGCATCTGGGCGAGCTGCGTCTCCTTGAAGTTGGCGCTCACCCAGGCGTCGTGACCCTGGACGATGGCGAGCAGCGGCTGGCCGGCCTGGACGAACTGGCCCACCTCGACGGCCTTCTTGGAGACGACGCCGGAGGCCGGCGCCTTCACCGTGGCATAGGAGAGCTGGAGCCGCGCCGATTCCAGGGACGCCCGGTGCTGGGCCACCTGGGCCTCGGCGGCCGCGATCTGGCGGGTGGCGGCCTCGATCTGGGCCGCGGCGGTGTCCACCGTGGAGCGCGAGGCCGCGGAGGTGGCGCGGGCGGCCTCGGCGGCGGCACGGGCCGCGTCGGCGGCGGCGCGGGCGGCCTCGTACTGCTGCTGGGAGACCTCCTCCTTCTCATAAAGCGCCTTGTAGCGGGTGAGGTCGGCAGCGGTCTGCCGCTCCCGGGTCAGGGCCGCGGCCACGTCGGCCTGGGTGCCGGAAACCTTGGCGCGGCTGCCGGCCAGGGCGGCCTGGGTGCCCGACGCCGTCGCCCGGGCCACGGCCACGGCGGCCTCGGCATTCAGGAGCGCCGCCTGCTCCTGGTCCACCTTGGCCTGGAGGTCGGCGGTGTCGATCCGCACCAGCACGTCGCCGGCCTTGACCGGCTGGTTGTCCGCCACCAGCACCTCGGCGACGTAGCCGGAGACGCGGGGCAGCACGGGATCGATGTGGCCGTCGATCTGGGCGTCGTCGGTGGTGGCGTGATGCTCGTAGAAGAGGTACGTGCGGACTCCGAACCCTCGGGCGGCAGCTCGCCCACCTCGTCGAGGAAGATGGAGCCGCCGGCGGCCAGCTCGAAGCGGCCGGCCCGGCGCTGGAGGGCGCCGGTGAACGTCCCCTTCTCGTGGCCGAAGAGCTCGGAGGCGATCAGCGAGGCCGGCAGGGCGGCGCAGTTGACGGCCACCAGGGCCCGCTTCGAGCGGTCGGACCGGCGGTGGATGGCGCGGGCGATCAGCTCCTTGCCCGTGCCGGTCTCGCCGGTGATGAGCACGGTGGCGTCGGTCGCCGCCACCTTGTCCACCAGGGAGAGGGTCTCGCGCAGGGCCTTCGAGGAGCCGACGATCTCCTCGAACATGCTGCGCTCGTCGATCTCCTGGCGCAGGGCGAGGTTCTCGGCCTGGAGCTGGCGCGTCAGCCGCGCGATCTCCTCGAAGGCCAGGGCGTTCGCCATGGCGGCGGCGATGGGCCGGGCCAGCGCCTCGAAGGTCTCCACCTCATACGGCTCGAACGGGCCCGAGCTGCCGCGGGAGAAGGCGAGCGAGCCGACGAGCCGGTCGCGCACCTGGAGGGGCACGCGGACATAGGAGTGGACGCCCTTGGCCAGCAGGCGCGAGTCCTCCGGAAAGCGCGTGCCCCGGGTCAGATCCTCGCATACCACCGCGCGGCCGGTCCGGCCGACGTACTCGGTCCCCGAGCCCGCGAAGGGTACCTGGCCGTGCGGCTGCACGTCCTCGCTGGAGGTGTGGAGCCAACGCGCTATGACGTCGGCCCAGGAGTCGCCCTGCCGGCGCTCGACGCCCCGGATGTAGATGGCGTGGGGAGAGAGGCGGTCGCCCTGGATCGTGGTCACGCCCACGGCGTCGACGGCAATCGACGGGGCCAGTGCCTCGGCCACGGCTTCGAGAACGGCGGCGATCTCGATCTGGGAGTTGGCGGCCTCGGAGACCTCGAGCAGGAGGCGGTATCTCTCCTCGGCTGTCATCGGTGGGCTGGAGGTTTTCTCCATGGCGGAGATCCTACCGCCGAAGCAGCGGCACCAAGGACTGCAAAGACTGCAACGACTCCAAGGACGAGGAAGATGTTTCTCGGTCCTTGAGGTCTTTGATGTCCCTGCAGTCCTTGATGTCCTTCAGGCCCGCTTCAGAGCCGTGGCGTCGATGTCGTAGTGGCTCGCGTGCCATGCCACGCGGGCCTCGCGCAGCAGGATCGCCTGGGGAGATTGGTGCCGCACTCCCGTGCGCTCGGCGAGGGCGGTCGAGACCGGGCGGGCGTACTGGATCTCGATCACGGCGAACTCCGTCCCGTCGCCCTGGGGCTGATCGTCCGCGAAGCGCCGGAACTCGGCCCAGGCGGCGCCCGAGATGGGGCAGGTCAGGCTGTGCTTGAAGATCCAGACCTGCCGGTCCTTCGCCTTCTCGAGCAGCGCCTCGAGCGCGTCCACGTTCTCGATCCTCTGAATGTCCGCCATTGCGATCCCCTTCGAAGCCGTCGAAAGACGTCTGAATTGTAACAGCTCCTGGCATAGGATCTCCCCATGCACGAACGGCTGACGGCGGTCCTCGCTCTCTCCCTCTTCCTCCTGGCGGCGGGGCGTCCCGCCGAGGCCGCGAAGGCCGCCAAGACCGCGAAACCTCCCGCCCGCCCGGGGCGTCAGCAGAGCGGCGACACCCTCCTGCCCAACGGCTGGCGGATCGCCCCGGCGGGCCGGCACCTCACGGTGGGGGATCTGCCGCTCGCCATGGCGGAGTCCCCGGACGGCCAGACCCTCGTCGTCACCAACAATGGGTACACCAAGCCCAGCCTGACGCTGGTCGACCTCCGGCATGACTACGTGCGGGCGAAGCTGCCGGTGGACAACGCCTGGCTGGGGCTCGTCTGGCATCCCGGCGGGCAGCGGCTCTACTCGTCGGGCGGCGGGGCGAGCACCGTCAACGAGCTCCGGCTCGAGGCGGGGAGCCTGAAGCCGGGCGCCGTGTTCGCCCTGAAGAAACCGGCCGAGTCGAGCTTCGTGGGCGGCCTCTCCATCAGCCCGGACGGCAAGCGCCTGTTCGCCGTCCACGTGCTGGGGCAGCTCCTCTCGGCCGTGGACCTGGAGTCCGGCCAGGTCGCGAAGACCGCCGATCTGCCGGCCGAGGCCTACACCTCCGTGGTTTCGGCGGACGGCGGGACGCTCTTCGTCTCCCTGTGGGGCGGCGCCCGGGTTCAGCTCTACGACGCGGCGACGCTGGAGCTCCGCGGCGAGGTCCCGGTGGGGGAGCATCCGAACGCCATGGCCCTGTCGAAGGACGGCGGCCGGCTGTTTGTGGCCTGCGCCAACACCAACGCCGTCTGGGTGGTGGACCTCGCCGCCCGCGCGGCAAGAGAGCAGATCTCGCTCGCCCTCAGCCCGGCGACGCCGCCCGGCAGCACGCCCAACGGCCTGGGCCTGTCGCCCGACGGCCAGACGCTCCTGGTGGCCAATGCCGACAACAACACGGTCGCCGTGGTGGACGTCTCGCGCCCCGGGGCGAGCGTGGTCCGGGGCCTCATTCCCACCGGCTGGTACCCGACGGCGGCCCAGTGGAGCCGGGACGGCAGGCGGATCTTCATCCTGAGCGGCAAGGGGCTGACCTCGGCCGCCAATCCCCGGGGAGCGCAACCGGGCGTCCCCGGCGCCACGGGGCAGTACATCGGCGAGCTGCTCTCGGGATCGCTCTCCATCGTGCCCGCGCCGGACGCCGCGGCCCTGGCCGCCTACACGAAGACCGCCCACCGCCTCACCCCGGACACCGCGGCCTCGCGCCTGGCGCCTGTCGACGCGCCCAAGGGCTCGCCCGTGCCGGCCCGGGTGGGCGGCGCCTCGCCCATCAAGCACGTCTTCTACGTCATCCGCGAGAACCGCACCTACGATCAGATCCTCGGCGACCTGGAGCGCGGCAACGGCGATCCCAACCTCTGCCTCTTCGGCGAGGAGGTCACCCCCAACGCCCATGCCCTGGCCCGCGAGTTCGTCCTGTTCGACAACTTCTACGTCAACGCCGAGGTGAGCTACCAGGGGCACGCCTACTCGATGGGCGCCTACTCCACGGACTTCGTGGAGAAGGTCTGGCCGATGTACTACGGCGACCGCGGCGGCGACTACCTGAGCGAGGGCGGCGGGCCGCAGCGCAACCCCTACGGCAACGTCACGGCCCCCCAGGGCGGCTATCTCTGGGACGCCTGCAACCGGGCAGGGGTGAGCGTACGGAGCTACGGCGAGTTCGTCATCCGGGACGAGGGAGTGGAATCGGGGCCGGTCCACGCCAGCGTGCCAGGTCTCGAAGGGAAGATCCATCCGGACTACCCGCCCTACGACCTGGCGGTCCCCGACAACCGGCGCGTGGACGTCTGGCTGGAGGAATTCCGGAAGTTCGAGAAGAGCGGCGGGCTGCCGCGGCTGTCGATCATCCGCTTGCCCGGCGACCACACGTCGGGCACCCGCCCCGGCACTCCGACGCCGCGAGCGATGATCGCCGAGAACGACTTGGCCCTGGGGCGGGTCGTGGAGGCCATCTCGAAGAGCCGCTTCTGGAAGGAGTCGGCCATCTTCGTGGTCGAGGACGACGCCCAGAACGGCCCGGACCACGTGGACGCCCACCGCTCGGTCCTCCTGGTCGCCAGCCCCTATTTCCGGAGAGGGGCGGTCGACGGCACGCTCTACACCACGGCGGGCGTGCTGCGCACCATGGAGCTGATCCTCGGCCTGCCGCCCCTGAGCCAGCTCGACGCCGCCGCGGCGCCCATGTACCGCGCCTTCCAGGCGAAGCCGGACCTTGCCCCGTACACTCTCCGCCCGGCGCGCTTCCCGCTCGACGAGAAGAACGCGCCCAATGCTCCCGGCGCCGCCGCCTCGCTGGCCATGAACCTCGACGAGGAGGCGGACCTGGCCCCGGACCTGGAGCTCAACGAGATCCTCTGGAAGTCCGTCCGGGGCGCCGACTCGGTGATGCCGCCGCCCGTCCACGCCGCCTTCGTGCAGCCAGTGGCGGAGGATGGCGACGAGCACGAGGAGGACGAACCCTGAGCTGGCAAGATTTCTGCTGCTGTCCCCTTCGACGGTGAAGCTGTGCACTGCTGTACGTAGATTCAGCTCTACATGATCGGACTCCCGGAGTCCGCCTGGTCTGGAGGAAACGCGATGGCTGCCAAGTACGTCTATGCGTTCGGCGGTGGTTCGGCGGAAGGGGAGGGCTCCCAGAAGGACCTCCTGGGCGGCAAGGGGGCCGGTCTCGCGGAGATGAGCCGGCTCGGCATCCCGGTGCCCCCGGGCTTTACCATCACGACGGAAGTTTGCACTTATTACCAAAATCACCACCAGGACCATGACGGCTCCTATCCCGAGAGCCTGAAGAGCGAGGTTGCCGAGCACCTGGCGCGGCTGGAGGAGCAGACCGGCCGCCGCTTCGGCGATCCGCACAAGCCGCTGCTGGTCTCCGTCCGTTCCGGCGCGCCGCGCTCGATGCCCGGGATGATGGACACCATCCTCAACCTGGGCCTCTCCGAAGAGGTCGTGGCGGCGTCGATCGCCCGCGGCGCGGAAGCCCGCTTCGTGCTCGACGCCTACCGTCGCCTCATGACCATGTACGGCGACGTCGTGCTGGGGATCCCGCGTGACGAGTACGAGCAGATCCTTGGCGACGCCCGCACGGCCCAGGGCGCGGCCAACGACGCCGAGCTGACGGCGGAGTCCCTGCGCGGCGTTGCGGACGCCTTCCTCGGGCTGTTCGAGAAGCACGGCAAGGCCTTCCCCCAGGATCCCCACGAGCAGCTCTGGGGCTCCATCGGCGCCGTCTTCGCGAGTTGGCGGAACCCGCGGGCCCGCGAGTACCGGAAGATCGAGGGCATCTCCGATCTCCTCGGCACCGCCGTCAACATTCAGGCCATGGTCTTCGGCAACCAGGGCTCCGACTGCGCCACCGGCGTCGCCTTTACCCGCAACCCGGCGACGGGCGAGCGGCGGGTCTACGGCGAGTACCTGGTCAACGCCCAGGGCGAGGATGTCGTGGCAGGCATCCGCACGCCCCGGGAGATCACTCCCCAGGACGGCAGCGACGGCCTGGCCGCCGACTTCCCAGAGGCCCACCGCCAGCTCGAGGAGGTCTGCGCCGCCCTGGAGCTCCACTACCGCGACATGCAGGACCTCGAGTTCACCATCGAGCACGGCAAGCTCTTCATGCTCCAGACCCGCGCCGGCAAGCGCACCGGCCCGGCCGCCGTGCGCATCGCCGTCGAGATGGTGGAGGAGGGGCTGATCGACGAGCGCGAGGCCTTGAGGAGGGTCCAGCCCGCGCAACTCGCCCAGATGCTGGCGCCCGAGTTCGACGCCGTGCAGAAGAAGAAGGCCGTCGCCGCCGGCAATCTCCTGGCCCATGGCCTGCCCGCCGGTCCGGGCGCCGCCTCCGGCCGCATCGCCCTGACGGCCGAGCGCGCGGCCGAGATGGCCGCCGCGGGCCCCGTGCTCCTGGTGCGCGCCGAGACCTCCCCCGAGGACATCGTGGGCATGCACGCCTCGGCCGGCATCCTGACCTCCCGCGGCGGCATGACCTCCCACGCCGCCGTCGTGGCCCGCGGCCTGGGCAAGCCGTGCATCGTGGGAGCGGGCGGCGTGGAGGTGAAGGAGCATGCCGGCGAGGTACGGATGGATGGCAAGGTCTTCCACGAGGGCGACGAGCTGTCGATCGACGGCACGACCGGCGAGGTAATCGCCGGCGCCCTGCCGACCCGCCAGTCCGAGGTGCTGCGGGTGCTGCTCGACGGCGCCGCTCCCTCGTCGGCCGCCCGCGCCTTCGTTAAACTCCTGGAATGGGCCGACGCCGAGCGGCGCCTGCGCATCCGCGCCAACGCCGACACCCCGCACGACGCACGGGTGGCGGGCGCCCTGGGTGCCCAGGGCATCGGCCTCTGCCGCACCGAGCACATGTTCTTCGACGACCAGCGGCTGCCCTGGGTGCGCCAGATGATCCTGGCCGAGGACGCCGAGACCCGCAACGCGGCCCTCGCCCGCCTCCTGCCCATGCAGCAGAAGGACTTCGAAGGGATCTTCACGGCCCTGGCCGGGCTGCCGATCACCATCCGGCTGCTCGATCCGCCGCTCCACGAGTTCCTGCCCCATGAGGAGAAGGCTCTGCGCGGCCTGGCGGAGCAGATGGGAATGGAGCTCGCCGACGTCAAGGCGCGGGCCGAGGTCCTGGCGGAGTCCAATCCCATGCTCGGCCTGCGCGGCTGCCGCCTGGGGATCACCGTGCCCGAGATCTACGAGATGCAGGTCGAGGCCATCGTCCGCGCCGCCGCCGTCCGCGCCAAGGCGGGCGAGAAGGTGCGCCCCGAGATCATGGTGCCCCTGGTCGGCACGGAGCCGGAGATGGTGCGCCTGCGGGAGATGGTGGCCGCCGTCATCGCGCGGGTCCAGAAGGCGGAGGGCGTCGATCTCGACATCCTCATCGGCACCATGATCGAGGTGCCGCGGGCGGCCCTGGTGGCGGACAAGATCGCCCGCCACGCCGACTTCTTCTCCTTCGGCACCAACGACCTGACGCAGATGACCTACGGCTACTCGCGCGACGACGCCGGGCGCTTCCTGCCCCAGTACGTGGAGCAGAAGGTGCTGCCCTGGGATCCCTTCCAGTGCATCGACGAGGAGGGAGTCGGGCAGCTCGTCCGCATGGCCTGCGAGCGGGGGAGGAAGGAGCGGCCGGACCTCCACCTGGGGATCTGCGGCGAGCACGGCGGCGATCCGAAGTCGATCGACTTCTTCGAGCGCGTCGGCCTCGACTACGTCTCCTGCTCGCCCTACCGGGTGCCCATCGCCCGCCTGGCGGCGGCGCGGGCGAGCCTGGAGGGGAGGCCCAAGACAGGGGCGGGGGAGGAGCCGAAGCCGGTGCTGGCCACGGCCGTCGCGGCCATGGCCAACGCGGTGAGCTCGGCTGCCGCGGCGGTGGTCTAGGCTGCTCCTGGACCGGGCAGCCGGCGCGCTCCTTGCAATTATAGAGAGCGAAGGAGGTGTCCCCAATGGACGACTCGGAAAAGACCTACGGCTACAGCGAAGACATCTACCACGGCAAGCACGGCCGGGATGCCGAGAAGAGCTACGAATATGGGGCGGAAAGCTCCGGAGACTCCGAAGGCAGCGAGCTCAGCCCCGAGGAGGCTGCGATCCACATCGAGGGCTCCCACGCGGGTGAGGAGAACGTCCCCAGCGGCGAAGCGGGGGAGTACGACTACGGACGGCAGGGGGAGTACGCGGCGGTGGAGTCCTTCACTTGGGACCTGTCCGGAGACGATCCGGAGAAGGAGGCCCAGGCCTCGGATACGGAGAAGCGGGAGGACGAGCGCGTGGGCGCCCCGGAGATCCAGAACCGGTAGGCATCTGCCCTTCTTGCCGCAGTAACTTCAGTTAGCCCAAGGCTGCCTGAAGTTGCTGCGGAGAGAGGACCCGAAGACGGCCGTCTTGGAACCCGGCCGGATCGCGAGTCACCACAGCATCGACATCTTCCAGAGCTCCGGCCTCTATGAGGACGGCATCCTCGAAATCCTTGATCGAGGACTCGACCGCTCCAGAGAGCACTTTCTTGTCCACGGCTGCAATATGGAAAAGGCTGAGCACGTCCCGGACCGCCGAGAGAGCCGCTTCTTTGCCTGAGGCTTTGGCGACCAAGTAGTAAAGAGTCGTCAGGGTAGTGGCGCCAAGGACCCCGGTCAGCTCTTTACGTTCGACCCTGGCGATAAGCTCCGCGGCGGCATCTCGAAAGGGATGCCGGTCGAGCAGAACATCTAGAACTACATTGGTATCGAAAAGAACCTTCACCGGTACTTCTCTTCGAGGTAGCGGTTGTAATCACTTTCGCTCACTCCACGCGCAACCCCCAGGAG
Organism: Thermoanaerobaculia bacterium; assembly: GCA_035266085.1. Classification (GTDB taxonomy): domain Bacteria; phylum Acidobacteriota; class Thermoanaerobaculia; order Multivoradales; family UBA5704; genus DATARR01. The sequence continues at coordinate 70,529 of DATFNZ010000010.1, forward strand.
GCGTCGCGTCACAGGAGGCAACTGCTCGCGGAAGGACTCAGGTGTTTCGGTCCTCGATTCCCCCGCATCACGGAGAAGGATGATGACGTCGACCTCTTCCCCAGCGCGAAAAGGCAGCTCGGAGAGGCGAATCTCTCCATCCTCCTCGATTTTGGCCGCAGTCTTGTAGGCATGCATACGGTTTCACTCCCGATCTGGATAATACCCGAGTAAGTATAGACTCCCTCACGCCGGCTCGCTCATGCCCTCCGGCGCGTCACGCCGCAACTTATTTCTTCCCCATGTCCCGCATCCATCTCCTTCCCGACCACCTGGTGAGCCAGATCGCCGCCGGCGAGGTGGTGGAGCGTCCGGCGTCCGTGGTCAAGGAGCTGGTCGAGAACGCCTTGGACGCCGGGGCCACGCACCTGGAGATCCGGCTCGAGGGGGGCGGCAAGGCGCGGATCGAGGTGGCGGACGACGGCTGGGGCATGGGACGGGACGACGCCCTTCTCGCCTTCGACCGCCACGCCACCAGCAAGATCGGCAGCTTTGACGACCTAGAGCGCGTGGCGACGCTGGGGTTCCGGGGCGAGGCCTTGGCCACCATCGCCGCCGTCGCGCGGGTCGAGCTCACCACCGCCGAGCAGCCGGGGGACGGCCAGCGGGTGTTCATCGAGGGCGGGCGGGTACGGGCGGCCGAGCCGTTCTCCCGTCCGCGCGGCACGACGCTCGACGTCCGCTCGCTCTTCTTCAACGTGCCCGCCCGGCGGAAGTTCCTCAAGTCTCCCCAGACCGAGCTGCGCCGCTGTCTGGAGGTCGTCCAGGGCTATGCCCTGGCCCGGCCGGACGTGCGCTTCCAGGTGTTCCATGAGGAACGCGAGCTGCTGGACGCCTTGCCGGCCGCGGGGACGGTGGGACCGCGCGAGCGGATCGGCCAGATCTTCGGCGCCGAGCTCGCGAAGCAGCTCGTGGACATCCCCGGGAGTGGAGGGTTGGGGGAGACGATCTGGGGGTTCGTCGGCACGCCCGACACGGCGCGGGGGCGGCGCCAGTTCGTCTACGTCAACCGGCGGCTGATCCGCGACCGGGCCGTGCTCGCCACGTTCTACCGCGCCGTGCGCGACGAGTGGCGGGGCGAGGACTTCCCGGCCCTCTTCCTCTTCCTCGACGTGCCGCCCGAAGAGGTGGACGTCAACGTCCATCCTCAGAAGGCGGAGGTCCGCTTCCGCGATCCCGGGCTGCTCGACCGGGTCTACGACGCCCTCCGCCGCACCCTGGAGCGCGCCCGCGGCGAGGAAGCCGCGCCGCTCCGCAGGCCGGCCGAGGAGCCTTACGTCCCCTTCGCCTGGCAGGGATTGGGAGAGAACCGGCCTCCCGTCGCCTGGGACCGTCCCGCCGGCGCGCCCGCGGAGGTGACGAGGGTTCCAGGGCCTCCCGACCTCGTGGAGCTTCCCGTCACGCCCACGCGCCTCGCGGCGCCGTCCTACGCGCCCATCGATCGGCCGATGGTGCCCCTGTCGGGCCGCCATGGAGAGGCCCGCCCGTTCCGCCTGCTCGGGCAGTACAAGGGCACGCTGATCCTGCTTGAGGGTCCCGACGGGCTCTACCTGATCGACCAGCACGTGGCCCACGAACGCATCCTCTACGAGCGCCTGCGCCGGGTCCTCGCCGCCGAGCGCCCGCCCGTGCAGCACCTCCTGACGCCCGTCCTCCTGGAACTCGCCCCGGCCGAGCGGCTACGCCTCCTCGAGCTCGCCCCCGGCCTCGAAGAGCACGGCTTCGGGGTGACCGCTCTCTCCGGCACTACCCTGGCCCTCACCTCGGTGCCTGCCGTCCTCTCCACGGACGCGGCGGAGAGCCTGCTCCGGCGCCTGGCCGCGGACTCCGGCGACGGCACGCGCGGCGGCGCCGACCTCGCCCGAGAGATCCTCGAATCCCTGGCCGCCAGCATGGCCTGCAAGGCCGCGGTGAAAATGCACCACCCGCTCTCCGCGCCCGAGATGGAGGCCCTGATGGCCGAGCTCTTCGTGGCCGAACAACCTTACGCCTGCCCCCACGGCCGGCCCATCGTGCTGCAGATGACGGATTCGGACCTGGAACGGCGGTTCGGGCGGCGGTAGGAGCGTCAATCTTAAAGTGGACCGAACTCCTCATCGAGGAGGCGTTTGACCTCATGGTCTTCTAGCAGTCGGCCAGCTTCGGCATCCGCGAGCCCTTCCAGCACCGCAGCCATGAACCGCTCCCGCTCGTGAACTTGCCTCAGCTGCTCCGACTCCTCGGGCGAAGTGGCAACAGAGAAGGTCTGCGCCGTGTCCACGCGTGTCTCTTTCATGGTGCTCAGCCCTCTTTGAATCCTCGCAGGCCGCTAGTGCGCTCAGGATGAGCAGACATGCTAACACGAGGCAGCCGGCTCGCAATCGAGAGCCGTCGCGAGCCGCCCCCCTGCTAGTATCCCGCCATGGCCTTCGGCCGCCGCGACCCGACTCCCTTCGAAAAACGCCTCGGCCACCGCTTCAAGCGGCTGGACCTGCTGGAGCTCGCGCTGATCCATCGCTCGTATGCCAACGAGCAGGGGGTCCCCGAGCACTACGAGCGCCTGGAGTTCCTCGGCGACTCCGTGCTGGGGCTCATCACGGCCGAGTGGCTCTACGAACGTCACCCCGAGCTGCCGGAAGGGGAGCTCTCCAAGCTCAAGGCGCAGCTCGTCAGCCGCGACACCCTCGCCAAGCATGCCCAGGACATGGGGCTGGGAGCCGAGCTCAAGATCGGAGTGGGAGAGGCGCGGTCGGGAGGCCGGTCGAAGGCGTCCCTGCTTGCCGACTCCATGGAGGCCGTCTTCGGGGCCCTGTACCTGGACGGCGGAATCGAGGCCGCGCGCAAGGTCATCCAGCCGATGCTGGAGATCACCTTCGGCGACCGGCCCGGGCTGGCGGAAGCCGACGCCAAGACGCAGCTTCAGGAGGTCGCGCAGGCCTTGGGCTGGGACCTTCCCGAGTACCGTCTGGTCGGCTCCACGGGGCCGGACCACAGCAAGACCTTCATCGTCGAGTGCTGGCTGGACGGCGAGCTCACCGGACGGGGCGAAGGCTCGAGCAAGAAGATCGCCGAGCAGCGGGCGGCCGCCGATGCCCTGTCGAAGCTGCCGGAGGCCTGACATCTAGAGTACAATCCCGCCCCCATGAGCCAGCCCACACCCGTCACTTCAATTCGCGAGCTGTCCCAGCAGATCGGCCAGGAAGTCGAGCTGAAGGGATGGATCGACAACAAGCGCTCCAGCGGCAAGATCGCCTTCCTCCAGGTGCGCATGGCCGGCGGCTCCGTGCAGGCCGTCGCGGGCCGCAAGGACGTGTCCGACACCGCCTGGGCGGACATCGAGCGCGTCACCCAGGAGTCCACCGTCCGCGTCATCGGCGTGGTCAAGGAAGACAAGCGCTCGCCGATCGGCGTCGAGGTCCAGGCCTCGGACTTCGAGGTCCTCTCGCTCACCCAGGACTACCCGATCACGCCCAAGGAGCACGGCACGGCGTTCCTCATGGAGCACCGCCATCTGTGGCTGCGCTCCAGCCGCCAGCGCGCCGCTCTGAGGGTGCGCAGCGAGGTGGAGCAGGGGATCCGCGACTTCTTCTACGAGCGCGACTTCACCCTCATCGACTCGCCCATCCTGACCCCGGCGGCCTGCGAGGGGACCTCGACTCTCTTCGAGACCGACTACTTCGGCGACAAGGCCTACCTCTCGCAGTCCGGCCAGCTCTACCTGGAGCCCGCCGCGGCCGCCCTCGGCAAGGTCTACTGCTTCGGGCCGACCTTCCGCGCCGAGAAGTCGAAGACCCGCCGCCATCTGATGGAGTTCTGGATGGTGGAGCCCGAGGTCGCCTTCCTCGAATTCGAGGGGCTCTGCGCCCTGGCCGAGGAGTTCGTGGGCTATCTCGTGGCGCGGGTGCTCGATCGCCGGCGCGAGGAGCTGAAGGCCCTGGAGCGCGACACCGCCAAGCTCGAGGCGATCGTGCCGCCCTTCCCGCGCATCACCTATACGGACGCGATCAAGATCCTCAACGACCACGGCAACCCCATCCAGTGGGGCGACGACTTCGGCGGCGACGAGGAGACGATCCTCGCCAGCCAGTACGGCAAGCCGGTAATGGTCACCAAGTTCCCGGCGTCGTTCAAGGCCTTCTACATGCAGCCCGACCCGGAGAACCAGGAGGTCGTGCTCGGCCTCGACCTGCTGGCGCCCGAAGGCTATGGCGAGATCATCGGCGGCAGCCAGAGGATCCACGACCACGACCTCCTGCTCGAGCGGATCCGGCAGCACAACCTGCCGGTCGAGGCCTTCCAGTGGTACCTCGACGTCCGCAAGTACGGCTCCTTCCCGCACAGCGGCTTCGGCATGGGGATCGAGCGCTTCGTGGCCTGGATGACCGGCTTGACGCACCTCCGCGAGACGATTCCGTACCCGCGGATGCTCTACAAGATCTATCCGTAAGGGGCGGCGCTGAAGCCCACTCGCGCCCTCACCTGGACCTGCCTCGCGGCGCTGACCCTGATCTGGGGCACCACCTGGGCCGCGATCAGCATCGGCCTGCGGGGCATCCCGCCGGTGACGGGCGTGGCCCTCCGCTTCGCCATCGCCTCGGCGGCGCTGCTCGCCCTGGTGCCCGTGCTCGGCGTCAAGCTGGGCCGGAACCCGAACGAGCGGCGGCTGTGGGTGATCAACGGCTTCCTGACCTTCGCCATCCCCTATGGGATCCTCTACTGGGCCGAGCAGTGGGTGCCCTCCGGCCTCGCCGCGGTGCTGTTCGCGACCTTCCCGCTGCTGACCGCCGTCTTCGCCCATTTCACCCTGCCCGGGGAACGGCTGACGGCGCGCGGGATCGTCGGCATCCTGGTCGGTTTCGCCGGGGTGGCGGTGATCTTCTCGGAGGATTTCCACGCCCTCGGCGGCTCGCAGGTGGCGACCGCCTCCGCCTTCCTGCTGATCTCGCCCCTCTGCGCGGCGGTGGGCAGCATCGCCGTCAAGCGTTGGGGAGCGGGAGTCCATCCGATCTCGACCGCCGCCGTACCCATGGGGCTGACGGCGATCGTGATGGGAGCGCTGTCGCTGTTCCTGGACGCGGGCCGCCAGCCCACCTTCGACACCCCCTCCGTCCTGGCCCTGCTCTACCTGGCGATCTGCGGCTCGGCGCTCCCCTTCACCCTCTACTTCTGGCTCCTCAAGCACCAGACGGCCACCAGCATGTCGCTGATCAACTACGTCACCCCCGTGATCGCCGTCACCGTGGGTACGCTCTTCCTGGACGAGCCCTTCACGCTACGGATCGTCGCCGGCGCGGCGTTGGTCGTTCTGGGGGTTGCGGTGGTGATGGCTAAGCGGGGGACAGATCCTGAACAATCCGAGCGGTCGTGACGATCTGCCCCACATGCCGCGACGTGTGCTCGGCGGCATGGAACAGCAATCCAAGCACTGTCGAGGGCAACTGAAGCCGGCCGACTCCCCGCGCTTCAAGGAGCGTGGACTCCGGCGTGGCCCGGAGCTGCGCGAGAGCTTGACCGACCTGCATCTCGAACGCCGACGCGAGCGAGGCAGCCTGCTCCCCGGGTTCCGCTTCCCTCTCGAGAAAAGACCGCTGCTCCGTAGACAACCCCTCGCCCCGAGCGTAGGTGAACAGCCGGTCCAGACTGCCCGCGGCATGGCGGACATGGAACCCCACCGAGGCGGCCCCACCGGGACGAGCCCACAGATGATCGGGCGAGAGCGGGACCACGACCCGGCGGACCTCCTCCACGGCCTGCAGCAGCGCATGGGCAACGGGCTGCAGCAAGGGTGGGATCTCGGGGACGGGGCCGCGCATCCAGACTTCGGGTTCGGTCACGGCGGAACGATAGCAGACGCGCCAACCTCAGGTCTCTGGCGGGCCACCTTCCAGATCCAGCAAAATTTCCTGGAGCAAGCTTTGGCGAATGTGCAGGGTTGAGCGGAAGGGAAGACTCCGCAGAATAGTAGTGATTTCGGCTCGCGAACGGAGCCCACGGCGAATCGATCGAAGCAGGACCCCGATGCTTCCATGAATTCGATACCCAAGAGCCTTCGCTGCCAGCCGAGCCGCGGCATCGTCGGTAAGCAGGACAGCCGCAGGCTGCAAAGTCATCAGAGACAGAGCCGCCTGCTCTCCTAAATCCAGGGAAAAGGTGCGGACGAGAACCTGGAAGCGCGAATCCTCCGAAATCTCAACTGGAACCCGCCGAAGAAACGAGAGGGAAGTCAGCGCGGCAGGCCGATGGCGATCGACCTCGGCCCAAACCTGCTCAGGAACAAATACCGTCTGGAAATCGGCGAGCAGATCGAGACAGCTCAGCTCGTGGAGGTGGATCAGGGGGCCAGCATCACAGACGATCTCGAGACGGCTCAATCCTTCCCACGAAGGCCCCATTCCACGTCCTCTCGAAGGAATCCCTGCATCAGGTCCTCGCGATGGGAATCGAGGAATCGCCGAAGGGCATCGAGCATCACTTCGTCCAAGCTGCGGAACCAGCCTGCATCCACGAGAGACTGCATTTCGGCCAGGAGGCGGACGGGAACTTCCGTCTGGAGGGTGGTGGATTCTGGTTTCGTAGCCATGGCCGTCTGTCGTAATCCTGTCAGAGAATCGAGGATACCACGACGTTCAGGCAGAGCGCCGGGGGGCGAACCCCACCCCCCGGCTATGAATCACGGCCCTACGGCGCGTACGTCGCCACGTAGGAGCCGGAGACTGCCGAGAATACGGCGTACGTGATCCCCTTGACCGTCTCCGTCGTGAACGTCACCGGATTGCCACCCGCCGTCAGACTGGCGAGGGTGCCGGCGGGGGTGGCGTTCGGCAGCATCCCCCTCAGCCCGTTCGCGCCGGTGGCGGCCGTCACCGTGAAGCTCAGGGCGTTGCCGCTCCAGGAGATCGCGCCGAACTTGGAGCCGTTGCGGCCGTCGAGCCAAGTGAGGAGCTGGCGGGCGGTGACGACGGGTACGCCCCGGGTCAGGGCCGAGGAGACGATGGCGTCCGAGCCGGCGTGGCTGGCCGAGTCGGTGTGCATGTTGGCTGTCATCACGCCGTAGTAACCCTTCGTTCCCAGCGCGTTGTCGAGCAGCGTGTCGATGGTGAAGGGAAAGCTCTGGCCGGACTCGTCCGTCATCTGGGTCGCCGCCTGGTAGACGTCGATCCGCGTGCCGTCGAGGTCCGCGAAGCGCATCGGGATGGCGGAGCCGGTCATGAAGCCGGGGCGGTCCTGCACCCAGCTCCCTGGCCAGTAGTAGTAGTTGGTGTCCAGCCGGATGCCGTGGGCCTTCTCGACCTTGGGCTGGGTGGCCCAGTCGCTCCAGGCGATGCAGTGGGTCCGGTTGGTCGTCGGCGCCGGCACGCCCGTGTACTTGGTGGCGAAGTCGGCGATCTGCGTGGCGTAGAAGGTCTCGAGAGACCCGGCCGTCCAGTCCGCGCAGTTGGTGTTGACGTGGACGGCGACCTCGAAGCCGTCGGCCTCGAAGACGGCGGCGTCCAAGGGGGTGAGCGGCGTGTTGGGGAAGATGTAGGAGGTGCCGCGCACGCACTCCCAGTCGGCCACCGAGCAGCCGGTCGGGCTCGCCGCCTGGTACGCCTGGAAGCGGCCAAAGGTGCCGTTGTTGGCGTGGTCGTCGCCCGTCATCAGCACCACGGCCTTCTCGCCGCGGGGGAAGTACCAGAAGCGGGGAAGGGGCTTCTTGTCCGCGTTCATGGCGAGCACGAGGTTGGCGAGGAGCCGCTGCTGCTCGTCCGCCTGCGGGATGGCGACCTTCGTGAGGTCGATCCAGTCCGTAGAGGTGCCGCCGAAGAAGAGGTCGTCCGAGCGCCGGGGCGTCACGCCGTCCCGCTCCTGGCCGGCCCAGGCCGGGTTGCCCTGGCGGGTGTAGACCACGGAGCGGGCGAGGTCGTAAGTGAAGGCCGCTGCCTGGCCGCCCGAGGAGCCGACGCTGCGCAGGGTGACGGCCGGGTTCGCCGTCGCCGTGGTGGCGTTCGAGTAGAGGGCCGCGACGGCCGTGGCGCCGTTGAGGGTGTAGAGGTCGGCCGTACCGTGGTATTGGATCGTCTCGTTGACGATTCCCTGGCTGCTCACCAGGAGGTAGCCGTTCGCCAGGGTCCCGGAGGCCGGGGTGAGGCCGAGGAGCCCCGCGAGTTGCGGGTCGGGACGCAGGGCGATCAGGTTGCCGCCGGCGTTGACCCAGTCGGTGAGCATCGTCACCTCGCCCGTCGTCAGGGCCGTCTCGCCCAGAATGGCCACGTCATAGGCGGCGAGCACCGTGGGGGTGACGGTAGAGATCTCCCGGATGGCGTAGTGGTTGAGGCCCTCGGCCAGCAGGATCTCCCCGGCGTAGCGGGTGAAGGGATTCCCCGCCTTGCTGATCACCAGGATCGGCCCGCCCGGACCGTTGTCAGTGTCGCCGGACGGGGGCTGATTGCCGCCGCCGATCTGCGTCACCACCACGTCGTCGAATTCGATCGGCTGGTTGCTCACGTCGAGGGCGACGGCGCCCGCCGTGAGGACGGTGTCCGTGACCTGGATCACCGCCGTGCCGTTGAAGGCGACCGAGATCTGGCTGCCGTCGAACGACAGGGAAAGAGCGTGGAAGACCCCCGGCGTGATCGTGCCCACGTTGGCCTGGGCCAGGAGCTGGAGCCCCGTGGTGTCGATGTGCCAGGCGACGACGCGGAAGAGCTTGACGACGCCGTCCGAGGGGTAGATCCAGGCCGCGTAGGACTCGCCCGTCGAGGTGCTCACCCGGCCGCGGAGGCCGCCGGGATAGTTGTTGCCGTTCGCCAGCCGGATCTTGGCCTCGACCTTGTAGTCCGTCCAGGCGGCGCTGCCCGCGAAGAGCTGCGTATGGCCGCCGCCGTTGTAGGCCGCGGCGCCCGAGGAGGCGTCCCAGTTGGTGGCGAGCCCCAGGGGCGAGGCCGTCCAGTTGCGCAGCGGCCGGGGGCTGAAGTCGTCCGCGAGCAGGGTGGTGGTCCCCGAGGTCACGGCCGCGTCGTCGAACGCGATCGGCTGGTTGCTCACGTCGAGCGCCACGGCGCCCGCGGCGAGGGTCGAGTCCGTGGCCTGGATGACCGTCGTGCCGTCGAGCTCGACCGAGATCTGGCTGCCCTGGAAGACGAGCGCCAGCGTGTGATCGACGCCCGCCGGGATGGCCACGCTGGCCTGCCCGAGTTGCGTCAGCCCCGAGGTGTCGATGTGCCAGGCCGTCGCCCGGAACAGCTTGATCAGGTTCTGCCCGGGGTAGATCCAGGCGGCGTAGCCCGCGCCTGAGACCGGATCGACCCGTCCGCGGATGCCGCCCGGGTAGTCCTGGGCCTGGTCGACGCGGAGCTTCACCGCAAACCGGTAGTCGCTCCAGGAGCCGCTCCCGGCGTAGAGCTGCGTGTGGCCGCCGCCGTTGTAGGCCGCGGCGCCGGAGGAGGCGTCCCAATTAGTAGCCAGCCCGAGCGGCGAAGCCTGCCAGCCCGCGAGCGGCTTGGGGCCGAAGTCGTCGCTGAAAAGAGGGACCGGTTGCGCGGCCGCGGAAAGGGCCCCCAGCGCACCGAGCGCGGCCATTGTGAGCAGGATCCGGAGGGTAGATCGGGTTCTCGTATTCACTTGGTCTCCTTGTCTTGGAGACACCTCTCCCCAGGAGCAATCCCGAGCGGCTCCTCCTACCCTGCGCGCCCCCACGGACCTTTCCGAGAAAGTTGTGTCGCGGCCAGACATATAGCACGACGCGCATAAATCGTCAAGCTGGTTCACTGGCCGCCCGGGCTTTGGTGCCCGGTATAAAAGGAGGGCCCGGCAGGAACGGCCCGCCATTCCGCTCCCGCCGGTAATTCAATTGTCAAAGAGCCCCGTCCGGAAAACATTTAAATCCCGGCTCGTCCTGCTGGAGCGCGGAATATAGTTTCGCGACTGGGGGATGTCAAGATTAACCTTGCAATTGACCTGAACCGCTTCGCCCAAAGTCTTTTGGCCGAGGAAAAGACCTTTTGGCCACGGGTAAAAGTCTTTTGGAAGGCCGCGAAACTCAATAGCCCAGGATTTGCGGGAAATCTTCCGAGAAAAGGCTTGCGCTCGTGGTGAAAAGGTGATTATCCTGTTCTCCGAAGCAGCCGGCGCCGAGAACAGGGTGCAAGCTCGGAGGAAATGACTTCTCCGGACGAAGCAGGACTCTTTTCTCGGTGGTAAAGGGTTTGTGTCGGAGTGGATTAGGTTTTGACTCCAGGTTTTCTGGAAAATCCGCGCCCCAATGACCTGCTCCTCGACCGCGGCGGTCACTTCTGGCTCTTTGACAACTGAAGCAAAAGAAAACTGCCCTTTTGGGCGGGGCCTTCTCTATCGAGGGAGAGGCCCCGCCCTGTTTTTCGAGGTGGGTCTTCGTGCAGGTCGAGGCCTCAGTCCTTCGTCAAGACCGGACGGCCGTTGAGGAGCTGGAGCGGGCGGGCATTGGCCGGGAAGATGGCCCGGAACTCGTCCACCTGCGCCGCCGAGAGGTCCACCGGCTCATCGAGCACGTGCCAGCGCACCCCCTCGGTGCACGGAGGCGTGGTGAGCGAGCCCGCATAGCGATAGTAGGACCGGTTCTGCGGCAGGAGCTCCTCGGGATCGATCTGGCCGGCATGAGCCGCCGAGAGCTCGGCGCCGCCGGCGGCATGGTCCCAGATCTCCTGGATCAGGGGATGGGCCGCGCCCTCGCGGAGGAACACGCCGACGACGGCGAGCTCGCCCAGGGCGTTGCGGTGCACGAAGTGGAGCTCCATCGGGAACTCCTGGCCGTGGAGCTTGTGCTCGCTCGGGGTGTGGAAGTGGAACTGCACGAGCCGGTAACGCTCTTGGCCGATCCGCAGGTAGCTCTCGGAAGCGACCTTCACCTCGATCGTATGGCCGTTGTTCTCGACCTTGAGAGGCGTCGGGCGGTAATCGAAAACGAGCTTGGACAGGTCGCCGGACGGCGCGGCCGGCAGGTCGATCGGCGACTGGCGGGCACCCGCCACGCACACGTAGTTGCTGGGCGCGCAGATCTCCGCCCAGTGCTCCGGGCCGGTCGCTCCCTCATAACTGAACGAGCAGTCCGCGGCCGACGCTCCGGTGGCCAGGGAGAGCGCCAGCAGCGCGAAAACGAATAAAACAGAGAAACTTTTTCTGGTGGATCTCATGGTTCTCCTCTTTCGGGATCTTCAGGGAATAGGGCCGCGGCTACTGCCGCTGCCCGTTGCGTTCGTTTGCCTTCTATCGAACGCTGGACGGCCCCCGATCTCCTCACCCCACCCAGAGAAAAAAAAGGCGCGCGGCCCTCGGGCCGCGCGCCTCTGATTTACATCACCAGGAAGGCCTCTACTGGACGCGGAAGATTCCCCACAGTCCCGCGTCGAGGCCCTGGGAGACGGAGTCGCGGTGGACGTAGTCGCCAGGGATGATGAACTTGCCTCCGGCGTTGTTGCGCAGGAGGACGTCGAAGTGGTTGGTCGGGCCGTGGCCCATGTGGGCGCCTTCCCAGAAGGAGAAGGTATTGCGGCCGAGCTGGGTGGAGTTGTTGATGTAGGGCTCGCGGTCCCACTGGTGGCCGGCGAGGGAGAAGACGATGTTGCGCGAGTGGCCGCCGGGCATCAGCAGGCGGAACCGGACGTTGGTGCCCGGCGGGGCCTGGAAGATCGGCGTCTGCGGGTTGCCTCCCACCTTGACGTTGGATAACACGTCGAACCAGTCGGCGAAATCGTCGGTGGCCTCGAACGGCGTGCCGGGTGGATGCTGCATGCGCTTCCACAGCGGCTCGGTGGTGTAGTTGATCGCTTTCTGACCGGAGTCCTCCGGGTCCTCCTCGCAGCCGAGGTTCTCGACCGGCCAGCCCTGTCCCGCTCCCGGAATGGGATCGTTGGGGAAGCAGACGCGGCCGAGCGACTGGTCGGTGCGCATGTTGACGTCGTTCTGATAAATCAGGACGAATTCGCGGAACCCGCCCTCGGAGCCGCCGTTGATGGTGGCCTCGGCGCGCCGGCTGGGGTTGTACTCGTTGATGAAGCCGTCCTTCGGCTCGATGATCAAAGCGCCGATCGCGCCCTTGCTCGCGTGCTCGATGCGGTCGGAAGAGATCAGGTTGGTGGCGCCGAGCTCGATCGGAGTGGCGGTAATGGTGCCGTCCTCGTTGACGAATGCGTCCCCGGCGTACCACTCGTAGGTCGCGAACTGGCCCGGCTTGACGAGCTGGTCCTTGTTGCGGCCGACCATGGTGCCGTCGAAGCGGCTGACGTCGTAGTAGACGAGCTGCGGGTGCAGGCCGACGTTGCTCGACGGCCGGATGTCGTTGGCGTTGAAGTTCTCGACGATCATCGGCAGCGTGTTGTAGCCGTCGAGATCGTTGAGGGTGGCCGGCAGCTTGTTGCGCAGGGTCAGCTTGATGCACTCGCCGGCCAGGGCGCGCAGGATCAGCGGCTCGGGCCGGTTGGCCAGGTTGAGCCTGAGCTTGCCGGCGGCGTCGAGGTCCGACGAGCGGACGTAGAGGATGGAGGTCGAATCCCAAAGGGGTCCGAAGCTGCCGTCCGTGCGGTTGTTGTAGATCAGCCGGCCGTTGGGGAGCGCCGCGCTGGCGGCCACGGCCGAGACGTCGAAATTGCGTACCGTGGCGGTCTTGGGGCAGGAGAAGTCCCAGGCGCCCGCCACGCTCGGATCGATGGGCCCCCTGCCGTCCGGGTTGTCGGGCAGCGGGAAGAGGTCCTGGCGCGTGCCGTTGTAGGCGCGCAGCACGCCCCAGAGGCCGTTCCAGAAGTCGTCCGTCGAGGAGCCGGCGCTCCACAGCCGATCGGCGAACGAGCCGTTGGGGTTCTTGACGAGCTGCGGAATGATGAACTCGTAGTGCTCCGAGATGCCCATCATCTGGCTGCTCCGGTAGCCGGAGTTGGGCTCCGACGGCTCGAACAGCCATTTGACGCCGTGGATGCTGAAGTTGTGCCCCTCCTCGTGGGCTCCCACCAGCACCCGCACCTGCACCCGGTCGTTCTCATAGGCGCGCAGCATGGGGGTGAACGGGTCGTAGGCGTCCAGGTCGGCCGTCAGCGGCTGGTAGAAGCCGGGCTGACCGTTCAGGGCCGGGTCCGCGCGGGCGATCGAAGCGAAGGCGTAGGAGAGGTCGCCGGCCTGGCCGGCGGCCTGCGAGTTGGTGAGCGGGTCGCGCACGCGCAGGGCGAGCGGCTCGTTACGGTAGTTGACGGACATGGTGCCGGGCTCGGCGGCCGAGAGGAGCTCCGGGCACGGCGGCGCGGCGTTGCTGCCCGGGCAGGCCTGGGGACGCCGCAGGAGGTCGGGGAGGCCGACCTCCCGCCGGCCCGGCGGGTTGACGGCCCGGGCCGGATCGGGGAAGCCGCCGCCCGGCTCGTAGGCGAGCTGGAAGTCGCCGAACTCGAGCATGAACTCGCGATAGTCCGGCTCGTTGAGAGGATCGATCACCGCCTGCCAGGAAGTGGGACCGCCGTCGTGCCGGCCGCCGAGCGGCTGGCCGGTCTCGTTGTGATACCAGCGCGAGCCCTTGGGCTCGATCACCAGGCCGGCGTAGAGGCCGGCCTGCTGGTGGGTCGAGGGGCTCATGTGGTCGTGGGTGAAGACGGTGCGCAGCGTGCGGTCGTTGCCGGCGTTGTCGAGCACCGGGTCCGCCCACCAGCGCTGGAGGGTGGTCTGGGCGCCGACCCAGTCGCCGCGGCCGTTGCCGTCGCGGTCCGGTCCGGAGCCGAAGAAGGGGTGGGGCTTGGGCACCGGGCAGGCGAAGGTGCCGTTGCGGGCATCGCCGGCGGAGCAGCCGTTGAAGGCCCGGAGAGCGTCGATGCGCTGGACGACCTCGTCGGGAGCGAAGGAGCCGTCCTCGTAGTTGAAGCCGTTCGCCGCGCCGTCCGAAGCCAGGACGTCGAACTTCACCAAGTGGATGTGCTGGCCCACGACGTCGGTGGGAGTGAGCACCTGGAAGTCGTCGAGCCGGTACTCCATGGGCATCAGGTTGGTGAACCAGTAGTTGATGCAGGTGTCGCTGTTGGCACGGAAGAACAGCGGCTCGGGCGGCTTTCGGGGGCCGGGGACGAGGCCGAGGAAGTCGTCCACGTCGTCCCACAGGGCCGTCATACGCTGCTGCTGGAAATGCCAGCCGGCCTTGTTGAGCTTCACGTCATCCTGGATGTCGGCGGCCTTGACGACCAGGGGCGTGCTGGCGGCCGGGCCGATGCAGGGATCCGCGATCGGCGCGCCGGCCGTGCGCGGCCGGCCGTTGGTGGGGAAGCGGGTCGCCAGGCTGCAGAGGCCGTGCGGCTCGCAACTGTTCTGGAGCGGCTGCTCGTGGAAGGCCATGGCCTGCTGCTCGATAGGCGTGCCGTTCTCGGGCAGGGGATCGGCGCTCATCGTCAGGAGCGTTTTGTGGAAGTCGGTCCGGGTGTGGGCCTCGACGAAGGTGCCGCCGGTGACGCGGTGGCGCGGCAGGCCGCCGTCGTCAATGGTGTCGAGGGGCGGCTTGGGCGGGCGGTGGCCCGCGAGGGCCGGGACGAAGAACGGATAGCCCGGATTGCCGCCGCCGGAGACCTGGGCCTGACCGCTGACGATGGCGACCGTGGCTCCCGGCATGGGAGCCATGGGCTTGCCGGGCAGTGGGAGGACGGCCGGGATCGGCGTGCCGGCGGCGATCTCGCCGTCGGGCAGGGCCCGGTTGTCGCCCGCCACGGGCCGGCCGTTGCCGTCGAGCAGGGTGCCGCGCTCGAACACGTCGTGGACGCGCCAGAGGCCCCACATCCCTTGGGCAAAGTGCGGGTAGAAGTGGCAGTGGAAGATGGAGTCGCCCGGCGTCAGGTTCCGGTTGCCGCCGCCGCCGTGAGCGATCTCGGCGGTGAAGGAGGCGGCGGGTCCGATCGCCTGGCTGTCCAGGTAATTCGACTTGTCGCCATCCGCCGTGAACTGCCACTGATGGGCGTGCAGGTGATGGATGTGGTGCTCCTTGGAGCCCGCGTGGAGCACCCGGTGCCGGGTGTGATCGTTCAGATATCCGTGATAGACGTTCGACGGATCGTCGGGGAAGAAGGCCTTGGTGGCCTTGGCATTGGGCAGCGGCGTGCAGGGCGCGCCGTGCTTGAGCTGATCGACGTAGAGCGGGAAGTTCGGGTCCTGTCCCACGGTGTTGGGGCTGTTGGTCCGGGTGCCGCAGGGCACGTTGGCCGGTACGTCCACCACCATGGCGGGGTCGCCCACCGTCCAGGAGCTGAGGAAGAACTCCTCGAACATGCACTCGGTGCAGTTCCACATCGGCCCCACGCGCAGGCGGTTGGCAAGCACCTCGGCGCCAATGCCGCCGGAGCCGTAGTTGATGGCGAAGCCGTCGCGGCCGCTGTGCAGGGTGAACTCGAGCTGCGGCTGCTCGAACTCAGGGAACGCCTGCACGGCCCCGACCTCGTCGTGATAGAGGAACACGAACTCGCGGAACGGCTGCTCGCGCTGCCGGTACTGCGGGTTGTTGGGGAAAGTCCCCGCCGGGAACCAGCCGGACGACCCCGGGCCCGCCGTGGTGCTGATCGCCGAGCCGGTGATGACGGCGGTCAGATCGGTGTGAATGATCTCGTTGCCGGAGAGCATGTTGAAGACGGGCGTGCCAGCCCGCGGATGGCCCGCGGGATAAGCGGCCTCGTAGTTGATGACGGGCTGGCCATAGGCGGACGTGCCGGTGACGGCATAGTCCATGTCCTGCCGGGTCACCTGGCTGCGGTACCAGCGCGCGCCCGGCGGCTCGACGATGAGGGCGCCGAACAGGCCGGAGTTGGCCTGCCCGCCGTCGCCCTCGCCGCCGGCCAGAGCCCCGGCGCTGTTGAGGACGTGCTCGCCTTCGCGGTCGGCGTAGGTCGTATAAATGATCGATTGGCCCACGTTGACCAGCCCGTTCGGGTTGGCGCCCACGTAGCTGCCGTCGTCGAGCGACGACGAGGTCCACTGCATGCCCACGGCGTGGATCGACGCCCAGCGGGTGGCCGACTGGTTGTCGTCGCGCCGCGTGGGAGCGAGCAGGTTCTGGAAGGTGACCCGCAGGCAGTCGCCCACGTTCATGCGCAGGGTGATGGGACGCGGGCGCTTGCCCGGCCGGAGCTGGACGTTGCCGGGAGAGAGGGTGGAGCCGCTGATCGGCACCACGTCGCGCCGCAGGGCATACATCATCCCCTGCGGCTGGACGGCGCCGAGCCGGTTCCAGAAGAAAACCTGATCGAAAGCGACGACGTCGGCCGTGATGGTGCGGGCGCAGGTCTGCGCGCTCGCCGCTTCCGGCAGAGTGAAGATCGCCGCGAGGAGCAGGGCGAGGTAAATTTTTCTGAACATCGATCCTCCACGAGGGTGGACGAGCTTCGAGCCTGTAACGGAGAAGGCTCCGCTCGGGTTACGTCACGAGTTGTGAGGAGAGCGGGGCCGTTGGCCGGCCCCGCTTCCTTATTCCGCTTGTTGGCCGCTCCTCAGTTCTGGGGGTACTGGTACTCGCAGATCGGTGGTCTCATGTTGGGCTCGGACTGTGCCGACATCATGGGGTAGGGGCAGCCGCAGCCCGAGCTGCAGCTCGACTGGTGGTAGAACCAGGTCGTGAAGAAGGCGTTCGCGGTCTGACCGACGCTGTCATGGGCGACGGCCTGGACGGTGACCGATCCGTTGGTCCAGCAGTACTGCTGGGTCAGCCAGCTCCCGGAGCCCTGGTAGTAGCCGTCGACGTACCAGTCGTACGTGTAGCCGGGGACCCCGCCGGAGGCATTGGCGTACCAGGTGACGTCCTGGCAGGGCGTGTAATAGTCATCGGTATAGACGTCGTACGGACCGCTCACCGAATTGCTGAGCGACGGCGGGGTGTTGGGGCAGGAATAGTTGTCGGGAGGGATGACCTCATAGTTGATGTTCAGCGCCGGGCTCCAGGCCCGGGCATAGGCTTGCGAAAAGCAGTCGGTACCGCCGGAAACCGTCGCGAAGGCGGCGCTGTTGAGGGCCGTGCCGCTATACCTGGGATCCTCCTGGCTCTTGATCGTGGTGACCGTCCCGGCCGTCGCCTTGGCGTAGGCGTAGGCATAGGTGTTCCCCAACTGGCCGCAAGTGGCGCTGAAGTTGGCGTTGGCGCTCGCGCTGACACCCTGGCCCTCGCTGCCCGTGCGGGGATAGGCGGAGGCGGAGGCGCCATATTGAATGGTGCAGTTGGTCATCTCGTCGGGGCTGGGCACCTCGGCCTGGGCGGTGCCACTCCTGAGACTCTGATCGAGCTCGATGAGCCCGGTCTTGAGGCTTCCGATCACCTTTGCCAGGTCCTGGGATGGATGGGCGTCGTACTCGTTCTGGAGGAAGCCGAGCCGCGCTTCGAGCCTCCTCGCCGTCCAGCGCGTACCTTCTTCACCATACGTGAAGGTCTCGGCTGGCCCTCCCTCCTCGGTTCTCTGCAGGACACCGTCCGCCACCTTGGTCCATCCTTCCTGGAGCATTTGGCGCACCAGCGGCGGCTCGGGCTTGAGCTCTTGCAACTGAGCCATGCTGGGGTTGGCCATCGTGATGATCGACAGACATAGTGCGGCGGAAAAGGACAACATCCTCAACTTCACAGCAACTCCTTTACTACCTCCTGCTGCCTGAATTGGTCAGCAGGTGTTCCATGCTTCTGCAATGCGTAGCGATATTGAGGGAGCGGGGACCGACGGCCCCGCTCCGAAAACCCTTCTCCTCAGGGTTCCATGCAGATCGGCTGGTCGTACTGCCGATAGGGGTAGGGGTAGGGAGAGCAGCCGCAGTACGAGGTGCAACTACGCGTGTAGTAGAGCCAGGTCGAGAAGAAGGCATTGGTGCTCTGGCCGATGCTGTCGGAGACCGTCGCCTGGACGTCGAGTCGCTGGTTGGCCTGGCAGTAATACTTCGTCAGCGAGCTCCCCGAGCCCTGATACGCCGAGTTGATATACCAGTTATAGCTGTAGCCGGGAGTTCCTCCGGACGGATAGACGGTCCAGGTAACGTACTGACAAGGAGTGTAATCGTCGAGATAGACCTCAGACGGACCGTCGATCCAGGCGCTGAGGGGAGGGTTCGGAATCGGGCAGCCATAGTTGGAGGGAGGGACAACCTCGTAGTTGATGTTCAGCATGGGGCTCCAGGCCCGGGCATAGGCCTCCGAGTAGCAGTCCGTACCGCCGGGCACGCTGACGGAGGCGGCGCTGCTGAGCGCGGTGCCGCTGTATTTCGGGTCCTCCTGGCTCTTGATCGTGGTGACGGTGCCGGACGTCGCCCGGGCGTAGGCGTAGGCATAGGTGTTCCCGATCTGGCCGCAAGTGGCGCTGAAGTTGGCGTTGGCGCTCGCGATGGCGCCCGGAGCGTCGCTCCCCGTGCGGTAATAGGCGGAGGCATTGGCGCCGTACTGGATCGTGCAGTTCGTCAGCTCGTCGGGGCTGGGAACTTCGGCCTGGGCCGTACCATTCCTGAGATTCTGATCGAGCTCGATGAGCTCGGTCTTGAGGCTTTCGATCACTCGCGCGAGATCCTCGGACGGGTGGGCGTTGTACTCACTCTGGAGGAAGCCGAGCCGTGCTTCGAGCCTCCTCGCCGTCCAGCGCATACCTTCCTCACCATACGTGAAGGTCTCGGCTGGCCCTCCCTCCTCGGTTCTCTGCAGGACACCTTCCGCCACCTTGGTCCATCCTTCCTGGAGCATTTGGCGCACCAGCGGCGGCTCGGGCTTGAGCTCCTGCACCTGAGCCATGCTGGGGTTTGCCATCGTGATGATCGATAGACACAGTGCGGCGGGAAAGGACAACATCCTCAACTTCACGGCAACTCCTTTACTACATCCTGCTGCCTGGATTGGTCAGAAGGCGGGGCGTCCTTGTGCAATGTCTCTGCCAATCTATGAAGCAAGAACAGGGGTTCGGTTTTTATTTATTTGGGTAAAGGCGGAGCCGGGGCGGGCATTCTTGGAAATGACAGGAGCTATCCTCCAGGCTTGATCTTCCTGGAGGCCTGTCCAGCAATTTCTTCAAACGGCTGAAATTCTTATATGGCGAGAGATGGATCTCCTCATTTCTCGACAGGCTCATCGGCCACGGCCTGGAGGTCGCGGATGGCGGGCTCGATGCTGTCTCTCAGCACGCAGTCGATGATGGAACGCATCGACGCGTCCATCTCCTCGTCGTCGTCCGCGAGCATGGCGTCCTCCTGGGGAGGCGCGGGCAGGGTGTCGCGCACGCCGCGGAGCCGCGATCGAATGGCATCCAACTCCTCGACGATCTTCCGTAGGGCTGCTTGTGCGGCGGTCTGGGTCTGGGTCATGGCGAGTCTCTCCTCCCGGACTCAACGTAACCCCGGGCCTGTGCTCTCAGGAAGTGCCGGAGCATTCCTGCTGGAGCGAAATCATGTATCCTCGATCCAGGTAGAATTTCTTCTCCCGGTCACGCGTTGCGTGTGAATCGCGTGGGGGCGTGTCACGGAATCGGGCTCTCCGGCAACCTATCTGATGAGAGACCCTTCTATGGAGGTACGAGCAGAATGCCGACGAAGACCCCGCCGCCTCCGCTGAGCACTGCCTTGACGCTGATGCGCGTCGTTCAGAACTGGCCCCAGAACGAGCTTGCCGCCCGCCTCGGCTGCGGGCCGAGCCTCCTCAGCGACTACGAGGCGGGCCGCAAGTCGCTGTCCCGCGAGCGCCTGGTCGAGATCGCCGCCGCCATGGGTCTGCCGGCCGACGCCTTGGATCAGACCCTGGCGTACATCCAGAACCTCCGCTTGCAGACCTCTCCGGAGGGCGGGCCCGCGATCCGCAGCCGCCGCGGCGAGGCCGCCGTGGCCCAGGTGGCGTCCGCCGCGGAAGCGTTCGCACGCTCCGTCCTCGCGCTGGGTCCCGAGCGCCGGGCCGAGGAGGACCGGTGGCAGGCCCGGGTGCTCTGGGATCGGCTGAAAGGCCAGACTCCGGCCCAGATGCGGTCCGCCGTCGAGAGGTCGCCGGAGCTCCAGAGCTGGGCGCTCTGTGAGCTGGTATGCGAACGGAGTTTGAAAGCCGCGGCGGACCGTGCCGATCGGGCTCTGGAGTTGGCCGGGCTCGCCGCCCGGATTGCAGAACTGGCTCCGGGCGAGGCCGCCTGGCGGCATCGACTGCAAGGCTACGCGTTGGCCCATCTCGCCAATGCGCGCCGGGTGGCGGGTGACCTTCCTGCTGCCGATGAGACCTTTGTTCGTGCTCGATCATTTTGGCAGGCCGGTGCATCTGCGGACCTCGGGATTCTCGAAGGAGCCCTTGTCCTTGGAATGGAGGCCTCACTACGCAGAGAGCAAAGGCGGCTACCAGAGGCGCTCGCCTTGTTGGATCAAGCGCTTGCGGTGGCAAGTGGAGTCTTAAGGAATCAGCTCTTGGTGAATAAGGCGAACTTCTTAGAGCTGGCGAGTGATTACCAGGGAGCAATCGATACCTTGAGAACGGTGACTACGTTGGCTGGGGAAGAACCACGCCTGGGCTGGCTTGTCCACTTCACTTTGGCGAACAACCTCCTGCAAGCAGGTCGACCAAGGGAGGCAGAGACGCTACTCCTCTACTTGAAGGAACTGGCGAACCGACTCAGGAACGATCTTGATTCGCTTCGTCTCCACTGGCTAGAGGGACGAGTTGCGGCGGCCATAGGGCATAGAGAGGATGCCGTAGCTAAGCTTTCCCAAGTGCGGGAGGACTTCTGCGCTCGCAAGATTGCCTTCGATACCGCCTTGGTGACCTTGGAACTGGCTGTCCTTTACTTGGAAGAGAGGCGGTTAACCGATGTTAGGTCTCTTGCCCGACAGATGCTTTGGATCTTTCAGACTCAAGGTGTACACCGGGAGGCCCTCTCAGCCCTCAAGCTTTTTTGTGAGGCCGCCGAGAAGGAATCTTTGACGCTTGAGATGGTTCGGAATCTCGTTGCCTATCTCCACCGTGCTCGGCACGATCCCAGCCTCCAGTTTAAAACGCCTGATTCGAAGAAAACCCCCCTCGTCCAGAAAGGCGGGAGGGAAGAGGGGGCCAAACGAAAAATCTAATTGCCGCAGCGACCGTTCGGATCGACCTCACAGCCGTTCTTCTTTGTGCTAGCGGGGCTGGCTACAGCGGCTAGACAGCGCCCGAAGGGATCTACCTGGCAGCCGTTCTTGCTCCAGAGCGACGCCAGAGCGCCCTTCAGCCAGCCGAAGAGGTCTCCCGCGTCCTGAGCGGCCAAGCGGACCGTGAAGGGCTCGCCCCCGGGACGGGGCGCCGCGGCGGTCGCCAGGGGTGAAGCCAGGACCAGACAGAAGACGAGGACGGCGGCGGTGCGGAGGGTGGTGTACCGAACCATGAGATGCTCCTTTCGGGAAATTCCGCTCCGGGACAGCTCTCCAGTGATCTGAACGGGCGATTTTTCCCGGAGACATGGTGCCAGAGATGAGGCGAATTAGTTCACCGAAAACGGCATCTGGCATGCCGTCGAGGAGAAGGAGGGCAGGTTGATGCAGCGATCCGACGACGTGGAGGACCTCCGGTTGGCTGTCGCGATGCTCCGGGCCTTCCGGGGCTGGAGCCAAGCGGAGCTGGCGGATGCCACTGGATTGGGGGCCAGCGCCGTGAGCCGCTACGAGTCCGGCGCCCAGACGCCCACCCCGCAGACCCTGAACCGGATCGCCGCGGCGGTGGGCCTGCCATCCCTGCTGGCCACCGGCCTGCTTTCCTGGATTCGAGCGGCTCGGTCCGCCAGAGCCGGCAACGCATTCCAGACGTACGCCGGGGATGTGATCGACTGTGCCGCCGCGGAGTTGGGGAATGCGCTGGCCGCGCTGATGCGCGCGGCGCTCGAGGAGATCCAGGCGGAGGAGCTCTACGATGACTGGCCGTCGTAAGGATGCGCTCCGCCGGCGATCCTTACGACGGCTCCAGGCTCACGGCAGCGGCAGGTTGAACGTCCGGGTCAGGAACACGGCCATCTCGTCGCGCCCGACCGGGTTGTCCGGGCAGAAGAGGTTCGGCGCGCAGCCGCTGGTGAGACCCTCGGCGGCGAGCTGCTCGATCCAGGCGGCGGCCCAGTAGCCGGCGGGAACGTCCTGGAACACCGTGCCGATGGCCGGCGGCGGCACGTAGGACGCGCCGTGACGGGCGCGCAGCAGGAAGACGGCCATCTGGGCCCGGGGGACCGAGAGGGCGGGGCAGAAGAGCGGAGGCGTGGTGCCGCAGCCGCTGGTGAGGCCGTCGGCGGCGAACTGCTCGATCCAGGGCGCCGCCCAGAAGCTGGCGGGGACGTCCTGGAAGCGGGTGCCGGTGGCCGGCGGCGGCACGAAGCCCGTGCCGTGCAGGCCCCGGCCGATGAAGACGGACATCTCCGCCCGGGTCACGGTCTGGGTCGGGCAGTAGAGGCCGTTGCCGCAGCCGCTGGTGAAGCCGCTGGCCGCCAGAGCCTCCACGTAGGGCCAGGCCCAGTAGGTCGAATGCACGTCGTCGAAGGTCGGCTCCAGGGCGGCCTTGGGTGCCTTCCAGAGCTCCGTTCCCGAGGTTCCGTCGTCGGCGACAAAATAGACGTAGGGCGGCGCGCTGCTGTAGAGGAACGGACCGGAAGACTGGGTCCCCGGGGCGAGGTCCTGGAGCATGAACGTGCCCGTTTCCGTGCCGCTGGTCACCCAGGGCTCGGCGCCATGCACCCCGTCCGAGGCCGTGAACGTGAGGGTGCGCCCCAGGGGCAGGAGCGAAGACGGGAACGAGGATTCCGGCCCGGGAAAAACGTCCTTGACCAGGCGGGGTGCCGGCTTCCGTGCCGTCGCTCACCCAGACCTCGATGCCATGGGCTCCGTCGTCGGCGGTGAAGAAGAAGCGGTTCTGCACGAAGGCCAGGCAGCAGCCGAGCGCGGCGGGCTCGGCGCCCGGCCGGATGTCCTTGAGCAGGCGGGTGCCGGCTTCGGTGCCGTCGCTCACCCACAGCTCGCGGCCGTGGACGCCGTCGTCCGCGGTGAAGTAGACGAGGTTCTGGCCGGGCGCCCGCAACCATTCGACGACGGAGGAGTCGGCGCCCGGCCGGACGTCTCTGAGCAGGCGGGTACCGGCGTCGGTGCCGTCGCTCACCCACAGCTCGCGGCCATGGACGCCGTCGTCGGCGGTGAAGTAGAGGCGGCTCTCGCCAGGCTCGGAGAGCCACTCGATGCCGGACGACGGGGCACCCGGCCGGACATCCTCGAGCAGACGGGTGCCGGCCTCGGTGCCGTCGCTCACCCACAGCTCCACGCCGTGCGAGCCGTCGTCGAGCCGGAGGAAGACCCGGTTGGCTGTCCGGGTGACTCCCGTGATCGTGGCGCCGAAGACGGAGGGCCCCTGGTCGAAGAGCTTCACCCGCACGGTTCCCGCCGGTGTGCCGTCGGTCTTCCACAGGGCCCAGTGCTGGCTGTCGTCCACGACGACGAGAAGCAGGTTGCTCCCGAGAACGGCCTGATATTGGATGGTGGAGGAGGTCCCCGGCCAGAAATCGCGGAGCAGGAGCGTCCCGGCCTCGGTGCCATCCGTGCGCCAGAGCTCGTCGCCGTTGGTGCTGAAGTAGAAGAGTGGCCCGAGCGCGCCCTGGAACGTCGGGCTCGATGAAGCGGAACCGGGGACGACGTCCTTCACGATGCCCGTGCCCGCCGGGGTGCCGTCGGTCTTCCAGAGCTCGGTCCCCGCCGCCGGGGTGGTGCTGGTGAAGAAGAGCAGGTCTCCGGAGCGGGCGATATAACCGGGAGACGGAGCCAGGCGGGCGCCGAGCGGCTGAGCGCCGGCGCCGTCGAGGCTCAGCAGCCCCGCGTTGCCGCCGTTGTAGATCAACGAGCCCCCGAGCGGGATCGGACTGTCGATCGGCAACTCAGGCCACCGGTCGCCCGTGCCGGGGACTCCCGGAACCGGCTGCGTGGCTGCCGCGGTGCCGTCCGTCTGCCAGAGCTGGCCTCCGGAAATGCCGTCGTCGGCGGGGAAGATGAGCCGGTCGCCGAACGGCGTCAGGAACGCCGACGTCCCCCCGAAAGGTAGGGGGAAGGAAGGCGTCCGTGACGGGGCCTGCACCAGGACCGTGCCCGCCGGTGTGCCGTCGCTCCTCCAGAGCTCCACGCCGGACCCGCGCTTGCAGCCGTAGAAGAAGATCTCTCCGTCGACCTCCCGCGGGTCGGGATAGCCAGTGAAGCAATGGGAATCCTGCGGGCCCAGGTTCTTGACCGTGACCGTGCCGGCCACGGTGCCGTCGGTCTTCCGCAGCCGCTGGTCGGTATGGAGGAATGGATCGTTGGTCAGCGCCAGCACGGAGCTCCCCAGGTTTCCGAGGCTCAGGAGGGCGCCGGCCATCAGGAAATCCGTGCCCGCGGCGGTGCCGTCCGAGACCCAGACCTGGCGGTAGCTCACGCCGAAGAAGAGCCGGTCATTGGCGACCGTCAGCCGGGCGATCCCGGAGCCGGCGGTGCCCGGGGTGATGTCCTCGACGAGAGCCGTGCCCGCCTCGGTGCGGTCCGTGACCCAGAGCTCGGTGCCGGTGTCGGCGGTGCCCGCGCCGAAGTAGATCTTGCCGCCCAGGAGCGCGAAGCTGATTGGCGCGGAGCCCGCCTGCCCGGGGTTGATGTCCTTGATCAGGACCGTGCCCGCGTCCGTGCCATTGGTCCGCCATGGCTCCTGGCCGTGGACGCCGTCGTCGGCGCCGAAGACGAACGTTCCGTCCGCGAGGCCCAGGGCGGTCTCGTCGCCTTCAAAGATGTAGGGAAACGTGATGGAAGAGGCCGGGCCGGGATTGAGGTCGCGGATCAGGTGAGTGCCGGCGGCCGTGCCATCGCTGATCCATGGCTCCTGGCCGTGGGACCCGTCGGAGGCGGTGAGGAAGAGCTTTCCTTGAGAGGACGCCTGGATGTAGGGGGTGGAGGAGCCGGGCCCCGGGTTGATGTCGGCCACCAGCCGCGTGCCCGCGGCCGTGCCGTCGCTCGTCCACAGCTCCGTGCCGAGCACGCCGTCGTTGGCGGCGAAGTAGAAGGTGCCGTCGAGGTTGGCGAACCGCCCGAAGAAGGAGGAGGTCGCCCCCGGAAAGATGTCGCGCACCATGACCGTGCCGCCGGCGGTGCCGTCGCTCTTCCACAGCTCGAGGCCATGGGCGCCGTCGTTGGCGGTGAAGAAGACCAGGCTGCCCACCGAGGTGAGCTGATAGGGCGAGGAGGAGCAGCTCCCGGGGCAGAGGTCCTTGAGGAGCTCGGCGGAGCCGGTGATCCCGTCCAGCCTCCAAAGCTCCCGGCCGGTCCCGCCGTCGTCGAGGGAGAACAGCATCGTGGTCCCGAGGGTGGCGAAGTCCGGCATGAGGGGATCGGCCACGGCGCGAGGCTTGGTGGTGTTGAGGTCCTTGACCTTGAACGCCAGTTGGGCATGAGCCTCCGCCGTGCCCAGGAGCGACGCGATCAGAACGAGACAGAGGCACCGGACGGCTCGGAAATGCATACAGGGCTCCTCCAATTCAGCGATCTTCATCAGCGATCTTCAGTAAATCATGCGTCTTTCCCCGCGAAATCCTGTCATGGCAGGGGCAGATTGAACGCCCGGATCAGGAACACGGCCATCTGGTCGCGGCCGACCGGATCGTCCGGGCAGTACAGGTTCGGCGCGCAGCCGCTGGTGATCCCCTCGGCGGCGAGCCGTTCGATCCAGGCCGCGGCCCAGTAGCCGGCGGGAACGTCCTGGAACACCGTGCCGGTGGCCGGCGGCGGCACGTAGGAGGCGCCGTGCCGGGCGCGCAGCAGGAAGACGGCCATCTGAGCCCTGGGGACCGGGGTCTCGGGGCAGAACAGCGGGGGCGTGGTGCCGCAGCCGCTGGAGAAGCCCTCGGCGGCGAACCGCTCGATCCAGGGCGCCGCCCAGAAGCCGGCGGGCACGTCCTGGAATGCCGTGCCGGTGGCCGGCGGCGGCGCGTAGCCCGCGCCGTGGATGCCGCGGAGGATGAAGACGGACACCTCCGCCCGGGTCACGGTCTGGGCGGGGCAGTAGAGGCCGTTGCCGCAGCCGGTGGTAAAGCCGCCGTCGGCCAGGGCCTCGACGTAGCGCCAGGCCCAGTAGGCGACCGGCACGTCCGCGAAGGTGGAGCCCAGAGCGGTCCAGGGGAGGCTCCACAGCTCGAAGCCGGTCACGTTGTCGTTGGCGGCGAAGTAGACGTTGGGGAAGGCGCTGGTGAACCCCATGGCGGTCGAGGAGGCCGCGCCGGGCGCGACGTCCTGCAGCATCACGGTGCCGGCTTCGGTGCCGTCGCTCTTCCAGGGCTCGACTCCGTTCACGCCGTCGGTGGCGTTGAACAGGAGGAGGCGGCCCATCGCCTTCACGGACTGGATCACGGGCGAGCCGGGGCCGGGGACGATGTCCTTCACCAGCCGCGTGCCGGCTGGCGTGCCGTCGGTCACCCAGAGCTCGCGGCCGTGGACGCCGTCGTCGGCCACGAAGAAGAGGCGGCCGCGGAGCGGCGTCATCCAGGTGATCTCCGCGGACCGGGAGCCCGGGTAGACATCCTTGACGAGAGCGGCGGTCGTGCCGTCCGTCTGCCACAGCTCGGCGCCGGAGACCCCGTCGTCGGCCAGGAAGAAGAACTTGTTTCCCACCACGGTCTGGGTGTTTCCCTGGTTGAAGTAGGGATTGGAGAAGCTGGAGCCGATTCCTGGCCTGATGTCCGCCAGGAGGCCGGTGCCGGCGGCGGTGCCGTCCGTCTTCCACAGCTCCCGGCCGGCGCTGCTGGTGGCGAGGAAGAGGACGGTGTTGCCGAGGCGGACGAGCCCGCCGGCCGAGGCTCTGAGGAGCACGGTGCCGGCGGGAGTGCCGTCCGTCTTCCACAGGTCCCGATCGGTGCCGGCAGCGTCGTAGGCGGTGAAGACCGCGACGGAGCCGAGGGGGGTGATCTCGCCCGGCCTGCCGCCGAAGGAGCTGGCGGAGAGGTCCTTCACGAGGACGGTGCCGGCCGGGGTGCCGTCGGACTTCCAGAGCTCGTAGCCGTGCGTGCCGTCGTTGGCTTCGAAGAGGAGGCTGGAGCCCAGGACCGTCAGGGCCGACGGGCTGGAGCCGTTGTTGCCGGGCCAGATGTCCTTCACGAGGACGGTGCCGGCGGCGGTGCCGTCCGTCTTCCACAGCTCGGAGCCGGCGGTGAAGTTGTCAGCCGCGAAGAGCCAGGACGAGCCCAGGGAGGCCAGGAAGGGGTCGGCCTGCAGGGTGCCCGCCGGCACGAGCGGCGACGTGCCCGCGGGAGTGCCGTCGGTCTTCCAGAGATCTCCGGTGTTTCTGGCGTGCAGAAGTCCGGGAGCCGGAAACAGCAAAGTCGGCGCTCCCCAGTCCGGACCCGGCGCGAGGTCCGCGAGCTGCCCGGTGGCCGCGGCCGTGCCGTCCGTCGCCCAGGGCTCGAGGCCGGAGACGCCGTCCTCGGCGTCGAACAGCAGCCGGTCCCCGAGCTTTTGCAGGCTGCTGGTGAGGAACCCTCCGAACTGGACCAGGCCCGAGGCCTGCGTCGTGATGTTCTTCACCTCGACGGTGCCGGCCGCGGTGCCGTCGCTCCTCCACGGCTCCAGGCCGTCCACGCCGATGGCATGGAAGAAGACCCGGCTTCCCGCGACCGTCAGGCCGGAGAAGCCGAGCCCGAAGCCCGGCACCACACCCGGATAGATGTCCGCGAGGAGGGCCGTGCCGGCGGCGGTGCCGTCGCTCTTCCACAGCTCGGCGCCGTGGATGCCGTCGTCGGCGAAGAACAGGAGGGACGATCCCAGCACCCGCAGGCGGAAGGGATACCAGGGCACGAAGCCGCTGTCCGTACCGGGGAGGATGTCCTTTACCTGGACGGTGCCGGCGCCAGTGCCGTCGCTGCGCCAGAGCTCCCGCCCGCCGGCGGGCTCGAAGGCGATGAAGAAGAGCTGGCCGCCCAGGACCGTCAGCTCCCGGGGCGCGGAGCCGAAGGTGCCGGGATAGATGTCCTTGACGAGCTGGGTCCCCGGCCCGGTGCCGTCCGTCTTCCAGAGCTCCCGGCCGTTGTCCGCGTCCTGGGCGCCGAAGTAGAGGGCGCTCCCCGCCATCCGGAAGCCATAGGGCGATGAGCTCTCCGCGTTGGGGTTGAGGTCCTTGACGAGGGCGGTGCCGGCGCCGGTGCCGTCGCTCCGCCACGGCTCGTAGCCGTGGACGCCGTCGTCGGCAGAGAAGAGGAACCCGCCGCCGGTCAGGGCGAAGGCGTCGGGCTCGCCGAAGATGAAGTTTCCGGGGAGGCTGGAGTCGCCCGCGCCAGGATTGATGTCGAGGAGCATCGCCGTGCCGGCCGCCGTGCCGTCGGAGAGCCAGGGCTCGCGGCCGTGGACCCCGTCGTCGGCGTTGAGGAGGAGCGAGCCGCCGAGATCGAGCGAGAGCCAGGGGTCCGAGCCCACGGAGCCCGGCAGCAGGTCGGCCACCATCTGCGTGCCGGCGGGTGTGCCGTCGCTCTTCCACAGCTCGATGCCGTGGACGCCGTCGTCGGCGGTGAAGAACAGGGTGCCGGCGGCGCTCTTTACCCCTCTCAGCGCATTGCCGATGCCGGGATTGACGTCGCGGAGCAGGAAGGTGCCGGCGTCCGATCCGTCCGTCACCCACAGCTCGTAGCCATGGACGCCGTCGTCCGCGCCGAAGAAGAGGCGGCCGTGAGCGACGGCGAAGTGGAACGTCCGCGGCCAGCAGGCGCCCGGGCAGACATCCTTCACCAGGGCGGTGCCGGCGGCGGCGCCGTCGGTCTTCCACACCTCGATGCCGTGAATCCCGTCGTCGTGGAGGAAGAAGACCGTCGTCCCCAGGACCGCGAAGTCCACGCCGGTGAAGAGCGGCTCGACGAAGTCCTCCTGGCTCGTGTTGACGTCCGTCACGAGCGTCGCCGGCTGGGCCGGCGCGGCGCCGGCCCGGAAGGTCAGGAGACAGAAGGACAGCAGCAGGGCGCAGCGTTTCATCGTCGGTTTCCTCAAGGGAAGGGCAGTTTGAACGCCCGGGTCAGGAAGACCGCCATCTGGTCGCGCCCGACGGGATCCTCCGGGCAGTAGAGATTGGGTGCGCAGCCGGCGGTGATCCCCTCCGCGGCGAGCTGCTCGATCCAGGCCGCGGCCCAGTAGCCGGCGGGCACGTCCTGGAACACCGTGCCGGTGGCCGGCGGCGGCATGTAGGAGGCGCCGTGAAGAGCGCGCAGGAGGAAGACGGCCATCTGGGCCCGGGGGACCGGGGTCTCCGGGCAGAAGAGCGGGGGCGTGGCGCTGCAGCCGCTGGTGAAGCCCTCGGCTGCGAACTGCTCGATCCAGGGCGCCGCCCAGAAGTCGGCGGGGACGTCCTCGAATCGCGTACCGGTGGCCGGCGGCGGCACGTAGTCCCCGCCGTGGACGCCGCGGGTGATGAAGGCGGACATCTCCGCCCGGGTCACGGTCTGCGTGGGGCAATAGAGGCCGTCGTTGCAGCCGCCGGTCAGGCCGCTGTCAGCCAGGGCCTCGATGAAACGCCAGGCCCAGTAGGAGACCGGCACGTCCGCGAAGGTGGAGCCCAAGGCGGCCCAGGGGAGGGCCCACAGCTCGAACCCCGACACGTTGTCGTTGGCCACGAAGTAGATGTTGGGGAAGGCGCTGAAGAACCCCATGGGGCTGGAGGAGGCGGGGCCGGGGGCGATGTCCTGCAGCAGGACGGTGCCGGTGTCCGTGCCGTCGCTCACCCAGAGCTCGACCCCGTGCACGCCGTCGTCGGCGCTGAACAGGAGGTGGCGCCCCATCGCCGTCACGAACTGGATCACGGGCGAGCCGGGGCCGGGCACGATGTCCTTCAGGAGCTGGGTGTTGGAGAAGCTGCCGTCGGTCACCCAGAGCTCGCGCCCGTGGACGCTGTCGTCGGCCACGAAGAACAGGCGGCGGCGCGACGTGGTCATCCAGTCGATGTCCGGGGACCTGGGGCCCGGGTAGATGTTGTCATGAACGCTGGCGGTCCCGCCGCGGCCCGCCACGAACAGCTCGCGGCCGTTGAAGCCGTCCGCCAGGACGAAGATCCGGCTGCCCACGACCGTCCGGGTGTTGCCCCCGTTCAAGGGGGGAGGCGGGAAGCCGGAAGCGGCTCCGGGTCTGACGTCCGAGATCCGCGCGGTGCCGGCCGCCGTGCCGTCCGTAATCCAGAGCTCTCTGCCGGTGAGAGGCTCGCTGGCGAGGAAGACGACGTCGTCGCCCACCCGGACGAGCCCGCCCGCCGCGGTCTTGAGCAGGACGGTGCCGGCTTCCGTGCCATCCGTCCTCCAGAGGTCCCGTTCATTGGAGATGCCGTTGTCGGCGGTGAAGAGCACGACGGAGCCCAGGAGAGTGAGCTCGGCTGGCATGCTCCCAAACGAGCCAGGAACGACGTCCTTCACGAGGACGGTGCCGGCCGCGGTGCCGTCGGATTTCCAGAGCTCCTTGCCGTGCGTACCGTCGCTGGCGGAGAACAGGAGGAAGGAGCCGAAGGGCGTCAGGAATTCCGGGCGGAAGCTGAATTCACCGGGCCAGAGGTCCGTCACCCGCTGGGTGCCGGCGGTCGTGCCGTCCGTCTTCCACAACTCGTCGCCCCAGACGAAATCCTCGGCCGCGAAATAATGGACCCCGCCCAGGGAAACCGCCGGGAGCGTGGCCAGGATGGGCTGGGGTACGAGCTTCGAGGTGCCTGCCGGAGTGCCATCCGTCTTCCAGAGGGTCGCGGACCTTTCGCTGACCAGAAGGCCCGCGGACGGGGCGATCCGGGTCGGCCCGCCCCAGCTTGCCCCGGGCGTCATGTCCGCGAGCTGCTGGGTCGTCGCGGCGGTGCCGCCGGTGACCCAGGGCTCGAGGCCGGAGACGCCGTCGTCGGCGTCGAACACCAGGCGGTCCGCGACGCGGTCGATCGTGCCCAGGGGAAAGCCGAGCTCGACCGGCACGCCGGAGGTCAGGGCCGCGATGTTCTTCACCTCGGCCGTGCCCGCCGCCGTGCCGTCGCTCTTCCACAGCTCGAAGCCGTGGGCGATCGTAAAGCCGTGGAAGAAGGCCGTCGATCCCACCACCGTCAGCCCCGAATAGGCGTAGGGGACGCTGGACACGAAGCCCGGGGCGACGTCCTTGACGAGGCCGGTGCCGGCCGCGCTGCCATCGCTCGCCCAGGGCTCGTTGCCGTGGGTTCCGTCGTCGGCGAAGAACAGCAGCCGGCCGCCCGCGGTGCGGATCACAGGGCGGATGAAGATCGAGAAGCTGCTCGAGAAACCTGGATTGATGTCCTTGAATAGCGCAGTGCCGGCCACGGTGCCGTCCGTGGACCAGAGCTCGCGCCCGGCCGTGTTGTCGGCGGCGATGAAGAACAGCCGGCCGCCGAAGGGGGTGAATTGGCGTGGAAGGGAGCCGCCGAACTGGTCGTTGATGTCCTTGAACAGCGCGGTACCGGCCGCGGTGCCATCCGTCTTCCACAGCTCCCACGAGACCGTTTCGTCGTAGGCGCCGAAGAAGACCGAGCCGCCCAGGGGTGTGAAGCCGTAGGCCCGGGAGCCGTCGAAACCGGGGTTGAGGTCCTTGAGGAGGACCGTGCCCGCGGCCGTGCCGTCCGAAATCCAGGGCTCGTTGCCATGGACGCCGTCGTCGGCCGTGAAGAAGAAGGTCCCATTGCCGAGCGCGCAGGCGTCGTTCTCGAAGCCGATGTTGCCGACGGTAAAAGTGGAGCCGCCCGCGCCCGGCCGGACATCCTTGAACAGGACGGTGCCTGCGGCCGTGCCGTCGGTCACCCAGGGCTCGCGGCCGACCATGCCATCGTCCGCGTTGAACAGAAGCTTGCCGCCGCCGAGGTCGAGCCAGAGGCGAGGGGACGACCCTGCCGGCCCCGGACGGAGATCGGCCACCAGTTGGGTGCCCGCGGCGGTGCCGTCCGTCTTCCACAGCTCGTTGCCGTGGACGCCGTCGTCGGCCGTCAGGTAGAGCACGCCCCCGAGATCGAAGAGGCCGGTGAGACCGTCGGAGACCCCGGGATTCAGGTCTGCCACGAGCCGGGTGTTGGCGGTCGTGCCGTCCGTGCGCCACAGCTCCCAGCCGTGGACGCCGTCCCGGGCGGCGAAATACAGCGCCCCGTTCGAAACGGTGAGGCCAAAGGGCCAGCCCGCGCAGGCTCCGGGGCAGACGTCCTTCACCAGGGTGGTGCCGGCCTCGGTGCCGTCGCTCTTCCACAGCTCGAGACCGTGGATCCCGTCGTCGTGGACGAAGAAGAGCGTGGCGCCCAGGGCGGCAAAGTCGCGGCCGCTGAAGAGGGGATCGACCAGGTCTTCCCGGGTGGTGTCGACGTCCGCCACCCGGAAGGCCGGCTGGGCCTGCGCCGCTGCCGCCCAGAGGGTCAGGAAGCAGAAGGTCAGGAGCAGAGCGCAACGTTTCATGGCTCTCCTTTCAAGAAGTCGGTCTCCTCACGGCAGGGGCAAATTGAAGGCCCGGACCAGGAACACGGCCATCGCGTCGCGGACGACCGGATTCTCCGGACAGTACAGGTTGGGCGCGCAGCCGGCGGTGATCGCCTCGGCGGCGAGCCGCTCGATCCAGGCCGCCGCCCAATAGCCGGCGGGAACGTCCTGGAACACGGTGCCGGTGGCCGGCGGCGGCACGTAGGAGGCGCCGTGGCGGGCGCGCAGCAGGAAGACGGCCATCTGGGCCCGGGAGACCGGCGTCTCCGGGCAGAAGAGCGGAGGCGTGGCGCTGCAGCCGCTGGTGAAGCCGTCGGCGGCGAACCGCTCGATCCAGGGCGCCGCCCAGAAGCCGGCGGGGACGTCCTGGAACACCGTGCCGGTGGCCGGCGGCGGCACGAAGCCCGGGCCATGGATGCTCCGGATGATGAAGGTGGCCATCTCCGCCCGGGTCACGGTCTGGGACGGGCAGTAGAGGCCCGGGGCGCAGCCGTCGGTGAGGCCGCCCGCCGCCAGGGCCTCGACGTAGCTCCAGGCCCAGTGGGCCGCGGGCACGTCGGCGAAGGTGGTGAGCAGGGGCGCCTGCGGGACGGCCCACAGCTCGAAGCCGGTGGCGCCGTCGTTGGCGAAGAAGTAGACGTTGGCGCCCGCGGGAGTGAAGTACATCGGGCTCGCGGGCAGCGGGCCGGGAGCGATGTCCTGCACCAGCCAGGTGCCGACCGGTGCGCCGGTGCTGCGCCAGAGCTCGCGGCCATGGACGCCGTCCGTGGCGGAGAAGAGGACGGCGTGCCCGAGCGCGAAGAGGTCCTGGGGCACGGAGGAGCCAGGCCCGGGGAGGAAGTCGAGCACCAGGCGCGTGCCCGCCGGCGTGCCGTCGCTCACCCAGAGCTCGCGGCCATGGACGCCGTCGTCGGCCACGAAGAAGACGCGGCCTCCGGCGGCGATCAGCCAGCGGATCTCCGACGAGCGGGGACCGGGGAAGACGTCGCGGACGAGGACGGTGCCGGCCGCCGTGCCGTCGCTCTTCCACAGCTCCTCGCCCGCGGCGCCATCGTCGGCGGGGAAGAAGAACGTTGCGCCGACCGCCACGAGGCGGTCTTCCGGCCGAGCCGCGGAATCCCAGGTCAAGCGGATCGAGTCGCCCGGGCCGGGCCGGATGTCTTTCACCAGGGCCGTACCCTCGTACGTGCCGTCGGTCTTCCAGAGCTCACGGCCCGTGGCGGCCTCGACGGCCGAGAAGAAAGCGAGGCTGCCGGCGGCGGTGATCTGGCCGGGCGAGGAGGAAGCGGGTCCCGAGGCGATGTCCTTGACGAGCAGCGTCCCTTCCGGGGTGCCGTCGCTCCGCCACAGCTCCTCGCCCTCGCCGTCTCGGCCAGCGAAGAGGACGGTGCCGTCCAGGCGTTCCAGGCCGACGGGGTCCGAGAAGTCCCCGAGGGCCTCGGTGCCGGCGGCCGTACCGTCGCTCTTCCACAGCCGTGCGCCGGCGCGGAAGAGGATGAGGCCGTTCAGGCGCGTGAGCTCCTCGGGGAAGCTGCCCGGCGTGCCGGGAGAGTTGTCGAGGTCCGCGAGCAGGCCCGTTCCCGCGGCCGTGCCGTCCGTCGCCCAGAGCTCCCCGCCGTGGGTTTCCTCGGTGGCCTGGAAGAGCATGGAGCCGCCCAGGGCCGTCAGCTCCTGGGGCCGGCCCGACGTGGGGCCGGGGTAGATGTCGGCGAGAGGCACCGTGCCGGCCGCGGTGCCGTCCGTCTTCCAGAGGTCGGAGGCGATGCCGTCGCTGGCCTGGAGGACCAGGGAGCCGCCGAGACTGGCCATCGGGCTCGGGGTCCGCAGGTTGAAAAAGGGAAAGTAGAAGGGCTCGACGGCCGAGGCCGAGGCGTGAATCGTCCTGAGAATGCTCGTGCCGGCCGGAGTCCCGTCGGTGGTCCAGACCTCCAAGGTGGAAGGGGAGATGGTCGTGAAGGCCCGGAAGTACCAGCGTCCGCCGGCGACGGCCCGCCGGTCGCTGCCGGAGGCGCCAAAGAAGATGGAGCCCTGGGGCCCCGGGTTCAG
>DATFNZ010000011.1:0-59484 GCA_035266085.1 Thermoanaerobaculia bacterium
CGGCCGCCTTGGAGGCGGCGTAGGGGGAGTTGGGCGCGTAGGGCGTCGACTCGGTGAAGGCGCCGTCCGGCCCCAGGCTGCCGTAGACCTCGTCGGTCGAGACGTGGAGGAACCGGAAGGCGCCGCGGGCCTCCGCGTCGAGTCCGGCGAGACCCGCAAGACCCGCAAGATAATGGCGGGCCGCCTCGAGCAGCTCGAAGGCGCCCACGATGTTGGTCTGGATGAAGGCGCTGGCGTCGTCGATCGAGCGGTCGACGTGGCTCTCGGCGGCGAAGTTGACCACCGCCGTGGGGCGGTGCTCGGCGAAGATCGCCCGCACCTCCCGGCGGTCCGCGATGTCGCCCTGGAGGAACTCCAGGCGGGGATCGTCGAGGACTCCGGCGAGGTTCTCGAGGCTGCCGGCATAGGTGAGCTTGTCGAGCACGAGGACGCGGGCGCCGGTCTCCGCCAGGACGAGCCTGACGAAGTTGCAGCCTATGAAACCGGCTCCGCCGGTGATCAGGATGGTTTCCATGGATTCTTGGGGCTCCCCAGGGCATTCGTTCGAGCCCCGGGAGTATAGCCGTTTACGTGCGGGCCGCCGCCAACGTCTGTAGAATCCCCCGGCGCCGGGCCAGCCTTGCCCGGGCGGGGCTGACGGAGGTCCAATTGCCGATCCAGAGAGTTTTCTCGTGACCCCGGTCCAGGCCGTCATCCTGGCCGTGGTCCAGGGGGTGACCGAGTTCCTCCCCATCAGTTCGTCGGGCCACCTGATCCTCGTCCCCTACTTCCTGGGCTGGCGCGACCAGGGTCTGGCCTTCGACATCGCCACCAACACGGGGACGCTGCTGGCCATCGTCGCCTACTTCCACCGCGACCTGCGCGACCTGATCGCGGGCTTCTTCACGGGCCGGGCCGCTTCGCGGGAGGGCGAGTTCGCGCCGCGGCCCATGGCCTTGTACCTCGTGCTGGGCACGATCCCCGCCGGCCTCGCGGGCCTCCTGTTCCACGACTGGATCGCGACGCAGGCCCGCAATCCCCTGCTCATCGCCGGCACCACCCTGTTCTACGGCCTGCTCCTCTTCTACGCCGACCGGATCGGCCGGAAGACGCGGCTGCTGGGCGACGTCTTCTGGCGGGACGCCCTCGTCATCGGCATCGCGCAGGCGCTGGCCCTGGTGCCCGGCACCTCGCGCTCGGGGATCACCATCACCGCCGCCCTGCTCCTCGGCTTGAGCCGGCCCGCGGCCGCCCGCTTCGCCTTCCTCCTCTCCGTCCCCGTCAGTGTCCTGGTGGCCCTGAAGGACGTCAAGGACCTCGTGGAGAACCCGGCCGGCACGGACGAGCTCGCGATGATGGGGATCGGCCTGATCGTCTCCGCGATCGTGGGATACGCGGTGATCGCCTGGCTCCTCGCCTGGCTGCGCCGGCGGAGCCTGACGGCCTTCGTGGTCTACCGGGTGCTGCTGGCCGCCGTCATCCTGGTGACCTTCGCCATCCGAGGATAAGAATCCGAGGATAAGAGGTAAAATTCATATTGACAAAAGCGTATGGCTCGTCTAGTCTTCTTCTTGCGGGGAGGCAATCCTCCTCTCATCCCTCCCAAAAAAGGAGCGCCAAGCGCTCCTTCTTTTTTTGCCACGTTTACCCGCCGAGAATCGCCTTTTTGAAGTCTGCACCGGGGCCCGGCTTGGGGCCGATCCAGGTGTTGAGGACGGCGTCCGCCGTGGCCTTGCCCTCGAGGGTGCCCTTCGTCTTGCCGTTGACCTCGACGTGAGTGCCCTCGCCGGGGATGTAGGTCAGCACGATCCTATTGCCCTTCTTGATCGGCTCCATCCAGCCACAGAGGCTGGTGAAGCCCTTCTTCACCTCGGCGGAGGCGTTCGGGCTGTTCTCCTCGAGCCCTTCCCCCCAGGCCTCGCACATCTGCTCCTTGGTGACGTCGTAGAGGAAGTGCATCACCTGCTGGCGCGGGGCGTCGGCCCCGAGGATGGCGGCGGGGGTCTTCTCCTTGTGCTGCAGGTAGAGGCCGGCCACGTATACCTTGATGAAGAACTTCGAGCGCAGCGCCATGCCGTTGAGCACCAGGGCCTGGCCCTTGACCTCGGCCTTGTCGGGCAGGGTGACGCCGGCGAGCGTGCCGGCGCCCGCGGGCAAGGCCAGGAACAAGGCGAGAAGGGCGGAGTATAGAATTCGCATCGGTTTCCTCCAGCGAGTCGAGTTTTGGGGCTTCCGGCGGAAGTTTAGCCGATCCGGCGCAACCCGGGACACGGGGTACCGTATCTGAGGCGCGATGAAGACCGATGCCGAGGTGGTAGTGAGCGCCCTCCGGGGCTCGCAGGACGCGTACCGCGAGCTGGTCAAGCGGTTCGAGCGGCCCGTCTACAGCCTGATCCTGCGCATGGTCCAGGACCCCGCGTCCGCCGAGGACCTGGCGCAGGAGGTCTTCGTCAAGGCCTTCCGCCGCCTCAATACCTATGATCCGCAGTGGAAATTCTCGAGCTGGCTGTTCAAGATCGCCCACAACTCGACCATCGACCACCTCCGCCGGGGGACGCCCGAGACCGTGCCTCTGGAGGCGGCGGACGACGAGCGGGGGAGCCTCGGCGCCGTGCTGGCGGACGAGACGGTGGAGGATCCCCTGGCCGCGGCGGAGCGGCGGGACCTCGGGCGGTCCCTCGAGCGCGCCATCGCCCTCCTGCGGCCGGAGTACCGGCAGGCGGTGCTGATGTTCTACGCTCATGGCGCCTCGTACCAGGAGATCTGCGAGGTCACCGGCCTGCCTCTCGGCACGGTGAAGACCAATCTCCACCGGGCTCGCAAGGAGCTCGCCCAGGCGATGACCTCCCTGGGGTGGGGACCTGAAACCGGACGCGCCCTCGCCTCGTAGGGCGGATCAGAGGAGAAATGAACGGAATGCGCCCCCCCCACTCGAACGCCTCGAACGCCGTCGACCGATGGCTCGCCGCCGAGCGGTACGACGGCGACGACCAGGCCGACGCCGCGCTGCTCGAGCTGTTCGAGTCCCTGCCCCTGATCGCGCCGCCGGCCGGCTTCGCCGACCGGGTGATCCTTCGGGCCGGGATCCCAGCCACCAGGCGGGATCTCTTCGCTTCGCGCGGAGCGCGCCTCGCCGTGGCGGTCTGCCTGGTGGCTCTGGGGCTCGGCGCGGTCTGGCTGCCGCCGGTGCTACGGGTGCTGGCGGGCTTCTGGAGCTTCGGCGGCCTGGTGCAGGGCGGGGTGCGCGCGCTGGCCGACGCCGCCCAGTGGCTGGCGACGGCGCTCCGGGTGTGGGACCTGCTGCTCACCATCGGCCGGGCCCTCACTCAGCCGCTGACGATGCCGCAGGTGACGGCGGGCCTCGTGGTCTGCCTGCTCATCTCGAGCCTCGCCTTCCGTCTTCTCCGCGACCAACTCACTGGTGAGAGGAACTGGACCTATGTGGACCCCATCTGATCGTCTGGCAATATCTTTCAAGGGAAAGCTTTTCGGGAAGAGATCCCTGCGGCTCGCCGCCGCGATCCTTCTCGTTCTCGGTTCCATGGCGGCTACGCCTATGACACCTGCGATAGCCGCTCCCGCTCCGCAGTCCGCCGCCAACCCTCCCGCTTCGGCCGAAGAGCGCACGGAGCTGCGCCGGAGCCTCGAGAGCCGTTACGAGGTGCTGCCGGTCACCGGCGGCATCGCGCTGAAGCCCCGCAAGGCCCGGGCGGGGATCCGCACCATCGAGGTGATGACCGGCCAGGACGTGGCCGTCAACGGCGAGCGGGTCAGCGCCCGCACGCTTCGCGACTGGCTGGGCGAGGACGCCGACGCGCTCCTGCGCCTGCGGGGACTCTCCGCCGCCGAGCAGCGCCAGTTGTTCGGGCTGGAGGACGGGGCGTCGGCCGCGGAGCCCTCGATCC
The DNA here is from genome assembly GCA_035266085.1 of Thermoanaerobaculia bacterium. Taxonomy (GTDB): domain Bacteria; phylum Acidobacteriota; class Thermoanaerobaculia; order Multivoradales; family UBA5704; genus DATARR01. Next base: position 3,885 of record DATFNZ010000011.1, read on the forward strand.
CGGAGCCGGCCGCCGAGACGGAGACCTCCGTGGAGGAGGTGGCCGCGACGACCAGCGACGTCGACGTCGATGTGGATGTCGCCGAGGTCCCTGAGGTGCCGGAGCCCCCCGCGCCGCCGGAAACCCCGGAGCGCGAGCGGCGCCACAACGCCGGCCCGCGGGTGAACGTCGGCGGCAGCGTCAGGGTGGACAAGGACGAGGTGGTGGAGGAGGCCGTGGCGGTGGGCGGCTCGGCCACCGTGGACGGCGAGGTCACGGACACCGTCACGGCCATCGGCGGCGCCGCCCGGATCCAGGGCAAGGTCGGCGGCGACGTCACCTCCGTGGGCAGCAGCGTCTTCCTCGGCCCGAACGCGGTGGTGGAGGGGGACGTCACGGCCGTGGGCGGGACCATCCACCGGGAGCCGGGGTCCCAGATCCATGGCGTCCCGACCGAGGTGGGACTGTTTCCGTGGCGCCACCGCGGCCGCATGTTCGACGACCGCTGGGGGCGGGGGCCCTGGTCCTTCTGGGGCGGCTTCTCGGACGTCATGGGCAGCGTGGTGGGGCTCATCCTGATCGGCCTGCTCACCTGCCTGGTCCTGCTGGTGGCGCGCCGTCCCCTGGAGCGGGTGGACCGTCAGCTCGCGGCCCAGCCCTGGCAGTCGGCGCTGGCGGGGCTTCTGGGCACCATCTTCTTCTGGCCGCTGCTGCTCGTGGTGACCGTCCTGCTGGCGATCACCGTCGTCGGATGCGCACTGTTCCTGCTCTACCCGTTCCTGTTTCTCTACCTGGTGCTGCTCTTCATTCTGGGCTACGCCGCGGTGGCGTACCGGCTGGGGCGCTTGATCGAGATCCGCTTCAACCGGAGATTCGGCGGGCCCTACATGGTCGCCCTGGTCGGCGTGGCGCTGATCCAGGTCTGGTCGCTCCTGGGCGAGGTCTTCGACGTAATCCCCTGGTTCGGCTTCTTCGCCTTCATGCTGGGGCTGTTCGGCGCCCTCGTGCAGGCCATCGCCTGGATCGTCGGCTTCGGCGCCGTGATCCTGTCCCGCTTCGGCCTCGAGCCGGGCTACTGGCCCCAGCGCGGGGCGCCGGTGCCGCCGCCGTCCTACACCCCGCCGCCGCCGGTTGATTTCTCCGGGGACTACTCCGGGGACTACTCCGGAGACCGCCTGCCCCTCAGCGATCCGCTGACCGGCCCGGAAGCCGAGCCGGAGATCTACCCCGAGGTTTATCCTCCGGAAGAGCCCGAGCCGCCACGGTAAGACCCACTCGGCCTGAGCCCCTCTCCGGAAGGAGAGGGGCTCTCAAGCTCGACCTTGCCCCTCTCGCGGCATAGAATCCCCCGCATGATTTTGAACCGCAGGACCCCGAACGCGCAGCCATCCGACGGACCCCACCGCCTGCACGTCGGCAGCGGCGGCGCCCGGATCGAAGGCTGGGTCAACATCGACATGCAGGCCCTGCCGGGAGTCGACGTGGTGGCCGACGTCACCGGGGGGCTTCAGTTCAGCGGGGTGGAAGCCATCTTCGCCGAGCACTTCCTGGAGCACCTGAAGCTCGACGACGCGATCGCGTTCTTCCTCGAATCCCACCGGGTCCTGGCCCCGGGCGCCTGGATCCGGCTGACCACCCCCAACCTCGACTGGGTCTGGGTGACCCACTACAAGCTGGACGTGGAGCCCGACGTGAAGTGTCTCGCCGCCCTCCGGCTGAACCGCGCCTTCCATGGCTGGCAGCACCAGTTCCTGTGGAACTCCGAGATCCTCCAGGAGGCCCTGCTCGCCTGCGGCTTCGACCAGGTCCGCTGGTGCCGCCGGGGCGAGAGCGAGCTGCCGCTTTTCCAGGGGATCGAGCGCCACGAGATCTACGACGATGCTCCGGACCTGCCGCACATCATCATCGTCGAGGCCCGGAAGGGCGAGCCTCAGCCCAAGCGGCTGAGCGCGTTCCGCGAACGCCTGTTCAACGAGTTCCTGAACCACCTGAAAGGTTGATCAGGGATTTCCGGCCAGCCGCTCCGCCAGGCGGGTGAAGCGGGCCCGGACCTTGCGGTTGCCGACGGCGATCCTCAGGGCCCGCTCCTCTCCCACTAGGATGGCCAGCCGCTTCGCCCGCGTGAGGGCCGTGTAGAGGAGATTGCGCTGCAGCATCACGTAGTGGCTGCTGTGGAGCGGGATCACCACGCACGGGTACTCGCTGCCCTGCGACTTGTGGATCGAGCAGGCATAGGCGAGGACCAGCTCGTCGATCGAGCCGAACTCGTAGGCGACCTCCCGGCCGTCGGTCGCCACGGTCACGATCTGGTCGACCTCGTCGATGGCGCGCACCCGCCCGAGATCGCCGTTGAACACCTCGAGGTCGTAGTTGTTCCGCGTCTGCATCACCTTGTCGCCCACCCGCAGGCTGTGCCCGCCGCGGGTCACCATGGCCCCCTCGGGGTTCAGCAGGTCGCGCAGCACGGCGTTCAAGTTCTCCGTGCCCAGCGCTCCCCGGTTCATGGGGGTCAGGACCTGGATCTGCTCGACGGGATCGAAGCCGAACTTCGCCGGGATGCGCTTCGCGACGAGCTGGGCGATGGTCTCGACGATCTCCGCCGGCTCCTTCCTCTCCAGGAAGAAGAAGTCGCCGTCGCTGTCCACCGACTCCAGCACCGGCATCATCCCCTGGTTCACCCGGTGGGCGTTGACCACGATCAGGCTGCGCTCGGCCTGGCGGAAGATCTCGGTCAGGCGGACCACCTCCACCGCCTCCGAGCGGATGAGGTCCGCCAGCACCCGGCCGGGACCGACCGAGGGGAGCTGGTCGACGTCGCCCACCAGGATCAGGCGGCCGTGGTCCGGCACGGCCCGCAGGACGTGATGGGCGAGCACGGCGTCGAGCATCGACACCTCGTCCACGATCAGCACGTCGCAGGACAGCGGGTGCTCGCGGTTGCGGTCGAACTGCCGGGTCTGCGGGTTGAACTCCAGCAGCCGGTGCAGCGTGGTGGCCTCGGCGCTGGTCGCCTCGGACAGCCGCTTGGCCGCCCGGCCGGTGGGCGCGGCGAGCAGCACCTTCTGGCGCTTCTTCTCGAGGATCTTGACGATGCCGCGCACCAGGGTCGTCTTGCCGGTGCCGGGGCCGCCCGTGATGACCAGCACCTTGCGGGTGAGCCCGGAGCGGATGGCCTGGCGCTGCTGGCGGGCGAGGTCGATCCGCTCCTGCTTCTCGAACCAGTCGAGGGCCCGGTCGACGTCGATCTCGATCGGCAGCGGCGGCTGGATGAGGAGCGCCCGGACCCGTGCCGCGGCGCCCGATTCGGCGGCGTGGAGCGCCTTCAGGAAGACCGCCTGCTCCGCGGGGTCGACCAGGGCTTCAAGAACGATCTGCTCCGTCTCCGCCAGGGCCGCGACGGCCTGCTCGACCCGGGCGGCCGGCACGCCCAGCAGCTTCTCCCCCTCCTCGGCCAGCGTCTTGCGGGGGAGGTAGAGGTGGCCCCGGTCGGCGCCCTGCCCCAGCAGGTAGAGGGTGCCGGCCTCGATCCGCTGGGGCGCGTCGGTGGGGATGCCGAGCGCCGAGGCGATCTTGTCCGCGGACTTGAAGCCGATGCCGTGGATGTCGGTCGCCAGCCGGTAGGGGTTCTCCTTGACCAGCCGGGTCGCCTGGGAGCCGTAGGCCTTGTAGATCTTGATCGCGTAGTGGGTGGAGACGCCGTGCGACTGCAGGAAGATCATGACCTCCTTGATCTCCCTCTGCTCGGCCCAGGCGCGGAGGATCTCGCGGCTCCGCTTGGGCCCGATCCCCTCCACCTCGGTCAGGCGCTCCGGCCGGTTCTCGATGACGTCCAGCGTCTCCAGGCCGAAGGTCTCCACCAGCCGCGAGGCCATGACCTTGCCGATCCCACGGATCAGGCCGGAGCCCAGGTACTTCTCGATTCCGGTCACCGTCGCCGGCGCCACCGTGGCGTAGGAGGCGACCTTGAACTGCTTGCCGTACTTCGGATCGTTGATCCAGGTCCCCGTCAGGCGCAGGTTCTCTCCGGGCTGCACCCCCAGCAGGTTGCCGACCGCCGTCACCACGTCGCGCTGCCCCTGCACGGCGAGGCGCACGACGCTCCAGGCGTTCTCCTCGTTGGCGAAGACGACCCGGTCCAGCACCCCTTCCAGGGTGGTGGCATCGCGGTTTTCTCGAGTGTCGAAGGGGAGGGTCATATCTGCCAGGAGGAGCCAGTGTATGACAGGAGGCCCTTTTCCTCGACCCGCACCCCCGTCTGTGCCAAAATGACCCGCGAATGCCCGACAAGCCCCTAGTCCTCGTGATCGACGACGAAACCGGCTCCCGCGAATCGATGGCCCTGGCCCTCGAGAAAGCGGGTCTCGGCGTGCGGACTTTCGACGACGCAAAGAAGGCCCTGGAGTTCATCGACGAGAACGAAAACGCCCGGCTCGCCGTCTGCGATCTGCGGATGCCCGGCATGGACGGCCTGGCCTTCCTGCACGAGGTCAGGGAGCGGAAGATCGACCTCAGCATCATGCTGGTCACCGCCTACGGCTCGATCGAGTCGGCGGTCGAGGCCATGCGGGTCGGCGCCGACGACTACCTCACCAAGCCCGTGGACCTCTACGAGCTGCGCAAGCGGGTGATGAACCTGATCGAGAAGGAGCAGCTCAAGGAGGAGGTCTCGAACCTCCGCGAGATGCTCGACAAGCGCTATGGCTTCGAGAGCATCATCGGCCGTTCGGCGCCCATGGAGCGGCTGTTCGAGCAGATGCGGCTGGTGGCGCCCACCCGTTCGAGCGTGCTGGTCATCGGCGAGAGCGGCACCGGCAAGGAGCTGGTGGCCAACGCCCTCCACCGGGCGAGCCCCCGCCGCAACGAGCGATTCCTGGCCATCAACTGCGGCGCCATTCCCAGCGACATCCTGGAGAGCGAGCTGTTCGGCCACGAGCGGGGCGCCTTCACCGGCGCCGTGACGCGCAAGATCGGCAAGTTCGAGCTGGCCCACCGCGGCACCCTGTTCCTGGACGAGATCAGCGAGCTCTACCCCGAGCTCCAGGTCAAGCTCCTGCGGGTCCTGGAGGAGCGTCAGGTCATGCGGGTCGGCGGCAGCGACCTGATCTCGGTCGACTTCCGGCTGATCGCGGCCACCAACCGCGATCTGGAGAGGGAGGTCTCCGAGGGGCGTTTCCGCGAGGACCTTTATTACCGGCTGAAGGTGGTGACGCTGCGCATCCCGCCGCTGCGCGAGCGGCCGGGCGACATCATCCAGCTCGCCGAGCACTTCCTGGGCCTCTTCTGCCAGGAGCACGGCAAGGCGGTCAAGCACCTCGGCGCGGGAGCCCTGGAGCTCCTGACCCGCTATCCATGGCCGGGCAACGTGCGGCAGCTCCGCAACGTCATCGAGTCCGCCGTGGTCTTCAGCCAGGGCGACGAGATCACCCCGGCCGACCTGCCGATCGAAGTGCGGGAGTCGTCGGCCCTCTCGCCGTCCGGATCGCTCGTGCAGTCGGTGGTGGGCGAGCCGCGCACCATGGCGGACATCGAGCGCCAGGCGATCCTGGAAACCCTGGACCGTACCGGCGGCCATCGCGCCAAGGCCGCGGACCTCCTCGGCATCGGCCTCCGCACCCTGCAACGCAAGCTCAAGGAATACAAGGATGACGGTTACATTCAGGAGGATTGAGGGACGATGGAGCTTCACACCGATGTGCTGATTCACAATGAGACGCTGGGAGTCAAAGGGGGGAAGGGAGTGCTGCTCCAGATCAGTCCGGACGGCTACTACGAGGTGAACTGCGTTTTCGGAGAGCGGCTCCACCGCACGCTCTTCCCAATCCACGGCACGGTGCTGATCAGCCGCGAGCCGGAAGAAACGACGCGCGCAGATATGGAGATCGAACGCTGATGGCCAAGTCGCAGCAACGAGTGAAGCTCTCCGTCAACGTCGACCATGTCGCGACCGTACGGCAGGCCCGGAAGACCCAGTACCCCGACCCGCTGGAGGCGGCACGGATCGCCGAGGAGGCGGGAGCCGCCGGCATCACCGTCCATCTGCGGATGGACCGCCGGCACGTCCAGGACTCCGACGTCGAGCGCTTGCGCGCCAGCGTCAAGGGCAAGCTCAACCTGGAGATGTCGAGCGCCGAGGAGATGGTGAGAGTCGCGCTCCGGGTGAAGCCCCATCAGGTGACCCTGGTGCCCGAGCGGCCCGAGGAGGTCACCACGGAAGGCGGGCTCAACCTGATCCTCTACGGCCGCCGGATCGCCGATGTGGCCGAGCGTCTGGCCGCCGAGGGGATCGCCGTCTCCCTCTTCGTGGACCCGGACCCCCGGCAGATCCAGGCGCTCTCTGGGCTCGCCAGCAGCGGGGTCGGAGGTTTCGAGATCAATACGGACGCCTATACCCGGGCCGCCGAGCTGGACGCCCTGGAGGGCGAGGTGCGCCAGGTCGCCGAGGTCGTGGAGCAGGGGCGGGCGGCCGGCTTCCACGCCTACGCCGGCCACGGACTGCACGCCGGCAACGTCGGCCCGATCGCCGCCATCGCCGGCATGGAGGAGCTGAACATCGGCCACGCCATCATCGCCCGCGCGGTGATCGTGGGGATGGAGGCCGCGGTGAAGGAGATGCTGACGGCGATGGTGCCGACCAAGGGGCGCTGAAGATTTGATCCGCAGGAAGGCGGGGTGCAACTCGCCCCGCCTGTCAGCCAGCTTTGCGAAGCTCCCAGGGAAGGGGGACCGCGCGGCGGAGCTCTTCGAGGAGGCGCTGCCCTTCTTGCGGGTCGTACGTCCTCTCCGATTCCCAGCGGCGTTGTGACAAACCAACCACCTCACTGATATATCGCGCGACCGTCCCGTAATCGAGCCGGTCAATCGACTTGCCTTCCTGGTTTTGGATCTCCTCCAGCCATTGGCAAGCGATCTCCTGCTCCTCAGGGCTCGGCTCTCCAGAGGTGCCCGCCAGGAGCGGATACTTGCGGAGATCCTCGGGGGTGAAACAATGCTCCAGGGCAATCCTGGTGTAGTAAGCAACGGACAGCAGTCGGTCAGAGCTCATCGATGCCGCAGCTTCGAACATGGAATCACCTCCATTGCCAGTCTAGCACGTCGAAGCGCGACCGAGGCAGGTCCTCGATTTTGTATTCCGGCGAAAAAGGATGTGCCTTTTGATGAGGCGGCACTGGCTGTATCAGATCCCGGACGCTGTTGAAAGGGATGATGTAGAGCAGGGGGCGGAAATCTCCCACAGATGCTTCCGATACGATCCTTTCGATCTCCTGGTGCTGTTCGGGAGTGATGACACCTGCTTCCCTTTTGGCAGCCATACCGCTCCGGAGGCCTTCCCGGTTGTTGTGAATACTTGAGCTGTGCCGGTCTTGGCGCTGAATATCATCTAAATACTTACGACAGATGTCGCACGGCGTTGAGGATGGAGGCATGGGGATGTCAATCGAGTCGCCGGAGACGCTGAAGAAAGGTGCGCACCAGGCAAAATGATTCTGGTGATAGTAACGCTCGTTGATACGGTATGCCAGCAGCGTGTTCGCCGAATAGAGGACCAGGGGATCGGGCATCAGGGCTCGTCTCGCGGGTAAAAGTTCCAGAAGGAAGCGTCGAGGAACTCTAACGCAGGTTCCTCGAGGCCGCAAGGCCCTACCCCGCCCCCAGGTCCCCCCGGATCGCCACGGCCAGCTCTTCCGCCAGGGCGTCGATGACCACCTGCTCGGGGCCTTCGATCATGATGCGGGCGAGGGGCTCGGTGCCGCTGTAGCGCAGGACCAGCCGGCCGTCCTCGCCCAGGCGGTCCTCGACGGAGCGGGCCGTCTCGGTCACGGCGGGCAGGATCTTGAAGTCGACCTTCTTCGCCACCTTCACGTTCAGCAGCACCTGGGGGTAGCGCCGGAAGGGGGCGAGCATCGCGGAAAGGAGCTGGTCCGACTGGCGGCGGAGCCAGGCGATCTGGAGGGCGGTGAGCAGGCCGTCGCCGGTGCTCGAGAGCTCGCTCTGCACGATGTGGCCGGACTGCTCGCCGCCGAGCAGGATGCCCTCCTGCCGCATCGCCTCGACCACGTAGCGGTCTCCCACGTTGCAGCGGACCACGTCGATCCCCTCGGCGGCGAGCGCCCGCTCCAGCCCGAGGTTGCTCATCGAGGTGGCCACGATCTTCGGCGGGTGGAGACGGCCGCTCCGGTGCAGGCAGATGGCCCAGAGATAGAGGATGGCGTCGCCGTCGCGCACCGTCCCCCGCTCGTCGGCCAGGATGCAGCGGTCGGCATCGCCGTCGAAGGCGGCGCCGAGGTCCGCCCCCTCGGCGACCACCCGCGCCGCCATCTCGCCGGGCGCCGTCGAGCCGCAGCGCTCGTTGACGTTGCGGCCGTCGGGGTCGGCGTTGAGCAGGGTCACCCGGGCCCCGAGCCGTTCGAACAGCTCACCGGCGTAGGTGGAGGCGGCGCCGTTGCCGGCGTCGAGCACCAGCCGCAGCCCGTCGAGGGGGCGCTCGCCGGGGACAGTGCCGGCGAGGTGGCGGAGGTAGCGCTCGCGGAGATCCGTCTCGATCCTGGGCCGGCCCTCCGGCAGATCCCGGACCGGCCCCACCGCCCCTGATGACGCTCCCAGACGCCGCTCCAAGGCCAGCTCGTCCTCGTCGCTCCACTTGAAGCCTCGCGGATCGAGGAGCTTGATGCCGTTGTCCGGGTAAGGGTTATGGCTCGCCGAGACGACGACGCCGGCAGCCGCGTCCAACTGGCGGGCGAGATAGGCCACGCCCGGCGTGGGGATCACGCCCGCGTAGCGCACGTCGATCCCGCCATCGCCAAGTCCGGCCGCCAGCCAGCGGCAGATCTCGGGCGTGCTCTCGCGGGTATCGCCGCCGAGCACGATTCGGGGCGGCGCGCCGTTGCCGCGCTCCCGCAGGGTGGCGGCGAGCTGGACGGCGAGCGCGGTCACGGTCGCACGGTCGAGGGGAGGCTCGCCGAAACGGCCGCGGATGCCGTCGGTGCCGAACAGTCGGGGCGAAGCGTTGCTCAAGGCGTTTCCTTTCGGGTGTCGGGCGCCCCGGCCTCTGCCTCGGCCGGCGGCTTCACGGGGATGCGGATGGTGACGGTCGAAGGCTGGACGATCTGGATCAGCGGGTCGGGAGAGATCACCGGCACCGTCTCCTCGAAGGTCGCGGCGCGGCCGGCGAGGTCGATCGGGCCGGTCGAGAGCGTCTCGATGCGGGCGAGCATCGACTTGGGGCCGGTCACCAGCACCTGGCTGGGGAAGACCTCGGGCTCGTCCATGAGGAAGCCCGGCGCCAGCTTGCCGGCGAGCCGCGGCACCACCGTCACGCGCTGCGTGACCTCCCGCTCGAGGTCCACCCGGATCGTGCCGGGCTCGATCGAGACGACCTCCAGGCCGTCCGGGGCCTGCACGTTGTCCCGGTTGAGCGCGATGGTCGCGGACCCCTCCTGCCGCTGCGACAGCTCGACCTGCACGTTCACCATGTAGGGGTTGAGCTGGCGGATGGCCTTCTTGCTGCCGATCAGGCGCACGTTCACGGTCTGGGTCGTCGGGTTGACGATCAGAAAGCCGCGCGGCCGGTTGTAGGCGACGCCCGCCTCCACCACCTTCTCGCTGGAGACGAGCCGGTCCTCGACCGAGGCGTTGAACCAGATGCCGACGGCAATGCCGAGGGCCAGCAGCCGCAGCAGCCAGGTGCGCGCCCGCTCGCTCACGGCTTGCCGCCCTGCGGATAGAGGTCCGTCACCAGGTACTTGTACAGGGTGGCGCGCAGGCTGTTGCTGTCGAGGTCGCGGATGAGATTGCCGTTGAATGCCACCGAGATGACCCCCGTCTCCTCGGAGACGACCACGGCCACGGCGTCGGTCTCCTCGGTGATGCCGAGGGCCGCGCGGTGGCGGGTCCCGAACTCCTTGGACAGCTCCGGGTTGGGCGTCAGCGGCAGGAAGCAGGCCGCGGCGGCGATGCGGTCGTCCTGGACGATGACGGCGCCGTCGTGGAGCGGCGTGTCGGGCATGAAGATGTTGATCAGCAGGTCGTAAGAGGCGACGGCGTCGAGGCCGATGCCGTTCTCGATGTAGTTGCGCAGCCCGTGCAGCCGCTCGATGACGATCAGGGCGCCGACGCGGCGGGAAGCGAGCGTGGTGGCGGCGAGCACGATCTCGCTGAACGAAGCCACCACCTTCTGCTGCTTGGCGAGCCCCCATAGGGGATTGCGCCCGAAATCGGCGAGGGCGCGGCGGATCTCGCCCTGGAACAGGACGATGACGGCGAAGGGGAGGACGATCAGCAGGTTCTCGAGGATCCGCTGCAGGGTGGGCAGCTCGGCCAGGATGGCGGCGTAGTAGACCAGGCCCAGGAAGAAGAGGCCGAGCAGCATCTGCACGGCTCGCGTGCCGCGGATCAGCAGCAGCAGGTTGTAGATGATGATCGCCACCGCCAGCACGTCGATGGCGTCGCGCCAGGTCAGGATCTCGAGGAAGCGGAGGAACGTCACGCGCCGCCCTCCCGCTGCTGCGCGATGGCCTGCCAGACGTCGAGGAACTGCGCCGTCTCGGCGACATCGTGGACGCGCACCAGGGCGGCCGGCAGGGCCGCCGCCCAGGCCACGGCCGCCAGGCTGCCGCCCAGGCGGGCGGCGGGCGGCGCCTCGGGAGCGTCCGGCCGCGCCGCGGCCTTGGCGATGAAGCTCTTGCGGCTGGCGCCCACCAGCAGCGGCCGGCCGAGCCCGGCGAGCTCGTTCAGGCGGGCCAGGAGCGCCAGGTTCTGCGCCGCGGTCTTGCCGAAGCCGATGCCGGGATCGAGGATGAGCTGCGATTCGTCGATGCCAGCCGCCCTGGCACGCCCGGCTGCGGCAGCCAGCTCGCCGCGCACCTCTCTGAGGAGGTCATGGAAGCGGATGCCCTGCTGCATGGTGGCGAGGTCGCCGCGGCTGTGCATCAGCACCAGCGGGCAGCCGGCCTCGGCCACCGCCTGGGCGAGCTCGGGGTCCCCGAGGGCGCTGACGTCGTTGATCAGGTCGGCGCCGGCCGCCAGGGCCTGGCGGGCCACCTCGCCCTTGCGGGTGTCGACGGAGAGGGGCGCATCCGTATGCCGCCGCAGGCCCTCCAGCACGGGCAGGAGGCGCGCCGCTTCTTCTCCGGGCGGCACAGTCCGCGCGCCGCCGCCGTAGACGCCGCCGCCGGGCCGCGTGGACTCGGCGCCGAGGTCGAGCAGGTCGGCGCCCTCGGCGAGCATCGCGAGGCCCCGCTCGACGGCCTGGGCGGGGTCGTCCCAGAGGCCGCCATCGCTGAACGAGTCGGGGGTGAGATTGAGGACGCCCATCACCCGCGGGCGCCCTCCCAGCTCGAGGGAACGGCCACGGGGCAGACGGAGGGTCCAGGTCCGGGCGGTGTGGGGTAGGGTCGCGGTCTGCATCCAGGGGCGAGGGAGATGAGGCCTCTGGGGAAGTCTATCGCGTGGCTGGAGCCCTCACCACCCCAGCCACACGCCGAACCAGGCCATGGATCACGCCGACTGCTCGGGCTCGGACACCTGAACGGAGCGGCGCTGCGCCCCGGCGACCTCGGCGTCGACTTCCTGCCCGGAGGTTCCGGCGGGGTGGGTCACGGCGACGGGAGAGATCACCGCCTCCGGCACCTCGAGCCCGCCCACGACGAGCCCCTCGCCGGGCGGCACGGGACGGGTGGGAGCGTGCTCGCGGCCCGTCATCGTGCGGATGGTGTCGTAGACCTCCTCGCCGTCGAGCGTCTCGCGCTCGAGCAGGTCGTGGGCCACGCGGTCGAGCACCGCCCGGAACTGGGTGAGGACCTCCTTGGCCTGCTCGTAGCCGGTCTGGACGATGCGGCTGACCTCGTGGTCGATGCGGATCGCCGTATCCTGACTGTAGTCCGAGCGCTGGGCAAAGTCGCGGCCCAGGAACACCGGCTCCTCCTTGCTGCCGTAGGAGAGGGGGCCGAGCTCGGACATGCCCCATTCGCAGACCATCCGGCGGGCCATGTCGGTGGCGCGCTCGATGTCGTTGCCGGCGCCGGTCGTGATGTCGTCCTGCGTCAGCTCCTCGGCCACCCGGCCGCCCATCAGGATGGCGATCTGCGCCTGGACGTACTGCTTGCGGTAGGTGTATTTGTCCTCGGTCGGAAGCTGCATGGTGAGGCCCAGCGCCCGGCCGCGGGGGATGATGGTGACCTTGTGCAGCGGGTCCGCGCCGGGCGTGAAGCAGGCGACCAGGGCGTGCCCCGCCTCGTGATAGGCGGTGACGGTCTTCTCCTCGTCGGTCAGCATCATCGTCTTGCGCTCGACGCCCATCATCACCTTGTCCTTGGCGAACTCGAAGTCCCCCATGTCGACCTTCTTCTTGTTGCGCCGGGCCGCGATCAGGGCGGCCTCGTTGACCAGGTTGGACAGGTCGGCGCCCGCGAAGCCGGGGGTGCCCCGGGCGATCACCATCAGGTTGACGCTCTCGTCGAGGGGGATGTTGCGCGTGTGGACCTTGAGGATCCCCAGGCGGCCGTTGATGTCGGGCCGGTCGACGACCACGCGGCGGTCGAAGCGGCCGGGGCGCAGCAGGGCCGGATCGAGCACGTCGGGCCGGTTGGTGGCGGCGATCAGGATGACGCCCTCGTTGGACTCGAAGCCGTCCATCTCGACCAGGAGCTGGTTGAGCGTCTGCTCCCGCTCGTCGTGGCCGCCGCCCAGGCCGGCGCCGCGGTGGCGGCCGACGGCGTCGATCTCGTCGATGAAGATGATGCAGGGAGCGTTCTTCTTGCCCTGCTCGAACAGGTCGCGCACGCGCGAGGCGCCGACGCCGACGAACATCTCGACGAAGTCGGAGCCGGAGATGGAGAAGAACGGCACGTTCGCCTCGCCGGCGATGGCGCGGGCGAGCAGGGTCTTGCCGGTGCCCGGGGGGCCCATCAGCAGCACGCCCTTGGGGATGCGGCCGCCCAGCTTCTGGAACTTCTGCGGCTCTTTCAAGAACTCGACGATCTCCTGGAGCTCCTCCTTGGCCTCCTCGACGCCGGCGACGTCCTTGAACGTCACCTTCTTGCCGGAGGTGTTCAGGAGCTTGGCCTTGCTCTTGCCGAAGGAGAGCGCCTTGTTGCCGCCGGTCTGCATCTGGCGCATGAAGAAGATCCACAGCCCGACGATCAGCAGCACCGGCGCCCAGGTGAGCAGCACGGCGAGCAGCGGGTTCTCCCGCGGCTCCTCGGCCCTGATGCGGACGTTCGCCTGGCGCAGCATCTTGGCGAAATCGGGATCGTCGTCCAGCAGCGTGGTCTTGAACTCCTGGCCCGCCAGGGTGTCGCCACGATATTTGCCGGTGAGCTGCTTGCCACGGATGGTGACCTCCGCGACCCTCCCGTGCTGGACGTCGGAGAGGAACTCGGAGTAGTCCAGGGGCTTCTGGGCCGGCTTGCCGCCCTGGAAGGTGTTCCAGAGCAGGATCACCACGCCGAAGATCGCCATCCAGAGAAACAGTGTTTTCACAGTAGAGTTCAAAGCTCGGCTACCTCATAGGAAGCGCTCTTCGCGAGTTGGGCCGGAAAGCGCTCTTTTGTCGGTCACGAAGGGACGGAACGTCCCTTCCTTGTGACAACCAAATGCCCAGTTCATCGATTCCCAGCCGGTCTCTCGTCGGTTTCCCGGTCGGTTTCCCCGGTTGAAAACGGCCGGTCACTCCTCGCCGGCCAGCCGTCCGACGTAGGGCAGATTTCCATAGCGCCCCTGGTGTTTGAGCCCGTAGCCGACGAGCAGTCCGCGGCGGCGGGTGGTCAGGGCGCGGTAATGAAGGTCGAAGGCCGTCTTGCGCTCGTCGGGCATGTCGATCAGCGCGGCGAAGCGCACCTCGCGGGCGCCGTGGTCGCGGAGCTGCTGCTCGAGGTAGGGCTCGGTCACGCCCGAGGAGACCACGTCCTTGAGGACGAGCACGCTCTGGCCGGCGATGTCGATGGGGATCGGGTAGTGGATGCGCATCATCCCGTCCTCCTCGCTGCTGACGGCGGGATCCTCTTCATAGGCCACGTGGATGAGCTCGAAGCGCACCGGCCGGCCGATCGCCCGCACCAGGTCGGCGAGGAAGATCACCGAGCCGCCGAGCAGCGCGATGAGCAGGGGGTCTTCGCCGCCCAGCTCCTCGCCGAGCTGACGGCCGAGGGCGGCGACGCTGTCGCGCACGGTCTCGGCGTCGAAGAGGGATTCGACCGCGGGCAAGGGGCTCTCTCCATTCATGTCGTCGCAACCTCGGCGACCCAGGCGGCCGCATGTCCTTCCAGACGGAAACGCTGGTCGATGGTGACGCCCGGAGCCCAGGCGATCCGCTCGCCCACGCACAGGAGCGGCAGCCGCTCCCGTTCGAGCCGGGGCACCCGGCGGTCGATCAACACCTCTTTCAAACGCCGGCTGCCGCTCGCGCCGAGGGGATGGATGCGGTCCCCGGGGCGGCGGTTGCGGATCGTCACGCGATCTCCTTCGACCAGCGGCAGCGCCAGAGCCGCGCGATGGCGCGAGCCCTGGAACATCCACGGCTCGACGGCGCGGCGCGAGACGCGCATCCTGACGGCGATCTCCGGGATGTCCAGCTCACCCGGAATCTGGAGAGTATAAGTGAAATCCGGGACTCTCTCCCGCGCTTCGCCGGCGCGGCGCAGGATCAACAGCTCCCCCGAGGCCTCCCAGCGCCAGCCGCCGCCGCAGTCGCAAGCCCCGCGCCCGCGGCCCGCGAGTTGGCGGAGGAGCTCGGCGCGGGCGGCGCCGGCGGCGGGGTAGGGGGCGCCGGCCTGCCGGTGCAGCCAGGCGAAGGCGAAGGGCCGGACCTCGTCCGGCAGCGCCTCGACGGCCCGCCGGTCGACGGCGACGCCGTCCTCGATCCCCTCGGCCGCCCTCAGCGGCAGGATGCCGGCGAACCGGCGGTCGAGGGCCAAGCCCGCGTCGCGGACCCGTCCGGCCAACCGGGCGAGGCGGGGTGCTAGCTCCTCGCCATCGGTGGCGGCGAGGGCCGGGAGCAGCCGGTGCCGCACCCGGTTGCGTGGCACGGCGAGATCGCGGTTGGTCGGGTCGTCCACCGGCGCGAGCCCGGCGGCGGCCACGGCGGCCAGCAGCTCCGAGCGCGGCACGGCCAGCAGCGGCCGCACGACGGCGCCGTGGAGGGGGCGGACGCCGGCCAGCCCCTCGAGGCCGCTGCCAAAGAGGAGGCGCAGCAGCACGGTCTCGGCCTGGTCGTCCCGGTGGTGGGCGGTGGCGATCCAGCGTGCCCCGAGATCGCGCCGGAGCCGTTCAAGGAAGTCGTAGCGCGCCCGGCGCCCGGCGGCCTCGGGGCTCTCCGCAGGTCCGCCGCAAGTCCTAGGATCGCGCAGCCCGGAGATCAGCGGCACGCCGAGGGCCGCGGCGAGCCGGGCAGCCTCGCGGGCACGGGCCGCGGAGCCCCCGTCCATGGCATGGTCGAGATGAGCGGCGACCAGGCGGACTCCCCGGCGCCCCCGGCGTCCCCGGAAAAGATCGAGGCGGGACATCCCCCACAGCAGCGCCGTGGAATCGGGGCCGCCCGAGAAGGCGGCGACGACGGTGTCGCCCGGATCGAGAGGCGCTTCTTCCCGGAAGAAGGCCTCCAGCTCGTGGAGAAGGTCCATGTCGGTGGATGGTGGCGGTGACGGGACTCGAACCCATGACCTAGCGGTTATGAGCCGCTCGCTCTAACCAACTGAGCTACACCGCCGGAAATCAAGAGAAAATGGAAGGGCCGGCCGTCATGAGAAACGACGGCCCTTCGACGCGGGCGGGATTATAGCTGAGATTTATCCGATGTGCCCGGACGGATGTCCCCGGATGAATGTCCCGGAAAAGGCGCCACCCGGGACCGGGGAGCTGCCTTACCGCATCACTTCCTGGCAGCTACGGAACTGACCGAAGAATTCCTGCATGGAGGTCGACAGCGCCGAATCGTTCAGACGGTAGATGACGTTCTGACCCTGGCGTTGATCGACGACCAGATCCGCTTCCTTCAACACTGAAAGATGGCGGGAGATGGTGGGCTGCGAAAGATTGAAATTGCCGACGATTTCCCCGACCGTGCGCTGACGCCCTTCGAGCAACCGGAGGATCTCCTGCCGGGTGCCGTCCGAAAGAGCCTTGAACACCTTGGTCAGATGTCGTTCCTCTCGCCGGAAGTCGCTAATGCTGCTGCGGTCTAAGTTGGCCATGGCCGTTTTCCTCTCCTTGGGGCGGGGGGTCATTTTTCGTCTCCGCTCCTGATGAACACATTGTAGAGGAGAAATACTTGGAAAAGACTTGATAGTGCATGCCTCCGAATACAGCTAGGTGCTCAATTAGTGAGCATACAGGTGTAAACTTCTCTATAACCAAACTGTTGCGCGTGCTGAGGGGGGTAGCTCCTGGGGGGAAAAACGGGACAGGGCTCCAAAATGGAGCCCTGTCGAGGCGTGAAATGGGGTTTAAAGACGCAGGGCGGCCCTGTCGGGCCACCCTGGAAGGTGGGGGTGCTCACAAAATGGGCGGCCGCACAGGGCCGCCCCTGCAGGGATTCCCCTAACCCCGCGCCGAGCTGTACCGCTGCGCAACCGCCGACCAGTCGATGGTGTTCCACCAGGCGGCGAGGTAGTCGGGGCGGCGGTTCTGGTACTTCAGATAGTAGGCGTGCTCCCAGACGTCCACGCCGAGGAGCGGGGTCTTCCCCTCCATCAGGGGGCTGTCCTGGTTGGGGCGGCTGACGACGTCCAGCTTGCCGCCGCTCGCCACCAGCCAGCCCCAGCCGGAGCCGAACTGGTTGACGGCCGCGTTCGTCAGCTTCTCCTTGAAGGCCTCGAAGCTGCCGAAGTCGCTCTTCAGGGCATCGGCGAGCTCGCCGGAGGGATTGCCGCCGCCGCCGGGCCCCATGACCTCCCAGAAGAGGGAGTGGTTGTGGTGGCCGCCGCCGTGGTTGCGGACGGCGCCCCGGATGTCTTCCGGGATCTGGTCGATGCCGCGGAGGAGCTCCTCGACCGGCTTGCCGTCGAGCTCGGAGTGCTTGCCGATCGCCTCGTTCAGCTTGGCGACGTAGGTGGCGTGGTGCTTGTCGTGATGGATCTCCATCGTCTTGGCGTCGATGTGAGGCTCCAGAGCGTCGAAGCCATAGGGCAGCGCGGGCAACTGATAAGGCATCGTGACTTCCCTCCTTGTTGGTCGTTCGGATGGGCCGCGCCGCGAGGACCCGGGGAGGGCCGCCGGCGCGGAAAGCGAGGGGGGCGGGGTGTGCGGCTGGATATCGTCGCCCCCCTGGCCCGCGTCGTATTCTTTCAGAAACAGCAAGGCCCCCGCGAGGGGGGCCGTCTGGGAGAGGCGGAGGGGAGGAGCGTTTACCGCAGCTTCTCTTCGACGAACTCGACGTGCTTGCGGACCTTGGGGTCGTACTTCTTCATCCGCAGCTTCTCCGTGGAGAGCTTCTTGTTCTTGTCCGTCGTGTAGAAGTAGCCGGTGCCGGCGGACGAAACCAACTTGATCTTCTCGCGCATCTCGGTATCTCTTCTCTAAAGGTGAATCAATGAGTGGCGGGGCCGACGGGGCTCGAACCCGCGACCTCCGCCGTGACAGGCCGGCGTTCTAACCAACTGAACTACAGCCCCGCAAAGAACTGTCTGCTGCTCTTGCTTCCTTGTCGGCTCCCACTTCCTGACCAGCTACCGCCAGCATTGGTGGGAGGTGAGGGATTTGAACCCGCGACCCCCTGCGTGTAAGGCAGGTGCTCTAACCGCTGAGCTAACCTCCCTCGCCGCCAAGGAGCGCAGATGTTACGGAAGGAGGGGTAGGATGTCAACAGGGCGCTAGGGCGCTCACTGCGCCACGTACCCGAGCTCCTTCAGCTTCTTCTTGAGCTCGTCCGACATCTCCTGCTGGCGGGAGCGGTTCCGGAGGCCGGCAAACCGCTGGCGGATCAGCTTCGTGAGCTCGGCGACCTTGGCGGGCTGGCTCGCGGCCAGGTTCGTCTTCTCCCCCGGGTCCTTCGAGAGGTCGTACAGCTCCTCGCGGCCGATGGGATAGTGGTTGGGCGGCGCGTCGGGGATGCAGACGGGCGAGATGCCGTCCGGGTTGTGCACCAGCTTCCAGCTCCCCTGGGTGACCGTGCGGATGGTGGTCGAGCCGTACTCGGAGAAGGCCGGCTTGCCCGCGCCCCCGGCGTCCGGGCGCTCAAGGTAGGGCACCAGCGACCGGCCGTGCTGCTCGGCGGGCTTCGCGATCCCCACCAGGTCGAGGAGCGTGGGCAGCACGTCGATCAGCTCGACGGTCTGCGGCACCCGCACGCCGGTGGGCAGCAAGCCGGGAGCGGCGAAGCCCAGAGGCACGTGGAGGGCCGTCTGGTAGACCGAGCAGGAGTGGTACAGGTAGTTGTTGTGCTGGTACAGCTCCTCGCCGTGGTCGGCGGAGAAGATGACGAGCGTGCGGTCGAGCTTGCCGGCTGCCCGGAGGGCGTCGAGCAGCGAGCCGCTCAGGCGGTCGCTGCCGGTGACGGCCGCGTCGTAGAGGGCGTCGAGGTGCCGCACGTCCCGGGCGTCGAGCGCCATCGGCTTCGTCATCACCGGATCGAGCTGCCACTTCTTGGGGCCGAGCGGGCCCGTGTAGCCGGGGTCCAGCTCCGCCGCCAGGGCGCCGCCGTTGTAGTAGGGCGGATGGGCGCCGAAGAGGTGGACCCAGAGGAAAAACGGGCGCTTGCCGTCCGCCGTCGCCATCCATTCCACGGCCCGCCGCACGCTCTTGCCGTCCTGGCCCCCGGCGCAGGCGAAGGCGTCCCATCCCTGGTGGTTCGCGTCGCACATGTTGCTTAGGAACGCGGCCGTCTGGTAGCCGGCCCCCTTCAGCAGCTTGGGCAGGGTCGGCAGGCCGTCGGGGAAGCCGTAGCCGTTCTCGGCGACGCCGTGGCCGCTGGGATACAGCCCGGTCAGCAGCGACGACAGCGACGGCCAGGTCGAGGCCCGCTGCGACATGGCGTTCTCGAACACCATGCCGGAGGCGAGCTGCGCGTCGATTTTGGGGCTGTTGGCGCGCGCCGCGTAGCCATAGGCGCCGAGCCGGTCCGCCCGCAGGGTGTCCACCGTCAGCAGGACGACGTTCCACCCCTTGGCCGACCCGGCGAGCCGCTGGCGCTGCCGCGGCTGCTCCTGGGCCTTGGGCGCACGCTCGCAGGCCGCCAGGGCCAGCAGGAGGATGGGTGTGAGGAGGCGTCGCATGGAGGAGCGGATTCTAGCCTGGACAGGCCCCAAGGACAGCAGCGACTGCAAGGACACCAAGGACGACGAGAAAAACTGTCCTTGCTGTCTTTGCGGTCCCTGAGGTCCTTGGGCCTGTCTGACTTGCGTCCCGTTCCCGGAAAGGGTATAAAAAGTCTCCCTCTCCGTGACGGGCCCTGCCGGGTCCGTGATTCCTGCTTCCCGCGCATTTTTCGCCGCTCCTCCTCTCCTTTTCCTGCAAGGAGAGGGCTGATGAGCTCATTCGCGAGGCGGTGCGTTTCCCCGAAGTTGGTGCAAGAGAAGGCCTTCCAGGCCGCCTGGGAGGATCTGGTGGAGCGCTATGGCGCCCTGCTGCGCGTACAGGTGCGGCGCCAGTTGCGCAACGCCGGCCTGGCGCCGACGGGCGAGCAGGTCGAAGAGCGGGTCCAGGAGGTCTACTACCGGCTGCTCCTGGGCGGAGCGGGCCGGCTCCGGCTGCTCCGGCGCTGGAGCGAGGGGCGGGTCGTGACCTATCTCTCGCGGGTGGCCGAGCGGGTGGTCGTGGACGAGTTCCGGTCGAAGGCCGCCGTCAAGCGCGGCGGCAGCGTCCGGCTGTCATTCCACGGCAGCCTGAGCGAGGTCGCGGAATGGGCCGTCGATCCCCGCGGCACCCCCGAGGAGCAGGCCCTGCTCACCGAGCGGCTGCGCCTGGTGCTCAAGGGCTGCCGCCGGGTCGCCGACGCGATGGACGACCGCCGGGACCGCGGGCGCTGCCTGCGCATCCTCCGCCTCGCCATCCTCGAGGGCTGGAGCAGCCACGAGATCGTGCGCTTCGAGGGCGGCTGCCCCAGCTCCGTCGACTCCCTGGTCCACCGCGCCCGCCGGCGTCTGGCCCGGGGCGGCCTCGAGCTGCCGAGCCGCCGAGGGGAAGGGCCCTTGATATCATCCTCTTCATGATCCGCATCTTCACCGACTCCGCCTGCCTGGACCATCGCACCCCTCCCGGATATCCCGAGAAGCCCGAGCGGCTGGCGGGGCTGCTCGGCAGGCTCCGGGAGAGCGGCTGGCCAATGATGGAGGCAATGGAGGCAATGGAGGCAATGGCGGCAGCGGAGGAGGGCGTCGATGCTGAGGCGGCGCGCGAGGCCGTGCTGGCCATTCACGACGAGGCCTATGTGGCCCGTTTCGAGCGCGCCGCCGCCCGCGGCGACTCGCTGCTCGACTCGGCCGACAACCCGCTCTCCGCCGGCACCTGGAAGGCGGCTTGGGCGGCGGTCTCGGCGGCCCTGGCGGCCGCCGACTGGGTCGCCGGCGGGGGAGACCGCGCGGCCCTGGCCGCCGTGCGCCCCCCCGGGCACCACGCCGAGCGGCGGGTCGCCATGGGGTTCTGCTTCTTCAACAGCGTGGCCGTGGCTGCCGAGCACCTGCGCCGCCGGCACGGCGCCTCGCGGGTGGCGATCTTCGACTTCGACGTCCACCACGGCAACGGCACCCAGCACCTCTTCGAGGAGCGGGCTGACGTTTTCTACGCCAGCACCCATCAATATCCCTTCTACCCGGGGACGGGCGCCGCGAGCGAGCGGGGGATCGGGGCGGGGGAGGGGTTCACCCTCAACGTCCCCCTCCCCGCCGGCACGGGCGACGAAGGGTACGCCGAGGCCATCCAGGGGACGGTCCTCCCCGCCCTGCGGCGGTTCGCGCCCGACGTGCTCCTCCTGTCGGCCGGCTTCGACGCCTGGCAGAGCGACCCTCTGGGCGGCATGCGGGTGACGGCGGAGGGCTTCCGGAGCTGGGGGGACTGGCTGCGCGAGCTCGCCGCCGAAGTCTGCGGCGGCAAGGTGCTCGCCCTCCTCGAAGGCGGCTACGACCTGCGGAACCTGCCGCTGCTGGTGGAGGCCCACCTGGAAGGGCTGGGCGGCGGCAAGGCTCTCCAGCCTATAGATGAAGACCAATGATTGACTTTCCTGCCCACTTGGCCATAAAATCCGCGAAAGTTCACGTAATACTTGAAGGGTGACCGGCTAGGTCCGCGTCCTTCGGTTGTTTCCAACGATTCACACCGGGCGGTAGTGCCGGGCTGGTTGTGGAGGAGGTAGGAGCAATGAAGCGCAACGTCTTCGTGTTCGCGGTCGCGGCGGCCTTGCTGGCCTCGGTTCCAGCCTCGGCGGCGCCGCCATTCGGTTCTTTCGGCGGCATCCTGGGAGGCGGCAACTCCGGCGGCGGCGTCATCCCGCTGGCCGGCTGGGCGCTCGACGACAACGGCGTGCAGGCCGTGGACGTGCTGGTCGACGGCACGGTCGCCGGCCGCGCCAACTACTCGCGTGCCCGGGCCGGCGTGACGGCGAGGTTCCCCGGCTTCCCCGACTCCGCCCTGCCGGGCTTCGCCTACCAGCTCGACACCACCCACTATCTCAACGGGCTCCACACCGTCTCGATCCGGGTGCGCAGCCGCGCCGGCGAGGTGGTCCTCCTGGAGCCAAGGACGTTCAGCTTCAGCAACGTCGAGCACGACCTGGAGCCGTTCGGCGCGATCGATTTCCCCAGGGCGCAGGCGGAGCTGCGCGGCACCTGCGATCCCGCCGCGCCGAACCGGCGGTACAGCGTGATCGCCGGCTACGCGCTCGACGCCGGGACGCAGGTGGACGACGCCGGAGTCGCCTACGTCGAGCTGCTCGTCGACCGCGCGGTGGTCGCCAACACCCGGATCGACTGCGGCTTCTTTGACGAGACGGGCGGGCAGACCAACTGCTACGGCCTCCGCCGGCTCGACGTGGAGCGGACCTTCCCCGGTCTCAAGGACAGTCCCCACGCCGGCTTCCGCTTCGTCCTGGACATCGGGGCGGGCATTGCCAGCGGCGCGACCACTCAAGGCCAGCACCTGATCACCATCCGCGCGGGCGACGTCGCGAACCAGTCCCGCAACATCGCCGAGATGCCGGTCACCTTCTCCTGCTACGAGAACATCGTGAACGAGGATTCGTTCGGCGAGATCGACCTGACGCTGCGCGGGCTGCTCTACCACGGCGTCATCCAGGTGACCGGCTGGGCGCTCGACTATGAAGGCGTCGTCTCGGTCCAGATCCTGATCGACGGCCACCCGACCGGCAACGCCCTCTACGGCCTGGTCCGGCCGGTGGACGACCCCACGCTGTCGTTCTACCCCGGCTTCATCAACAGCTTCGCTCCCGGCTGGCGGTTCGACGTCGACACCACGCTGCTCCAGAACGGCGAGCACTTCCTGGACGTCGTCGTGACCGACGCGCACGGCAAGACGACTTTCATCGGCAAGCGGCGCTTCGTGGTCAACAACGTTGGCGGATAGGGCCGGCGGGTAACCTTCCGCGTCTCCGTGGTTCCAACGCCCCATCTCCGGATGGGGCGTTCGCGTTTTCAGGCCAGTGATCCGGGCCGGTGCTATCCTTCGCGGGCATGCCGGGAATCGACCGCATCATCTTCTTCGGAACGCCTGAATTCGCGGTGCCCACTCTCGCGGCCCTCGTGGACGCGGGGCGGGCTCCCGTGCGCGTGGTCGCCCAGCCGTCCCGGCCCGCCGGCCGGGGCCGCCGGCCGCTCGACCCGCCGGTCGCGGCCTGGGCGCGCGAGCACGGCCTCGAGGTGACGCAGCCCGAGCGCGTCCGCGATCCCGCGTTCCTGGAGGAGATGGCGGCCCTGGCGCCCGACCTGGCGGTGGTCGTCGCCTTCGGCCAGATCTTCCCGCGCGCCCTGCTCGACCTGCCCCGTCACGGCTGCGTCAACCTGCACGCTTCCCTGCTGCCCCGCTGGCGCGGCGCCTCGCCCATCCAGGCCGCCGTGGCCGCCGGCGACGCGCGGACGGGCTTGACCACGATGCGGATGGAGGCGGGGCTCGACTCCGGCCCCATCCTGCTCCAGGAGGAGACGGAGGTCGGACCGGACGAGACCGCGGACGCCCTCGCGCGGGGGCTGGCGGAGATGGGCGGGCGGCTGATGGTGGCGACGATCGAGCGGCTGGAGCGCGGCGGCCTCGAGCCCCGGCCCCAGCCGGAAGAGGGCGTCACCTTCGCTCCCAAGCTCACCCGCGACAGCGGCCATGCCGACTGGCGCCTCGCCGCCCGTGACATTTACGACCGCTGGCGCGCCTATACGCCCTGGCCGGGCCTGGCGTCGGGGCTGCGCGGCGAGCCCGTGAAAGTGATCGCCGCCGAGGTCCTCGACGGGGCCGAAGGAGATGCCGCTGGCGCGGCACCCGGCACCATCCTGGGGCTGCGCGGCGGCCGGCTCGCCGTCGCCTGCGGCGGCGGCACCGTGCTCGGCCTCACCGAGCTGCAACGGCCGGGCAAGCGGGCCCTGCGCGCCGCCGATTTCGTCAACGGGGAACGGCTGCGGGCCGGCGAGAGCTTCTCCTGAACCGGCGCGGATCCCGAGAGAGCATGTCCAAGCGACACTATTCACCCCCGCCCACCCCGCAGACGGGTGCCGGCCGCGGCCGGGCTCCCCGGCGCACGCCGCAGGACAACGTGCGCTCCGCGGCGGCCTGGGTGCTGGAGCGCACCCTGCAGTCGCTGGCGCCGGCGGACTCCTTCCTGGAGAGCGCCCTGCCGCGCTTCGACGAGCGCGACCAGGGATTGCTGCGCGAGCTGGTGATGGGCAGCCTGCGCTGGCTGCGCCGGCTCGACCACGTGATCGCCGCGGCCAGCAACCGCTCGTTCGAGCAGATCGAGACGGCTCTCCACGCGCCCCTGCGCATCGCCATCTACCAGCTCCTGTTCCTCGACCGGGTGCCGGCCCACGCGGCCGTCCACGAGGCCGTGGAGCAGGCCCACCAGCTCACCCACCGAGGGGGCGCGAGCTTCGTCAACGGCGTGCTCCGGCGCATTGCCAGGGCGCCGCGGCTGGAGGACTGGCCGGTGGAGGAGGCCGATCCGGTGCGGCGCCTGGGCATCGAGAAGAGCCATCCCGACTTCCTGGTCGCGCGCTGGGTCGACCGCTTCGGCCGCGAGCGGGCGCTCGCCATGCTCGACGCCAACAACCGCGCCAAGACCATGCACCTCCTGGCTTTCCGCGACCGCGGCGGGCGCGAGCTGCTGGCGGAGACGCTGATCGACGAGGGCCTGGAGGTCGAGCCGGCCCCCCTCTCGCCCCTCGGGCTCATCGTCCGCCGCGGCAGCCCGTTCGGCTCCGCGGCGTTCCAGCGCGGCGACTGCTATGTCCAGGACGAGGCCAGCCAGGCCGCCGCCCTGATCCCGCCGCCGCGCCCGGGCGAGACCATCCTCGACGCCGCCGCGGCGCCGGGCGGCAAGAGCTTCTCCCTGCTCGCCTCGGAGCCCGGCGTCCGCATCACCATGAGCGACGTCTCCCTCGCCCGCGCCAACGTCCTGCGCGCCAACCTGCGGCGGCTGCGCCGCTCCCTGCCGCTGGCCGTGGCCGACGCGGGAGCCCCGCCCTTCGAGCGCACCTTCGACCGCGTCGTGCTCGACCTCCCGTGCACCGGCACGGGCACGCTGCGCCGCCACCCGGAGATCAAGTGGCGGATCAGCGAGAGCGAGATCGGCCGCCTGTCCCGCCAAGCCCTGCGGCTGCTCGAAGGCACGGCGCCGCGCGTGGCGCCCGGCGGGCGGCTGGTGGCCATCACCTGTTCGCTCGAAAGGGAGGAGAACGAGGACGTCATGGCACGCTTTCTCGCTACCAATCCGGAGTTCTCCCCCCTGCCGCTCGAAGAGCTGCTGGAAAACCCTGTCGCGTCGAGCATCACGGGCCCTGGAGCGTGGCGGATCCTGACCGGCGGCGACCACGACGGATTTACCGTCAACGTGCTCGAGAAACCCAGGATTTAAGCGGTTTCGCGTGCATTGAGGCTGTATTGACAGCCCACCCGGGTTGCCTTATCGTTTCCGCCAGTCACTTTCGTTCAAAAAAACGAGTCAAGGAGGAAACAGAATGGCTGGTAAGGCTGACCTGGTAAATAGTATTGTGGACGCCGTCGAGGGCATTACCCGCCGGCAGGCCACCGCAGCATTCGAGGCAGTGTTCGGCTCAATTTCCGATGCGTTGAAGGCGGGCGAATCGGCCAAGGTCCCCGGTTTTGGCAGCTTCGCCGTTTCCGAGCGTGGCGCCCGCAAGGGCCGCAATCCCGCGACGGGCGAGTCCATCACGATCAAGGCCAGCAAGAGCGTGCGTTTCAAGGCCGGCAAGGAGCTCAAGGAGTCGGTCAACACCAAGAAGCGGGGCCGCAAGTCCTCCTGAAATCTGTCCAGCCGCCCCCGCGAAGCCCCGCGAGCGATCCGCCGCGGGGCTTTGATGTCTCTAGGAGTAAATCAGGGGGATCCAATCGTTACCGGATATGCCGGTACAGCCGCGCCAGGCGGTGCGGCGACACGCCGAAGAAGTACAGCGTCCAGATCAGCCAGTTCGTCGCCACCGTGCGGACGGTTCCCTGCTCCAGGAACCGGCGGGCGCCGGTGGTGACCTCTGCCTCGATGATCGTGAACTCCGGCAGCCGGCGCAGGCGCAGGATGAAGTCCAGGTCCTCGAGCAGCGGCCAGTCGGGGAAGCGCCCCAATCGTTCGAAAGCTTCGCGCGTGGCCCACTGCGCCTGATCGCCCAGCGGCACGTGGAGCCAGCAGGTGCGCCGGCCGACCAGCCACGAGCCCAGCCGCTGCAGGGGACGGTCGGCGTCGAAGCGGAGCAGGAAGGCGCCGCCCGGCGCCCCCCGGGCCGCGGCGTCGCGCACCGCCTGCGCGCCGCCGGGGGGCAGCGTCGTGTCGGCGTGGAGGAACAGCAGGACGTCCGCCGTGGCCGCCGCCGCTCCGCGGTTGAGCTGGCCGCCGCGGCTCGGCGGACCGGTCACCACGCGGGCTCCCAGCGCGCGGGCCGCCTCGACGGTGCCGTCCCGGCTGCCGCCGTCGGAGACGACGACCTCGTCGGCCACGGCGAGGGCCGAGGGCAGATGGCGGCGCACGGCGTCCTCCTCGTCGAGAGTGGGCACCACGATCGCCAGTCGCATGGGGTTCAAGGTGATCAAAATGCTAGCATACGCCGTCCGATGAGCTCCCAAGGTTCCTTCAGCCACCTCGACCCCCAGGGCAGCGCCCACATGGTGGACGTTTCGGAGAAGCCGGTCACCCGGCGGGTCGCCGAAGCCTCCTGCCGGGTGCTGCTCTCCGCGCAGACCCTGATCCGTTTGGCCAACCTCCCCAAGGGGGACGCCTTCGCCGTCGCCCGCCTCGCCGGCATCCAGGGCGCCAAGCGCACCTCCGAGCTGATCCCGCTGGCGCACCAAATCCCCCTCGACCAGGTGGAGATCGAGATCCAGCCCATCCCCGAGGGGGTCGAGATCCGGAGCCGCGTCGTGGTCACCGCCCGCACCGGCGCCGAGATGGAGGCCCTCCTCGCCTGCTCGACGGCGGCCCTCGCCCTCTACGACATGGTCAAGGCCGTCGAACGCGGCGCCGTGATCACCGACCTGCGTCTGGAAGGCAAGAGCGGAGGGCGGACGGGCACGTTCCGGCGCGAAGGATGAAGCTCTCGAATCGGCAGGAGAATTCCAGATGATCCGCACCGGCCTCGACCGTCTCCTCGCCGATCCCTCCCGCCTCGCGGGGCGGCGCTACGGCGTGCTGGCCCACGGCGCCTCCGTGACGCACGCGGGCGTGCCCATCCACCTGGCCCTCGCCGCGAGCCCGGTGGGGCCGCCGCGGGCCCTCTTCGGCCCCGAGCACGGCTACTACGGCATCGAGCAGGACATGATCGCCGCCGAGGGCGGGAACGATCCCTGGACGGGCGCGCCCATCGTTTCCCTCTACGGCGACTCCGCGAAGAGCCTGCGGCCGTGCCCGTCCGCCTTCCAGGGGCTCGATCTGCTGCTCATCGACCTCCAGGACGTCGGCTCCCGCTACTACACCTACGCCGCGACCGGCATCTGGGCGGCCGAAGCGGCCATGGCCGCCGGCTGCGAGGTCTGGGTGCTCGACCGGCCCAACCCGCTGGGCGGCGAGATCGTGGAGGGCAACCTCCTCCAGCCGGGCTTCGAGTCCTTCGTCGGCGCCTTCCACATGCCCGTGCGCCACGGCCTGACGCTGGGCGAGCTGTTCCGGCTGGAGGCGCAGCGCCGGGGCTGGAACGGCAACCACTCCAACTTCGCCGTCTGGTACGTGGACGGCTGGCGCCGCTCCATGACCTGGGAAGAGACGGGCCTGCCCTGGATCGCCCCGTCGCCCAACATGCCGACCTTGGCCACGGCCCTGGTCTATCCGGGAGGCTGCTTGGTCGAGGCGACCGAGATCTCGGAAGGGCGCGGCACCACCCGTCCCTTCCAGCTCAACGGCGCGCCCTTCGTCGATCCCAAGCGCCTGGCCGACGACCTCAACGGGCGCGGGCTCGCGGGCGCCGTCTTCGTGCCGACCTATTTCCGGCCGCAGTTCCAGAAGCACCGGGGGACCGTCTGCGGCGGCGTCGAGCTGCTGGTGACGGACCCGGGAGCATTCCAGTCCTACCGCGCGGGCGTCGAGCTGCTGGACGCCATTCACCGCCTCTGGCCGGACGAGTTCGCCTGGCGCGAGGCACCCTACGAGTTCGTCTCCGACATCCCGGCGATCGATCTCCTGACAGGAGGAACCGAATGCCGCGAGGCGATCGAAAGCGGGGCAGGACTAAAGGATTGGATCGCGGGCTGGAAGGCGGACGAGGAAGCCTTCCGCGAAGAGCGGCGGGAGATCCTGCTGTATCCAGAGGAGGGGGCGTGACGGTCGCGTTTTTCCTCACCCTGAAAGGGTGGAATTTGAATAGCCTGGGGTTTCAACCCCAGGTAGGCAGAGTTTCCATCTCTACCTCAAGCCCCGCAGGGCCGGCATGGGGCCGGCGGAACGTTGGGTGCCGGCCCTTCGGGGCTTGGATGGGTTTCGTGGCACCCGTACCTGGGGTTGAAACCCCAGGCTATTCAAATTCCGCCCCTTCAGGGCGAGAGGGGAGGATGGCGTGAAGTCCCCCCATCTCCTGCGCGTGGACGACACCCCGGACCGCTTCGCTTCCCTGATCGACGCCGCCCGCGCCCTGGGGCTGCGGATCGGCTGGCTCGAGCTCGGCGCCGCTGCCGCGCCCCTCCCGGAATCCCTGGAGAGCGCCGCCGGCCTGGGCGTCCTGCGCGCCGTGTCGGTGGGGGAGGGGCGGACGGTGGCCGTCAAGCCCCTGCGCGGCCGGACCGTCCTCAAGGATCTCCTGCGCGAGCACTTCCAGGGCTGCGCGCTGGTGCTCGTCCGGGGCGAGATCGAAGCGCCTGCCTTGACGATCGAGGACGCCGCCTGGATCGTCGCGCCGCCGGGGCTCGCGTCGCGGCGCTACGCGACGGAAGAGCTCGCCGCGACTCTCCGCAAGCCCCATCCGTGGGGCGAGTGATGCGAAAGACCTGAGTTTTCTCCTTGCCGGCAGCAGACTGCTGCTAGAAAAGTTGAATTCGCATCATTGACAGGCCAAAATGCTTCTAACTTTCCTCCCGCAGCCTCTCGCCAGGCGAGCGGAGTCGTTCGCCAGAGTCTCGATGTTGAGTACCCACCTTAAAATGCTGCATATCATGCTCGCCACGCCATCCGCTGGCCAAGTTATGCATCATGTCTAGAATGATTGGCAGCTTTGCAGGGCTATTATGCAGCAAAACCCTGCAGGCGGGTAGCGGATATGACCTATTTTGCAGCATGCTGAGCTTGGCGGAGGAGGCGGCAAGCTTGGCGGACCCTGCGGTTAGGTCATTTGGCAACAACGGACGCCTGTTATGCAACCATTTTAGCTGGGTACGCAACTCAGAGTCCTTGGCGAGACGCCCCTTGCGCCTGTTTGGCAACAAGTAGAGACGGTCCATCCCCGTTACGACATCCTCCACGGGACCACGGGGACGTCGGGCCGTCTCTTCGGAGGGCACGCCGCTCCCAGATGCCATGCCTGATCCGGTCAGGTCAAATTCAGAACGTCTCACCTGTCCACGGTGGGCGGCGCCTTCCCGCGGCCTTCTGCCTTCTCGACGACTGTGGCAGGGCGGCGGCATACCCTTCGAGAGAGACGCCCCGTCGTCCCCGTGGTCGCCGAAACGGTGTCGTAACGGGGGTGGGGCGTCTCTACGGAGGCGGTGCCTTGAGGTAGGAGGTGTCACTGGCGGGCCAGCTCCCAAGATCCCCGTCCCGCCCCCCGCCCCTGACGGCACTCCTCTGATACCGCCCCCGGTCGCCTTGCGCCCCCGGTCGCCTTGCGCCCCTGGGAGGCTTTTGCCACAATGCGGCATAACCGGGGAGCGTTCCAGCCCCTGAGACCTCGAGAGGAGAGGCGTAGCATTGAGCGAGCCCATCAAATTCTTCCTTCCTGGCCCGTCGTACGTGCCCGAGGATGCCCGCCAGGCGATGACGAAGCCCGTGGTGGGGCACCGGTCGGCCGGGTTCAAGGATTTTTACGTCCGGTTGTCCGCGCGGCTGCCGACGGTGCTGCGGACGGCGGGCGACGTCATGGTCGCCACCGGCAGCTCGACGCTGATGATGGAGAGCGCCGTCATCTCCTGCGTCCGGCAGGACGTGCTGAACCTCACCGGCGGCGCGTTCTCCGAGCGGTGGCACGCGATCTCGAAGTCGCTGGGGAAGGCGGCGGACAAGGTCTCCGCGCCGTGGGGACAAGCGATCGATCCGGACCTGGTGCGGTCGGCCCTGCGCCGCAAGCGCTATGAGGCCGTCACGATCGTCCACAACGAGACCTCGACGGGCGTCATGAACCCCATCGCGGAGGTCGCCCGCGCCATCCGTGAGGAGAGCGACGCCCTGATCCTGGTGGACACGGTCTCGTCCCTGGGCGGCGGCCGGGTCGAGACGGACGAGTGGGGGCTCGACGTGGTGCTCGCCGGCACCCAGAAGGCCATCGCCGCGCCGCCGGGACTGACTCTGCTCACGCTCTCGGAGCGGGCGGCCGAGCGGGCGGCCAAGGTGCCGCACCGCGGCTTCTACACCGACCTGCTGCGGTATCTGGACAAGCACCGCGAGGGCGGGCCCATCACCACCCCGGCCGTTTCGCTGTTCTACGCGCTCGACGTCCAGCTCGACCGCATCCTCGCCGAGGGGATGGAGGCGCGCTGGGCCCGCCACGAGCGGCTCTACCGGCGGACGGCCGAGTGGGCCGCCGCCCACGGCTGCGAGTACGCCTCGGCGCCCGACGCGCGGTCGGTGACGGTGAGCTGCCTCCGGGCCCCGGCGGGCGTCGATCCGCAGGCCATCGTCAAGGGCCTCGCCCAGCGCGGCTACACGATCGGCGGCGGCTATGGCGACTGGAAACCGACGACGTTCCGCATCGGCCACATGGGCGAGGTGCGGGAGAGCGACCTCGACGCGCTGCTGGCCGAGACCGATCAGATCCTCCTCAATCTAACCCCTGAAAGAGTCGCCGCTCCGGCGGCCCGCTGAAAGCTGAGACCCTGCCATGCACCGGATTCTGATCGCCGACACCCTCGACCCCTCCGGCCTCGCCCTGTTCAAGGAGGCCGGGCTGGAGGTTCATCAGCTCACGGCGGAGGAACGCCCCCGGATCAACGAGATCGTGGCGGACTTCGACGCCCTCGTGGTGCGCAGCTCCACCCAGGCGACCGCCGAGCTGCTCAAGGCCGGCAAGCGCCTCAAGGTGGTGGGCCGCGCCGGCATCGGCGTCGACAACGTCGACGTCTCCGCCGCCACCGAGCTGGGCATCCTGGTGGTCAACGCCCCCACGGCCAACCTGATGTCGGCGACCGAGCACACCTTCGCGCTGCTCCTCTCCCTCGCCCGGCGGGTGGCGGAGGCCGACGCCTCGATGAAGGCGGGGGAGTGGAACCGCAAGCTCACCGGCATCGAGCTCCAGGGCAAGACGCTGGGGATCATCGGCTTCGGCCGCATCGGCCAGCGGGTGGCGGACCGGGCGCGGGGCTTCGAGATGAAGATCGTGGCCTACGACCCGTTCCTCGACGCCGCGGCGGCTCGCCGGCTGGAGGTCGAGCTGCTGCCCCTGGAGGAGCTGCTCTCGCGCTCGGACATGGTCACCCTGCACGTGCCGATGACGGACCAGACCCGCAACCTGCTGAACCGCGAGACCCTGGCGAAGATGAAGAAGGGCGCCCTGATCGTCAACTGCGCCCGCGGCGGCGTGGTGGACGAAGCGGCGCTGCTCGAGTCGCTGGAAGCGGGGCACATCGGCGGCGCGGCCCTCGACGTGTTCGCCGAGGAGCCGCCGGAAGACCTCCGGCTGGTGCGCCACAAGAAGATCGTGGCGACGCCCCACCTGGGCGCGCAGACCCGCGAGGCCCAGGAGAGGATCTCCATCGAGACGGCCGAAATGGTGATCGCGGCCCTCTCGGGCTCGCTGGCCGTGGCGGCGGTCAACCTGCCTTTCCGGGCCGCGGGCGGGCGGGCCGAGCCGTTCATGGCCCTCGGCGAGACCCTCGGGCGCATGGCCTGCTCGCTGCTCGACAGCGCTCCCCAGCGGCTGCAGGTGGACCTCTGGGGGCTCGACGAGTCGCTGCGGGCGCCGGTCACGGTGGCCGTGCTCAAGGGGCTGCTCACGCCGTTCCTGGGCGAGGCCGTCAACTACGTCAACGCCGAGCGGATCGCCGAGGGCCGCGGCATCGAGGTCGTGCGCTCCGCCCGCAGCGCCATGGGCGAGTATCCGCAGCTCGTGGACGTCACCGTCTCCGGCGGCGGCCGCAACGTCGAGCTGGGCGGCACGCTGTTCGGCGAGCGCGACGCCCGCGTGGTGCGCTTCGAGAATTACCGGCTGGAGTTCCGCCCGGAGGGGAACCTGCTGGTGCTGGAGAACTTCGACAAGCCCGGCGTGGTCGGCAAGGTCGGCACCCTGCTCGCCGAGGCGGACGTCAACATCGCGGACATCCACCTCGCCCGCCGCGGCCAGGAGGCGCTCGCCGTCCTGCGGCTGGACCAGGAGCCCACGCCGGCGCTGCTGGAGAAGCTGATGGGGCTGCCGGAGGTGAAGTCGGCCCGGCGGGTGGCGCTGGGGTAGGGGCCGCGAAACATATCCGCTCGGCTTCGCCGACCGGACCCTCACTCCCCAACCCCTCTCTCCCGACCCCTCCCTCCCGTCCACACCGGGAGAGAGGGGCTCAAAGACTCCTTCTTCAGACAAACTCAGGCAAACCTCTCCCTCTTCTCCCGGTGCGGGCGGGAGGGAGGGGTCGGGAGAAGAGGGCCGGGGTGATGAGGGCCCCAAAGCAAGATAAACTCCCCATTCTGCGTAGGGGCAGGCCCGTCCCTGGATTCGCATAGGAGAAACCCTTCATGGCCCACGTCGGAGTCGTCTTTGGAGGCCGCAGCGTCGAGCATCAGGTCTCGATCCGCTCGGCGCGCACCGTCGTTCAAGGTCTGCGCAACGCAGGCCACACCGTCACCCCGCTGGGGATCGCGGAGGACGGCTGCTGGATCGACGCCGAGGCTTCCGAGGCCGTGATCTCGAGCGAGGCCACGCGGACGATCCCGGCCGTCGGCGTGCCCGTGGCGCCTACCGTCCGCCACCTGCTCGCTTCGGGGGTGGAGGTGGTGTTCCCCATCGTCCACGGCACCTGGGGCGAGGACGGCACGTTTCAGGGCCTCTGCGAGATGCTCGACCTCGCCTACGTGGGGGCCGGCGTCACCGCCAGCGCTCTCGCCATGGACAAAGTGCTCTGCAAGCGCCAGCTCGCCGCGGCCGGCGTGCCGGTGGTGGAGTTCGAGACGGCCACGCGCCGGCAGTTCGAGGCGACGCCCGCGGAGATCCTGGCCTCCTGCCTGCTCCTGGAGTTCCCTCTGTTCGTGAAGCCCAGCGTCGGCGGCTCCAGCGTGGGGGTGCGCAAGGTCACCAACGGCGCCGACCTCGAGGCGGCCATCCGCTTCGCGTTCAGCTTCGACGACGTGGTGCTCGTGGAGCGGGGCGTCGTGGGGCGTGAGCTCGAGTGCGCCGTGCTCGGCTACCGGGAGATCGCGGCCTCGGCGGTCGGGGAGATCATCCCCGGCAACGATTTCTACGACTATGCGGACAAGTACCTGCAGGACACGGCCGGCCTGGTCGCCCCGGCGGAGCTCCCGGAAGCCGTCGCCAGCCGCCTGCGCAAGATGGCGGTAGAGGCCTTCACGGCCATCGGCGGCGTGGGCTTCGCCCGGGTCGACTTCCTCCTCGAAGGCGAGACGGAGGAGGGCCTCTTCGTCAACGAGATCAACACCCTTCCCGGCTTCACCAGCATCTCGATGTACCCGCGCCTGTGGAGCATCTCCGGCCTGTCGCTCCCCGGCCTGGTGGACCGTCTGGTCCAGGTCGCCCTCGACCGCCACCGCGACCGGCGGCGGCTGGACGACGGGATCAAGGAGTTCCTGGCGGAGCTGAGCCTGAAGGCCTGATCTACCTCTCTTCGATCAGGTCAGGCCCCGGGCCAGGCGGTCGAGCAGCGCCAGCCGATCTGAAGAATCCGCAGGCAACGGCCCCGCGTCGAGACACCGGCCGCCGCGCACGGCCAGCGCTCGCGCCGCCCTCGGCACGAAGGGCTCGATGTCGTGCGAGACGACCACCACGGCGGCGCCCGACGCCAGCAGGCTGTCCACCCAGGCCAGCAGGTCTTCCCGGGCGGCCCGGTCCATGGCCTCCAGCGGCTCGTCGAGCAGGGCGTGGCTCGGGGTGCCCACGAAGGCGGCGGCGAGCACGGCCCGGCGGCGCTGGCCCATCGAGAGCTCGCGGACGGAGCGGTGGGCGAGCTTGCCGAGGCCGGCCCGCTCCAGGGCCTCGCGGCCCCGCTCGCGGGGCTCGCCGCGCAGGCGGCAGACGAGGTCGAGGATCTCCCCGACGGTGGCGTAGGGTGTCAGGTCCGGCTGCTCGGGGACGTAGACGAGCCCCCGCCGGGCTGCCGCCTCGTCCACCCAGAGGTCGCGGCCGTCGATCTCCACCCGTCCGCCCGCCGGCCTCTCGATGCCCGCCGCGAGCTTGAGGAGCGTGCTCTTGCCGCAGCCGTTGGGGCCCAGCAGCAGGGTCAGCCCCGGATGGATCTCCAGGTCCACTCCGGCGAGGACGGGCTCGCCGTCGCGATAGGAGAAAGAGGCCTGGTGGAAGCGGATCACGAGGCGCTCCAGGACTGCGGATCGCCTGCCGCCAGGTGGTGCAGCTTGAGCCACCGGCTGACCTTCTGCCGGCGCTCGCGCTCCGCCGCGGCGCGCAGGGCGAAGGGCGTCGCCGCGAGGGCGGGGAGGGCCGTCCAGGGGAGCAGGGCGACCAGCGCCGCGAGGAAAAAACCTTCGAGGAGGATCTCCCCGGAGGCGCCCGTCCGCCGCTCGGGGGCCCGCCGCACCGCTCCGGCGGCCCGGACGGCGAGCGGCGACAGGACGGCCAGGAGAGCGAGAGCGGCGGGGTCGATCCACGCCGCCGCCAGCACCAGAGGGAGGGCGTGGAGGCTCAGGAACAGGGCGTCGGCCCCGACCCGCCGGGCGGCGGACCAGGGAAGCGAGCGCGACCAAGGCCACGCCGGCCGGCGCACGGCGAGCGCTTCCCCCATCTGGGAGAGCAGCAGCACCACGGCGCAGCCGGCCCCCAGCCGGGCGCCCAGCCGCGCGTGCTCCGGCGCGAGGGTGTTGTGGGCGATGAACGCCCAGGCGGCGCCGAGGGGCAGGAGCGCGAGGAGGTAGGCGCCGGGGAGGGTACGCCCCACGGCCCGCCAGGCGATCCGGAATTCCAGCATGCCGCCGCCCGATCGGCGCGGGTTGTGGACGGCGGGCGGGCCGCCGGACCGGCCGAGGGAGCCCGCCGCGAGGTCCGCGGCGGCGGTGAGGGCGGCGCCGGTCGCCAGCAATCCCCACGACCCGGCCCCTGCCACGAAGGCTCCGGCCAGGGCGAGAGGGGCGGACGCCCACCGCCGCCGGGCCGGCGTGACGGCGATGGCCGCCGCCACGGCCGTGACGGCGAGCGCCAGCCCGTCCACCACCAGGGTCGCGCCGGCGCGGGAGGCGAACGTGGCGAGGACGAGCAGGAGGATCAGCAGCGGCACCTGGGCCACGGCGAGGGCGAGCCCCGCCGCCCGCCGGTGCGCTTTGCCGCTGACGGGGAGGTGCCGCAGCCAGCCGTTCAGCCCGCGGAAGATCCGCGGCGCCGCGGCGCCGGCGGCCCCGAGGCAGAGGGCCGCGATCATGGCGGCCGATCCCCCCGCCGATCCCGGGCCGAAGAGAACGTGGGAGAGGGAGGTCAGAAAGTCGTTGCCGAGCAGCATTCCGCCGCTCACCGCCGCGGCGATCGCCGGCACGAACACCCGCATCGCCAGCCGGGCGCCGACGGCGACGTGGAAGCGGAGGAGAGGGAGGAAGGTCCCCCTATCCATCCTCCTCCTTCCCCCGCGTCTCCGCCCCACAGGAGTCCTCGATGTTCGGGATGGCCTTGAGCTGGCGGGCCTTGCGGCCGAGGGCGGTGTCGCCGCAGCAGCTCAGGAGGGTGTCGAGGAGGGGCTTCGCGGCCTCGGGATCGCGCCCTTCGAGCCAGTTGCCGGCGGTCGCCAGCATGCGGGCTTTCTGCACGGAGCCGTCCGGCAGGAGGTCCGCGGCCGAGCGGGCGAGGTCGGCCGCCCGGTAGCGGTAGTGGAAGCGCTTGGCGGGCTTGACCTGGCTTTTGGCTGCCCGCTGGCGTTCGTCCGGCGTGGGGCCGAGGCGCTTGAAGGCGCCGCCGGCCCGGGCCTTGGCGAAGGGCTCCTGCTCGTATTGCCCCTCGTGCACGAACCAGTCGGGCTCGAGCTCCGTGCCGAGGAGCTCCAGGCCCTGATGGCGGGTGACGCACGCGGCTTTGAACAGCGACCGCGCGCGCTCCTCGGCCGGCCGGCGGGCGTCGTTGCCCTCGGCGGCCGAGCGGGCCAGCATCGTCAGAGGAGAGCGCAGCAGGGTGGGCAGGAACTTCTCCGCCTCCGCGTAGCGTCCCTCCCGCGCCAGCCGGCGTCCCACGAGGTAGCGCAGGTCGTAGGCGATCCGCTCCTTGTCCGGCATGACGAGCCCGGTGAAGGGGAGCTCCCAGCCGTCTGCGTAGCCCTCCGGCCGGTGAGCGGCGAGGGCCGGGTCGTCGCCGGCGTATTCGCGCAGCTCGTCGGTGGTGAGCACCCGCTCGGCCACGTAGGCGGCGTCGGTCCAGTAGCCGTTGTAGAGGAGAGCCCCCAGAGCCCCCGTGTAATCGCCCCGGGCGAGCTGGACGGCGCCGCTGTCACCTTGGGCGTGAGGGCTCAGCGCGGGGTAGACCTGGTTCTCGTAGGCCTGCCAGGGATCGTGGTCCGGGCCGGGTCCCATGGGCAGGCGGCCGCGGATCGCGTTGAGGGCGGACTCGGCCTCGGCGAGCTTGCCGGCGCGCATCAGGAGCTTGGCCTGGATCCAGGAGGCCATGGGGCCCGAGGCGCGCTTCAGCCACTCCTCGGCGGCCGCGAAGTCGCCCGCCCGGTAGGCCACCCAGGCCAGGGGGGCCCCGTCGACGTTCTTGGGATTGACCGCCTTGATCGCCTCCAGCCACTTGCGGGCCGGCGCGGGATCGAGGGGGCCGTCGTAGTCGATCCGGTCCCAGCGGGAGATCACGTAGGCGGTCATGATGGGCTCCGCGTCGCTCGAGCCGGCGATGGCCTTCAGGGACTCGGGCTCTTCGAGCGCCTTCCTGGCCGTGACCCGGATCGACTGCAGGGCGCTCGGATCGCCCGTCCTCATCTGCCGCAGGTAGAGCGGCAGCGCCGCGGCGGGGCGCTTGCGGTTCAGCTCGGCCCGGGCCTGCCAGCCGAAGCTGGCGGCGGCCAGGCCCAGCGGATCGGGGAAGCCCTGCGCGGCCAGCTCGCGGGTCTGCTCGAACCACTTCACGGCCGCCTCCGGGTCCTTCGTCAGGTTGACCTTGCCCAGCATGTAGGCGGCCCAGGTCGAGCGGCGGCGGCGCTCCTGCTGGGGGCGGTCGAGGAGCTTCTGCCAGGACGCCCGCGCCGCGTCGAGCCGGCCCTGGTGGTAGGCGATGGCGCCCCGGACGTAGTCGTCGAGCTCGCCGGGCAGCCCCGCGGGCACGTCGAGCGCCGCGGGCGGCTCCGGGCGGGGCGGCGGATTGCCGCCCCAGGCGGCCTCCTGCCGCCACGAGTCGACCGCCTCGCCATAGCGGGCGAGGCTCTCGCGGACCTCGGCGTAGCGGGCCGCCAGATTGCGGTTCGAGGTGGCGGTCTCGAGGTCCCGGAGGTCGACGTCGGCCGTCTGGCGATAAGGACCCTGCTCGGCGGCCACGGCTTTGAGCCCGGAATGACGGCTGCCGCCGCCGGGCGTGGGCTCGAGAAGGTCTTTCAGCCAACTGGTGGGTGCTTCGAGGATGAGGCTCTCATCCGTCACCAGCCACTTGGGAAAGAAGGGACCGCACGCCCAGAGCGCGAAGGCTCCGGACGAGGCGGCGAGAGCGAGGACAAAGGCGCGGGCCAGCGTCGTTTTTGGGATCATGGCTCGAGGATGTTTACGGTCGGGCTCACGGGATCGTCGCGCAGTCGTCCACCGTTGGGAACCAGCGCCGCTCGTCCGCCGTTCGGCCCAGCTCGGTATTGCCGCAGCAGCGCACGAGGCGCTTGTAGAAGCGGTCGGCGGCCTCGGGGTTCAGATACTTGAGCCACGAGCCCGCCACGGCCAGCATGCGGGCCTTCTCGTCCGTCTCGTCGGGCAGCAGCGAGGCGGCCTCCCAGACGAGGTCCGCGCCGCGGTAGCGGTAGTGGAAGGTCGCCGTATACCGGGGGGCGCTGCGGCGGGCCCGGGCCAGCTCGCCCGCAGAGGCCGGGAGGAAGGGGTGCTGCGCGGCGTCCTGCCGGCTCTCGATCGCGGTTCCTCCCTCCAGGGAGCCGCCGCCGAGGGCCCAGTCAGGATCGAGCTCGGTGCCCAGGATCTCCAAACCCTGGTGCCGGGTCCGGCAGGCGGCCTCGAACAGCGACTCCGCCCGCTGGGCGGCGGGCCGGCGAGCATCCCGCCCAGCGCCGAGGGCCGCCGTAAGCCCTGTCATGGCCTTCTGTTTTCGTTCGTCGGTGAAGTAGGCCGACGCCTCCTGGTAGCGGCCGGCGCGGGCCAGGCGGCGGGCCAGGAGGTCGCGGAGCCTCTGGCGGTTCTCCTCGAAGGTTGGGGAACCGTGAGGCCGGCGCTCCCAGGACTTCACGTACGTCCGCAGCTCGCCGAGCGTGAGGACCCGCTCCGCCACCCAGGCGGCGTCCGGCCAGGCATCGGTGCGGGTCATGGCCTCCAGGGCCGGGACGTACTCGCTCTGGGCCAGGCGCAGGGCTCCCAGCTCGCGCAGGGCCCGATCGCGTCCCGCGGGCGGGGGCCCGCCGTCGGTCCAGGCGTAGTCGTCGTCGTAATCGGGGCTCGCCGGCAGGGTGGCGGCGGCCTTCTCCAGCAGCGCCTCGGCCTCGGCGAGCTTTCCTTCCCGCAGCAGGAGCTTGGCGCGCACCCAGAGCGCCATGGGCTCGTCCGCCCGGGCCCGTTCCAGCCAGGAGGCCGCGGCCGCGAAGTCCCCGATCCGGTAGGCCAGCCAAGCCAGGCGCTCGGCGCCGTCCAACTCGCGGACCCCGGCGGAGTCGATCGCCGCGAGCCACGTGCGGGCCGCCTCGGGGTTGCCCACCTCCTCGAGGCCATCCACCTCCTCGAGGTCGAGGTTGGGCCAGCCGGCGAGGACCCAGGCCGTGACGATGTCGCGGCCCCGGGGAGAAAGGGCCGTCTGGCGGAGGCCCTCCGGGTCCTTGAACACCCTGGCGGCGACACGCCGGAACGACTGGAGCGCTCGGGCATCGCCGGATCGGTACTGTTCCAGGTAGAGCTCCAGCGCCTCGCCGAAGCGGCGCCGGCCCATCTCCGCCCGGGCCTGCCAGCCAAGGCTCGCGGCGGCGAGGCCGAGAGGATCGGGGAACCCCCCGGCCGCCAGACCGCGGATCTTGTCGAACCAGCGCACGGCCGACTCGGGATCGCTCTCGACGGCCATCCGGCCC
The DNA here is from genome assembly GCA_035266085.1 of Thermoanaerobaculia bacterium. Taxonomy (GTDB): domain Bacteria; phylum Acidobacteriota; class Thermoanaerobaculia; order Multivoradales; family UBA5704; genus DATARR01. Next base: position 42,990 of record DATFNZ010000011.1, read on the forward strand.
AGCATGAACGCCGCCCACGTCGACCGCCTCCGCCGCTCGGCGGCGGGCCGATCCAGGAGCTTCCCCCAGGCGGCGCGGGCCTCCTCCGGCCTGCCGAGGTAGTAGGCGGCGGCGCCGCGGGCGTAATCCTCGATCTCGCCTGGGAAGCCCTCGGGCACCGTGAGCTCGGGCGGCTCGGGCCGCGGGGGCTGGGTGTCTCTCCAACGCCCCTCCTGCCGCCAGTCGTCCATCTCGCTGGCGTAGCTCAGCACCTTGTCGCGCTCTTGCTTGTACTCGGCCAGCAGACGGGCGCGCCGGTCGGCGGGAAGATCCGACGCCTGCAGGGCCGCTTCGAGGTCGGCGGCCTCCACCGCGGCGGTCTGGTTGTAGGGGCCGTCCTGGCCGACGACCGCGGTGTGCGCCGGCTTGCCGCGGGGCGTCAGGCGGCGGATCTCCTGACCGAACCACGCCGGAGGCGCCTCGGACACCAGGGAGTCGTCGCCCAGGATCCAGTCCAGGTAAAAACCGCCGCCGCAAGCCCAGAGCGCGAACGCTCCGAAAAGTGAGAGGGTGAAGACGGCACCGGCTCTAGCCAGCCTGCCGCGGTGGCTCAATCTGGACCTCCGTGGGGGCCGAGAAGCGCAGCCAGGCCACGACCCGGCGCTCTCCGGGGCGCAACGAGGCCTTCGGGGCCGCGCCGGGCCTCTCGAGGCTGAGCGCGCGGGCACCCTCCTTCCGCAAGCGGTAGCCCGCGAGCCCGTCGGCGGCAAGGAATGAGTTGGCTCCCCATCGTACCCGAATCGAGGCGGGCCAGAGCACCTCCGCCTCGCCGGCGTTGACCAGGTCGATCTCCACCAGCCCCGGCTCGGGCGTGCGGATCGCGAAGCTGACCTCGCCCGTGGGCGTCCGCCCCGCCATCACGGCGCGCAACGTCGGCCACGTCCAGTTGCGCCGGTCGCCCTCGACCGGCAGCCGGTACCAGACGATGCCCGTCATCGCCGCCGGCCGTTCCCGGGTCCAGCCGCGGATCAGCTCCGCCAGGATGGCGGGATCGCTGCGCGCGTTGCGCACGACGACGCCGGGCCCGAAGGAGACGAGGGGCCCCTCGGCGAGCAGGCCGATGGGATTGCGCTGGGAGTCGAAGGCCGCCTGGTAGCTGTAGGTGGGGAGCGCCACACGGAAGGGAAGCCCGTAGCGGGCCGCCTCCGTCACTGCGTACCGGGCCGGCCCGAGCCTGGTGAGGAGGATGTCCCCCTGGCCGAAATCCTCTTGCGGCGGTTTCAGCGAATGGACCTGAAGGACGTAGCCATCCGCCTCGGCGATCAGCCTCCGGAAGGCCCGGTGCTGCCGCAGCCAGGTGGGCAGAGCGGTGAAGGTGAGCGGGACGGGCGAGGCGACGGAGCGCAGGGAGGGGAGAAGGCTGCGGTAATCCCCCAGCTTGGACTCCGGAGAGTCGTAGTCGATCTGGATCTCGGAGAGGGCGATCCCCTTCGCCTGCGCCTCGGCCTTGACGTCCCGGACGAGGGCCTGGAGGCGCTGGACCACGTCCCGCTCGTCGGCGAAGCGCAACGGAAAGGTGGTGATCCGCAGGGCCGCCCCCACCGGCTTGCCGTACCCCTTCAAGGCCTCGGCGTCGAGGGGGACGCGAATCACCCGCGGCTTCCCCGTCTGCAGGTCCACCTCCGCGGCAAGGACGGTCAGGCTGGAGAAATCAGACGCTTGGCGGACCGCTTCCCGCACCGCCGGGCTCCAGCTTCGCTGCCAGATGTAGCCCTCCTGGCGAAGAGGCCCGGAGGCGGAGGGCGGCTCATCCTGGCAGGCCATGGCCAGGCAAAGAAGGATGAGAACGGGAAGGCGGGATGGCTTCATGAGCTGTAGAATCTCCATACGAGTGGGAGCATCATGCCCTACCCGAATGGAGAGTGCCATGAGCCAGATCCTCCTCGACATTCCAGAAGATTCGCTGCTGGCGTTGAAGCTGGCGCCTCAGGAGTTCGGTGAAGCCCTGCGCATGGCTGCGGCCGTCAAGCTCTTCGAACTGGGCCGCCTCTCCTCCGGAGCGGCCGCCCGCCTGGCGGGTGTGCCGCGTACCGTCTTCCTGTCCCGGCTGGCGGACTACGGCGTGGATACCTTCCGCCTGACGAAGACGAGCTCCAGAGAGAAGCTCGCCTTGCCTGAGGTCATCTGCGACGCCTCTTCATACAGGCCCAAGGGGGCTCATCTGACTAGCCTGGCGCTTTAGCCTAGGTCGGAGATCCCACCCTTCCTACACCCCCAAGGGGGAGGGTGCCTCAGGAAGATCCGAGCAGCGAGGATAAACAAACAACGAGGTCCCGGTTTCACAAGAACCGAGAGCTTCGCTCATGATACCATCTCGGCGTCCATGAGCTCTCCAGGATCTTGGTTCCTATGGAAAGCGGCTGATTCCGTCATGCTGAAACGAATTCGTCTGATCGATTTCAAGAGCTTCAAGGATGAGGAGATCGAGGTCGCTCCTCTGACTTTGCTTGTTGGGGCGAATGCATCTGGAAAGAGCAATTTCCTGGATGCGATCCGATTTTTGAAGGGAGTTGCCTTCGATTTGATGCTGGGCGAGGTTCTCAATGGCGAGCAACAGTCTGGGCCAGAGGCTTGGCTTGGGATTCGGGGAAGGGCCGAGGAGGCAGTCCGGATTGGAGCCAACGACTTCACGATTGACAGCACATGGCTCGCCTCACCGGTGGGCGTCGCTGAAGCCGCCGTAAGCGAGCCGGCTCGGGTCGAGATTCGCCATTACATCGTCTGTCGCGTTTCACCCCATGTCGGGCTTGAGTACGAGTTGGTCGAGAGCTCGCATCTCAGTCATGAGGTCAAGAACGAAGGCTTCAAAAGTCTTATGAGCCCTTCGGCAGAGCTGAAGAGCCCCGGCAATCGTGTGGCTCCAGCATTGGGCGATGTCATTCGCGGTGTTCAGTTGTTGAATATGAACCCCGCTGAGATGCGCAGCTATGGCCGTCGGGGAGATCCTCTCGGTGTGAATGGACGTAACGTCTCTGGAGTTCTCGCAGATCTCTGTGAAGATCCTAGTGAAAAGGAAGCGCTCGTTCACTGGCTTTCCGAACTGTGTGCTCCTGACATCAAGGACGTGGAGTTCTTGGATATCAAGGAGCTTGGCGACATCATGGCTTTCTTCGTCGAGGCAGACGGCAATCGTATCTCCGCGCGCAGTATCTCAGACGGCACCCTTCGTTTTCTCGGAACGCTCCTCGCCCTGCAAACGGCCGTGCCAGGCTCTGTGATCCTGATTGAAGAGATTGAATCCGGGCTCCATCCGACGCGTATCCGTTTACTGGTTGAATATCTGGAGACGGTTACCCGCGAACGCCAGATTCAGGTGATCGCCACAACACATTCCCCGGTCGTGTTGCAGTGGCTCAGCGACGAGTCTCTTCGAAACACTGTCGTCTTTGGTAGGATTCCCGAGCACAAAGGCACGATCATGCGATGCCTCGGCACGCTCCCTCATTTCAACGAGGTCATCCAAAGAAAGGGAATTGACGAATTGTTCTCCACCGGCTGGCTGGAGATGGCCTTGTGAAGGTTCTGGTGATCCCTGAAGATCCAAGCCTCGACCAATACATCCTCAAGCCAGTGGTCGAGAAGCTCTTCGCTGAGCTCGGCCGGCACCCTCGTGTCAATATCCTTTCCAAACCGCGGTTGCGCGGAGTGGCCGAAGCGCTGAGCTCACCAATTTTGGCCGACATCGTGGCGACCTATCCGATGAATGATCTGTTCCTGGTGATCGTGGATCGAGATGGCGACGAAGGTCGGCAACGGGTTAGAGTGGCACGTGAGCAGGAACATCCACAAAGGCTTTTCGTCTGCCTTGCAGTTGAAGAGATTGAGGTATGGATGCTGGCTATCCACTATGCCAGCCTGAGTGCTTCCTGGCGAGACATCTGCACCGAGATACATTCTAAGGAGCGGTTTGCCTATCCCTTTTTAAGGGAGAGAGCGCCGAAGCTCGACCCTGGCAGGGGCCGCGTATGGGCGATGCGGGATCTTGGAAGCCAGTGGCGGGGTGTCCTCCAGCGCTGCCCAGAAATCGAGGAACTCAAGCAACGGATCAGAGCCTGGCTCGAAGCTCGATCCTGACGGGCCGGCCGAGGTGCAGTCCATGTACGCCCAGAGTTCATGGCCGGCTTATTCGGCGGAGCGGTGGTGCGAATTGGGAGTAGACAAGGTCACCGCCCCAGCGCCAGCACCGCGGCGTTGACCCCCTCGACCACCCCGGCCATGCGCCGGTAGTCGAGCGTCTCCGGCCGGTCGGAATCCCTGTGGTAGTGCGGGTTTCGCAGGAACGCCGTGTCGGTGATCATCACCGCCTCGTACCCTGCAGCCCAGTAGTTCCGGTGATCGGAGAGGTCGACGCCGGGCAGGGACGTGGGGGCGGTGATCGACTCGACGGGCAACGGGCCCGCGCTCCGCATGGCCTTCTTGATCCGGCGCACGAGCCCTCCCTGGCCGAGCTTGCCCACGACGGTGATGAAGTTCCCCCGCGACGGGTAGAGCAGGCCGAGCCCCGGCGCGGGGAATTGCTGGCTGCCGGGCTCGTCGCTGAAGTAGCCGATCATCTCGAGCCCGATCATGGCCCGCACCCGCGCGCCCTGCTTCTTGAGCGCCGCCGCGTGGATGGCGCTGCCCATGGCGCGGCTGCCGAAATAGGGCGGCTCCTCCAGCGAATAGGCCACCAACTCGACGGGGAGTGGCGGCGGGCTCTTGCCCAGGAGATGGGCCAGCTCGATCAGACCGGCGACCCCGCTCGCGTTGTCGTCCGCGCCCGGATACGGACCGGCAGCGTCGTAGTGGGCGCCGACGACCAGCCGCTCGCCGGTCTCCGGGCCGAAGCGGGCGACGACGTTGCGGTAGGTCTCGCCCGCCGTCTCGAAGGTCTGGTCCTCCACCCGTCCGCCCGCGCGCCGGAGCTCTTGGCGGATGTAGGCGGCGGCACGGTCCAGGTTCTCCGGATGGCTCTCGTCCCGGGGAGCGAAGCCGGCCAGCGCCCGGACGTGAGCCTCCAGGCGCGCCGGATCGACCGGCGCCGGACGGCGGTCCACCCGGCTTCGCGCGAAGAGGCCCAGCAGCAGGAGAGGGAGAAGGATCGTCGTCAGCATGCGGATGACCATGGGCAACCGAGCCTCAAAACCTCTCCAGCCGCTCGACGGCCCGGGTCTCGTCGAAGTAGACCACGGCGTCGAACTGTCTCGAAAGGCGCGTCTTCAGGTAGTGCGACCGCCGCTCGTCCTGCGGATGGTAGAGGACGCCGATCGCCCGCTCCGGACGGGGCTCTTCGAGCGCCCGCACGAGCTTGCCGTTGCCGCGCATCACCAGGAGCGAGTCGCCGATCCCCGCCTCGTGGAAGAGGGCGGAGTAGCTCTCCCGCAGGGCGGGGCGCACCCGCTTGAGCTGGCCGTGCTCGCCCCAGACGGAGGCCGCCGTCACCGTTCCCGTGTAGGTGGTGAAGCCCACCAGCACGGCCTCCTTGCCGTAGCGCTGGCGCACGAGCTGCCCCAGGTTCAGCTCGCCGAGCGTTGCCCTCTGAGTCACGCTGGCGTCTCCCAGGTGGGAGCTGTGGGCCCAGACCACGATCTTCGCCGGCTGGCCGGGACGGCCGAGATGGGCGGCCAGCTCGTCGAGCGTGGCCGCCATGTGGCGGTCCCGCAGGTTCCAGGAGGCGACGCCTCCCACCGCGCCGAGGGTTCGGTAGTAGGCCTCGCCGTTCCTCACGACGCGGGCGTTCTGGAGCAGGGCGAGCAGCTCCTCGCGCCGCGCGGGATCCGCTCCCGTCTTCGCCGAGGCGATCCATCCCCGGAGCTCCTGCAACTGGTCGACGGCCTTGCGCTCGCACGAGCGCACGGGGTGTGCCGCGGCGTCCAGGCCGTACGACGGGAAGTCCCCCCGATAGCGCGAGAAGCAGGCGTAGCGCTTCGCCGCCCGCCGCGCCGCCGCGGGGTCCAGGCGCTCCAGGGAGCCGACGACGGCGTCGGCCGAGCCCACGACGCCATAGACGTCGAGGCCGTAGAAGCCCACGCGCTCGGCGGCGGGCCGGGAGGCGTTGTGCTCCCGGAGCCACTCGACGAGGTCGCGCACCTCCGTATTGCCCCACATCCAGCCGGGGAACTCCCGGAAGCCCGAGAGGGCCGCCTCGGCGCTGGCGTCGCCACCCAGGACTCGGACGCCTTGTCCCCGGACATATTGGTTGACTCGGAAGGCGTCGTGCCAATCCCCCTCGATGGCGACGGCGTCGAAGCCTTTCTCCCGGATCAGCCGCTCGGTGATGCGGGCCCGCTCCCGGTAGAACTCGTGGGTGCCGTGGGTGGCGTCCCCGAGCAGAACGAAGCGGCTGTCGCCCACCATCTCAAGGAGCGGGTCGTAGTCCCTGCCCTCGCCGGTGAGCGGCACCGCCGCCTCCCGGAGGGGGGCCACCACCTCGGCCGGCGCCGCGGCCGCCGTCCGGACGGCGGTGGCGGGGCTGCAGCCGGTCAGCAGGAGGAGGGAGGAAAGAAGTACGAGAGAGACGAAGATGCGGTATGAATCCCGCGGCACGCAACGCGCCGCGTTGAAAGCCGGTGCTACCATGTTGATCCCTCTTCAAAAGTCCCTTCAAAAACCCTTCAATCAGGTCCAGGGATAAAATAAAACGGCTGGCGTGCTCGATAAAATCCCACTGGATCGGCCGATCACGATAAAAAGATCGAAACTTCCCCCCCCAATGTAGAGACGTCCTGCGGGCGTCTCCAAGGGCGGGCAGGATGGTCCCGGTGGGGATGGGTTTGCCCGCGGGAAATTCACGGATTCAGGGAAAGATGTCGCCGCGCCAGAGACGCCTGCAAGGCGTCTCTACATTGGGAGGTGAGGATGGGCCTTGTAGAATCCCACTCCCATGCTCCTGACCCTCCGCGCCAGCCAGACCCCCGCCACGGATTTCGCGGCATTCCTGGGCCTTCCCCTGGACCGGATCGCGTCGTTCGAGCTGCCTTTCGGGCGTGCCCACGCGTTCCTGCCGGAGGCGACGGAGACCGAAGCCACGGTGGCGCTGCTGCTGGACGTCGATCCAGTGGCATCGACGCCGGTGGACGAGCGGCTCTATACAGCCTCGCCGCTCCTCGCCGCGGCCGTCGCCAGGACCTTCGCCCCGATCCTGGAGGGGCCGGAGCAGCCGTCGATCCCCCTCGAGGCGCGGCTCGCGGCCTTTCCCTGCAAGGGTGGGGAGGCGCGGCTGCGGAGCGCCTTCGAGCCTCTCGGCTACGCTGTGACGGCGGAGGCGCTTCCCCTCGACCCAACGTTTCCGGAATGGGGGACGAGCCGGTGCTTCTCGGTGACGTTGCGCGCCACCCTCCCCGTCCGCGAGCTGCTGGGGCATCTCTGCTCCCTCCTCCCGATCCTGGCTGGCGACGATGATCCTGCGAATCCCTGAGCGCTCCCTCGTCGTCCTCGTCGGGCCGTCCGGCGCGGGGAAGTCCACCTTCGCCCGCCGCCACTTCCGGCCCACGGAGGTGCTGTCGTCCGACGCCTTGCGGGCCTGGGTCTCCGACGACGAGAACGACCAGTCCGCCACCGGCGACGCCTTCGAGATCCTCCACGACGTCGCCGCCAGGCGCCTCGCCCGCCGCCGGCTCACCGTCGTCGACGCCACGAGCCTCAAGCCCGAGTCGCGCCAGCCCTTGATCGGCCTCGCCCGCCGGTACCACGCGCGGCCGGTCGCAATCGTCTTCGACCTGCCGGAGCCGGTTTTGGAAGAGCGCAACCGCCGGCGCGCGGACCGGCAGGTCGCGCCCTACGTCCTGGACAAGCAGCTCGGCCAGCTCCGGCGGTTCCTCCGGAGCCTCGCGAGCGAGGGATTCCGCCAGGACGTCTGGATCCTGCGGTCGCCTGAAGAGGTCGAGGCGGTCAGGATCGAGCGGCTACCCGCGCGGCCGGACCGGCGGCCGCTGACGCCTCCCGCGCCGGAACCATCCGGAGCCGGGCCGCGGTGGCCCGCTTACCGGCCGGCCGCCCGCGCCTTGCCGGAGCCCAGCCGCCGCCCGGGCCTGCTCGAGCACCCCGACGAGGTGTTCGCCCACTTCCGCGCCGGGGGGACCGAGAGGGTCGTCTGCGAAGAGATGCTCGGCGGCGTGCGGGCGGTGGTGGTGGTCTGCCGCGACGAGGAGGAGGCCCGCCGCCGCTTCGGCGGAGACGGCAAAATGCTCGGGACCGCCTGGACGCGCTCGGGGCCGCCCCCGTTCGAGAAGTTTCCGGCCCTGGAGAGAGCCTTCCTCGGCCGCCTGCGCGACGTCCTCGACCGGACGGGTTTCTGGGAGCGGCACGGCACCGGCTGGGCCTGCCTGGAAGGGGAGCTGACGCCGTGGTCGCTCCAGGCCGGCGACCTCGCCCGCCGGTTCGCCGCCGTGGGCGCGGCGGCGCGCGTGGCCGGGCCCAAGGCCATGGCCCGCCTGGCGGAGGCGGGAGCCCGGGGCCTCGACGTCCGGGAGCTGCTCGCCCGCTATCGCCAGCGCTACGAGCTGTCGGTGCGGTTCGTCGAGGCCTACCGGCGCCGCTGCCGCCAGGTCCGGTCCGTGGCGGACCTGCGCTTCGCACCGTTCCATCTCGTGGAGACGGAGGGCGCCGTTCTCTTAGGCGAGGATCCCGTCTGGCACCTGGAGATCCTGGCCGAGGTCTGCCGTGCCGGCCCGGAGCTGCTGGTGGCGCTGCCGTACCGGCGGGTCAGCCTGGGAGATGCCGCCAGCGAGGCCGAGGCTGCGCGCTGGTGGGAGGAGAAGACGGAGGCGGGAGGCGAAGGCATGGTGGTGAAGCCCCTCTCTCCCACGGCCCCGGCCATGCTCTGCCGCGGCCGTGAAGCCCTGAGGCTCGTCCACGGCCCCGAGTACACCCTGCCGGAGAGCCTGGAACGCCTGCGGGCCCTGCCGCGCTAGATCAGACGTTTTTCTTCTACCATCTCTGCCAAGGAGGGATTCCGATCATGATCCAGACTTTCGAGCACGGACCCGTCCGCGAGCTGCGCCTTGCCCGCCCGCCGGTCAACGCCTTGTCCCCCGAGCTGATCGCGGCCCTGCGCGCGGCCGTCGAGTCGGCCCCCGGCGAGGGAGCGCGGGCACTGGTCCTCTCCGGCTCGCCCGGCCGGTTCTCGGGGGGCCTCGACATTCCCCTCCTGATCGGTCTCGACGAGACGTCGATCGCCGCCGCCTGGCGGGACCTCTATGGCCTGATGGGGGCCCTCGCCGCTTCGCCCATCCCGGTCGCGGCGGCGATCACCGGCCATAGCCCGGCGGGCGGCGCCGTGCTGGGGATCTTCTGCGACGCCCGCTTCATGGCCGAGGGGGATTTCAAGATCGGCCTCAACGAGGTCCAGGTGGGCATTCCCCTGCCGCGCATCATCTTCCGCGCCTTCCGCCGGCTGTTGGGACCCCGCCAGGCCGAACGGCTCGCCGTCAGCGGCCAGTTGATCTCGGGAACGGAGGCCCACGGTATCGGCCTCGTGGACGAGCTCGTGCCGCCGGAACGGGTCGTGGAGCGGGCCGTCGAATGGTGCAACGGGCTCCTGGCTCTCCCGCCCCAGGCCATGGCGATCACCCGCTTCGAAGCCCGCGCCGATCTCGTCGCTCTCTTCGACAATACCGAGGCGGAGCTCGCCGATCTGGTGGATATTTGGTTCAGCGAGGAGACCCAGGGGGTCTTGAGAAGCGTGGTGGAGCGGCTGACTAAGAAGAAGGGGTGAAGAGGTGGGTTATCTGCTGAGGAGCCTCTGTGTCCAGCCTGCCAGACGCATTTTGAGGGCCGGAGTCAGCTCAGGATGGACGTCTTCGAGCCGGACTTCGAGGGGCGGCTCTGGGCTGTCGATGGCCTCGACCAGGAAGGCGAAGGGATTGGTTCTATCCTCGGTCACCAGGACCCGAACATTCAAATTTTCCTGGATTTCACGGTGAAGCCTGTCAGCCAGTGCCTCTAATTCCTGCTGAGAGAGTGCCGTGGAGGAAAGGCTCTCCACGACGAACTGCATCGTGTCGATTCCTCGGTCCCTGAAGAAAGAAATCACCGCCCTGGAGTCTCCGAGGTCCGCCGCCTGAAGAGCCTCCAGATAGGCCAGCCGCTGGTTGGAGAAGATGACCAGAGGAATGGACTGGGCCCGATAAAAGAACGTGGAAGCCAGAGCCCGGGCCACTCGGCCATTGCCATCGGCAAAGGGATGGATCACCACGAAGGCGTAGTGGCAATAGGACGCCTGCAGGACCGGATGGGCCGCCTCGAACTCCGGCGTCCGAATCTGATCGATAAGGCGGTGCATCTCCTCGGCCACCTGGTCGACCGGCGCATAGGCGTGGAACGTGCCATCGGAAAGGCGGACGTGGTTGGGGCGGGTCTTGTATCGCCCCTTCGGCAACTCCTGTTCCTGCCAGCCGACATCGGTCAAAACCCGATAGGTTCTCTGGGGGGCGCAGAGCTTCTCGTGGAGAGCCCGGATCCAGGCTTCAGAGATGGGTTGGTTCCGGGTGGCGGCGTCGAGCACCAATTCGTAGGCTTCGAGCTGGGCTTCGAACAGCTCCCGCACACCCGCTCCCCGTTCTTCGATCGCCTGCTCCCAGGCCAGGCTCTGGAGCGCAACCGTCATCGTGAACCCACGGTCCACGGTGTAGAGCCCTTCGAGGGCTCCGGTGTCCAGGGCCGCGGCCCGCACAGCGACTTCCACGCCGGTCCTCAGGGCTTCGGGAGATGCGGACTGCCGCCTCTGGCTAAGATTCACCGCGAAGCGGTTCCACAAATCGATATCTGAGGAAGTCAGCTCACCCCAGGCGGAAAAATCCGGAAAGCCCTTGTAGAGGAGATTTGCCTGTGCAATCCCAAAGGGTTCGGAGCTCATCCGGACCATTATAGAGGCGACATCGTGGCGACGCTCCTCTCCTCGGCCACCGCCGCCCGCTTCCTGAACAGGCTCCGCCAGACGGCGAACAAAAGCAGGAACAGCCCCAGAGCGCAGACGATCGCCGGGCCGCTCGGGAAGTCCACCTTGTAGGAGGCGATCAGACCCAGGGCGCTGGCGAGGAAGCCCACGGCCCAGGCGACGCCGATGCGCGGCCCCCAGCGGTTGCTGCTGCCGAGGGCGATGATGGCCGGCGCCACCAGGTAGGAGAACACCATCAGAACGCCCGCGATCTCGACCGACAGCGTGATGATCACGCCGAAGGAGAGATAGAACAGGAAGTCCCACAGCCGCACGTTCAGGCCCTCCGCGTAGGCGCGCTCCGGGTCTTCCGAGATCAGGATGAACTTCTTCCGGAACACGTAGTGGAACAGACCCACGGCGGCGTAGATGATGAGGTCCTTGATCACCACCGGCCAGGTGACCCAGAGGATCGAGCCCGCCAGCAGCTCCTTGATGTGCTCCGCCCCTTCCGGCGCCCGGTCCGCCACCAGGATGGCCGCGGCCGAGGCGATCACGTAGGTGATGCCGATCAGGGCCTCCTGGGGCACCTTCGAATCGCTCCGGTGGGAGCGCGTCAGGCTGAAGACGAACGCGCCCAGAACGGTCGCCCCCAGCGAGTAGGCGAACGAGGCCGGGGTGCCCGGCTGGTGGCCCTGCACCAGGGCCACGACGGCGCCGAACGCGGCGATCTGGGCGAGCGCCAGGTCCACGAAGATGACCTGGCGCAGCAGGACGTGCAGGCCGAGATAGCCGTGCACGCCCACCAGGATGAGGCACGCCGCGAATGGAGCGGCCATGAAAACGAGCATGTCGAGCATGGCGTCTCCTAGGAATAGCCTTGAGTCAGCGAGGTCACCCAGAGGTCGATCAGCTTGAAGTAGGCGTCCGGCGCCGTGCTCCCGGGGCCCAGAGGGACGATGACCGCCTTGGCCCCCGTCCTCTCGGCGATCGCCTGGGCCTGAGCGGGGTCGAAGTAGCTCGGCGCCATGACGACCTTGATCTTGTCGCTCTTGATCCGCTCGATCAGCTCGTGCACGTGCTTGGCCGACGGCGGAATGCCCGGCTTCGGCTCCACGTCGTCCGCCACGTCCATGCCGAAAACCGTCATGAAGTAGGTCCAGTTCTTGTGATAGGTCACGACCTTCTGGCCGCGGAAGGGCATGCCCTTCCTGAGCCAGCCGCCGAGGAGATCGATCAGCTTCTTGCCCTTGTAATCCTTCGACTGGAGGAACGGGATGAGCTTGCCCTGCCGGGCCAGGTTGTCCAGCGTCTGCGAGCCGAGGATACCCGGGAGCTGATCGCCGTAGAGCAGCCGGTCGGTCTGGGCGTTGAACGCCTTCAGGTTCTGATCGTAGGCGGCGGCGTTGGCGGGATCGACCCGCTTCAGGCCGTTGGCGATGTTGGCCGCGATGATCTTGGCGTTGAGCGGGCTGGTGAAGATGTGCGGGTTGCCGTAGATGTGGATGTCACCCCCGGCGCGGCTCGGGTTCGCCGGCACCTCGAGCAGGGGCACGCCCTGGCTGGCGTTGACGAAACCCGGCTGGCCGTCGCGGATCTTGGGATTGCCCGACTTATCGACCAGCACCGGCGCCCACAGCTCGAGGTCCAGCCCGGTGGTGACGAAGACGCCGGCGTCCTTGAGCATCAGGGCATAGGACGGCTTCGGCTTGACGAAGTGGGCGTCCTCGTCGCCGCGCGAGATCGAGAACGCCTGCACATTGGCGCCGCCCACGGCCTGGGCGATCGAGGCGTAGGCTGGAAGGGTGGTGACGACCTTGAGGGGCGCCGCCGAGGCCGCCAGGGCCGTCAACGGGAACAAAACCAGCGAAAACAATGCTCGTCGCATCGGGAGTCTCCTAGTAGGTCTCATGCTTGTGCGGACCGGCGGACCAGGTGAGCTGCAGGGAGAAGCGCTTCTCTTTGTCGCCCGTCAGGTCGTCCTTGAGGAAGCCGAATTCGCCGCGCAGGCGGACGAACTCGCTCTGCCACCACGTGAGGTTGGGAAACAGGCCCTGGCGCACGTGGCCGGGGTCGAGCGGGTCCTCGACCCGGTCGTAGCGCAGGCCGCCGTAGAGGTTCTGGGCGACTAGGCTCTCGACGTACGAGTAGCCGCCCCAGGCGTCGTGGCGGATGCCCTCCTCGTTGTCCCGCTGCGAGCGCAGCACCTCCGTGCGCCAGGTCACCTCGCGGTACTTGGCCCGGGTAGGCGGCTGCCAGTGGAGGGTGAAGTCGGTGCCGTAGACCCGGCTCTCGCCGCCGGAGCCGTTGGTGCCCGCGATTCCGGAGAGGCCGAGCTCGGCGTAGGTCGAGTCGTTGACGTCCCAGAAGTTCTTGAGATGGGCGAGCCCTACCAGATTGCTGAAATTCTCGCCGCCGAAGGCGTCGCTCTCGCCGTCCGTGAGCTGGAGCGTCAGCTCGTTGGCCGAGGCCCACGGGCGGGGCAGCAGCCAGGAGGCCGAGAGGCCCGTCTGCGCCAGTCCCTCATCGCCGAAGTAGGTCTGGAGCGCGAGGGGATAATCGATCTGCGGCAGCGCGTGCAGGTGCCAGCGGTTGAGGACGCCGAACTCCTGGCGGAACTTGCCGGCGGTCAGCGTCAATCCCCCGGGCAGGCCGGTGTAGGCGACGTAGCCCTCCTCGATGTCCACTCCCTCCTCGGGTGAGAACGAGAGCGTCCACTTGGTCAGCGAGTAGGGATCGAGGGCGCTCTGCACGTTGAGCTCGAACTCGCGGCCGTCGAAATCCTCCCGGCCGCGGTCGGTGGCGAAGCCGACGAGGTCGCCGGTCATCGAGATCTCGGGGTTCAGGCGGGAGAGGTTGCGCTCGCTGCCGAACGCCACGTCCCGCGAGACGTCCCGCGAGGGTGCCAGTGGAGCCTGCTCGCCCGTCTCGGCCGCGGCGGATGCGCGCAGAGCGGCAAGCTCGTCGTCCTCGGCCGCAACCTGCGGGTTGGCTTCCACCTCGGCGAGGCGCTTCTCCAGGGCGGAGATGCGGTCCTCGTAAGCCTTCTTGAGCTCCTCGATCTCTCTGCGGAGCGTGGTCAGGGAATCGTCTTGCGCGGCAGGCGTTTCCTGCGCCCGGACGGCGGCGGGAGCGAGCAGGCACGCGGCGGCGCACGCTCCCAGTATCCAACGGCGGGCGCAGAACGCCCGCGAATCGGTCGTCATGGGGGTCCTCTCCACGAAGCGCCTCCCGCGCTGAATGCGCCGGAGGATGAAGCTTCAAACCGCTTACGCGGACGGAGAGGAGACGGGCGGAGCCCGGGCGGGCCCAAGGAGGGGGACGTCGGTGGACGGGACGGCCTCCACCAGCGTGGGGAGACTGGTGTCGCGCACCAGAGGCAGGGGGACCGGCGGATGGCCGAGGACGATCCGGCTGCCGAGCTGCAGCAGACAGGCCACGCAAGCGGGGTGGACCTTGATCTCGGCATCTTCGAAGTGCGCCGGATCGCTCGGGTGAATTGCGCTCTCGGCGATCTCCGCCGTCGAGCCCGCCCCCGCCTGCTCCACCGCCAAGTCGTGCGGCGCGAGCGAGCCCATCGCCAACGCGAGGAAGGCAAGGAAGGCCACGGCCGCGCGCGGCCAACGCGGCCAATAGATCGGGCGATGAGAGTTGTGAGCGTCCATTACCAGTGTGCCCTTCGACACCGCTCCATGGTATCAGGTGGCACGTCCTCGGAGGAGGGAACAAGCGGGAGGGCGGTGGGATTCCAGGGCCCGGCGAGCCGGAGAGAAACTGGGGCGAGCCGAATAGGACGCGCCGCATTCCCCCTCCGCCCATGAATCCGGCAGCCCTTTCGGTCCGCACGCCGGGGAGCTCTTTTCATCTTCATGGGATTTCACGCCGCATTCCCCGTTCGTCGAGCGGCGTTCCCCCTTCTTCACGTCGCATTCCCCATGGGGAACGGGATATTAGCCGCGGGGAATGCGGCGCGCCGGCCTCGCTACGGAGCATTCCCCATGGGGAACGTCGCGCGACGGCTGGGGAATGCCGTCGAGTGGATAGGGAATGCCGCCGACCGGAGGGGGAACGCTCCATTCCCCCGAGCCTGCGTGATTGAGAGGATGGGGAATGGGGCATTCCCCATCCGTTTCATTACGTGCCGACCTTCGAACGGAGCATTCCCCAGAGACAACGAGCCGTTCCCCACGGGGAATGCAACAGAAAGCGTAGGGAATGAGGCGCGAGGCCCGCGCCTGAAGGCTGCCGAATCAAGTCACGGCGATTCCCTCACCTCTGGGGAAGCATCGTATCATGCGCCGATGAGCCACCGTGCCATCAACGCCACCCCCTACTCCTACGCGCAAGCGCATGAAATCTCCAACTTCTCACGCGTCCTGTTCATCAGCGGCCAGGTTCCGGAAGACAAGGACGGCAATGTGCCGGAGGACTTCAAGAGCCAGTGCCGCCTGGCATGGGCGAACGTCGAGGCCCAGCTCGAAGCCGCCGGAATGACTCTCGATCACCTGGTCAAGGTGACGACCTTCCTTTCGGACCGCCAGTATCGCCGGGAGAATTACCAGGTGCGGACGGAGATCCTCGGCGAGCGGCTGCCCGCGCTCACGATCATCATCACCGGGATTTACGACGAGAAATGGCTGCTCGAGATCGAAGCGGTCGCGGCGGTGTGAGAGGAAGGGCCCTGTTCCTCAGGAGGCCCAACGGGCCGTGATCCCTCAGCCCAGGGCAACGCCCTGGGTCGGGTGGGCGGATCCCACGAACCCAGCCCGATGGGCTGGGCTGAGGGAACTCAGGCCGTTGGCCCGGAAAAACAGGCCCCCTCTCCCCGAGAGCGGGAGAGGGGGCCGGGATGAGGGATTTACCAGGCGCTGCTCAAGGTCACCTGCCCGTCGATGCCCACCTGCACGTCGAGACCGACGTAGGCTCCCGTGGCGTTGATGCGGTCCTTCAGCCAGATCGAGCCGTTGGGTGCGTAGACGTTGGCTGAGAGGGTGTTGTCGACGCCGATCTCGACGGACTTCGGGGTGGTGGCGAGCGTGCCGGTCGTGCCGTTGATGCCGGCGACGTGGAAGACGATGGTCGCCGCCGTGGCCGAGGAACCAGTGCCCGGTCCGATGGTGGTCAGGTTGGTGGTGCTCATCTTCTGCTGGACCCGCACGGTGCTGGCCGCCGAGAAGAGCAGCTTCGAGTTGGTGCCCGTCACCGAGATCGAGCGGAAGTGATACGTACCGCCGGTGAAGGTCACGGTTCCACTTTTTCCCACGATCAGGTCGCGGTAGCTGCCCGGTGCCAGAGTGCGGATGCCGTTGTTGGCGACGCTGACGTCGGTGGTTCCGGGTGTTGCGCTCAGGAACGCCGGCAGGGTCGTGAAGACCGGCAGGCTCAGCGGCGTGTATTGCGCGCCGCTCACGGTGCCGGTGTTGGTGAGCTGGTTGTAATAAACGTCGCTCGCCACGCTGGCGCCGCTCGCGACGGTCACGCGGTTGCCCTTGACGTCCCAACCTGTAGCCGCAGTCACGCTGCCGGCGAGGCTGATTTCGGTTGCGCCAAGGAAGGGAGCCGTGCCGGCGTCGTTGACGACGACGTCGCCCGAGAGCACGT
>DATFNZ010000012.1:0-70611 GCA_035266085.1 Thermoanaerobaculia bacterium
GCAGACGATCGGCTACCCGATCATGATCAAGGCCGCCGCCGGCGGAGGCGGACGCGGGATGCGGATCGCGCGCAACGAGCCGTCGCTGGTCGCCGGCTTCCACGCCGCGCGGAGCGAGGCCGAGGCGGCCTTCGGCGACGGGACGGATATCGGCGGCGGCCCGGTCGACGACCAGCCCATCCACATCATGGTGGGCATGATCAAGCCCCAGGTCGTCCACCAGGTGCAGCCCCGCTACACTGAAGCGGCGCGGCGGGCCGGCGTGCAGGGATCCGTCATCGTCGAGGCGATCATCGACGAGAAGGGCAACGTCGACAACGTGCGGGTGCTGCGCGGATTGCCCATGGGGCTCGACAAGTCGGCCATCGAAGCGATTCAGCAGTGGCGCTTCACGCCCGCCACGATGTCGAACAGGCCGGTCAAGGTGTACTTCACGCTGACGGTCAACTTCACGATCCAGCGGTAGACATGGTTCCCGCAGCGAACAGTTTCCAACCCTCACCCGGCTCAATCCCTACGATTACGGCCGGGTGAGGGAAGCCGCCCTCAATACTTCGCCACCAATCCCAGAGAAACCCTTTCGATCGACACGAAGAGCGGCGGCTCCGATCCGTTCTTGTAGGTGACGGCGAGGCTCAGGTGCCTTTCCTGGTCCAGAAAGTAACCGAGCGTCGCCTCGGTGAAGGGACGCGAGCCCTTTACTTTCTGCGGAGCCGTCAGCTCGTCTGTGAACAGATAGCGCAGGCTGGAGCTCACGTCGAACCCCAGCTTCTTATATTCCAGATTGCCGTGGATCACAGGGCGCAAACGCAGGATGTCATAACGGGACCGCCCCGCCTCCAGGCCCAGCCGACCCTCCAGGAGCCATCCGAAAGGGATCTCCTGGAGCTTCCTGCCTGTCACGAGCGCCGTCTTTTCTCTCGGATGGTAGAGGTTGGCGAAGCCGGGCTGCCAGCGCAGATCGATCACACCGTTGACGCGGTCGAAGTCCCGGTCCGCCTCGAGCGAAGGGCCGAATGAAATGGTGCTGGTCACGAGACGCTTGTGTTCAATTCGGGTGGTATGGCTGAAGAGGCTCGCGAGCCGGATGGAATTCGTCGCGCCCGGCAGGTTGCGCGACACGAAAGCCGTCAGCTCCGGCCGGAACAACCAGTCGCCCCGCAACTGGACGGCCGGCTGGGCTTTCAGGTCCACCGACAGGGCATTGGCGGAGCCCGCGGCGCTCTCGAAGAGGAAGCGGAGGAAGTAAAAGGCGTCCTCCTTGCCTCTCGGAACCAAAGGCGGGGTCAGGTTCCCCGCAGGGCTGATGGCGCTGCCATAGACGTCTCGCAAGCCCATGATCTGTATGGCGCTACCAGCAGTTATTTCGTCTCCAGCCGCCAACTTGACGACGATCCCGGACCGCGCGTCCGGCGTTTCGCATTGCGGATCGAGGAGAGGCTTCACTGGGAACGCGGAATGGACGGCGGGGCTTGTTCCAGTGGGATCGATCGCTTCAATCTGTAACGAATCCGCGGCTGCCAGTGGAGTCTTGGAATCGACGTCGAACGTATTGGAGGAAGGATCGACGACATTGTGCTTAATCGTTCCCCCGGATTTCGTCGAGAAATCGCCGACGGCAAGCGCTCTCTCGTCTTGGCTCCGGACGACGACGCGCAAGGCCTCCTCGCCGGGGATCGGGGTGGCAAAGCGGGCGCGCAGCAACGTCCTGCCCTCGAAGGAGACGAGCTCGCCGGCGGTCCGGTCCAGAGCCCTTGGATTCCCCTCCGGATTGGTGGCGTCGGGCTCGCTCAACGCCAGGAGCGCGACGGAATAGCTCTCCGGCAGGCCCGGCCAGGGGTCTCCCATCCGTTCCAGAAAGATCGTCGAACCGTTGCAAGGCTGAACGGTCAGCTTCAGCAGATCGGCCCCTGCCGGAGCCTGCCCGAGGAGCAGGCCGATCACTACGAAGGGAAGCGCTCTCATGGAACGCCCTACGCCCGGTTCTCGACGTACTGCACCAGCTCGGCCGCCGTAATGCCCGCCACGGCGCCGAGCACGAAATCGACGCCCGGAAAGGCCGTCCTCAGCTCCCGCACCAGGACGGAAAGGGTGCCCTCGTCCAGCCTGGGGTTCCTGGGATTGGTGTCCCAGATCTCGCTGATCTTGCGGCTCGCGGGGACGGCATCGGCGCCGAGACCCGCCCACTTGGCGACGATGGCGCGCACCCGGTCGCGAACCGAGGCAGCCGAGGCCGCCGTGGCCGTTCCCAGAGAGAAGTCGAGGGCGCGCGCGTCGCCGGCCTGAGGCTTCGCCGCGAGCCGCGCCTTGCGCCGCTCAATCTCGGCGGCGATCTCCTCCTCGGTCCGTCCGTCCGCCCACTGCCTCAGGATTTCAGCGATGGAGCTGTGGCTCACGAGGACCTCCGCGATCGAAAACCTCCCGGATGGGAGGCTGAATGCGGATTAAGAACCGGTCCGCGGAGTTTTGGGGATGTCTTCCGGACCGTCGATCCCGGCCACCACCAGCGTCAGGTCGTCGTCGAGCCCCTCGGTCCGTCCCGTCCACTCCGCGATCCGGGCGAGGAGGGCGTCCGCGATCCTGCCGGCGGGATGCGCGGCGTGTTCTTCCAGGAAGGCCCGGAGGCGATCGTCGCCGAACTGCTCGCCGGCGGGGCTGGCCGCTTCCGGAATGCCATCCGTGAACAGCAGGAGGCGGTCGCCGGGCTCGAGGGGGAGCGAAGCCTCCGTGTAGACGGCGCGGCGGAGGCGGCCGATCACGAGCCCGCCATGAGGCAGCTCCTCGGCGCTGCGGCTGCTCTGACGCCAGAGCAGGGCCGGCGGATGGCCGGCGCTCGCGTAGGTGAGGCGGGCCGCTTCGAGGTCGAGGTAGAGGTAGAACGCGGTGATGAACTGGTTCTTGAGCTTGCCGTGGAAGATCTGGTTGATCTCCGAGAGCACCCGCGCCGGGCTGGCGGCATGGCTGGCCTGCGAGGCCACGGCCACCTTCAGCATGGAGGCCACCAGGGCCGCGGGCACGCCGTGGCCCGAGACGTCCGCCACGATCATGCCGAGCCGCCGTCCCTCGTCCGGGAGGAAATCGTAGAAGTCGCCGGCCACCTCGGAGGCGGAGACGTAGCGGGCGGCGAGGTCGAGGCCCGGGATGCGTGGCGGCTCGCCCGGCAGGATGGACTCCTGGATGCGGCGAGCCGTTTCGAGCTCCTGGCGGATGGCCGCGAAGCGCTCCTGCGTCTCCGAGACGCGCCGGGCCGCGATGGTGCCGAGGCCGACGACGAAGAGGAGGAATCCCACCGGTTCGACGTTCTGGTCTCCGGGGAGGATCCCGAAGGCTCGCAGGTTCTCGTAGAGGGCGAAGAGGGCCAGGACGAGAGTGCTCGCCCGCAGCAACCGCAGGTCGGGTGTGCGCTCCTGGCCCGGCGCGAACAGGTTGACCGTCGCGACGACCAGCGTGACGATGACCAGGATCCTGTACGGTCCGAGCAGCACGCCGGGATTGTCGGCCGCGATCTCCAGCGGGATGGTGACCACCGCGAAGGCCGCGTTGATCTGCCACAGCCGGCGCAGCACGGACCACCGCCCGGCTCCCATCACCTGCTCGAAGAAGAGGAGGGCCGGCACGGGAATGAGGTAGGTCAGGACGTTGATCAGCTTCGCCCAGGCCAGCGGAGAAACCGGGTACAGGATTTCGACGGCGTCGATGTCGGCGAGGAGCCGGACGGCGTAGAGGGTGCAAAGGGCGGAGAAGTAGAGCAGGGCCGGCTCGCCCTTCCGCCGCCGCGCCAGGACCGCGATCCCCGCCGCCAGCCCCAGCCCCAGGAGCATGAAGCCGACCGCCGCCACGGGGATCTCGCTCCGCAGCCCGGAGATCAGCCGTGCCGATGGCCCCTCCGCCGACCACGCCGGGATCGCGGCGAGGGCGAGGAGGAGGAAGACTCGTTGAGATCGGGAGATCATGCGTAGCGATGGTACGGCAGAGAGGCTTCGAAGGTTTCCCGGTGATGCCCCCCTCCCCACTGTAGAGACGCCTTGCAGGCGTCTCCGAGGCGGCGGCGGCGCCGCAAGGAATCAATCTTTCCCGCGGGGCGATCCTGCCCGCGGTACGGCCATGCGGGGGGAAATGCTTTTCCCGCCACGGAGACGCCTGCAAGGCGTCTCTACAGTAGGAGGAGACCACGAGGAGAACTCGAACCTCGTTCTCTTGCAGACTCCGAGTTTCCGGTACACTCCGCGCAAATGAAAACCACCCTCGCGGCTCTAATCCTGGTGGCGCTCCTCGCCCCCGTCCTCCACGCCCAGGACCGCTCGCTCCACCTCGCCATCGGCGATCCCGCGCGCCGGGACAAGCAGGCGCCGCTGGTCCTCGACGGCGTCACCGACACGCGCACCGGCGATCTGATCACGCCCGCCGAGCTGGCGAAGCGGCTGAAAGGCGTGCGCCTGCTGCTGGTGGGGGAGAGCCACACGGACATGGACTTCCATCGTGTGCAGCTCCGCGTCGTCGAAGAGCTGGTGCGGCAAGGCCGGCCGGTCTTTCTGGGGCTCGAGATGTATCCCTACACCGAGCAGCGGTTCCTCGATCAGTGGGTGGATGGGCTGCTCACCGAGGAAGGTTTCCTCCAGCTCTCCCGCTGGTATGAAAACTGGGGCTACAACTGGAATTACTATCGCGACATCTTTCTCTTCGCCCGCGATCACAAGGTGCGCATGTTCGCCGTCAACGCGCCCCGGGACGTGGTGGCCGCGGTGCGAAAGAAAGGTTTCCAGAATCTCACGCCGGAAGAGGCCGCGCACATCCCGGGAGACATCGCCGCGTCGAATGCCGATCACCGGACGCTGTTCCAATCGTTTTTCGACGCGGACGATCCCCTGCATTCCGGGATGACCGGCGAACAGTGGGACTCGATGATCGGAGCGCAGGCGACCTGGGACGCCACCATGGCCCACAACGCGGTCAAGGCCCTGCGCGAGCATGGCGGCCCGGAGACGGTCATGGTCGTGCTGGCCGGCTCGGGGCACGTGGCCTATGGCGTGGGCATCGAGCGCCAGGCCGCCCGCGGGTTCGACGGCCGGATCGCCACCGTCGTCCCGGTCAACGTCCGCGGCGAGGACGGCGCCGAGGTCAAGGCCGTCCAGGCCACCTATGCGGATTTCGTCTGGGGAGTGCCGGCCGAGGCGCCCCCGCTTTATCCAGTGCTCGGTCTCTCCACGACTCCAGCCGAGAAGGCTCTCAAGGTTCTTTTCATCTCCGAGAAGACGCCCGCCGAGAAAGCCGGTTTCAAGGCGGGGGACGTGCTCCTGACGATGGACGGCACGCCCGTGCCGGACAAGGAGACGCTGAACCGCCTCGTGGCCGCGCGGAGCTGGGGGGATGAGTCCAGCTTCACCGTGAAGCGCGGGAGCGAGACGGTGGCGCTGCGCGTGGCCTTTCGCCGCTAGGCTGCCTCCAGTGAATAGCACCCGCCTTTCGCTAAAGGCGGAGGCGTTCCCCGGGGAAGACCAGGCCGCCTGCCAACGCGGAGAGGCAGTAGTCTCCTCATTAAAAGTTCGTCTCCCAGGTAAAACCGCCGCGCTGGAAGACGGCACGCCGATTGCTCATCCTGTGGTTGTCGGCCAACGGAAAAGTAATCTTTAAGGAGGGTTCTATCATGATCGCTACAATTGAGAAGCCAATGAACGTGCAAGCGGCCATCGACGAGCTAATCACCCCGGAGCCGACCATCAAAGACCCGAGTGTCAGCTACAACGTAGCTCAAAGGTTGATTACGGCGACAGTGATCGTTTCGTACGTACCCGACCCCAGCGCACCCAACCAGAGCATTCCAAAGATTGTCGCGCCTATCATTGCCATCCCGAAATCCAAAGACGAACTGGACAACTGGACTGTGCTTTGGATTCTAAAGGCCGGTCCCGGCTTCTCTAGGGATTTTCCTCCTGTCTTCCATCCCGAGGAAGGAATCACGATTCCGCCGCCGCCCGGGGGGAAGCCAGTTTTGCTGAAGCCGGCTAGCGTCAATTTCATAGATTTGGGGCCGGTGAGAGAAAACCAAGCCCAGTGGCGGGTAACGTTCAATAATAATGTCCCGAGCTCGAGTGAATTCGATTATGGCATTGGAGTCATTCCTACGACAATTCAGGGCCGTGTGCTACCGGCCTTCTTCCATGATCCCACCATCATGGTTGCGAGCGAGCCGATCGATGGCTGAGCGCTGAAGAAGGAAAGTCGGGCTCGCCGCGCAAGGAATCGAAGAACGGGTGGTCGAACCAGCGGGCGCCGACACCGCGGCTCGCCGCCTGTCGTACCTGAAAGAGTGCCGAGCCGCGGTCGCCAACCAGGACGTAGACGACCGCGGCTTCATAGGCAAGTTGGGGATTGTCCGGTGCAAGCCGGAGGGCCTCCTGGATGGTGCCTACGGCTTTCATGGTCTCGCCCAGGTGGGCCAAGGCTTGCGCCTCTACGGAGCGGAGCTCCCAGTTGCCGGGCGTGGCCATGCGCTCAGCCGTGGCGGCGACCTGAACGTAGAGCGGCCGGGCCTCTACCTGCCGGCCGGTAAACGTGATGCAGTCGGCGAGGTTCAGTTTGATGGATGGACTGTCCGGCTGTAACTCTAGGGCTTGGCGGAGGCTCTTCTCAGCTTCGCCGTAATGCCGGAGCAGAAGCAGAGCCACGCCGAGGTTGTTGAGCGACTTGGGGCCAGAGTCAAGCCGGGCAGCCTCTTTGAGCAGCGCGACGGCCCGATCGGGATCGCGCAGCAGCTCGATCTGTGCCAGGGCTTGCAGGCCCTCGACGTTGCCGGGGGACTTGGCCAGCAACTGTTCAAGGTGCTGCCGCGCGCCGTCAAGCTGGCTCTGACGATATTCGGCATTGGCCAGCGTGAGGAGATTTTGCCAGGAAGGCTGCAGGCGGACAGCTTCAGCTATTTGTTTCAAGGCCTCTTCCGGTTGCCCGCGGCGCTCGGCGAGTTGGCCGCTCCGGAGCAGGCTGGCTACCGGATCGATTTCCGCGATCTGTTCCAGGAGGGCTCCGGCCTCGCCGAACCGACCGGAGTTCAGGTTAAGTAAGAAGAGGGCTTCGAGCGGCTGGGGATTGTCGGGCGCCAGCTCCCGGGCTTTCCGGGCCACGGCGAGGCCCCGGTCAAGGTAGCGTTCTTCTCCCGTGTCGGAATACAGCCTGCGGGCCAATCTTGCTTCGAGCACGTAGGCGTCAAGGAACGACGGAGCCTTTTGCCGGAGCTCGCCCAGACGGGTGAGGATTTCATCAAGGCCTTGAGGATTGGCGAGCCGCTGGCGCAACGCCAGGAAGGTGCGGTAGTCCTGCTCCTCGATCTCCAGTTCGAGCCGCGGTACGCGCAACTCGCGGTCGGCATAGCCCTGCCGGAGAGAGGCAGAGACGGCGTTGGCGAAGAGGCGTGGAGCCGAGATGGGAAGGCGCTGGACGCCCGACCAGAGCACCCGGCCGTCCGCGCCATCCAGACGGCGCAGGCTCACTTGGCAGAGGTCTCCGGCGCAGTCGGCCTGCGAGACCACGACTTCACCGGCCGCCACGGCATGTGCAATCTCTGTGGGCGTTCCCTTCACGGGATTGACCTGCAAGGTATCGAGAGCCGCCAAGCCGTCCAGGGCGGCCACGGTACGCAGCAGGGCGGACTGGAGATTGAGCCTCACCTGGACGCTGTCGTCCGCGAGCAGCGATCCCAAGATCTCCGGCTTGAGCACAGCCACGTAGACAGGCAGTTTCGGCTTACGCAGCAGGAAGACGGCCGTGGCCCCAGCCACCAAGAGCAGGAGGGCAGCCGCGGCGAGCCACGGCCAGAGGCTCCGGTTGCGCCGTGGCGCCGAGTACGGGGCCGCGCCGGAGCTGCCGGACTCCCAGAGCCCGGCCGCCGTCAGCTCGGCGAGGATGGCCGTCGCGTTCGGGTAGCGATCCCCGGGCTCCTTGGCGAGGCAGCGGGTGGCGATGCGCTCCAGGGCCTCCGGCACGTCCGGGCGGAGGCTGCGGAGAGGCGGCGGATCCTCGAAGAGGATCGCGTGCACCATACCCTTGCGCTCGCCGCCGAACGGGCGCTCCCCGGCCAGCATCTGGTGGAGCACCACGCCGAAGGCCCAGAGGTCCCCGGCGGTGCCGCTGCCGCTGGTATCGCCGCGGAGCTGCTCGGGCGCCATGTAGGCCGCCGTGCCCACCACCACGCCCTGCTCCGTGACAGTGGGAGACTCCGCCCATTTGGCCAGACCGAAGTCGAGGAGCTTCGCCCGCTTCTCGCAAGTGATCATCACGTTCTCGGGCTTCAAATCGCGGTGGACGACGCCCGCGGCGTGGGCCGCCGCCAGGGCTGAGGCGAGCTGCCCGGCGATCGCGGCGGTCTCGGCGATGGAGAGCCTGCCCACGCGGGCGAGCAGGGCGGCCAAGGTCTCGCCATCGTAGAACGCCATGGCGATGAAGCGCCGGCCCTCGTGCTCGCCCACCTCGTAGATGGTGCCGATGTTGGGATGGTCGAGCGCCGCGGTGGCCTGCGCCTCCCGGCTGAAGCGAGCGTCGTCGCGGGAGTTGCGCGCGGGCTGTGCGAGGAACTTCAGCGCCACCACGCGGCCCAGCTCGAGGTCCACGGCCTTGTAGACGACGCCCATGCCGCCGCGGCCCAGGAGGCGCTGAATGCGGAAGTGGGAGATCTGACGGCCGACGAGCGGGTCCTCGCTCGAGTTGGGGACTGCGTTCAGGGCCGTCAATCCAGCAGGCAGGGTCAGCCCGTCGAGAGAGGGCAGCGGGAGCGGCGCGCCACAGGCCGGGCAGAGCGAATCGAACTCGGAGTAGCCCTGACCGCAGGCTGGGCAGAAGAGCTCCGTCATCCCTCCCCCGCGGCGAGGGCTGGCCGGTGGCGGGCGAGGAGCTTCTGCAGATAGCTCCGGTGGAGCCCGGATTCCCGGGCCGCCCGCGAGACGTTGCCATCGGAACGCCTCATGAGGTCTTCGATGAAACGGCGCTCCACGTCGGCCACGCTCGCCTCGCGGGCTTCGTTCAGCGACTCGCCGGTCAGCTCGCGGAAGACCGGCTCGGGAGCGGGACCGTCGCCGGCCGCTCCGGCCACTTCCGGTGGCAGGAGGCCGAGATCCAACTCCGGCCCCTGGGCCAGCAGGCAGGCCCGCTCGACGGCGTGAGAGAGCTCGCGGACGTTGCCTGGGAAGTCGTAGGCGAAGAGCGCGCGCTCGGCTCTTGGCGTCCAGCGGGGCTTCTCGCCCGCCCGCCGCCAGTGCCGGCGCAGGAAGTGGTCGGCCAGCAGCAGGACGTCGCCCCGGCGGTCGCGCAGCGGCGGCAGCTTCAGGTCGAGCACCTTGAGCCGGAAGTAGAGGTCTTCCCGGAAATGTCCGTCGCGAATCATCTGCCGGAGGTCGCGGTGGGTGGCGGCGACGACCCGGACGTCCACCTTCTCCGTGCGGTCCGAGCCGAGCCGCTGGATCTCGCCGAATTGTAGGAAGCGGAGCAGCTTCGCCTGCGCCTCGATGGGGATCTCGCCGACCTCGTCGAGGAAGAGCGTGCCGCCATGGGCGGCGGCGAGCCGGCCCGGGCGGTCGCGCTTGGCGTCGGTGAAGGCTCCCGCGACGTGGCCGAACAGCTCGGACTCCAGCAGCGTTCCCGGCAGGGCGGAGCAGTGGACGGTGACGAACGGCTTGCCTCGGCGCGGGCTGTTGACGTGGAGGGCGCGGGCGATCAGCTCCTTGCCGGTGCCGGTCTCGCCCAGCACGAGGATGGGAGCGTCCGCTCCCGCGACCTGGGCGACGACCCGCAGCAGCTCGACCATGCGGGGATCGCGGGTGACGATCCCAGCGAAATCGTTTTGGGAAAACAGCTCGCCTTCCAGGCTCCGGTTGCGCCGCCTCAGGGCCTCGCGCTCGCTCGCTCGCAGGAGGAAGAGCCCGGCGATCTCGGCGAGCCTGGTGAGGAAGGCCCGGCACTCTTCGTCGAAGCTGTCCACCTTTTGGCGATTCTCGAGGTAGACGACGCCATAGACCTCGCCACCGTGGCGAAGGGGCACGACCAGGGCGCAGCAGAGGCCGATGAAAAGAGCGCTCTCGCCGGAGCCGAAGCGGTCGTCCTCGATCAGGTTCGGCAGGTAGATGACCTTCCCGGTCTCGATCGCCTCGCGCACCAGCGTGCGGCTGTACCGGCGTTCGGCCGCGGAGCGCTGCTCGCGTTCGTACCCGACCTCGAACTTCTGCTGGAACGAGCCCTCCTCGCGCACCACGACGAAGCCCGTCTCTGCGCCGCACCGCTCGACGATGCGGCGCAGCAGGAGCTCGGGCGCCCGTTCGTCGTCCTCCTCGGCGAGGAGGAGCTTCGAGATCTGGAATAGCTCCTCGTAGAGGTTCATACCGCCTGCCTCCGATCAATGACACCTGCCTCTGGGATCAGACAGAGCTTAACCGATTTGTAAGCCAATGTCTTGAGCGGAGGAAGAGTTGGTGTTTCGGGGGCTGGGCCCAGGAAAAGAGGAGATCGTTAGCTCGTCTGTGCAACTGCAAGCATATCGAGAAAGCCATGAGCAGATCTCAATGAGCTGCCTTCGCCGAGTGGCAGCCATGAGCTGGAGAGTGGCTCAAAAGCTTGGAATATCAACGTTTTACGTTGTCGGCATCTCTTGGCAAAGGGGTTGCTATATAGGCTGATGTCAGCAACAAGGATTAAACGATGGGTGTACAGGAAAGCACCAGTCACTTACGGAAGGAGAGAAAGGCAAAAGAAGATCCACTTATAAAGAAAAATATTTCTCCTCATAACTGACCTCACTGGGCGACATTTCTGTCGCTCGCCAGGAGCCTTGACTCCTTAACCTCAACAAGAAAGGAAATACACATGGCTATTCCGCTCACGATCGTAGTCGATACAGCTTCCCTCCCCTCCGGATCCGGCTCAACCCCCGGCAATCCAATCCAGTTCGGTCATGACGGGGCGTTCATGATCACCGACAGGGTCCACTGTCAAGGCCCAAACGCGGTCGCCGACCTGCGGATCAAGGGGGCCGCCTCGGGGGATAGCCTCCAGATCTGGAGCAGTTCCTTGAGCAGTCAGTTCCTGGATGAGGTCTTCCTCTACGACTTCGCACACCTGAGTGGTGCCCAGGTCCTGGATGTAAACGGACTGAGGCCGCAGATCTTCCAGGAAGTAGCGAATGTACCGGTAGCTGGGGGTCCCTCCCACCAGCCGCCCACGTTCAAGACCGAGACTAGAAGTTACCCCTGCACCGAGATCGATGTCACCAACGGCGGCGGCACGGAAGCATTTTTGGTGAGATTCGTAGTGTACAGCCAGGCTCAGGACGGCGGCAGGAAGGTGAAAGGCTACTACCAATGGGATCCGTCGATCACGGCAGTCTGACGAACGATCCTGAACGCGGCAAATGATTCAACGGCGTAGGGCGACGACGCCGGCCGATTCGGCCGGCGTCGTCCCTCAGGCGCCCTAAAGCTCCGCGATCGAAAAACCCAATGCCCGCGCTGCCGCCACCAACCGATCGTCATAGCTGGCGATCGTCACCGTCTCACCCTGGGAGCGAACGAACTCCGCCGACGACAGGTGGAGCGCATCGAGCGTCCGCACAGGCGCAGGAAAGGGCTCGAGCGCGCGTGCCAGGACGGCAGGTACCATCTCGACGAGAGCCACGCGCTGGAGGAGAGCGGCCACAGCTTCGGAATGCGTCTCGGTCAGCCCATAGGCATGGATCCGGACCCAGATCTCGTATTGGAGAAGCCGGCTGGAGATGAGTTTCTCCTCCCAAAGAGAGGCGGAAGGAGAACGGTCCTCCGCGAGCAGATGCGCGAGAGCGACCGACGTATCGAGATAGATCAACGGTCGCTACGATCCCGCTGCAGATCCCGCAGAAGGTCGCTGAGGGAAGTGACCGGAACCCGTGGAGGTGTACCGACCGCGGAAGCCGGCTGGATCCAGCCCCTCTGCACAGCGTCCGCCAAAGGCGACTGAGAGGCCAAGGGAACGACACTTCGCCGCGGAGGAACCAACTCCGCAAGGACGCGGTCGCGGTCCGTCACCAGGACCGTCTCCCCTCCCTCGGCGAGATGGACGTACTCGCCGACCCTCTCCTCGAGCTCCTTCAACGCCACGGCACGCATGCTCAGAAATTATCGCCGCCGGCCATCTCTGTCAAGTCGCCGCTATGCGGCACGCCCCATCTCGCGGGGCGCCGCCGCTCGTTTGCGCTTCACCCCGCCGGCTTCTTGAACAGCCCCTCGTCCACCGGCGCGTTCACCTGCACCTCCGAGTATTTGATCTGCACGAACGGCTGGCCGTTCCGCGAGACGTTCGTCTGGTAGGGGACCTTGACGCCGCCGACCTCGCGGTAGTCGGTGTAGACGGCCTCGGTCGTCTCGCCGCCGGACTCGAAGGCGACCTGGGTCACCAGGCTCGTCTGGGGATCGAGGAAGAAGCGGGTGGCGTGCCCCTCCCCGTCGGCGATCTCGACGACCTTCGCGGGCTTGCCGGCGACGTCGGCGTCGGGCAGCGGGCGGGCGGTGTAGCCGGCCTGGCCGGCCTGGCGCAGGACATCGAGGCCGTAGTGCTGCTCTTCCTTGCTCTGCGCCGTGGTGTCCTGCACCTGGGACCCCATGCTGCCCCAGCCGGCCGTGCCGTCGAAGGCCTGGATCATCGTCCCCATGGGGAGCTGGATCTCGGTGCGCTCCTTGTCCGGCAGCACGCGGTAGGTGACGATCGACGGAATGGGCAGGGGTTGGGGCACGCCGGGCGGCGTCATGGTCCCCGAACCCTTGGCGACCTGCGAGCGCTGCTCGACGAACGCCGTGCCGCCGAGCGCCTCTTGAGCCTTGCGGAGGAGCTCCAGGGCCTGAGCCTGGTCGGAGGCGGACGCCGCGGGTTGCGCGGACTTGGGCTTTCTCAGGTCGGCGCGCAGGAAGTCGACCTCGGCGGCCGGGATCGTCTCGAACTCGCCGTACTTCTTCTTCAGGCCTTCGGAGAAGGCGGCGGCGTTGCCGGCCAGCACGATCACCATGTCGTCCGGCCGGGTGCGCTCCTTGGCGAAACGCTGGACGTCGGCGGCGCCGACCTTGGAGATGCTTTCGTTGTAGGTCTCCACGAACTCCCGCCCCAAGCCGAACTTCATGGCCTCGAGGATTTTGCCGGCGATGCCGTCGGCGGTCTCGATCTCCAGCGGGAAGCCGCCCGTGATGTAGGTCTTGGCGGCGCCGAGCTCGGTTTCCGGCACAGGCTCCTTCTGGAGGGCGCGGATGACGTCGAGCGAGACCTCGAGGGCTTCGAGGGTGGACTCGGTCTTGGTGGAGGTCGAGGCCACGAACCAGCCCGGCTGGCTGCCTTCGATGAAGTAGCTGCCGGCGCCGTAGGAGAGGCCCCGCTTGCGGCGCACCTCGTCGAACAGCCGGGAGCTGGCGGTGCCGCCCAGGACGGAGTTGTAGACCCGCTCGGCATAGAGGTCGGGATCGCGGAAGGCGATCGCCACCTGGCCGAGGCGGATCTCGGTCTGGACGGCGTCGGGCTTGTCGATGACGACGATCCTGTGGCCGCTACCGCTCCGGGCCGCCACGTCCGGAAGCTTGGCCGCCTCTCCCGCATGCCAGCCGCCGAACGCCCGCTCGGCGCGGGCGAAGGCGTCGGCCGGCTTGACGTCGCCGACGATGGCCAGGATCGCGTCGTTGGGCACGTACCGCCGGCGGTGGAAGGCGGCGAGGTCGTCGCGGGTCAGACCCTTGAGCGACTCGGGAGTGCCGTCCGACGGGTTGCCGTAGGGGTGGTTGGGGAAGATGAGCCGGTCGGCGGCGCTGCTCGCGAGATAGCCCGGGTCCTGCTGCTGGATCTGCAGGCCGCTCAGGGCCTGGCGGCGCCAGCGCTCGATCTCGTCCTGTGGGAAGGTGGGGCGGAGGAGGATGTCGGACAGCAGGTCGAAGCCGAGGTCGAGCTGGTCGGAGGTGACCTCGGCGCTGGCGAAGCCGGACTCGATGCCGGTCGCGGCGTTGAGGTTGCCGCCGACGAAGTCGATGGCCTCGGCGATCTGCTGCGCCGAGCGGGTCGGCGTGCCCTTGGTGAGCAGGGCGGCGGTGGCGCCCGCCAATCCCGCCTTTTCGGCCGGATCGAAGGTCTTGCCCGCCTTGAGCACCATGCGCAGGGCGACCAGCGGCTGCTCGTGCTGCTCGATGACCACGACCCGCAGGCCGTTGGCCAGGCTCTTCTGCTCGAACGAGGGGAAGCGGACGTCCTTGACCGGCGCCGGGGCCGGCGGCGTCGCCTTGGGCTTCGCCGGCTGGGCGGCGGCCCCGGAGGCGGCGAGCAGCAGGCCGGCGGCGATCAGGCTCAGAATAGGTGCTTTCATGGCTTCTTCACCTCGGGGAGCATGTAGACCACTGTGCGGTTCTCGGGTTTGAAATACGTCTCCGCCACGCGCTGCACGTCGGCGGCGGTGACCTTCTGGTACTCGGCGAGCTCGCGGTTGACCAGCGACACGTCGTCGAGGAGCACGGCGGCGTTGGCGATGGCGTCCGCCTTGTCCAGCACGGTCTGGCGGCCGAACACCAGGCCGGAGATGAGCTGGTTCTTGGCCTTGGCGAGCTCGCCGGCGGAGACCGCCTCGCTCTTCAGCCGGTCGATCTCGGCCAGCAGCTCCTTCTCGGCATCCTCGGCCTTCTGCCCGCCCTGGAGATAGGCGTAGAAGAAGAAGACGCCGGGGTCCTCGAGCACGAACGCCTGGCCGCCGGCGCCGATGGCGATCTGCTTGTCGTAGACCAGCCGCCGGTAGATCCGGCCGCTCTCGCCGCCGGAGAGGATGTTGCTCGCCACCTGGAGGGCGTAGACGTCTGCGGTGCCCGCCTCGGGCACGTGATAGGTCAGCACCGCGGCCGGCAGGGGCGTGTTGGCGTGATAGTCGACGGCCCGGCGCTCGGCCGTCTGCGCCGGCTCCTTGGGGATGTCGCGGGGGATCGGCTTGCCCTTGGGGATGGACCCGAACCAGGTCTCGGCCCAGCGCTTGACCCGGGCGGGGTCGAAGTCCCCCGAGACCACCAGGGTGGCGTTGTTGGGCACGTAGTAGGTGCGGTGGAAGTCCCGCACGTCCTGGAGGGTGGCGGCGTCGAGGTCGGCCATGGTGCCGATCGCCAGGATGCGGTAGGGGTGGACCTTGTAGGTGTTCTGCAGCACCACCTCCAGGAGCCGGCCGAAGGGCGGGCTCTCCACCCTCAGCCGGCGCTCCTCCTTGACCACGTCGCGCTCGGACTTGAAGTTCTCCTCCGAGACGTCGAGCGAGCGCATGCGGTCCGCTTCCATCCACAGGATCCGCTCCAGGTAGTTGCTGGGGAAGACCTCGAAGTACTGGGTGCGGTCGAAGCTCGTGGTGGCGTTGTAGCTGCCGCCGATCGAGTTGATGAAGTTCCGGTGCTCCTCGGGCGCCAGGTTCGCCGAGCCCTTGAACATGATGTGCTCGAAGAGGTGGGCGAAGCCGCTGCGCCCCGGGCGCTCGTCCTTGGAGCCGACGTGGTACCAGATCTCGACGGCGGCCACGGGCACGGAGTGGTCCTCGTGCATCAGGAGCGTGAGGCCGTTGGCGAGCTTGTGCTCCTGCACCTCCAGCTTCGGCGGCGTCACCTTGACGGTCTCCGCCGCCGGCGCCGAAACGGTCAGCGCCAGGCAGGCCGCCCCGGCGAGACAACCGATCTTGGATGACAGCATCCGGATCTCCTTCGAAGGGTGAATGGATGTAGACAGAGACACCTGCGGCATCGCTTTGTGTACGCAAACAGGCCGATCAGAGTTTAGCGCCGGTTGCCCATGCTGTTGCCGAGTCAGTTCCGGCGCGGTAGCTTATCGCCATGAACAGACGATTTCTCCCTTGCATCCCGGCCTCCCTCCTCGCGCTGTCCCTGTCCCTGCCCCTCGGGGCGGCGCCCCAGGCGCCGGCGGCCCCCGCGGCCGAATCCCTGCCCGCTCCGGCCGACGTGGCGGCGCCGCCCGCCGACGCCCAGGTCACGGCGAGCGGGCTGGCCTCCAAGGTGCTCTCGCCCGGCACGGGCACGGAGCATCCGGCCGCCGCCGACCAGGTGAAGGCGCACTACACCGGCTGGACGACGGACGGCAAGATGTTCGACTCCTCGGTGGCCCGCGGCCGGCCGATCGTCCTGCCGCTGAACAGGGTGATCGCCGGCTGGACGGAGGGCCTGCAGCTCATGGTGGTGGGGGAGAAGCGGCGGTTCTGGATCCCCGCCAAGCTCGCCTACGAGGGGAAGCCCGACAAGCCTCAGGGAACGCTGGTCTTCGACGTCGAGCTGCTGGAGATCCTGCGGGTGCCGCCGGCGCCGGCCGACCTGGCGACGCCGCCCACGGATGCCGCCAGCCACTCGTCTTCCGGCCTCGTATGGAAGGTCCTGAAGCCCGGCACCGGCACGCGCCACCCCAAGGGCACGAGCACCGTCAAGGTGCACTACACGGGCTGGACGACGGACGGCAAGATGTTCGACTCCTCGTACTCCCGTGGCACCCCGACGACCTTTCCGCTCAACAAGGTCATCCCCGGCTGGACCGAGGGGCTGAAGCTCATGACGGAAGGGGAGTCCCGCCGGTTCTGGATCCCCAAGAAGCTGGCCTACCGCGGCGCGCCGGGCAAGCCCGAGGGGATGCTGGTGTTCGACGTCGACCTGCTGGAGATCGTCAAGGAGTAGACTTCAGATATGACTCGCCACGGCAGGCTTCAAGCGATCGTCTGCGTGCTCCTGCCGCTGGCGATCCTGGCGCCTCTGTGCCTGGCGGTGGGAGCCTCGACGGAGCACTACTGCGCCTGCGGCATGAAGAAGGGCGAGTGCTCCTGCTCCCTCATGATGAACCGCGCGGGCGGGCACTGCAGCGGCATGGGTATGGAGCGGCGCTGCCAAGTGCGCGCTCCCCGCCGCCCCGTGGACAGCGAAGGCCCGAGGGTCCCCCTCGATCTCCGCAACCGTCTGGGAATCTTCGAGCGTCAGGGCCTCGGCCTGGGACCCGAGCCCAGCGGCGCCGTCGAGCCGTTCGCCGAGGCCTTCTTCCCGCCTACCCTCGCCGCTCCACCCGAGCCTCCTCCTCCTCGGACCTCCTACCCGCTCTCGTGATCTCCGCCCCCGCCTGCAGAAGGCGGGAACGACTTTCATGGAATGGGAAAGGAGTGTCCTCTCATGAGGATTTTTCATTGGCCGAAGTACATCTTCGCGGTGGCCGCGCTGTGCGGGTTCCTGGGCGTCTCGGACGCCATCGCACAGACGCCCGCCCTGCCGGAGAAGCCCCAGGAGGCCGAAGAGCCGAAGACCAGCTACACCGGCGAGATCGACGTCATCGAAAAGCAAGAGCCCGCTCTCACGTCGCCGAGCGTCGAGAAGGCGGAGAAGAAGCTGGGTGCCGTGCCGGGCGGCACCAACCTGATCGACGCCGAGACCTATGAGCGGGGCCGCGCGTCGAGCCTCAAGGATGCCCTCGACTTCACCCCGGGCGTCCTCGTCCAGCCCCGGTTCGGCTCGGAGGAGTCGCGCCTGTCCATCCGCGGCTCGGGCCTGCAGCGGACCTTCCACGGCCGCGGCCTCCGGCTGCTGCAGGACGGCGTGCCCCTCAACCTCGCCGACGGCGCCTTCGACTTCCAGGCGGTCGAGCCCCTGGCGGCCCGCTACATCGAGGTATTCCGCGGCGCCAACGCCCTGGAGTACGGCTCCTCGACCCTCGGCGGCGCCATCAACTACGTGTCGCGCAATGGCTGGGACTCCCGGCCCCTCCAGGCCCGCGCCGAGTCGGGATCGTTCGGCTACCTGCGCGGCCAGGTCAGCTCCGGGTTCTCCCAGGGCAAGCTCGACGGCTTCGCGACGCTCACCCACTCGTCGGGGGACGGCTACCGCCGGCACAGCGCCCAGAGCAACCAGAGGTTCCTCGGCAACCTCGGCTTCCGCCCGAGCGACGGCCTGGAGAGCCGCTTCTACCTGGCGGCTTTCCGGTCCGACTCCGAGCTGCCGGGCAACCTGACCAAGGCGCAGCTCGAGGCGGATCCCCGCCTGGCGGCTCCGGGCAACGTCGCGCTGGACCAGAAGCGCGACTTCGACCTGCTCCGCCTGTCCAACCGCACCAGCCTGCTGCTGGGGGAGGGGAGCCGGATCGACTTCGGCGGCTTCTGGTCCTACAAGAACCTCGATCACCCGATCTTCCAGGTGCTCGACCAGGAGTCGAACGACCTCGGGGCCGACGTGCGCTACGAGAACGAGTCGAGCCTGCTGGGCCGCCCCAACCACCTGGTGATCGGCTTCAGCCCGGTGGTGGGCTTCGTGGACGACGACCGGTTCGTCAACGTGAGCGGCCGGCGGGGAGCGCGGACCGCGGCGGGCAAGACGACTTCGGTCAACATGGACCTCTACGCGGAGAACCGGCACCAGGTGCGGCGCCGGCTCTCCCTCTCGACAGGCCTCCAGGTCTCCCGCGCCCGGCGGGACTTCGCGGACGATTTCCTGCCCAACGGCGACCAGACCGACCGCCAGGACTTCGACGGCATCAGCCCCAAGCTGGGCCTGATCTTCGAGCTGACGCCCGCGGCCTCGGTGTTCGCCAACGTCAGCCGCAGCTTCGAGCCGCCCACCTTCGGCGAGCTGGTCAGCGTCGGCGGCGACGGCCTCCTCCGGCTCCGCGCCCAGACCGCCAGCACGCTCGAGCTCGGCAGCCGGGGCAAGGCGGGGGCCGTGTCGTGGGATCTCGCCCTCTACCACGCCCGGGTCTCGGACGAGCTCCTCGGCCTCAACGACGCCGTCGGCAATCCACTCGGCACGATCAACGCCGGCCGGACCCTGCATTCCGGCGCGGAAGTCGGGCTCGAGGCCCGGTTCGGACCGTCCGTCCTCCTCCGGCAGGTCTACGACTGGAGCCGGTTCAGGTTCGACGGCGACCCGGTCTTCCACGACAACGTGCTGGCCGGCGTCCCCGAGCACTTCCTGCGCACCGAGCTCCTGTTCGAGCGCGGCGGCTTCTACGGCGGCCCGAACGTCGAATCGGCGCCGAAGAAGTACCCGGTCGACCACGCCAACACGCTGTTCGCGGATCCCTACACGATCCTCGGGCTGAAGCTCGGCTATCGCACGGCGAGCGGCCTCTCGGGCTTCGTCGAAGGGCGGAACCTCACGGACGAGACCTACGCGGCGACCACGGGCGTGATTCCCGATGCCCGGGGCCGCGACTCGGCGCAGTTCCTGCCGGGCGATGGCGCGTCGGTGTACGCCGGCCTCGAGTACCGCTGGTGAAGGAGGCATTCATGCGAGCCAACCTTACCCTGGCCGTTCTCCTGCTCGGACTCCTCTCGGGCTGCGGAGGCGGGGAGGCGCCGCCGTCCGGCCTCCATGCCTCCTTTCCCGGGCGGGATCCCAGACTGCGGTCCGGCTCGCATTCGTTCCTCTCCTCGGCCGTCACGTCGACGGGAACGGCGGCCTTCGCCTGGCTCGACAACCGGGCGGGGCGGCGAGGTCTGGCTGGGCTATCGCGACCGTGAGCCGGACGACCTGCGGGATTTCCGCGTGCTGCGGAGCCGGTCGGATCCTCCGGAGTTCGGTAACGGCGTGAAGCTCTCGGAAGACGGCTGGAAGATCAACGGCTGCCCCGAGACCGGCGCGAGGTTCGCCCAGACGCCGGACGGCACGCTCTGGGCCGCCTGGTTCACGGCCGGCGGCGTGCCCGGCGTCTACCTCACCTCTTCGCGCGATGGAGGAGCGAGCTTCGCCCGGAGAACCCTGATGAGCACGCCCGGCCGGCTGGCAAGGCCCCCCGAGATCGGCGCCCTCCCGGATGGCAGGATCGTGCTGCTCTACGAGAGCATCGAGGAAGGCGGCGCCCGTCCCTTGGTCGCGAGGGTTCGCGCCGCCGCCGGAGAATGGGGGCCGCCGCGTTCGGTGGCTTCCGAGGGGGGATTATCCTCGTCTCTCGGCGAGCGGCGAGCGGGGAGCGGGCGGTGGTGGCCTTCACCCGGCGTTCCGGGGAGAAGCCGAGCGTGGTGGTGGAGGAGTGGGCTTTTCTTGAGGCGGGGGAACTGAGGGAGGAGGCTCGCTGAAGGGACCGTCCACGATGACCGCAGCCTGCCGTGCTAGAGTTTGGCGGCAGATGCTGAGCTGAAATTACGAGAGGCCCGATGCCACAGCTACTCGGTCTAAGGATTCAGAATTACAAGTCGTTGTCGGATGTAAGCCTTGGTCAGGTCGGTTATGGCCAAGGGGATCCTCTACCGCCCCTGAGCTGTTTCATCGGACCGAATGGCAGCGGAAAATCGACTTTGCTGGATGCTTTCGGCTTTATGGCGGATTGCCTGCGTGAAGGCGTTGAATCCGCGTGTGATAAATCTCAGCGAGGCGGCTTTTCCAAGGTTCGGACCCAGGGAACCACAGAGGCCATCCGTTTTGAGCTCTACTATCGGGAGAGCCTTCAGTCTCGGCCGATCACCTATAGCTTCGCGGTCGACGAGGTCGGCGGCGTACCCGTGGTCGTGGAGGAGACCTTGCGGCAGCGGCGCAAAGGGCAGAAACATGGCAGACCCTATCCGTTTCTGCGCCTGGAAAGAGGAGAGGGGCGTGTCTGGGCCGGTGATGCGATCGAGGATCAAGAGGGTGCGGCCTCCCTCGAGATCGAGCTCGATGACGTGGGCCGACTCGGTATCACGACGCTCGGTCAGCTGAAGGAGCACCCGCGTATCGTCGGTCTCCGTTCCTACATCGAAAGCTGGTATCTCTCCTACTTCGTTCCCGACGCTGCCCGCACCCTTCCGGTTGCGGGAGCGCAGAAGCACCTGGACCGCACGGGCGAGAATCTGGGCAACGTCGTGCAGTATCTCGAACGAGCCCATCCTGATCGGTTTCAAAACGTGTTGGACCGTATCGCTCGCAAGATTCCAGGCATACAGACGATCACTCATGAGAAGAGCCCGGATGGCCGCCTTCTTTTGCGCTTCAACGAGCGCGGATATGAGGACCCATTCTATCAACAGAGCATGTCGGACGGCACGTTGAAGATGTTTGCCTATCTACTTCTCCTCGAAGACCCGGAGCCACGCCCCTTCATCGGCGTCGAAGAACCCGAAAACGGCCTCTACCACAAACTCCTCGAAGACCTGGCACGCGAGTTCGTCCGGCACGTGGAGCACTCTCGAGGCGAGACGCAGATCCTCGTCACGACACACTCGCCTTACTTCGTGGATGCGCTTAAACCCGAGCAGGTCTGGTTGATGGAAAAGGACGAGAGCGGGCATACCACGGTCAAGCGAACGGCTGACCTGCCGATCGTCATGGAGATGGTGAGGGAAGAGATCCCCCTGGGCAGCCTCTGGTATAGCAACCACTTTGAGGAGAGGTTTGCCCATTGAGGCTGCACGTTCTTGTGGAAGGAGCCTCCGAGGAAGCGTTCTTGAGAGGGTGGTTTCCCCGATTCCTGCCTGGTCACGCTCTCCAGGTTATCCCGCATCGGGGCAAAGGAAGGCTGCCTGGCGAGCCTTATAAGGCGCCGAACCTGAAGCGGGAGGGACTCTTGGACCAACTCCCGGCGAAGCTTCGGGCGTATGGCCGAGCCTTAAACCCTGCTACGGACCGTCTCCTCGTGCTCCTCGATCTCGATGACGATTCGTGTATCGAGTTGAAAGGACGTCTGATCGCACTTCTCAATCATTGCAATCCCAAGCCGGTCGTACTCTTTCGAATCGCAATTGAGGAAACGGAAGCCTTTTACCTCGGAGATCCTCGGGCCATCAAAGAGGCTTTTCCTCAAGCGAATCTGCGGAAGCTCAGGAATTACATACAAGACAGTATCTGCGGCACATGGGAAGTGTTCCGCGAAGTCGTGGGAGCCCCAAGCGAAGACAAGGTCCATTGGGCCGAACGGATGGGGCCTCATCTCGGTATCGATCGGAAGGGTGGGACGGCGAATCGTTCGACTTCCTTCCAGCAGTTTTGCCAGGCACTTCTTACCTTGGCAGGCGAGCCCCTCGACTGACATGCCCCCCTCCCAACGCAAAGCCCCACCCCCGCCCGACCCCGAGAACGGGCTGTGGCAGGGGCGGTCCGTCGCCCGGCGGTTCGTGTCGCCGGATGGCTTCACCGTGCTGGTGGGGCGGACGGCCGATGACAACGACGTGCTGACGTTCAAGCTGGGGAGCCCGCGGGACTTCTGGCTGCACGTCGCCGCCGAGTCGGGCTCCCATGTGGTGGTGCGCAACCCCGAGGGGCTCGACCGGCTGCCCAAGGAGACGGAGCAGTTCGCGGCGTCGCTCGCGGCCGGCTACAGCAAGGCGAAGAAGGGCGGGCGGGTGGCCGTCCATCTCTGCCGCTGCGAGGACGTCAGCAAGCCTCGTGGAATGCCGCCCGGCAAGGTCCTCCTGGACCGCTTCCGGAGCGTTCAGGTCGCTCCCTGGCGGCCGGACGCCGGCTAAAGCGATTGCAAGATCGCCGAGGCGCTGCTGCCGGCGACCTCGCCCGGCGGGTCGACGTTCAGGGCCTTGAGCACTCCATTCTCGATGACCGCAGCGTAGCGCTGGGAGCGGATGCCCATGCCGAAGGGGCGGGAGTCGAGCTCCAGGCCCAGGGCGCGGGCGAAGTCGCCGTTGCCGTCGGCCAGGGGCACGATCTTCTCGCCGACCTCCTTGGCATTGAACCAGGCCGAGAGCACCTCGATGTCGTTGACGGCCGTGCCGGCCACCAGGTCGGCCCCGCGGGATTTCAGGTGATCGGCCAGCTCGATGAAGCCGGGCAGGTGGTGGTCGGAGCAGACGGAGGTGAAGGCGCCCGGGACGGCGAAGAGCACCACCTTCTTGCCCTGGAACAGCTCCTCCGTCCAGACGTTCTGGAACCGCCCCTCGTTCACCGTCTGTAGCTTCACGTTGGGGACCTTGTCCCCGACTCGGATCGTCATGTCTGTTTCTCCCTCGGGAGCATCTTATCTTTTACGGATGGGTCTTTTACGGATGAGTCAGCGGGGCCGCTTCCCCCTCCTCGTACGTCAGCGACCGGGTCGAGCCGCGCGGGAAGAGCAGCGCCACGCCCAGGCTGATCACGGAGAGCGCCGCGAGGGCGATGAAGACGGCCTGGAGCCCATGGAGCAGAGCCGAGGTGAGGTGGTTCAGGGCCTCGGGAGACAGCCGTGAGCGCAGCGCCGGATCGAGGGCGGCGTTGGCGTTCGCCCCGCGTCCCACGATCCGCTCCAGGCGCGAGTTCATGAGCGCGCCCAGGGCCGCCACGGAGATGGCGCCGCCGATGTTGCGGAAGAACTGGACCGAGCTGGTGGCCACCCCGCGCCGGTTCCAGGGCACGGCGTTCTGCACGCCCAGCATGTAGGGCATCGAGATGAAGCCGAGGCCGAGGCCGACGATCATCATCGCCACCATGACTCCGGTCCGGCCCGTGGCGGCGCCGGTGCGGGCGAGCAGCAGGCAGCCGGCGACGACCAGCACGGAGCCGCCGATCGACATCTGCCGGTAGCCCACCCGCAGCAGCAGCCGGCCGGCGATGGCGGAGGCGATCGGCCAGCCGATCAGGATCGGAGCGAGGATCGTCCCGGCGTCCACCGCCGTCCCGCCGATCACCCCCTGGCCGAAGACCGGCACGTAGGCGGTGATGGCGAAGAGGAGCACCCCCAGCAGGAAATTGCCGGCGCTGGAAACGGCGATCAGCCGGTTCTGGAAGAGGTCCAGCGGCAGCATCGGCTCCGGAGCCCGGCGTTCCTGCCAGAAGAAGACGGCGAGGCTCAGGGCCGAGCCGGCCAGGAAGCCGAGCGTGCGGGCGTCGCCCCAGCCCCAGGCCTCCGGCCCTTCGATCAGGGCGATCAGCAGCAGGGTGACGGCCGCCGTCAGGGTCACGGTGCCCAGGATGTCCAGCTTGTGATCCGTGCGCCCGGCCTCCTCTTTCAGATAGCGCTGGAGCATCCAGGCCGAGACGAGGCCGAAGGGGATGTTGAGGTAGAAGATCCAGCGCCAGGAGAGGGCGTCCGTGATCAACCCTCCTACCAGCGGCCCGGTCAGGCTCGCCAGCGCCCAGACCCCGGAGAACAGCCCTTGGATGCGCCCCCGCTCCTCTAGCTTGTAAATGTCGCCCGTGATGGTAATGGCTACCGGCATCACGCCGCCGGCGCCGAGCCCCTGGATGGCCCGGAAGAGGATGAGCTGGGTGAACGACTGGGCGACGCCGCAGAGCGCCGAGCCCAGCAGGAAGAAGAACACGGCCCACTGGTAGGTCCGCTTGCGGCCGTAGAGGTCGGCCAGCTTGCCGAACAGGGGCACGGTCGTGGTGGAGGTGAGCAGGTAGACCGCGAAGACCCAGCTATAGCGCGACACGCCGCCCAACTCGCCCACCGCCGTCGGCACCGCCGCGGCCACGGCGGTCGCCTCCAGGGCGGCGAGGAACATGCCCAGCAGGATGGCGGAGGTGACCAGCTTTCGTTGTTTTCCGGGTTGCAATGGGGCTCCTTGACGCCCCGCGTCTCGGCGGGCGGATGGCTCTTTTTTGCAGAAACGGGGCCAGTTCTATTTCTTGCCCATCGGCAGGGTGATGCTCTTCGTCACCGGCAATCCCTCGGCGGAGCCGGCGGGGGTCCAGACCTCCGCGCCGTCCTTGATCTCGCGGTCCATCCAGAGGGCGCGGGCGAGGGTGACCTCGACCTTGAGCCTGCCGTCCGCGGGGGCGGGCCGGCCCGCTTCGGTGCTCCAGAGCTTGAGCAGGCGGATCTCCCGGGTGGCGCCGGGCTCCACGGCGTTGAGGTAGAGCCGGTCCTTGTACGCCGGCAGCTCCTGGCCGTTGACCTTCACCGAGAATTCCAGCGCCGAGGCCCGGCGGCTGCCGGCGTTGCGCACCGTGACGCTCAGGGCGCAGAGCGTGTCCGGCCCCGGGGACGCCGGCTCCACCTTGACGGATTCCAGGGTCAGGGCAGATTTCGCCCCCTGGGCCAGCCCGGCCGGAGCCAGGAAGACGACGGCCAGGAGGGCAAGGGCGGTGGCGGCGCGAGGGAACAGCTTCATGGCCGGAGATGTTACCCTTTTCCGCCGTGAGAGTCCTGCGCACCGCTTCCGTCCTGCTCCTCCTGCTCGTTCCTTCCTTGAACGCCGAAGGCATCAAGTTCCGTGAGGTCTCCAAGGAGTGGGGGATCGACTTCCACCATCACCACGGCGGCTCGGGCAAGCGCTACATGGTGGAGACCATGGTGGGCGGCGTGGTGATGTTCGACTTCGACGACGACGGCGACGAGGACCTCTTCTTCGTGGACGGCGGAGTACTTCCCAGCTACACCGGACCGCCGCCCCGATCCCGCCTCTTCCGCAACGACGGCGGCCACAAGTTCACGGACTGGACGGACCGCTCCGGCATCAAGATCGCGTCCTATGGCGCCGGCGGCTCGGCGGGAGACGTCGACAACGACGGCGACCTGGACCTCTTCGTGACCGCCTTCGCGGGGCCGGACCAGCTCTTCCGGAACAACGGCGACGGCACCTTCACCGACGTCACGGCCAAGGCCGGCGTCGGCGACACCCTCTGGAGCTCCTCCTCCGCCTTCGCCGACGTGGACAACGACGGCGACCTCGACCTCTACATGGTGAGCTACGTCGACCACTCGGTGGCGAACCACAAGCTGTGCGGCGACGCCAAGCGCAAGCTGGAGGGGTACTGCCATCCCGACGAGTACAACCCCCTGCCCGGCCGCTTCTACCGCAACCGCGGCGACGGCACCTTCGAGGACGCGACCCAGTCCGCCGGCTTCGGCGGCGCGGTGGGGCCCGGGCTCGGCGTGGTGTTCGGCGACATCGACAACGACGGCTGGCAGGACGTCTTCATCGCCAACGACAACAAGCCCAACTTCCTCTTCCACAACAAGAAGGACGGCACCTTCGAGGACGTCTCCCTGATCTCCGGGGCGGGGATCGGCGGCCACGGCCGGCCGGAGGCGGGGATGGGAGTCGACATGGCCGACTACGACGGCAACGGCCTGCTCGACATCGTGGTCACCAACTACGAGCTGGAGACCAACGGCCTCTACAAGAACCTGGGGGACGTCGCCTTCGTCGACAGCCGCTCGCCGGCCGGCATCGCCGAGCCGTCCCTG
The DNA here is from genome assembly GCA_035266085.1 of Thermoanaerobaculia bacterium. GTDB lineage: Bacteria > Acidobacteriota > Thermoanaerobaculia > Multivoradales > UBA5704 > DATARR01. Next base: position 26,068 of record DATFNZ010000012.1, read on the forward strand.
ATGTTCCTCGCCTTCGGGGTCGACTTCGCCGATCTCGACCAGGACGGCGACCCTGACCTCGTGATCGCCAACGGGCACACCAACGACAACGCCGCCCTGTTCCTCGAGGGGAGCCAGTTCGCCCAGCGCAACCAGGTCTTCGAGAACCTCGGCAATGGCAAGTTCCGCGAGGACAAGGCGACCGGCATGGACGTCGTGCGCGTCAGCCGCGGCCTGGCGACCGGCGACCTCGACGGCGACGGCGACTTGGACGTCGCGATCATCGACTCGAACGATCCCTGCGAGGTCTACGAGAACGTCAGCGCCTCCGGCGCTTCCGGCAATTGGCTGCAGGTGAAGATCGCCGCGCCCGCGGGCAACCGGTTCGGCATCGGCGCCCGGCTGGAGGTGGAGGCGGGCGGCAAGCGGCAGGTCGACGACGTCAGGACCGCCTCCTCGTTCCTCTCCCAGAACGCCCTCGCCGTCCACTTCGGGCTCGGCAAGAACGCCAAGGTGGACCGCCTGACCGTGCGCCGCCCCGGCCGTCCCAACCGCCCCGGTAGTGTGCAGGTGTTCAATGGGCTGCCGGCGAACCGGACGCTGATGATCGAGTAGGCGAGGTTGCTCTCCAATCGGCCCTTGCCTGTTGGGGCGCCCTGCCCTCCGAAACCTCACCCTCGGTCCCTCTCCTGAAGGAGAGGGAGGTCTAGTCCCGAAACGTCATGCCAAGAGATCCCTCTCCTCTAGGAGAGGGGCAGGGGTGAGGTCGCCGGAGGGCAGGAGGCCCGATCCGGCAAGGGCTCTCTACGCCCCGCCCAGACTCTTCAGATTCGCCGTCGCCGTCGGGTCTCCCGGCTTGATCTCCAGCACCTTGCGCAGGAGGCCCCGAGCCTCGTCCTTGCGGCCGTTCGCGATCAGCAGGACGGCGAGGTCGCTCAGGGCGGCCACGTGGTCGGGCCGGGCCTGCAGCGCCTGGCGGAAGTCCTTCTCGGCGGCGGGCAGGTCGCGGACGGCCATCCGTACCGCGCCGCGCAGGTAGAGGAAGTCGGGGTTGCCGGGAGAGGCGCTCAGGGCGTTCTCGGCGGCCTTCAGGGCCTCCTGGGGCTTCTTCGCGATCAGGAGGGTGGTGACCTCCGCCGCCCGCGGACGCGGATCGGACGGCACCAGCGCGATCTCCTGACGGATCTGGACGAGGGCTTCGTCCGTGCGGCCGGCGGCGGCCAGTCCCCTCGCCTCCTCGAGGTTGCGGCCGGTCGGGTCGGACCCGCCCCGTTCCGCCTCGTTCACCTGCTGGGAGTTCGATTTCTGGGCGCTCTGGAGCTCCTGGAACCTCGCCATCGCCTGGTTCGCGTCCTCCCGGCGCCCGGAGGCGAGGAGGGCCCTGCCGAGGAGCTGCCAGGCCTTGAGGTTCTTGGGATCGAGCCGGGTCGCCTTCTGGAGGGCGAGGATGGCCTCGGACCAGTCCGACGTGGCCACCGTGGCCTGCCCGTACTCGACAGCGAAGTCGGCCACGAATCGCCTCTGCGTGCTCGTGGCGGGCTCGCCGGTCAGGGTTTCCGGGACCAGGGGCTTGAGCAGGGCGACGGCCTCCGTCGGATTGCCGGCCTGGTACTGGGCCCGGGCGAGCAGGAGAGCCAGCGAGGGATCGCTGCCGACCTTGCCCTGGAGCAGTTTGATGGCCTCGGCCGATTCGCCGATGGCGAGATAGGCCTCCGAAAGGTACCGCCGCACGTTGAGGTCGAGGTCCGGAGGAGCGCTCTTCAAAAGCGGCTCCAGGGTGGCGATGGCCTTGCGCGGCTCCTTCTGGAGCAGTTGCAGACGTGCCCTCAGCAGCCGGACCCGGGGATTCTCCTCCGGCAGGCCGGCGAGCAGCTTCCCGGCATCCGGGGGACGGTCGAGCTCGATGGCCCCGTAGGCGGCGGCGAGCCGGGCTTCCTGGTCGTCGGGATGAGCCGTCGCCCAGGGGAGGAGCAGGAGGTAGCTCTCCTCGATCTGCCCCTCGCTCCCCCGGAGGAGCCCGAGGTCGCGGGCGGCGGGGGAGCCCGGCGCCTTCTCCACGGCCTTCCGCAGATAGGTCACGGCCTTGTCCTTCTGTCCCGCCGCGAGCGCCGCCCGCGCCGCCGTCTGGAGGATCACCGGACCGGCCGCGCCGCTGTCCGCTAGGGGGCCGAGGAGAGCCAGGGAGTCCGCGGGACGCCCCGCTTCCAGGTAGAGCGTGCCGAGCAGCGACAGGGCGGCCGGATGGACTCCCTTCTGCGCCTTGAGCGGCTCCAGCAGGGCGATGGCCCCCTTGAGGTCTCCACCCTGGTGCATCCTGGCGGCCTGCTCCACCTGGAGAGGCGGCGGGCCGAGCTTCGGCTGCGGGTTGGCGGTAGCGTTCGCCGGAGCTTTGGCTGGAGCTTTGGTCTGAGAGAAAAGAGGAAGCGCGGTCAGCGCGAGGATGGCGAGGATGGGGTAAAGCCTTCTCATGGGTGAAGTTTACACGGGCTCCGCATTCAGCACCTCGCATCCCCCCAATGTAGAGACGCCTTGCAGGCGTCTCCTCCGCTGCGGGAAACACGTTCGTTCTGGCAAGATCGCCCGCGGGAACAGATTTGCGGTTCGGGAAGGCATCGCCGCCTCAGAGACGCCTGCAAGGCGTCTCTACATTGGGGGGCACCTATAACATTGGGGGTGCCTATCGCTACAATCCCGGCCATGCTCCGCCGCCTTCTCCCTCTCCTCGCCCTCCCGCTGCTCGCCGCCTCTCCGGCCCCGGCGCCGGTCTCCTCCCAGGCCGCGGCCCTGCGCAACCTCGGCCTTGCCCAACTCGAGAACGAGCGTCCGGCCGATGCCATCGAGAGCTTCCGCAAGCTCCTCGAGGTCGCGCCGGGCGATCCGCTGCCCTACGCCAACCTCGCCATCGCCGCCCTGCGGCAGCAGAAGAGCGAGGACGCCCAGAGCTGGATTGCCCAGGCCCTGGCCAAGGCCCCGGGCCGGGCCGACCTGGTGGCCATCCAGGGCGACGTGCTGCAGTGGGGCGGCAAGGACGAGGAGGCGCTCGCCGCCTACCGCAAGGCCGCGGCGGCGGCGCCGGACCGGGTCGATCTCCAGTACTCCCTCTACCGCCAGGCGGCGCAGGGCACGGGCCCCGAGGCCGAGGCCGCCCTCGCGGAAGCCTTGAAGGCGCTGGTGCGGCTGCGGCCGGAGAACCTGATCGTCCTCCTCCAATCGGGGCAGCGGGCCATCGCGGCGGGCGACCGCGCGGGCGCCACCCAGGCGTTCCTCCGCGTCCGTGAGCTGGCGGGATCGGCCTCCCCGGCGGCCACCGCGGCGCTGGGGCCGGTGATGACGGCGCTCGAATCCGGCGAGGTGGCCGCGGCCCGGGTGCCCGCCATCCGCCTGGAGAACGTGCTCAAGCCCACGGCTCCGTACCAGCAGAGCCTCAAGGAGCTGTCGCCCGGCATCCTGGGCCTGCCCGTCGAGCGCTTCGCCACGGAGCCGCCGCCGTCCAGCTTCGGCGATCCCGTGCCCGTGCGCTTCCAGGCCGCTTCCCTCGCCGGCGGGCCCGCGGCCGGTCTGGCTGTCGGCGATTTTGATGGCGACGAGAAGGCGGACGTCGTCTGGCTGAAGGGCGGGGAAGCGCCCCGGCTGGAATCGAGCCGTGGACCGGGTCCTGAAGCTTCCGGGATCACCGGATTGCTGGCCGCCGACCTGGACAACGACGGCAAGACCGACCTCATCGGCTACGGAACGAAGCGCGTCGTTTTCTGGCGCGGCCGGGGGGACGGCGGCTTCGACGACGCGACGGCCGGAGCCGGCTTGGCGAAGGCCGGCGCCGAGGCCGCCGCCGTGCTCGACTTCGACATCGAAGGCGACCTCGACCTCGCTCTGGCGGGCGGCGAAACCGGGGGCCTCGCGATCTACCGCAACGCCCTTCAGGGTCCGCTCGAAGCCGTGGACCGCCAGAGCCTGCCGCAGGCGTTCACGGACGTCCGGGACCTCGTGGCGAGCGATCTCGACCGCGACGGCGACCTCGATCTCGTGGCGGCGCACGCCAAGGGGATCGCCTGGATCGACAATCAGCGCCAGGGACGGTTCGCCGACCGCACCGCCGCCGCCGGGCTCGCTGCCTCCGGTCCCATGGAAGCTGCCGCCAGCGCCGATCTCGACAACGACGGCCTGCCCGACCTCGTGGCCGCCGGCGCCGGGCTGGCGCTCTGGCACAACCTGGGCGGGCGCTTCGCTCCCTGGCCGCTCCCGGGTCTGCCCGCCGGCAAGCGCTTTACCTCGGTGCTCGCCTTCGACGCCGACAACGACGGCCGGCTCGACCTCGCCGCCGCCGGTCCGGACGGCATCGTGGTCCTCGGCCAGCGGGGCACCGCCGCCGCGCCCGCCTTCGAGGCGCTGGCCGTCGAGGGCGGGCCGAAGTCCGCGGCGGCGCTCGCCGCGGCCGACCTCGACGGCGACGGCGACCTCGACCTCGCCGCGGCGGGGGAGGGCGGCCTGCACCGTCTGGTGAACGAGGGCGGCAACAAGAACCACTGGCTCGACGTGCGTCTGCGCGGCCTCACCACGGGCAGCGGCAAGAACAACCTTCAGGCGTTCGGCGCCGTGGCCGAGGTGCGCGCCGGCAGCGCCTACCAGTTCCGCGAGGTCGCCGGGCCCGTCACCCACTTCGGCCTCGGCGGCCTCCGCCAGGCCGACCTGCTGCGGATCATCTGGACCAACGGCGTGCCCCAGAACCGGCTCCAGCCCCAGAGCGACCAGCGGGTGGTGGAGGAGCAGCTCCTCAAGGGGAGCTGCCCGTTCCTCTATGCCTGGACGGGCGAGCGCTTCGAATTCGTCACCGATCTGCTGTGGAACTCGCCCCTCGGCCTGCCGGTCGCGCCCGGCGTCTGGGCGGGCGCCGATCCCGACGAGCTGGTGCGGGTGGACGGCGCCCGGCCCGTGGACGGCGTCTACCGGCTGCGCGTCACCGAGGAGCTGTGGGAGGCCGCCTACTTCGACGCCGTCCGGCTCTGGGTGGTGGACCATCCCGCCCGTCCGGAGCCCGTCGAGGTGGCGAGCAGCCTGAAGGTCGAGCCGGGGAAGCGCCAGCCCGTGCGGGTGCTCGCCTCGCGCGGCCTCCGCCCCGTGGCCGCCGCCTGGGACGGCGGGGGAGCCGAGGTGACGGCCCGCGTCCGCCAGCGCGACGACGTCTACGCCTCGGGCTACGAGCCGGGCCCCTTCCAGGGAGTGGCCCCCGCGTGGACGTTCACCTTCGATCTCGGCGAAGCCCCCGGCGCCCCGGTGCGCCTCCATCTCGACGGCTGGATCTTCCCGGCCGACGCCAGCCTGAACCTCGCCGCGGCCCAGCGCCCCGACCTGCCCTACCTGCCGCCCAGCCTGGAGGTGGAGACGGCGGCAGGCTGGAAGACCCTGCTGCCCTCCATGGGCTTCCCCGCGGGCAAGACGAAGACGATGGTGGTCGACACCCCGCCGCTGCCGCCGGGGGCCCGCCGCCTGCGCATCGTCACCTCCCTCTGGCTCGGCTGGGACCGCATCGCCTGGACCCGCGAGACGGCCGACGATGTCCCCGTCATCAGGGCCCGCCTGACCCCCGCCGCGGCCGACCTCCACTACCGTGGCTTTTCGCGGCTCCTCCGCAAGTCCCCCAACGGCCCGCACGGCTACGACTACGAGACCGCCTCGCCGGACTCCCCCTGGCTGCCCTTCCCCGGCCGCTACACCCGCTACGGCGACGTCGGCGAGCTGCTGGCCGGGACGGACGACCGCTCCGTCATCCTCGCCCCCGGAGACGAGATCGCCCTCGAGTTCGACGCCTCCGCGCTGCCGCCCCTCCAGAAGGGCTGGGCCCGCACCGTCTTCCTCCAGAGCCAGGGCTGGGACAAGGACGCCGACCGCAACACCTTCGAGGCCCGGCAGATGGAGCCGCTGCCCTTCCGCGCCATGAAGAGCTACGGCGAGCCGTTCCCGGACACGCCGGAGATGCGGGAGTACGTGGAGCGGTGGTTGACGAGGGTGGTGCCGTGAGGCTCGGCCCGGCAATCCTAGGGCGTTGCCCTAGGCTGAGGGAACCCAGGCCGTTGGCCCGGTGAAACGTCGGCGGTGAGGCCCAACGGGCCGTGATTCCTCAGCCCAGGGCAACGCCCTGGGATTCGGGCGGCGGCCCACCCTTCGCCCGGATCAGAAACTCCCCCGCCAGCAGCTTGTACGCCTCCGCCCCCTTCGCGTGCCGGTCGTACTGGAAGATCGTCTGTCCCGCCCCCGGGGCCTCGGCGAGGCGGGTGTTGATGCGGATCTCGATGGCGAAGATCAGGTTGCCGTGCTCGGCCCGCAGCTCGTCCACCGTCCGGCGGGTGTTCTTGGTGCGGTAGTCCACCATGGTTAGGAGCAGGCCGAGGGGGCGGACGCGCGTGCCGTGGTCCCAGGCGGCGCGCTCGGCGGCGGCGACCAGGTTCCTGACCCCCGTCACGGCCAGGAATTGCGGCACCACGGGCACGATGAAGGCGTCGGCCGCCACCACGGCGCTCACCGGCACCAGGGAGAGCGAAGAGGGGCAGTCGAGGAAGACGAAGTCGTAGTGCTGGGCGATCGGCGCGAGGGCCGCCTTGAGGCGCGTCTCCTTGCCGCGGAAGACCCCCAGCTCCACCTCCGCCCGCATGAGGTCCACCGAAGCGGTGATCAGGTCGAGCCCCGGGATTGTCGTCCGGCGGATCGCCTGACTCACCGGCATGCCGGCGAGCAGCACGTCGGCGGCGGAGGGAGCGAGGTTCACCCGGTCCACGCCGAGAGAGAGCGAAGCCGAGGCCTGGCTGTCGAGGTCCACCAGCAACACGCGCAGCCCCTGGGCCGCCAGAGCGGCCGACAGGTTGACTGAGGTCGTGGTCTTGCCGACCCCGCCCTTGCGGCTGATCAAGGCTGTAATCATCTAATAGGCGTAAATCTATATCACTTTTCGTAGCGCTTTCGGGGCCGGCCCGCCCTCATCATGAGCGGCCAGCGAAGCGTCTTCTCGACGGTGGGGTCGCCCCAGGCCGCCTCGAGCTCCGTCCGGACGAGCTCGCGGGGATCGCTGCCGGTCTCCCGGATGTAGCGCTGGGTGGCGGACCAGGTGCCGGCGTACTGCAGCAGCCGCTCCAGGTTCCAGCGGTCCTCGATCCACAGGGGCGGGACCGCCACCTCGTCGAAGGGGAAGGGGAGCGTGCGGTACAGCTCGTCCACCCACCGGCGCTCCGGCGGCCAGTAGGGGGCGACGATCTCGTGCCCCAGACGATCGACGAGGGCGTCCAGCTCCGGCGAGATCCGGACCAGGTCGTAGGCCCAGACGGCGAGGGCGCCGCCCGGAGCGAGCACCCGTTCGACCTCGGCGTAGAAGCGGTCGAAGTCGAACCAGTGCACCGCCGTCGCCACCGTCACGAGGTCGACCGATCCGTCCGCCAGTCCCGACCGTTCGGCCAGGGCCTGCCGGTACTCGACGCGCGGATGAGGCGTGGCGTGCTCGAGCTGCTCCGCGGAGGCGTCGGTGGCCACGACGCGGTCGAAACGCTCCGCGAGGTCCAGGGCCGCCTGCCCGTTGCCCGTGGCGCAGTCCCAGACCAGCCCCCGGCGCTGGGGAAGGGCGGCCACGAAGTCGAACACCTCGGGCGGATAGCTGGGCCGGAACGAGGCATAGCTGCCGGCGTGCCCCGAGAAGTGATCCTTGAAGCTCACAGATGGCCCTTCAGGAAGTCGACCGTCCGCGCGATGATCTCCCGGCTGCGGGCGTCGTCGTCCAGCACGTCGAAGCCGTGCTGCCCACGCGGATGGTTGAGGACGTCGAGCGCGGCGTTGGCCGCCAGCGCCCGGGTGATGAAGCCGTCCGTGCCGGTGTTGATCCACGGCCAGTCGAGGCCGGCGCGGGCGATCAGGATCGGCGGCCCGTCGTATCCCTCCAAGGGCAGGCAGGACACGGGCGAGAACCGCTCCACGATCTCGCCGGGGAGGCCGCCCGGGATCTGCTCCGACAGGGGACGAAGGTCGAGGACGGCGTAGTACGAGACGAGGCAGCGGATCCAAGGTGCTTTTTCGGTCAGCAGGGGACCCAGGAACGGCCCGCCCCCGGAGAGCGCCCACCCGGCCAGCCGGTCCGGATCGAGATGGAAGGAGGCCGCCTGCCCGCGGACGAACGCGAAGGCCGCAGCGATGCTGGCGGCCGATTCCTCGAACCGGTCGAAGCCGGGAAAGCGGTGGTTGAAGGTGACGCCCACCATCCCGCAGGCCGCCATCAGCCGGCCGTAGGAGGTGAAGAGCCCCCAGTCCTTGACCAGCCGCCACGGCTTGTCCGGTGGGATCGGCCCGCCGTGAATGAAAAAGACGCCCGGCCGAGCTTCGCCTGGCGGCACATAAACGTCCATCGTCAGCTCCGTCCCGTCGTCCAGCGTGTGGTAGACGAGGTTGCGCCGCACCTCCACGGCCTCCATGCCGGGGACGGCGTACACCACGGGATTCGTGAACATCTTGTTCGCCTCGTTCGCCATCGTCTCTCCTTTTACGTCCCCGCCTCCGCGGCTACGCGCGCGATCTCGCCGCGGAACCGCATGGCGATCCGCATCACGAGCAGGACGGCCACCATCGTGATCCCCACCGTGATTCCCCACCACAGCCCGGCCGGCCCCAGCCCGGCGCGAAAGGCGAGGAGCCATCCGATCGGCAGGCTGACCCCCCAGTAGCCGGCCAGGGCCACGGCGGCGGGGAAGGTGGTGTCCGCCGCGCCGCGCAGCACGCCCGCCGACACCACTTGGAGGCCGTCGCACACCTGGAACAGCGCGGCGATGGGGAGCAGGGTGATCACCACGGAGATCACCGCCGGGTCCATCGTATACAGGCGGGCGAGCGGGGCCGGAAAACTCGCGAACACGGCCGCGAAGAACGCCATCGCCCCCCCTCCCAGCAGCAGGCAGGCCGCCGCGGCCCGGCGGGCGCCCGGCATGTCGCCGCGGCCAATGGCGTTGCCGACGCGGGTCGCGGCGGCGCCGGAGATCCCGAGCGGCACCATGAACGACAGGCTCGCCAGGTTGAGGGCGATCTGGTGGCCCGCCAGTTGAGGCACCCCCATGCGGCCGATGAATAGGGCCGCCACCGCGAAGATCAGCAGCTCGACCGAGTTGTGAAGCGCGATCGGCAGGCCGATCCGCAGCATTACGGCATAGCGCCTCAGCGCCACGGCCTCGGCCGTGAAGCCCCGCCAGTAGGGAGCGAGTGTGCGCCGTGAAGCCGCGAGCAGATAGAGGAACATCGCCCACCGGGCCGCCGACGTGGACAGCGCCGAGCCCCTGACCCCCAGGGCCGGAGCCCCCAGATGGCCGAAGATCAGCATCCAGTTGAGGACCCCGTTGACGACGTTGCCGAGCACGATCGCCACCGCCGCCGGCCGGACCACGCTCATCGCCTGGAGGGGCTGCCGCAGGGCGATGAAGACAAAGTAGGGGAAGGCCCCCCAGAGGATGCCTCGCGTGTAGTCCGCCGCATCGGCGCTCACCGCCGCCGGCTGTCCCAGGCCGAGCAGCAGCGGCCCGACGTCGAGCAAACCGAGAACGAAAGGCACCGTCATCAAGGCCGCCAGCACGATTCCCCGCTGGAGATGCCCTCCGACCGCCTCGTCGTCCCGGGCCCCATAGGCCTGAGAGACCAGGGGATCGAGAGCCGAGAGGAGCCCATACCCCAGCATCATGCAGGAGATGGTGACGATATGCCCCAGCGCCCCCGCCGCGAGAGCCCGCGCCGAGAGATGGCCGAGCATCATCGTATCTACCACCCCCATGAGCATCGTGCCCACCTGCACCAGCGCCACGGGAGCCGCGAGGCGGGCCGCGGCGGCGAGCTCGGTGCGTAGGGCGGTGGATCGGGTCATGGGGTTCCTGGGGCGGGAGGGCGGAGGGGTACTATAGCGTCTCCGCTGGCGGTCCATCCCGGAGCGGACGGGCTACTCTCGCGGTATGATGATGCAAATCGGCCGAAGCCAATCTGGAGGTCGTGCTCTATGTCGAATATAGCTACCCAGGCCTTTCAACAAGCGCTCGAAATGGTTGAGGGATTACCAGAAGAACAGCAGCAGGATCTGGTCGAGATTGTCCGAAACCGGCAGAGAGAGCGTCGCCGCGAGGCCTTGGCGGCCAGCGTGGAACAAGCCCGGCGAGAGCTCGCTCGGGGAGAGGTTCGGCGGGGCTCGGTCGATGACCTGATGGCAGAAGTCGACGAATGAGGGAACTCCTCTGGAGCAACACCTTTCGCCGTGCCCTCCGCCGGATGCTCAAGCGTCAGCCTCATGTTCGCGGTGACATCGAGGCGACCTTACGGCTCCTGCAAGTTGATCCCTTCGCAGCCCAACTCGCCACCCACAAGCTGAAAGGCCGCCTGGCTGGTACCTGGGCCTGCAGCGCTGGCTACGACTTGCGTATCCTGTTCGAGTTTGTCCGCAACCTGGAAAGAGAAGAAGAGGATCTCTACCTCATCGAGATCGGAACCCACGACGAAGTTTATTGAGGGCTCCCCTGCAAACAGGAGCCGCATGAGCATCACTCCCCCTCGGTAAAGTCGCGGTCCTCGCTCAGAGGCATCTCGGGAGCGCCCAGTCGATGGAGTAGAATGCTCGCGATTCCCCCACTCCGAAGGAGGCTCCTTGCGTCCCTTTACCGGTCTGATGCTGGTTTGCTTGCTGACCGCGGCGTGCCGCTCCGCTACGCCCGCGCCCGTGCTGGCCCCGGCTGGCCAGGCGGCCTGTGCGGAGCCGCGCTCCATCGACGAGGCGTTCCAGTGCGCCCGCCGCGACCCCAACTCTTTGCGGGCACTGCTGCTCGCCATGCCCAAGGGCGGCGACCTGCACCACCACCTGACCGGCGCCATCTATCCGGAGGTGCTGATCCAACTGGCGAGCTACCAAGGCCTGTGCATCGATCTCTCCCCGGACGGGTCGGGCAGCCCGAAGTTCGCGTTCCAGGCCTGCCCGCCGGCGGCCGCGCCAAGTGCCGTTGGTGATGTCCCCATAAAGAGCATCCCCCTGACGGCCCTCACGGCCGACTGCCAGGCCTGCTCCGCCTCCCAGCCCGCGGCGCTGTGCAAGGGAAGCGGGTCCATCCCGGCATGCTGCCTGTGCTCCAGCTCCTCGCTCTACGACGGCGCGGTCAATGCCCTGTCCATGCGCGGCGTGCCGTGGGGGACGCTCCAGGCCCACGACCACTTCTTCGCCATCTTCGGCAAGCTCGGCCCGGCCACCGGGAACAAGGCCGCCCTGATGGCGCAGCTCCGCCAGCAGGCCTCGCGGGAGAACGTGCTGTACCTCGAGACGATGTCCTCCGTGCCGTACCTGACGAACGATCCGGCCTGGAAGGCCTTCCTGGACCTCTTCGCGGCGGGCGACGGCTCGGCCGGCGCCGCCTTCTGCCGACAGCTCGCGGCGGGTCCCCTGGAGCCCGACAACGATCTGGACGAAACGGGCCGGAAGGTGCTGGCGGCCGGCGACGCCGTGGCGAAGCGGGTGGCGGAGGTAATGGCGGCCGAGATCGGCGACAGCTCGCGCCTCCTCGGCTGCGATTCCCAGCCGGACGCTCCCGGCTGCGAGGTCACGGTGCGGCGCCAGATCGAGACCCACCGGACGTACCCGCTCATGACCATCTGCCAGGAAGCCCTGCTGGGTTTCGCCGCCTCCCAGGTGGACCGCGGGCACATCGTAGGGATCAACATCGTGGCGCCGGAAGACGCCTACGTCGCCCGCGTCGACTACTCCGCCCATATGAACCTGATCGGCAACCTGGGGCGGATCTACCCGCGAGCGGGCCGCGCCCTCCACGCCGGCGAGCTGATCGAAGGGCTGGTAGCGCCCAACGACCTGCGGTTCCACATCAACGACGCGGTGCGCGTGGCGGGCGCCCAACGCATCGGCCACGGCGTCGCCGTCACCTACGAGACCCGCTCCGGGGATCTCCTGCGGGAGATGGCCGCGAAACCCGTCGCCGTGGAGATCAACCTGGTGAGCAACGCCCAGCTCCTGGGAGTCGAAGGATCGGAGCACCCCTTGCCCCTCTACGTGGAGCGGAACGTGCCGGTGGTCCTCGCCACGGACGATCCCGGCATCATGCGCACCAGCCTCACCGAGCAGTTCCGGCTGGCCGCCCGGGACTATCCACGTTTCCGCTACACGGATCTGCGGACCTTCAACCGCAACAGCCTGGAGTACAGCTTTCTGACCGGCGCCTCGATCTGGGAGGACCCCGGCGCCTACCGGCACCCCGTCGCGGGCTGCCGCGCGGCGGCAGGCGGCCTGGACCTGGACCGTTGCGCGACTTGGGCGGAGAGCCAGGGCGACAAGGCCCGCGTCCAGGCGCTGCTGGAGAGCCGGCTGCGGGCGTTTGAAGAGGGATACCGGCCGTAGGAAGGGAGCGTCGCCCCTTCCTGGGGACCGGTCCAGGGGTGTGTTAGCATCTGATGCATGCGCACCACTCTCGACATTGCGGATGACGTCCTGATGGCGGTCAAAGACAGGGCGCGACGACAGAAGCGTAGCGCCGGAGACCTTCTGTCAGAGCTCGCTCGGGAGGCGTTGACGCATCGGTATCGGGAAGGCGACTCCGAAGCCAGGGAAGCGAAGAGCCTCTACGGCTTCGACCCACTGCCTCCCCGTGGAGGGCCGGTTTCCAACGAGCTGATTGACAAGCTCCGAGAGGAAGATCTGGGTTGATGCGAGGGCTCCTCGACATCAACGTGCTTCTCGCGCTACTTGATGCCGACCACGTCGACCATCAGAGAGCCCAGAAGTGGATTTCAGGGGAGATCCAGCACGGCTGGGCATCGTGCGCCCTGACGCAGAATGGATTCGTCCGCATCATCAGCCAGCCGAAGTACCCCAGCCCGGTTTCTCCTTCCGAGGCCGTCGAACGACTGCGCCGATCGACCGGCACCGAGTATCACGAGTTCTGGCCCTGCTCCATCAGCTTTCTCGAAGACCGCCGCATAAACTCCAAACACGTTCACGGGCCGCGCCAAGTGACAGATGTCTATCTTCTTGCTCTTGCCGTGGAGCATGGAGGAAGGTTTGTAACCTTCGATCATTCCATTCCTCGGTCGGCGGTGCCGGGGGCTGGGCCACAGCATCTCGTAGCTATCTGAATAGCTCAAGGCGACGCCCGCGTCCAGGCACTGCTGGAGCGGCGGCTGGGGGCCTTCGAAGAGCGTACCGACCGTCGGGAAGGGAGCGTCGCCCTGGAAGGGCGGGATTTGAACAGCCCGGGGTGCCAACCCCGGGGATACAGGCCCGTACCTCCGTCCCGAGCCCCAAAGGGCCGACAGAAGCGCCCTGCAAGATTGCCTACCCTTTAAGATTCGTCGCCGCCTCTAGTACTCGTCCTAAAGTTCGTTCCGGATATGAGGGACTGTGACGTCGGGAGGTGGTGATGGGATCCCACGTTTTCCCCGCCACGGAGACGCCCCGACGTTGTCGATTCCGAAGCGGTAGGGGTGACTCGTCTGGGACGTCTCTACGGGACGATCACGCGTTGACGGAGGGTGGGGTCAAGGCGACGCCGTGCCCTCAACCCCGTTCGTCCGGCCTGCCTCCAACGCTCCGTAGAGACGACCCAGACGGGTCACGAAGAGGTCTCGGAGGCCTCCTACGTCGGGGCGTCTCCGGGGCGGAGGAATCGCTCGCTTTGCTCATCCTTCAACCGTCACGGCGTTCCGCCGTCCAGGCTTTCAGTGCAGCGGAAACCCGGAACCAACTTCGGGACGTCGTATTAGGCTAGGCGGCTCGCAAGGGGCAAGATCCGCGTCCGGCAGTGGGGACAAGCCAAGGTCGGCCAGAACACGGTTGATCGTGGCTGCGGCGACCTTACCAGGAGCCGTTATCTCCAGACCGATCGGCCGGCCCCCTGCGGCGAAGTCGATCAGCAGACCCGGTGCGGCCTGCTCGGTCCTGACGCTTTTCTCATTGCCCTCTCGAGGGAGATAGAGATAGGCCGCCAGCGGCCGGCCATGGCGGAATGTGATCTCTCTGCTCGCGAAGCGCCTGACACCTGGTCTGGTCTTGGAGTGCGAGAGGGCGGTAGTAAAGCGGATGGACAACGAGAGGTCTGGCGATAGATAATTTAGCAACTTCAATAAGGGGACTAGATATGCGCAAGTGGCTTTTTGCCATGGCGGGTCTGGCGCTTTTTTCTGCGCCAGCTTTCACGCAGTCCAGCGAGGAATTTATCCTCCTCAAGGCTAGGAGCACTAAGGTTGGGGCCGATTGCACGGGTGGTGCTCGTTATGATGACGGAACCTTCGAATCGGGCTACAAGTTCAACAGCTTTGTTGTGTCTACGGGATCCTATGTGATGGCGTTCGATTTGCCCGCAGGAGCGAACGGCGTTACGTCGGTCTGCACCTGCTGGCTTAGGGACGTCACGGTCTCCGACCCCACGAGCGCCATCGCATTTGCCGTCAATGTTTGGGCAGCTGACGGGCCCGGGGGTTCTCCGGGGTCTCTCCTTGGGCAAGGAGTCGGGAATGCACAAAGTGTTGGAGGTTTACCCAAGTTCTACAGGACGGAACTTAACATTCCAGTCTCTGGAAATCGAGTATGGATCGGCCCTCAGTGGTCTCCGGGTGCTGCCAGCTTCTTCTTCCTGTGCGCCGACCAAAATGGACCACTTGTCCAGCCCGCGTTTCGTTCCGAAAGCACTGCCGTACCTAGCCAAAATGTCTCCACGGTATTTCCAAACTACCGGACGCTAGGCATTCGGGCAGAGTTCAGCCTTGCGCCGGTGCCAACCGCCCCAGCTGCGCCCTCCGGCCTGTCTGCCCAAGCTGTTTCAAGTTCGGAGATCGTTCTGAACTGGCAGGATAACTCAACAAATGAAGACGCCTTCCGAGTCGAGCAGATCATCGGTAGCTCTTTCTTGGAAATTGGGACTGTTGCGTCCGGAGTCGCTACCGTGCGAGTGAACGGCTTATCACCCTCCACTCCCTATGCCTTCCGGGTGCGGGCCAGTAACGGCGCCGGCAACTCTCCTTACAGCAATACTGCTGACGCGACCACGCAAGCTGCTTCCCTCCCGCCTCCGCCGCCTGCCGGTACATGGCTCACAAACTCCCAACTCCCCGGGTTCCAGTTCAAGGTCCGGATCAGCGGCGGCTCCTTGGGAACTCAGGTAGCCGACTGTGTCCCGGAGACCCTCTGCGTCGCCGGCGCCATCCCGACCCGCTCGGAACTCTTCCTCCGGATCATCGGTCCTCGGCCGAATGGCTTCCTCTGGGCGCAGGTCATCCGCTTTACGACATCCCGGCTTGAGACGTGGGTACAGAGGACCTCGGGAGGGCCCATCCGGTACTACGACCTGCCCTCAGTACCGCAGGACAGCGCGGTGCTCTCGGGCTTGGTCGACAAGGAAGCCTTCCAGCCCTAGCCTTGCGGCCAATTTGCCGGAGCAGCCCCTCATAGGGATCTGGCTGCTCCGGCTTTCAATTTCCCAACGCTCCCTGCTACTTGACCAGCCACCCTGCAGGTTCTCTCTATATTGGGGGCAAGCCGCCAAGAGCGCCTCGCGGGCTGCTCGCAAAGCGCCTGACACCTGATCCGGGTGGGGCCTTCGAAGAGCGTGCCGACCGTCGGGAAGGGAGCGTTGCCCTGGAAGGGCGGGATTTGAACAGCCCGAGGCGTCAGCCCCGGGGACGCAGGCCGGCACCTCCGTCCCGAGCCCCAAAGGGCCGACAGAAGCGCCCTGCAAGATTGCCTACCCGTTAAGATTCTTCGCCGCCGGAACGAACGTCGAGCACGTGGTACTAGGAGCCTGCGCGCCAGAACGCCGGATCGCAGCGAGACCTTCCCTCTGGCGGCACCGTCCCTGTAGAGACGTGCCAGGTCGTAACCACAACCGTTTTTGGGTCACCACGACCGCGGGACGTCTCTTTCGGAGGGCATGCCGCTTCAGCCGGCAAAACCCCCATGGGCGTCCCCAACGTCGGGCGCCCCTAATGTCGGGCCTGGTTCTGCCTCGCATGGGTACAGGATCCCCCGAACGGCATACCCTTCGAAGAGACGTTCCGCGGTCGTGGTCGCCAAGAGGGTTCTGGTTACTACCTGGAACGTCTCTACGGGGACGGTGCCATCAGAGGGACGTCTCGCTGGCGAACACGCGTTCTGGCGCGCAGGCTCCTAGGCGGCGGTTCGCAAAGGGGCAAGATCCGCGTCCGGCAGTGGGGACAAGCCAAGGTCGGCCAGAACACGGTTGATCGTGGCTGCGGCGACCTGGCCGGGAGCAGTTATCTCCAGACCGATCGGCCGGCCCCCTGCGGCGAAGTCGATCAGCAGACCCGGTGCGGCCTGCTCGGTCCTGACGCTTTTCTCATTGTCCTCTCGAGGGAGATAGAGATAGGCCGCCAGCGGCCGGCCATGGCGGAAGGTGATCTCTAGGTAGGGTTCTTTCATACGTGATGGCTCCACTTTCAGCTCGGAGTTTGCATCACCCCTTATCTTTTCAGTCGTACTTCCCAACGTTCAGGCAGTGGGGACCGTGTGCTAGCGCTGTATCCGCCCTCTCGACCGCCTTGGTTGAGTGCCTTCGCTAATCTGGGTAGCCGCACGATTTTACGTCGAGTTCGCTGCTAGTCTTGATACCTTGGTGGTGCTTGTGGCAAGCTGCGTTATCTAGGCAACTCCTGGTACTGCCTTTTCTTAGTAGTAGGGATTTATATCACCAAATTTCTGGGTAGAGAATATAACATTAGGATTTCCGAAGAGAAGCCATGAGCAGTAGTAGATCCTGTCGGGAGCGGCCGCTTTCCTTCCTGCTTGCACCGCTTCACCCAGGCTGTCTCCTGCAACGAGTCCTTGGTAGAGCGCGTCATAGTAAGCGCTTACAGAAACTTCCCCTGAGCTGCCACCACTAAGGAACCTGCAGTAGGCACCTATAGATGCCAGAGCACCCTTCTTGACGAAGGTCGGCGCAACTCCGTTCATCTTACCACCAGCGTTGCAACCTAAAAAGAAGTAGACGATCGGGCCACTATCCGAATAAAGATCGCGTACGTCAATAGGCATGCCATACGGGTTATCTATCTGCAATGAAGTGATTGTTCCATGGCACTCGAAGTGTAAGATGTCAATGTCACTTCTTCGAAACAAGCCCGCAGCAATTTCCTTTGTAGGATAAAAGTAGTGCTCGATGGCTAATGGGGTACTAAGGCCAAGAGTCGCCGATATGACATCCATGTCATGAAGAGTAGTTGGTCGTGGATCGTACGAGCATACGTGAGCGATTCGCCGAAGGCTTGGCTTCTCGCCATGCAAAACTTTAAGGAGCCATGCAGTAGCCTCGCTTCCGGCAAAAGCGTGTGCCACTATACATTCAATTCCAATCAGGCACCCCCGGCACGGGACGAGATCAACGGGAATGATTCTCTCTGAAATTACAAGAACGTGCGAGAAGCATTCTGGAAGCTTGTCCCACTCCAAAGATTCCCCTGCGCTGGCCGCCTGAAGCGCAAGTATAACGCCGAGTTCCTCTGCCAATGGCAGCCAAGTGCCTCTAGCCGCGGCGAGGCTAGTTGGTGGATGCAAGCTAAGCGCGCGATCAAGCTCATCAAGAGAACTTTGAAGCTGGCTGTCCATCCTCAGTGGGGTCACACAACAGCCTTGGGCGCGCAGGCTATTCAGCATACCGAACTCGTGCAGCGTAGTTAGGACCAGAACTCTTGTCATAATTCTACTCTGAGTTGATACGACCAACTTCCCCCGGCCGATGAAGCGCATCCTTCAGCCGCTCGATCGCCAGATCCACGATGGTTTGTGTGACAAAGAGGCTGCTGACTTTGTAGAGCTCTCGGAGGTGGTGCTCGGCAGCTTCAATGGGAATCCGGCCCATCTGGTGCGCTTTGGCAATGATGCCCAGAGAGCCAACGGGAGTGAGTCCGAGACTCCTCGCGGTTCGTCGCACCGCGAGATCGTCGGTCAGCAGCAGAGGCACCGCAAGCTTCGAACAGAGCAGGAGGCTCTCCCGCTCTCCTGATTGAAGCTTCGACAGCCCATGGTCTGCCGTGAATCTCGTGATCTCGTCTCTCTGGAGGGAGTGACGCTTCGCGAACGTGAGCCCGTCCCGGATCGTCGAAGGCCGGTCTGCCTCTTGCCAGACACCCTCGGGGATGTGGAGCTCCTCGAAGATCGAGAGGAGGGGCAGGCAATCGATTTCCGCGAGATGGATCAATGGGCCGGTATCGGCGACCGCGACTAGTGGCCCTGAGCCCACTCCAGATCCTCGTTCATCGCCGTGTACTGTTGCTCCGCAAGCTCTACCCAGTCGATGCCCACACGCTCGATTGCCTTCTCTCTGGAAAGCTCTCCACGCAGAAACTGGCCCAGGGTCCGCTCGCGCCAGAGTTGGCGAAGGCCAGCTTCAAAGGCCATCGCCATGATCTCCGCTTCGGACTTTTGGAGTTCCCGCGCCAGGCGTGCAAGGGAGGTTGAGGTGGTTGCCATGGGGCTTCTCGGGTTGGCCTCGGCGGGAACGCCGATGCTGTGGGAAAGTTTAGCAGACTTGATGCAGGGGCGCAGGATCTCGGAAGCGAATCGACAGGATCCCCCCGCGTCCACGCCGGCAGCCCGGCGGAAGAAGTACGCTCAATGCGACTCGGTGCCAGCGGACAGGCAGGCCAGCAGGAGAAACAGGGCGGAGAGAGCCGCCCGCCTGCAGGGGACGAAGAACAGCTCAATCTGCTTTGACGGACCACTACGCGGCTCGCAAAGGGGGCGAAAGAGGGGAGGAGCCCGCAGGCTTCTCCCGTTCTTCTCGTGGTGCTGGCCCCGCTAGCCGGCGAAGGATTGTGCAAACTACAGTTCCTGGCAGACCTCATAGGGAGGCCTTGAGCTCGGGACGCAGTTGCCGCCATAGTTGGGCGACACCCATAGCGAGCTCGTCACGGCGGCTCCTGCCGCATCGGTCACGGTCACCTGAAGCTGGAATGCCGTGTCGACGTAATCGCTGTACGTATTGCCGGTCCCGACGAAGTACCCGTCACGGTACCAGGAGTACGAGTACGGGCCCGTGCCGTTGGTCGCCGCGGCGTACCAGGTCTCGTACGTGTAAGCCTGCGGGTAGCTGTTGCCCGAGAGGCTCAAGGCCAGCGGAGCAAACGGCTCGAGGCCGAGGCGGTCATCGAAGAGCTGCACCCAGCGCCCGTCGAATCCGCCGTTCTCTGCCGCATACCACGTGCCGGTAAGCCACCTTCCGGCTTCCCGCGTGTCATCGTCAACGATGGCACCCGAGTGCACGAAGAAGTCGTGCTGCCACCAGTACGCGTTATGCGAGTTGTAGTAGCCGCTGGCTGCGCCGCGGGTAAGGCCGTAGCTGTCGGTTCCAAGGCCTTCGTACCCCTTGAAGTCGTCCGAACCGGAAGGGTATTCCGGGTTGATTTCGGCTGAATAGGCGCCGAAGAACCAATCTTTACTGGGAATGCCCTCTCGTCCGTCCGTCAGACTCGAGCTCCCGATGTCACGAGACTGCGTGTAGAACCGCTGCATTCCAGCGCTCACCTCGAGTTGTCCCGTCTCATTCAAGACCGAGCTCTCCAGCAGGATATCCACCAGGTCGCTCGAAAGCCAATGGGTGGACCAGGAGTTGTACTGCCAGTGAGTCGGGATGATATCGGCAAGGTCCTGGAGCTCATAGGTGAGGCGTTTCACCTGATACCATTTTACCGTGTTGCCGTTATCGACACGGCTGGCGAGGCTGCTCGCAGTGGAGTAATTCAGAGGGCGGGCTCCCCAGGTGCTGACCGCCGATGATGAGCCTTCGGGCACGAACACGTAGTGCACGTTCTTCTTGCTGTCCTTGCTGCTGATGTTCACTTCGGCGCTCGTCGTGTAGGAGCTTGCCTGGCTGGCAACCCAACTGTACGTATTCTTGACGAAGTGAAGCTCGTGACCGTGGGGCTCCTTGAAGTCATAGGCCTCGAAATTGCTTTCATCGGCCTGCCAGAGCATCACGTGCCTGCCCGTTGCCGTTTGCATGAAATTGAGGTCTGCATCGTAGTAGCGGCGTATGTGGTGCTCCTTGTGGAGCGTGACGGTTGCATGATTGACTAATTCACCGCTTCCGCCCGGCGTCCCCGTAATGCCGTGGACCACGATCTCCACGCGCTCCCAGTCATGGATCTCAGAGGCGTCCTTGTCGGCCGCGTTATAGACGTGATAAAGAAGCACGAGCGACTTGCTGCCCCCCTCCATGTATTCGATAAGCGAGCTATAGAGCGTCGGCCGGATGCGCCAGTGGCTGTACGATCCCGAGCCGGAGGCCGAAGCGGCAACATACTGGTTAATGTTGCGCCAGTTGAGGCGGTTGTTGGAAAAGTTGCCGTCCTGATCGAAATCGTAGTTGGTGAGCCAGTCGCGGCCCTCCTTGCTGTTGTTCTCGTCACCGCGCTTCAGGATGACCGGAGCATAGTAGTTGAGGTATGCCTTGCGCTGCTCCTTGGTGAGACTCCAAGCCTGGGCGGACGCCGGGTCTGCCGTCGTGCTCAAACCCATGAAGGCGAAAAGTGCGACGGCGAGCATTCGGCTTCCGGGCCGCACAAGTGAATTGAAAAGTAAGCTCATCTGGATGTTTCCTTCTCCCAGGTTGGGTGATGATTGGCCAAAGACACACGTCGAACGTGAGGCTTACGAGTAAGTCCCCTGTTGAGCCAATCGGATTGTTAGTCGTTGTTACTTCGACTTGCCCGCTGGAACAGCCTTGGCAGTAAACTACAGTTCCTGGCAGACCTCATAGGGAGGCCTTGAGCTCGGGACGCAGTTGCCGCCATAGCTGGGCGACACCCATAGCGAGCTCGTCACGGCGGCTCCTGCCGCATCGGTCACGGTCACCTGAAGCTGGAATGCCGTGTCGGCGTAATCGCTGTACGTATTGCCGGTCCCGACGAAGTACCCGTCACGGTACCAGGAGTACGAGTACGGGCCCGTGCCGTTGGCAGCCGCGGCGTACCAGGTCTCGTACGTGTAAGCTTGCGGGTAGCTGTTGCCCGAGATGCTCAAGGCCAGCGGAGCAAACGGCTCGAGGCCGAGGCGGTCATCGAAGAGCTGCACCCAGCGCCCGTCGAACCCGCCGTTGGCCGCCGTGTACCATGCGCCGACAAGCCACATCCCAGCTTCGTAGTGCGTCTGATCGCTGGTGATGGCTCCCGAGTGCACGAAGAAGTCGTGCTGCCACCAGTAGGAGTTGTGCGAGTCGTAGTAGCCGCTGGCCATGCTGCGGCTCCGCCCGTAGCTGTCGAGGCCGAGCCCCTCGAAGCCGCCGAAATCGTCTCCGCTCCAAGGGATTTCCGAGTTCAATTCGGCCGAGTAGTTGCCCCAGATCGGATTTTTACCGAGGACGGCGGCATCCGCGCCGACTCCGCCCGACTTCCCGATGTCACGGGACCTCAGGTAGAAGAGCTGCATCCCCGCGCTCACCTCAGGCTGGCCCGCCTCGTTCAAAATCGGACTCTCCAGCAGGATGTACTTCCAGTCGTTCGTCAGCCAATGGACGTACCACTGGTTACCCGCCCAGTGCGTCGGCGAGATGTCGGCGATGTCCTGGAGCTCGTAGGTGATGCGCTTCGTCGAAGACCAGCGCACCGTGTCGCCGTTGTCGACGCGGCTGGCGAGGCCCGACGCGGTCGTGTAGCTCAGAGGCTTCGCCCGCCAGGTGTCAACGGCCGCCTGCGATCCTTCGGGCGCGAACACGTAATGCACGTTTTTACTATCCGATTCAGTAACGGCCACTTTCGCATCCGCCGTCGAGCTCATCCGGGAAGCAATCGTGCTGTAGGGGGTTATGACGTGCCGCAGTGCGTGCCCGTGGAAGCCGTAATCGGAGGTGGCCCAATCCCAGTCGCTCTCGTCGGCCTGCCAGATCAGGATGTGCTTGCCCGTCGCCGTCGGCATGAAGTTCAGCCCGCCCGAGTCGTAGTAGCGGCGCATGAGCTGCTCCCCGTGCATGGTGACCGTAACGTGATTGACGTATTCGCCGCCCCCGCCCGGCGTGCCCGTCACGCCGCGCACCAGGATTTCGACGCGCTCCCAGTCGTGTATGTCCTTGCCGTCCTTATCCGTCGCGTTGTAGACGTGGTAGAGCAGCACGAGCGACTTGCTGCCCCCCTCCATGTATTCGATGAGGGAGGTGTAGAGCGTCGGCCGGATGCGCCAGCGGTCGTAATAGCTCGGACCGTAGGCGGAGGCGTTGACGTAGTTGGGGATGTTGAGCCAGTTGACGCGATTGTTGGAGAAGTCCGCGTCCTGGTCGAAGTCGAAGTTGGTGATCCAGTCGCGTCCCTGCTTGTTGTTGTTCTCGTCGCCCCGCTTGAGGATCACCGGCGCGTAATAGTTGAGGTATGCCTTGCGCTGCGCGTTGTCAAGGCTCCAGGCCTGGGCCGATGCCGGCTCTACCGTCGTGCTCAAACCCACGAGGGCGAACAGTGCGATAAGGAGCATTCGGCTTCCGAAGGTCTGCTTCATTGAAGTTCCTTTCTCCTGAGCTGTACTTCTCATTGAATGGCTTGGAGGCACACTTTGGACGTGCGGCTTTCGAGGAAGTCGCATGTCGAGCCACTCTGATTAAACTTGCGATGGGCATCCACTAAGCAGTGAACACCCAGGAGAACATCAAACAGCGTGCGTCTATTCCAAATTCAATAAGAGCAAGACCTGGCGTCTTGGCAGGAATAATAATTTCGCTACTAAAGTTAGACACTCTGGTTAACGCGGCAACCATTCTGTTCTCTTTTCAACGTGCGAATCCAGGAGGCACAGCATGAATGTACAACGCAGGTTCCTGCAAACAGCGATCCTCTGCTCTTATGTGGCGGTCTTGGCGCTTCTGCCAACCCCGGCGGCGGCCCAGGACGGCGACTCCGACGGCATCCCCGACGCTCTCGAGCTATCCCTTGCACAATATTATTTCCCAGTCCTCAACCTCCACTGCGGCACCTATGAGGGAATGACCTACGCTGACCGGCGTCAGCTCTATGGCCTGACTGTCTCCGGTTACAGCAACTCCTCGAATGGCAGGATTCCCTTTACCGCCCATCCCTATAGCCCGGGTGATGGCTGGAACTGCACCGAGGCCATGCAGTGCATCGAGATCCGCTATGGGATCGCCTGGAACTGGGACCTGGGAGACGACACTTTCGGCGGCTCCCACAGGGGCGACAGCGAGGTCTATGCCATCCTGGTGGCGCGCAAGGACACCGACGGTGCAGACTGGGGAGTGGGTTGGGACGTGGCGCAGAACAACGCCAGCTCCTGGCGGCTGATCGGGGAGTTCATGAGCGCCCACTGGCAGACGAGCGCCGACAGCTCCTCTTATGCCTCGCACGGGAACTATGGAACGACCAGCTATCAGAGGATATGGGCCTCGGAAGGCAAGCACGGTATGTATCCCACCCAGAGCGCCTGCAACAATGGCGGATTTGCGGGTGCCGACGACTGCGGAGACAACCGCTGCGACATCGTTACGGAAGTCTTCCAGAAGGTGCAGAACATCGGCGAGTCCTATGCTCCGCTGAATCCCTACATCCCCGCCCCCGCCTCCTCCAAGAACCTGTCCCCTGCCGGCAGCTACGACATGTGGAGCTATCAGCCCTTCGGGGCTTCCACTCCATACAGGGAGCACATGGAGCGCCCCCTCGACTGGTGCCCGGATACGTGGTGCTTCTGACCGGAAAGAGGATCCAGCCCGTGCAGTGAGGGCGGGGCATGCCACAATCCCGCATGCCCAAAGCCCCTGCCCCCATCCCCTTCTACCTCTACCCCTACCATGACGCCCGCCTGCAGGGGGCGAAGGGGTTCGATGCGCTTCTGTGGTCCAGCCGGGAGGGGCAGCGGGTGCGTTTCGAGGCCATCGCCCGGAGCTGTCCGCTGGCGGGGATGAGGGTCCTCGACGTCGGGTGCGGACGGGCGGATCTGCTGGCGTATCTGCTGGAGGCCGGCATCGTACCGGCCCACTACACGGGGATCGACATGATCCCCGCGACCCTGCGGGCGGCCCGGCGGAAGAAGTACCCTCAATGCGACTTCCAGGCGGTGGATTTCGTCCGGGAGCCGGAGAAGCTCCAGGTGGGCGCCGACGTGGTGGTCTTCTCCGGCTCGCTGAACACGCTCACGCGCCCGCAGTTCTATCGCGTCCTGCGCGCGGCCTGGGAGGCTGCGGGGCAGTGGCTGGCGTTCAATTTCCTCAACTCCCAGTCCTGGTGCGGCGAGGACTGGCTCTACTGGCACCGCCGCAAATCGGTGCTCGCCTTCTGCCGGTCTCTCGGCGGCGAGCCCGCCTTCGACGAGAGCTATCTGGAGGGGGACTGCACGGTCGCGGTGCGGAAGGAGCCCAAGCCTTGAACGGGAAGCCGAGGCTGGTTCCTGTCCTTCTGGGGATCGCCCTGGGTCCCCGGCAAGGGAAGCAGCTCTCCCGCTGTGGGATTCCTCTGTTTTAAGGCTGAAAAGCCGGCTACCAGGGCGCGCAGACCGGGTTTCGACCGGCGACGCGGGCTACCGGGCTCTGAATCACACAATTCTGTCCGCGAAGCATGTAGATCAGGACTGGAATCTCGGGCTTCGAGGACCGAATCTCAGGCTTCAGCGGCCGTTTCTCAGGCTTCGAGGCCGGTTTCTGGGGCTTCAACCGCTGAATCTCGTGCTTCAGCGACTGGATCTCAGGCTCGGGGGAGTGAATCTCGGGTTTCAGGGACGAAATTCAAGCTTCCGCGCCCGGTGTCATATCCTCGACCGTCGGAGGAGCTGACCGCCATGCGCGCCATCGTCGTAGAGAGGCTGGGCCCGCCCGAGGTCCTCGAATTGCGGGAGGCGCCCGTTCCTGAACCGGGGCCGGAACAGGTCCTCGTGCGGCTTCACGCCAGCGGGGTGAATTTCGCGGACACGGAGAGGCGCCGGGGCGTTTATGCCAACCTCTCTCTGCCCTGGATTCCAGGCGGGGAGGGCGCCGGCCAGGTCGTCGCCATAGGCACGGGCGGGGAGGCGGACCTGATCGGCCGGCGCGTGGCCTTTTGCGGTCTGCCGCCAGCGGTGAGCGGCACCTACGCCGAGTACGCCGTCACGCCCGCCGACTCGCTGTTTTTCCTTGGGCCCGACCTTCCCTTCGAAGTCGGGGCCGCGCTGCCGATGCAGGGGCTGACAGCTTATGGCCTGGCCTTCTTCGCGGCCACCGTCCACCCCGGCGCCGCGGTCCTCGTCCACGCGGCGGCGGGAGGCGTCGGGCAGATCCTGATCCAACTCCTGCGCCGGCAGGGCGCCCGGGTTTTCGGCACGGTCTCGACACCCGGGAAGGCCGCCGTCGTGACAGGACTCGGGGCCGAGCCCCTGCTGTACGGCGAGGACCTGCCGGAGCGCATCGCCGCCGCCACGGGCGGACGCGGGCTGGACCGGGTCTACGACTCGGTGGGCCTGGCCACGCAGGCTCAGAGCCTGGCCATGCTGGCGCCCCACGGCGAGCTCATCTTTTTCGGCGACGCCAGCGGCCGCCCCGAGCCGGTCGATCCGGACTGGCTCTACGACCGGTGCCTCAAGGTGGGCGCGTTCGGCCTGAACACCAGCCGTGATCTGCCAGCTTGGGCGGCTGCCCGCCGGCAGCTCCTGAAGTGGCTCGAAGCGGGGGAGCTCCAGATCTCAATCTCGCGGCGATTCCCGCTCGCCGAGGCCGCCGAAGCGCACCGGCTGCTCGAGGGCCGGGCCACCACGGGCAAGGCCGTCCTGCTGATCGAGAGCTGAGCTCAGGCCGAAGCGCCGATCTCAACAAGAGCGGGGCATTGGTGTCTCCGAGAGGAATGGTCTACGACGACTTCGTCATCCAGATCCTCCGCGGGCGGGGGAACAGCCATGAAGTCCGGGTCGAGTCGTCCGCTGGCCGCGGTGACGGTCACTTCGAGACTCCGGCCAACCTTCAAACCGGTCCCTGGGAAACCCTGTCGCTGGGAGGCCGTGATTTCCGCCGGGCTCCTGCCGTTTCCGCTCCTCCTCCGCCCACGGCCCGTGAGATCGGAGACGGCTTGTTCCAGGCCCTCTTCACCGGCAAGGTCCTCACTCTGTTCCACGAGAGCCTCGGGAAGGCCGATGCTTCCGGCAAGGGGCTCCGCATCCGGCTGCGGATCGATCCAGGGCTCGGCCGGGCCCTGGCTCTCCCCTGGGAGCTCCTTCACCGCGCGGATACCGACGATTTCCTCGGCATGAGCCGGAGTACCCCGCTCGTGCGGTCTTTGGACGTCCACCGGCCTCCCGCGCCTGCACGGATCGGGGAGCGGTTGCGGATCCTGGCTGTCGCCTCGGCCCCTCGCGGCAACCCGTCTCTGGATCTGGACCGTGAACGCGCCAATCTGAGGTCGTCCTGGAAAGGCCGGCGAGACGCGGAGATCGTCTTTCTCGACAAACCCGGACGCGAGGAGCTGCGGTTGGCCCTGCTCCAAGGGGACTTCCACGTGCTGCACTTCATGGGGCACGGGACGTTCGCGGAAGGAGCCGGCGAGGGTGCTCTCCTCTTCGAGGCTCCGGATGGCGGACCGCTGCCGGTCACGGGTGGCGAGCTCGCGGTCGAGCTGAAGGGCTTCCACAGCTTGCGGCTGGTCGTCCTCAATGCCTGCCAGACGGCTCGGATGGCCGAGGACGAGGGGCTCCATCCTTTCGCCGGAGTCGCTTCCGCCTTGGTCCAAGGGGGCGTTCCTGCCGTGGTGGCCATGCGGTCCCGGATCTCCGACCGGGCCGCCGTCGCGTTCAGCCAGACCTTCTACGAGCAACTGGCGGCCGGGGATCCCGTGGATGCGGCGATCTCGGAAGGCCGCCTGGCCATCTACCGTAAAGAAGGGGAGAACGGGGGATGGAACCTTCCTATCCTTTTTCTGCTGGGCGAGAGCGGTGAGCTCTTCCGGAGCCGCGGCCTGCGTCCTCTTGCCAAGGCCGCGGCCGTATCGATCAGCCTCACGCTGCTGGTCCTGTTCTCCGGTTTTTCCTTTCGAAAGAATTACCAGGCCCTGAAAGCCAATAACGAGGGGGCCGCGCTCGCCTCGCGGGGGCTGGACGACCAGGCACGCGCCGCTTTCCTGGACGCTCTGAGGCTGGACCCCGGCTACGCGGCCGCCCATGCCAATCTGGCTGGCGTTGAGGAACGGCAGGGTAACTACGCCGCCGCCGCGAGCGAAGCGGAAGCCGCGGCCGAAGCCGCTCCCCACCAGGCCTCCTACCTCTATAACCTCGGCAGGCTGCAGGCCCGGATGGGGCGGGTCCCGGAGGCTCTGGGCAGCCTTCAACGGGCGATCGATCTGGCTCCGTGCCACGGCGAAGCCTTCAACGAGATGGGCAACCTGTATCTCGATCTCGACCGGCCCGGCGACGCGCGCCGGGTCATCGAGTCGGGACTGCGGTGCACCCCGCCGCTGCCTTACCTCTACAAGAACCTCGGCCGTGCGGCCCTGGCCCAAGGCAGCGCCGGCGAAGCCGTTCAGGCTCTCGAGAAGGCCTTTCACCTTTACGGCCAGGCGGGCCTGCGGGACATCGAGGAGCCCACCTATTGGCTCGCCGAGGCCTACGCCCGGGAAGGCCGGCGTGATCTTGCCTGCGAGAAGCTCCAGGACTTCGAGCGTCTCACCGGCGGCATCAGCCCGCTGGGAGCCCAGGCGCGGCGAAGGGCTCAACAAGAGCGGTGCGAAGGTGTCCTCTAAGAAGGAATGAGACCGCGGCCGGCACGACACCTCGCACTCCTGGCGGTCGCCTTGGCCTTCGGCGTGGCGGACCCCGCCCAGTCGGCGGAGCTGACGGCGGTCCTCACGCAGCTCCAGGGGAACGTGACCATCGCCGAAGCCGGCCCGCCGCGCCGGGGCGGGGCCATCTTTCCGGTGCCTCGCCCGGCGCGATTCCTCCAGGTGGTGGGGAGGGGAGACAAGGTCAACGTGCCCGCCGGGGCCGGAGCCGGCTTCGTCTGCTCCATGGACCGTTGGGTGGAGCTGTCGGGGGTAAAAGACCAGCCATTGTCCGAGTCGCTCTGCCTCGCCGGCAAGCCGCTGCCGCCGGGCACCTATCGCCGGCTGGCGCCCGCGGCGGGAAAAATGATCAGCCTCAAGGGCGTGCTCGTCTTCGAAGGAGAGACCCGGGGTGACGAAGACGAGGACTTCGCAATCCCCCTCGTCCTCAGCCCGCGCAGGACGGCCGTGCTCGACCCCCGGCCCAAGATTTTGTGGACGCAGGTCGCGGATGCCACCGAGTACGCGATCGAGCTGTCAGGCCCAGGCCGGTTCCTGATCCGGCTGGACGCCGGCCAGGTGGCTTGCGGCGAGCGATGGGGAGACGCCGTCGTTTGCTCGATGCCATACCCCGATTCGGCGCCGGACCTCCCGCCTGGGACCCTCTCCTTTCTCAGCGTCGGGGCTCGTCGAGGCCTGGCGGCGCCCTTGAGGGCCGAGGCCCGGCCGAACCGCATCCAGCGGCTTTCCCTTGACAAGGCGGAGGAGGTACGGACGCGGTTGGAGTCTCTGCGGAACCTGCCTCTGGACGACGCCACCCGCGGGCTCCTGGAAGCGGACCTCTACGCCCATGAGGGCCTTTTCGCGGACGCCATTCTCGCCTACCGGAAGGCTTTGAGCCATGGCGATGCCCCCGAAATCCGCGTGACGCTCGGCGACGCATACCTGAAGATCGGCCTCCTCCGTCTGGCCGCCCGCACGTATCAGGAAGTCCTGGACGGGACCTCCGGCCTCGCCATCCAGGCCAGCGCCGAACTGGGCCTCGGAAGGATCGAGCACATCCGCAGGAGCTCCGAGCGCGCGGCCTGTCATTTCCGGAAGGCCAGGGACTTGTACCTGTCTGTAGGTTTGAAGGAAGAGGCGGCGGCGGCTGATCGAGCGGCGAGAATTGGAGGCGGTCTCAGATGACTCTGCCAAAAGTACGGTTTTGGATTGCCACAATTCTCTGCCTTAGTATGCTTTGTCTTGGCTGCTCCACGGCGCTGGCGCGTAAGGGGGAAGAGCAAGACCTTCGCATCGTTCTTGTCGCGCCACAGTATTTGCCTACTCCGACGGAAAATATCTGCTGCCTTTCTGATGGCTCGAAGCTGAAAATACAGAGTAACCTCGAATGGATCATTGATCATACTGAGGAACTCTTGTCAAAGAGATTTAAATCTGTGAAGGTGATCTACCGTAGCGATCCGAGAGGCACGTATGACGTGCTTGCGAATATCTCTGTAAATGGTGCCTTCATAGGTGATCCAGGACAGGCTGTAGATAAAGGGCTGACATGGATGGCTAAGATAAGGCTATCCTTCGAGGATACGAGTGGGGTGAAGTTGGGAACGATCGAGGCTGCGTCAACAAGTGAAGCCGTAAAATACAGGGAGGATGTTACATACACGAAAAAAGAGCACAGGGGAGTTGCATTTTTTGGTATAACTTACGTTGGCCAGGTGCGAGTGATTAATGATATCATGACAAAGGTCGAGGAGGGCCTGGATTCGTCACCTCTGTCTATCGAGCTTCTGAAGCTCGCAGGAAGGAAGGTTGGTCCTTCTAATCTTGAGATTGAGGTTGGATTTGATGATAGCAGGGGAGAGCTTCCCAATAGGGAGCTTGACAGGGCGGAATCGGCAGAGATTTTCGCTTCAGTACGAAACAAGGGGCCGGGGACTGCCTATGGAGTCATGCTTAGTGTTGTGGGTAGCTTGGGAATAGATGTAGAAAAACCTAAGGCCTTGGGCAATATACCTCCCGGGGGACTTAGGCGGGCAGGTATTTCGGTCAAATCTGCGTATGAAATCAAGACTCCAGAGGCTGTCTTTTTGGTGGAGGCCCGAGAGGTGCGCGGATATGATGCTCCCCGTGTAAATTTGATCGTTCCTCTGGCAAAGTCGGAGCTGCCTAAGCTCTTGTTTTCAGAAATCTCTTTCAATGATTCGATCAGTCCGGGGCAAGGTGATGGAGACGGCAAGCCTTCCAATGGGGAGACTTTGGAAGCAAAGTTCTTTATTCGGAACTTGGGAGCAGGAGATGCAGGTAAAGTTACGGCGACGTTCGAAGCGCGGACGACGGGCGTTGAAGTCATACGATCTTCGGTAGGTTTAGGTACAATTCCTGCTGGGGAGGCTAGGCAAGGAACGCTGTTGTTCCGCCTGCCTCCAGTTTTCGCTAGTAACAAGATTGATCTTCGATTCAAAGCAGAGGATGGCCGTGGAGATAAGTTTGCCAGAAGCGAAGTAGAGAGGTCTTGGGATGTAACTATTCGAAGACCTCAAGTTTTGCTAGATTATCGTATCTTCGATGGAAACTCCCCCGAGTCTTCCGGTAATCGGGACGGTGTGTTGAGCAACGGTGAAGTAGCGGAGTTGGAGTTGACGACGATGAATCTGGGACAGGTAATTTCCAAGGGCGTGCATGTAAAGATGACGTCGCCTTCTAGTGGGCTTGTCTTTAGTGCTACTCAGGTTGAGATAGGTGATCTGCCGCCTGGCTCTGTTGGAGCGCCAAGGAGAATGACGCTGAGTGTGCCACGTACTTTTGCCAGTGAACGTATTGTTCTAAATTTAGAGACCATTCAGAGAGATTTCCCGGTGTACGCCCGCCAGTTGGTTCTGCCGGTTAGGATTCTGAATACCGATTTACGGCTCAGCGCCTCTGGCTTCTCTAGCCTGCAACAGGGAGAGCGTCGCCGGCTAACGGTTCTCTTAGAAAACCACGGCTCCCTAAGGGCGGAAGGGGTTGGGCTTGAGATTCAAGCTAATTGGCCAGGTCTTGATGTGCTAAGTGCTTCTAAGGAGATGGTGGGTACGATAGAGCCTGGAGCTCTGGCCAAGATGATTCAAGTGGATCTCTATGCAAGACCTGGGGCAAAAATCGGTGCGGCAGCAATGACGATCACGGTGCATCAAGCTGACTTCGCTCCGCTTGTCAGAAGCATAGACCTTCCTATTGTTGATCGTCCCCCTGTCCAAGCCGGTGTCGAGCCCGGTCCGCCTCCAGTTTCCTCGATCTCCTTGGGCGTAGTGACCCGCCCGGTAATCTTCTTTCGGAACTACACCACTGGTCAGATCGTTACGGACGACAGAATCTTGCTCAATCTGGAGGTTCAAGATGCAAAAGGTCTCTCCTGGATCGAGGTAGAAAAGGACGGCCAGAGTAAGACCCCGGAGAAGGTTCTTTCCGAGCCGAATCGGGAATTAGGCGTCGTCGTTACACGCTACAGAGTTCCTGTCTCGTTGTCCCCTGGGAAGAATCTGGTGCAGGTGGTCGCGGTCAATCAGGATGGAGTCAAGTCGGAGGCGACCCTCTCCCTGACGCGCGCGGTGGATCAACAGGAGATCTGGGCGGCCGTCATCGGGGTCAGCCGGTACGAAGATTCAGGGATCAAGGCTCTCAGCTTCGCGGATTCCGACGCGGAGGCATTCCGGCGTTACCTCGTCAATGACCTGGGAGTTCCGGAGAGTCACATCTCCATGCTGATCAACGAAGGCGCTACCCGCCAGCAGATCATCCGGACCCTCGGCGACAGGCTGCGCTCCCAGGCGGGACCGGATGACATCGTATTCATCTACTTCGCTGGCCATGGGGCGAACGAGCCTGACCGCCGAAGCAACGATGGGTCGAGCAAGTATTTGCTTCCCTTTGATGCCGACAAGAGCAGCTACAACAGTACGGCTCTCAGCATGGAGGAGCTCGAGCGGCAGTTCGACCGTGTTGGAGCCGAGCGGGTGATCATCATCCTCGACAGTTGTTTCAGTGGGGCTGCCGGAGGACGGACGATTTTCGACTCTGCCTACTCCCAGAGAGGGCCGCTGTCGAGCGACTTTCTCCTGCAGATTGCCGAAAGCGGCCGAGGGCGAGTCGTGATGACGGCAAGCGACATCAATGAGGTGGCTCAGGAGAAAGGAGATCTACGGCAGGGCGTGTTTACTCACTTCCTTCTTGAGGGTTTGAAGGGCAATGCGGACAAGCCTCCGTTTGGAAATACGGACGGCGCGATCAGCGTCGACGAGGTGTATGCCTACACGTCCCGGAAAGTTCGGGAGACTACGAAGAATCTGCAGAATCCACAGAAGTTCGGCCATGTCTCCGGAGAGTTGCTGATCGGAAGAGTTCCAGAGAGCCCTCATGGCCCATGAGGGCGCCGGTCTTTCCGATAGGTGGCGGCGTAGGCCCACGGCGCCTGCAGGGCACCCCGGAGGTTGGCCCAGAGCAGGGGTAGCGGCAGGTCATGGCGCCCGAGGAGGCCCCGGAGGATGCGCCCGGCGAGCCAGGGGCACCATTGCACGAGGACGAAGCGGGCCAGCGATTTCCTCGGCACCTCCCCTTCGCGCCAGCGCTTGAGGAGGTAGACGCCGTAAGAGCGGCCGTCGTCGAGGAGCTGCCGGTACAGGGCGCCCATCTCCCGGCGGTGCTGGTGCCAGACGAGGGCCGCCGGGTCGTAGCGCAGGGTCCAGCCGCCGGCCACGACGCGGTGGAACATGTCGAGGTCGCCGCCGCCGTGGGCGGGCGTGCCCACGTCCAGCGCCGGATCGAAGCCGCCGGCCGCCGCGAGCACGCCGCGGCGGAAGGCCATGTTGGCGCCGACGCCAACGGCCTGGATGGCGATCAGCTCCTCGGGCTCCATCCGCTCCCGCCGGAACATGCGGGGGCGCAGGCCCTTGCCCATGCCGCCGTAGCCGAGCTCGAAGTACCTCTCGGCAGGCGTCTCGAGCTCCGCCGGCGCCACGAGCCCGGTCACCGCCGCCACCCGCGGGTCGGCGAAGGCGCGCGCCAGGGCCGAGAGCCACCCGGAGTCCGCTCGCGTATCGTCGTCGGTGAAGGCGATCAGGTCGTGCCGCGCCTCGGCGATGCCGCGGTTGCGCGCGTGGTCGAGGCCGGGGCGCGGCTCGCGCACGTAGCGCACGGGGAGGGCCGCCACGAGGCGGGCCGTGGCGTCGTCGCGCGGCGCGTTGTCGACGACGACGACCTCGTAGGCGGGGTAGTCGAGGGCGAGGAGGGAACGCAGGCACTTCTCCAATAGGGCGGTGCGGTCGCGGGTGCAGACCACGACGCTGATCGGCGGCACGGTGGACGGGAGGGGTCCGGCATCGGCCCCGTTCAACCCGGCGAGCGCCAGGGCCGCCCGCACCGGCGCCGGCATCCGCTCGGCGAGGAGGCGGCGCAGGTGAGCCCCGCGCAGCGGCTCCGCCCCGGGCTGGCAGGCGACCGCGCCAATCTCCTGGCCGTCATAGAGGATGCGGAGGCCGCGGGGCCTCTCCCGGTCGAGGATCGACTCCGCCGCGGCGATCCCCGGGCGGAGGTCGATGGGGAAGCCCTCGGCGCCGGCGGCCGGGGCTCTCGCGAGGAGCTTGCGCAGTGCGTGCCGCGACCCGGTCTCCTCGGCTACTCCGCGCCAGTACCAGTAGCCCCGCAGGGCACCGTACAGGCCGCGCCACCGCCGGCGCAGCCGGGCCGTCTCCAGGACGTCGAGCCCGCGGCGGAGGATGGCCGCGACGGGGCCGCCCAGGATCTGGCCGCCCAGGACTTGGCCGCCGATGGCGAGCCGGGCCAGCGGCGCCGGGGCCCGGGAGAGCTCCAGCGCCGGCAGCAGGTGCGGGTGGCGGGCGCCGATGCGCGCGTCCCCCCGGCCCTCCTGACGCGCACGCTGTAGCGAGGCGTCGAGGCCGGTGCCGTCGAAATGACAGGCCACGGCGCAGGGGGCGAAGGCGAGGTCTGCCCCGGCCGCCAGCAGGCGCACGCCAAGCTCGAAGTCCTCCCGGCAGCGCAGGCCGGCAGCGAACCCTCCCACCCGGGCGAAGAGGGCCGCGGGAAGCGACAGGTTGCCGGTCAGCACGTCGCGGTAGGTGAAGCGGTGGCCGGGCAGGCCCATCTCGCGGTAGACCTCGAACCACCAGGCCCGCAGCCCGGCCGCGAAGAAGCCGGGCCGGCTCTCGACGACGGGCAGGGCGGGGCCGGAGACGGCTTTTTCAGGCCCCGTCCGGTGAGCCTCGGCGTGAGCGGCCACCAGTCCGGGGGCGGGCTCGACGTCGTCGTCCAGGAACAGGAGCAGCTCGCCCCGCGCGCGCTCCGCCCCGGCGTTGCGCGCCGCGGCCGCCCCGGCGGCGGGTTGCTCGACGACCTGGAGAGGGAAGGGCCAGACGGCGCTCCGGAGCCAGTCCGCGGTGCCGTCCGTGCAGCCATCCGCCACCACCACGACCTCGTGGGGCTTGGCGGTCTGGACGCCGAGCGCCGTCAGCGTCCGCTCCAGGGATCTCCTGCGGTCGTGAGTGGGGATCACGACGCTGACGCCGGCACCGCTCATGCCGGGCGCGCCTCGGCCTCCAGGCGGGCCCGCGTCCGGCGGCGGGACCTCAGGTAGGCGCGGGGCCCCGCGGCACAGCCGCGCAGCTCCGCCAGCACCAGGTCGAGCGGCACGCTGCCGGGCCGCCGCAGCAGTGAGCCGACGAGTCCGCGGAGCTGGCCGTGAAGGAGCCAGCCGAGGGCGCGGGCGGGCACCGACAGCTCGCCTTCCACCAGGAAGCTGCGCGTCCAGGCGGCGTAGACGCCGGTGCCATAGCCGCGGAGGCTCTCCCGCAGCTCCTCCCAGGTGCGCCGGTGGCGGTGCCAGTTGAGGGCCTCGGGCTCGTAGACGATGCGGTAGCCGGCCGCCAGGATGCGCGTGAAGAGGTCGTGGTCGCCCCCCGAGCGGGTGGCGGTGCCGGCGTCGAGCGCCTCGTCGAAGGGGCCGACCTCGCCGAGGACGGTGCGCCGCAGCGCCATGTTGACCCCGGCGCCGATCTTGCCGGCGACCAGCGGGTCGTGCGTGAGGGCGTCGAAGACGGTGCGCTCGAAGCCGCGGCCGAAGCCGCCCAGGCGCTCAAACCACTCCTGGGCCTCGGTCTCCAGCTCGGAGGGCAGGGTGAGGCC
The DNA here is from genome assembly GCA_035266085.1 of Thermoanaerobaculia bacterium. GTDB lineage: Bacteria > Acidobacteriota > Thermoanaerobaculia > Multivoradales > UBA5704 > DATARR01. The sequence continues at coordinate 60,922 of DATFNZ010000012.1, forward strand.
GGTGACGCAGAGCACCTGCGGGTCGGCGAAGCCCGCCAGCAGGGCGCGCAGCCAGCCGGGGTCCGGGGTGGCGTCGTCGTCGGTGAAGGCGACCACCTCGCTGCGCGCCTCGCGCAGGGCCCGGTTGCGCGCCACGTCGAGCCCGGGCCGGTCCTCGCGCAGGTAGCGCACCCGCGGCCAGCCGGCCGCCAGCCGCTCCGCCGCGTCGCTCGCCGGGCAGTTGTCGACCACCAGGATCTCCTGGCCGTCGTCGGCCAGCCGGCCCAGCGCCTCCAGACAGGCGCGCAGGTCCTCGGGGCGGTCGCGGGTGCAGACGGCCACGGTGGCCGAAGGCAGGGGAGCGTCCGGCGGATCGCCCGGCCGATCGCCTGGCCCCTCGAGACGCTCGCGGAACCAGCGTTCCCAGAGCGGCCCGTCCACCGCCTCGATCAGGGCTTCGCGCAGCTCCGCCGCGCCGACGCGGCCGCCGGCCACCGGCAGCACGGCCTGACCCACGGGCCGGCCGCCGAGCCGGATCAGCACCAGGGCGCGGCCATAGCCGTCGAGCCCCTGGAGCCCATCCGGCAGCTCGCGAAGGTCGAGGTCGAGGACGGCGGTCGGCACGGCCTAGCCGTTCTCCCTCTCGTAGGCGGCGGTCACCTCCTCGGCCGTTCCCTCCATGCGCACCCGTCCGCGCTCCAGCCAGAGGGCGCGGGAGCACAGCTCGCGGACGTTCTCCAGGTCGTGGGAGACGACGACCAGGGCGCCGCCCTGGCGCCGGAACTCGCGCAGGCGTTCCAGGCACCGCTGGCGAAAGGCCTGGTCGCCGACGGCCAGGACCTCGTCGATGAGCAGCACATCGGGCCGCACGCATACGGCGACGGAGAAGGCGAGGCGCGCCTGCATCCCCGAGGAGTAGTACTTGACCGGCTCGTGGATGAAGTCGCCGAGCTCCGCGAACGCCAGGATGTCAGGCAGCCGTTCGGCGAGCTCGCGCCGCTTGAAGCCCAGCACCGCGGCGTAGAGAGAGACGTTCTCGAGACCCGTGAGCTCGGTCTGGAACCCGGCACCCAGCTCGATGACCGCCGTGACCCGCCCGTGGGTCTCGACGACCCCTTCGGTCGGGACGTAGATGCCGGCGATCAGGCGCAGGGCCGTGCTCTTGCCGGAGCCGTTCGAGCCGATCAGGGCCACCCCTTCCCCGGGATCCACGCGCAGATCGAAGCCGTCCAGGATGAACTCGGCGCGCCGGACGTGGATCGGCCGGCGCAGGACGGCGCGGATGAAGACCTCCCGCAACGACGAGGTGCGGTGCTCGTAGCGGAAGAACCTCTTGACCACGCCGCGGCAGAGCACCGCCGGAGGAGCGGCAGCGACATCTCCAGCCACCGCGGCGCTAGAGGATCTCGGCGAGAACCGTCTTGTAGCGATTGAAGATGGCATAGCCGATGAGGAAGAGGAGCACCGAGGCGGCGGCGACCCCGCCGAGCAGGGCGGGCGGCGGGAAGCGTCCTTCGTAGAGCACCTGATGATAGAGCGTCAGCAGGCCGGCGATCGGGTTCAGGAAGTAGAGCCGGCGGACCGCCTCCGGGACCAGCCGCACGGGATAGAAGACGGGCGAGGCGTAGAAGAGCATCATCAGCAGGATGGGCACGGCGTGCTGGACGTCGTTGTAGAAGGCCGCGAGGACCGCGAGCGGCAGGACCAGGCCGAGCGACAGCAGGATCAGGAGGAGCACCAGCAGCGGCAGCAGGGAGAAGCTCGCCGGCACCCCTGAGTGGTGGCAGACGGCGAGCGCGGCCACGACCAGCGCCATCTCGACGGCGAACTCGGCCAGCCGCGACGCCGCGGCGCTCAGCACCAGCACCTCGCTGGGGAACGCCACGCTGCGGCGCAGCCCGGCGTGCTCGGCCAGCACGTAGGTCGCCGTCGAGATCATCTGGAGCAGGTAGTTCCACACGAAGTAGCCGGAGAGCAGGAATGCCCAGTAGTGCGGCACCGCGATCTTCACGACGTGGGTGAAGACGGCGGCCAGGACGGTGAGCGTCAGGAGCGGGTTGATCAGCGTCCAGGCGAAGCCGAGCGTGGAGCGCTGGTACTTGACCTTGAGGTTGCGGACGGCGAGGCTGCGCAGCAGCTCGCGGGCGCCCCAGACCTCCGTCCATGGTGCGGCGGCGGTCATCCCGGTCATTCCGATCATCCCTGGCCCTCCTCAACGAGGCGCCGCCGGCGCGCCGTGGCCAGCGCCGCCGGGTAGGCCCAGAGGCCGGCCCAGCAGTGGCCGAGCATGCGCAGCAGCAGCGGCGCCGGCAGCGGATCGCGCCCCGCGGCCCGGCGGGCCAGGCGCACGGCCGGCTTGACCAGGCGCCAGGCCAGAAAGGCGAGGACGCCCAGGCGCCTGTCGCCTTCGGCGCGCAGGAGCGACTTGACCAACAGCGCGACGAGCGCCCGCTGGTGCCCGACGATCTGGTCGCGGACGGCGGCGAGGTCGCGGCGGTGCTCGTGGCGGGCGCGGGCGGCCGGCTCGTAGATCACCTCGTGGCCCGCCTGGAGGATCCGCCAGAGGGCGTCGTGATCGCCGCCCCCCGGCAGCGCCGGTCCGAGGTCGAGCGCCTCGTCGAAGCCGCCGAGGGCGAGCAGCAGCGGCCGGCGGACCGCCAGGCTGCAGCCGCTGCCCACGCTCACCGCCCAGGCGATGAGGGGCGCCCGGCGGCCGTGCAGCGGCTGGCCGGCGTCGAGCGGCAGGCGGACCCGCCGGCCGCCGCGGGCGAAGCCGCCGTTGTCCTCGAACAGGCGCTGGGCCGGCGTCTCGACCGCCAGCGCATCGACCCGCCCGGTGACGGCGCCCACCCGGGCGTCCTCGGCGAACGGGGCGAGCATCGCGGCGGCCCAGCCCGGCTGCGCCACCGCGTCGTCGTCCAGGAACGCCACCACCTCCCCCGTGGCCGCCGCGAGCGCCCGGTTGCGCGCGAAGTCGAGGCCGGCGACCGGCTCCGCGAGGTAGCGCACGGCCGGGAATTCAGCCTTGATCAGGTCCCGGGTGCGGCCATCCCGCGGGGCGTTGTCGATCACCAGGATCTCGTCCGGCGGCGCGGACTGGGCGGCGAGCGAGTCGAGGGCGCGGCGGAGCATCGCCGGCCGGTCCCGGGTGCAGATGGCGACCGAGAGGCGCACGCTCATCGCCGGAACACCGTCCGCTCTTCGGCGGCGCCGGCCGGCCGGCGCCGCAGCCAGCGCAGCCCGCCGACGGTCAGGCCGGCGGAGTAGGAGAGCCGGGCGGCGGCGATCAGCGGCAGCATCCAGAGCGGCTCCAGGATCCGGTGCCGGGCCCAGCAGAGCACCGTGTGGGCGGTGTGGGAGGCGGCGAGGGGGAGGCTCGCCGCGATCAGCAGCCGCGGACGGCGATAGAGCCAGGCCCAGCGGACGGCACCGCTGCCGGCCTTGCTCTCGAGCGCGCTGTAGCCCCAGCGGTAGTTGCGGCGCAGCAGGTTGCTCAGCCCCAGCCGGTTGTGGTGGTACACCACGGCCGACGGCTCGAAGCGGATCCGCGCTCCGCTGCCCGCGAGCTGGGCCTGCCAGCGCAGCTCCTCGTGGCCGTCCGCCACCGGCCGCCGCTCGCTGAAGCCGCCGGTGGACAGGAAGGCCTTGCGGCGGACGCTCAGGTTGGCCGGCGTGTGGTTGGGCACGTAGCCGGCGGAGCGCCCGGGATGGACGTGGTACGAGCCGCAGTAGTGGTCGCAGCGGCCCGTCGCCGCCAGTCCCGGCGGGATGTCGAGCGAGCCGCCGACCGCCACCTCTCCCGCGTCGTGGGCGGCGAGGATCCGCTCCAGCCAGCCGGGGCCGGGCGAGCAGTCGGCGTCCAGGAAGACGATGGGGTCACCGGTGGCCGCGGCGGCGCCGCGGTTGCGCGCGGCGCCGGGGGAGCCCCCCAGGCCGGGACCGGGCGTGACCACCCGCGCTCCCGCGCCGGAGGCGACCGCCGCCGTGCCGTCCGTCGAGCCGTCGTCCACCACCAGCACCTCCAGCTCGACCCCCGTGGCGTGCTGCGCGAAGACGGCGTCCAGCGTGCGGCCGATCCCCCCGGCCTCGTTGCGGGCCGGGATCACCACCGACACCCGGCGCTCTTCAGGCGGCACGGTTCACCTCCGTGTAGAGCTCGCTGACCGAGCGGACGAACTCGAACCAGCCGAACCGCTCCTCGGCGTAGGCCCGCCCCGCGTTGCCGAGGCGGGCGGCGAGCTCGCGATCCCGGAGCAGGCGCACGATGGCGCTCGCGATCTCCGGCGACCAGCCGCGGGTCAGCACGGCCCGCTCCTCGTTCAGCACGGCCCGGTGGGCGGGGACGTCGGTCGCCACGATCGGCTTGCCCGCCGCCAGGTAATCGAACACCTTGAGCGGCAGGTTGTCGCCGTACGCCCGTGGCGAGACGACCACGTCGGCCAGGGCGAGGAAGCCCGGCACCTTCTCCCGGGGCTGGCGGTCGACCACCAGCAGGACCCCGCTCCTCACCAGCTCGGCGTGCTCGCGCTCCACGGCCGCCCTGGCCTTCGCGTCGGCCCCCACCAGCACGAAGATCACGCCGGTCACCTCCTGCCGCACGTGCGGCATGGCCGCGAGCAGAGCCGGCAGGCCCTGGTAGGTCTCGAACGTCCCGCTGTAGAGCACCACCGGCCGCCCCGGGGCGATCCCCAGGCTCCGGCGCAGGGCCTCGACCTCCGCCGGCTCCGCCGACGGCGGCAGGCTCGCGTACCGCCACTCCCGCAGCCGTGCGTGCGGCGCCGCCGCGCGCACCCCCCTGGCCAGGCCGGCGCTGCTGACGACCGAGTCGGCATGCCGCAGCAGCCAGCGCTCCAGGCCCCGGAGCGCCGACTGCGCCACCATGGTGCGGAAAGGGAGATGCTTGGCGAGCTGCTCGGGCAGGCTGGACTGCATGTCGTAGATTACCGGCACCCGGAACCGGTGGCCGAGGAGGATGGCGGGGAAGGCTGCCTCTTCCACGGCGTGGATGCACGAGTAGGAGCCGTTGGCGAGGCGCCATGCCATCTCGGGGATCAGGGTCAGGTTCAGCAGCAGCTTGGCCATCGAAAAGCCGATCGGCACCCGGCGCAAGCGGAAAGGGTTCGCCGTCCGGTAGTAGCGCACCCGCGGGATCTCGATCGTGCTCCCCACGGGGAAGGTCAGCACGTCGACTTCATAGGAGAGCTGCGACAGCGCCTGAAGGAGCTGACGTACCGCGATCGGAGTGCCTCGATCCTCATAAAAAGGCTGGGGCGCGACGACAAGAATCCGCGAGCTCGACAGAACCTCTCCCTCCCGTTCTCCACCTCGCTGGCACGAGGGCTCAGAAATCGAAGCAGGATTGGTACCATCGAGAAGAAACGATGATTTAAATAAAGAAAGTAGTTTCTCTCCGAGAGAGCGGGCTGGTGGGCGCTACGCCGTCCGATCGAGGATTAGAGATAGGCAGAAGCCTCGTTGGAAAAAAGCGTCCGGTCCGGGAAAATCGTATAAGATACGACCCTTCCTGGAGAAACATGGCATCGAGGGGCCCTGGCCGGCAGGGGGCCTTACGAAAGTTGCGAAGAGATGATCGGTGAAACCATTTCCAAGTACCGGATCGTCGAGAAGATCGGCGAGGGCGGGATGGGCGTCGTCTACCGGGCGCAGGATGTGCGGCTCGGGCGCGACGTCGCCCTCAAGCTGCTCGCCCCCGAGCTGACGCGCGACTCCCCGGCGCGGACGCGCTTCCTCCAGGAGGCGCGGACGGTCTCCAGCTTCGAGCACCCCAACATCTGCGTCGTCCACGAGGTCGACGAGACGGAAGACGGCCGGATGTTCATGGCCATGACCTACTACCAGGGGGAGACGCTGCGGGAGAAGATCGCCCGCGGCCCCCTGCCGCCCGGCCAGGCGGCGGACATCGCCGAGCAGGTGGCGCGGGGGCTGGCGCGGGCCCACGAGCAGCAGATCGTCCATCGCGACATCAAGCCCGCCAACATCCTGGTGCCGGACCGGGGACCGGTGAAGATCCTCGACTTCGGCATCGCCAAGCTCATCGGCGGCACGCGCCTGACCCAGGAGGGGCGGACTCTGGGGACGGCGCTCTACATGTCGCCGGAGCAGGTGGCGGGCGACCCCGTCGATCCCCGGACGGACCTCTGGTCGCTGGGCGTGGTGCTCTACGAGATGCTGGCCGGGGTGCCGCCGTTCCTGGGCGACCATCCCCAGGCGACCCTCTACCTCGTCCTCAACGTCCAGCCCCGCCTCGAGGAGCTGCGCGCGCGCGTGCCGCCGGCTCTCCTCGAGGTCGTCCGGCGGTGCCTGGAGAAGCGGCCGGAGAGGCGGCACGCCAGCGCCGGCGAGCTGGCCGAGGAGCTTGGAAGGCTGCGCGGCGCCGCGGCCTCCGGCCTGGTCTCCGTCGACTGGCCGGTGGCGGAGCTGGGCCTGCCGCCGACGCTCCAGGAGCTCCGGGTGGTGCAGGACAGGGTGCCGTTCGTCGGCCGCGAGGAGCAGCTCGGCCGGCTGGAAGGCCTGCTGCGGGAAGCCCTGGCAGGCGGCGGCCGGGTGGTCTTCGTGAGCGGCGAGCCGGGGATCGGCAAGACGGCGCTGGTGACGGAGCTGACCCGCCGGGCCCGCTCCGCCTTCCCCGACCTGGTCTCGGCCGGCGGCAAGTGCAACGCCCAGACCGGGATCGGCGATCCGTACCTGCCCTTCCGCGAGATCCTCGCCCAGCTCACCTCCGACACCGAGCCGGGCTGGACGGCCGAGGCCGGCGCCATCGCCCGCGGCGAGGGGACGTTCCGCGCCTGCCTCCAGGCCCTGCTGGACACCGGTCCGGACCTCGTCGGCACCTTCGCTCCAGCCCGCGCGCTGGCCGCCCGCGCCGCCTCCCTGGCCACCGACGATCCGGACGGCTTCGCCCGCCTCGAGCGCCTGCTGGAGCGCCGGGAAGCCGCCGCCCCGCCGCAGCAGAGCGACCTCTTCGAGCAGTACAAGAGCGTGCTCCAGAGACTGTCGCGCCAGCGCCCTCTGCTGCTGGTGATCGAGGACCTGCACTGGGCCGACGCGGGCTCGATCAGCCTGCTCTTCCACCTGAGCCGCCGGCTCGCGGGCAGCCGCATCCTGCTGGCCGCCACCTACCGGCCGGCCGAGGTCGCTTTGGGCTCGGGCCCGCAGCGCCACCCCCTGGCGCCGGTGCTCAACGAGCTGCGGCGCGAGCTGCCGGACCTCGAGGTGGACCTCAACGCGGCCGACGGCGAGCGGTTCCTCGAAGCCCTGTTCGCCAGCGAGCCGAACAGCCTGGAGCCGGGGTTCCGCGAGGCGCTCTTCCGCCTGACCCAGGGCCACCCGCTGTTCAGCATCGAGCTGCTGCGCGACATGCGGGAGAACGGCATCCTGACCAAGGACTCGCAGGGCGTCTGGAAGCAGCGGTCCGCCATCTCCTGGGAGGACCTGCCCGCGCGCGTCGAGGCGGTGGCGGCCGAGCGCCTGGGCCATCTGCCGGAGGATCTCTACCGCGTCCTGGCGGCGGCGAGCGTCGAGGGGGAGGACTTCACCGCCGAGGTGCTCGCCCGGCTGCAGGGGATCGGCGAGCGGGAGATGGTCCAGCTCCTGGGCGGCGAGCTCGACCGGCGGCACCGGCTGGTGACGGCGCTCGGAGTCCGGCGGGTCGGCGGCCGGCGCCTGTCGCGCTACCGGTTCGTCCACAACGTCTTCCAGCGCTACCTCTATACCCGGCTGGACGAAGCCGAGCGGTCCTACCTCCACGAGGAGGTCGGCGGCGCGCTCGAGGAGCTGTACGGCGACCGCGTCCAGGAGATCGCCGTGGTGCTGGCGCGCCATTTCACGGAAGCGGGGGCCCTGCACAAGGCGGTCGAGTACTTCGGCCGCGCCGGCCACGCGGCGAACGCGCTCTCGGCTCACGGCGAGGCGGCCGGCCACTATCAGGAGGCCCTGAAGCTGCTCGCGGGCTGGCCTTCAGGACCGGAGCGCGACCGCGCGGAGCTCGACCTCCTGGCGGCCCTGGCCCCGGCGCTCAACACCACGCTGGGCTACGCCTCGCCGGAGGTGGAGCGGGTGTGCGACCGGGCGCTCGAGTTGTCCCGGGAGCTGGGAGGGGGGAAGGAGTTCGGCTGGCTGCTCTACGGGATCTGGGCCCACACGTTCGTCAGCGGCGCCCTGGAGAAGTCGCTCGACCTGGCCTTCCGCCTCGTCCAGTTCGGCGAGTCCCAGGGGGATCCGGCGCTGCGCATCCAGGGCCATCTCACGGTCGCCGAGAGCTCCGAGCACCTGGGAGACTTCGAGGCGGCCCGCGAGCACGCCGAGAAGGGCTGGCAGCTCTGCCAGGCCCACGGCTCCTCGGAGTCCATCCGGCTGACCGGGCAGGACGCGGGGGTGCTGATCCTCAACAACCTGTCCTGGGTCCACTGGATCCTCGGGTCTCCCGATCGGGCCCTGGCCTGCCGCGACCAGTCGACGGCGCGGGCGAGCGAGATCGCGCACCCATGGAGCTCCTCGATGGCCCGCCTGGGCTCCTTCTGGCTCCGCCAGTTCCTCCGCGACGCGCCCAGGGTCGAGGAGGAGACCCGGCAGCTCATCGAATCCTCGGAGGGTCAGGGAGCCTACCTGGCCACCCTGGCGAAGATCTTCCGCGGCTGGTCCACGGCCGTCATGACTGGCGAGGACGCCGCGGCCGTGGAGGCGGGGATCGCGATGCTCCGCCAGGCCTACGCCGACAATGCCGCGACCGGGGCGCGGCTCTCCCAGGCGTACTACCTCTCGCTGCTGATCGAAGTCTGCCTCCTCCACGGCCGCTTCGACGAGGCGGGCGAGGCCCTGGAGACGGCGTTCTCGATCACCGAGGCGACGGGGGAGCATTTCTGGTCGGCCGAGATCTACCGCCTGCGCGGCGAGCTCGTCCTGCGCACCGGCGGGGAGGAGGAGGCCGAAGATTGGTTCCAGCGGGCCCTGGAGAACGCCCGCCATCGCCACGCCCGCTCGCTCGAGCTGCGCGCGGCCATGGCGTTGGCCCGCCTCCGGATACGCCAGGGACGGAACGAGGCCGGGCGGGAGCTGCTGGCGGAGGTCTACGGCGGGTTCGAGGAAGGGTTCGGCACGGCGGATTTGATCGACGCCCAAGCCCTATTGGCCGAGCTCGAGACACCGTACCGGTAGAGACGGCCCACCCCCGATACGACACCCTCCACGGCGAACGGGGACGACGGGGCGTCTCTTCGAAGGGCATGCCGCCGCCCCTGCAACGATCTTCAAAAAGGCCCACCCACGCCATTTCCCGACATCTTCGGCAGGCCAGGGGGGCTCCTCGGCTTGTACCGGTCAGACTGTCCAATAGCGGTTTCTGTTTGCCTCGGTCAGACCTTGCAAGGCGCGGCGGCATGCCCTCCGAGGAGACGCCCCTTGCGCCAGGCGAAGCCTGGGAAGGGAGGAGGGAACATGCAATAGACAGAACCCGAAACCCTTCGTAGTGGACCCAGTAGGTGCGAATCCTACCCGGCAAGGGTTAGCCACCCACCGGAAGCGAGTCTTGCGTGGTGGTAGGAGTAATCCGCTCCACGAAGCGTAGACAGCGAGTGTGCAGGCCGTGGTAATCAGCCTCGAGAGACCGCATCGGGGAGCCGACGTCGTGGGGTGAACGGAAGGCAATATCTCTGGCGCCGGATGGCTTGGCGTCGGAGGTCCCCCGGGGTACCA
>DATFNZ010000013.1:0-60989 GCA_035266085.1 Thermoanaerobaculia bacterium
GGATCGCAGGATTGCGACCTCCGAGTTCTTGCAACAGGAAACAGCGGCCTGGGAAACTCAGCGCAATCAGGCCGCTGTTGGCGCCAACTGGAAGTTCACCACCGAGGATGCCCGGGTGAAACTGCGTAAACTCTACCCATCATTCCTAGAGTGACGAGGTACTAGCCCTCTAAGCTCTTTTCCCAAGCCGTCGGGCTCCAGCTATCAGCCTCCGTTGTGCCTTAGGCATTTTACCAGAGCTACGGGCTATGCTTTCACGGCACGTCCGGCCCGACAAGATTTCGGACCAACCGCAGGCAGCCCTGCGCGTTGCCTTGGCTGAGAAGCTTCGGCCCTTTAGACTCAGGCGGATCTTCTCGGCTGGAGGCTGGGCTTGAGCTGGTGAAACCTTTCCCCCTCCCCTCTCGTCAGGTTAGAAGACACGACGATGAACCCGACGAGGAGATGAAGCCATGAGCCCCTGGAAAGCCAAGACGATAACGATGACCGCCCTGTTCGCGTTCGCCCTGACGGCGGCGCGCGTTTCCGCCGCCGATCTGTGGCTGCACATCAAGGTCCACGACGCCAAGGAGGACAGCCACGTCAGGATCAACCTGCCCCTGTCGATGGTCGCGAAGACTGCGGCCCTGATCCCATCCGATGCCCGCAACTCGGGCAAGATCCGGATCAACGACGAGGACCTGGACGTCGCCGAGCTGCGCCAGATCTGGAACGAGGTCCGCAACCGCCCCGACGCCACCTACGTGACGGTCGACGAGCGGGACTCCAAGGTCCGCGTCGCCAAGCGCGGCGAGTACCTGCACATCGTCGCCCAGGAGCACGGCGGCTACGGGAAAGGCAGGGAGAACGTGGAGATGAAGATTCCCATCGAGGTGGTGAGCGCCCTGCTCTCCGGCCGGGGCGACGAGATGAACGTCGGCGCCGCCATCCAGGCGCTGGCGCGGCGGGGCGAGGGCGAGCTGGTGACCGTCACCGGCGACGACGAGACCGTCCGCATCTGGGTCGACGCCTACTCCGAGACTCGCTGAGGAGGATGCCATGACACGTCCCGCGAAGGTCCTCATCGTCCTTGCCCTCGCCCTGCTGGCAGTGCCCGTCGGCGCCACGCTCCTGCTGGCGGGCAGCGTCGTGACTCAAGGGCTGGTCACGGTGAAGGTGAACGAGACGCAGCCCGGAGGCACGAATGTCTACGTGCCGGTGCCCGCAGGTCTCCTCTACCTCGGGATCGACCTGCTGCCGCTGCTCGACCGCGAAGGCGAGCTCGCCCGTGCGCGTCAGGAAATGGGTGACTGGGCCCCGCTCGCCGCGGCCGCCCTGCAGTCTTTCGAAGATTGCCCCGACGCGGTGCTGGTCGACATCCGGGACCATGGCGACACGGTGAAGATCGTCAAGGAAGGGCGCTCGATCGAGATCCGGGTTCACGATCGGAACGGCGACATCCACATCACTCTGCCCGCCCACCTGTTCACCCGCGTCGCCCACCAGTTCGTCTGATTTCCAATCCCTCGGATCGTCGCCGCACCGGGCCTAACCGCCCGGCGCGGCGAGCTCCCAGACCTCGTAGAAACGGTCCTCATAGATCCTCCAGGTTCGCCGGTCGCGCCTCAATTGCAGGGCCAGGGGCTGAAAGCCGGGAGCCTTCCAGATCGTGATGTAGCGCGCACCGAAGCGCCGCGCGATCTCCCCCACCGGATCGCCGCTGCGGCCGTGGGCGATCGCCCAGTAGCGCTCGAAGAGCTGCGGATCCTTGGCGTAGAAGAACGTCGGGTCCAGGGCCACCAGCGACTTGAGCCGCGGCGCCATATAGAAGATCGGCGCCGAATCCGCCCACTGCGCCGTGAATACCAGCCCACCCGGCTGGCCGTTCTTGCCCAGGAAACTCGCCATGGCGAGAGGCCTGCCACCACCCAATGGCCGCAGATCGCCCCGCCCGAGGTCGCGCACCTGCACGACGGTCCAGACGGCGGCCAAGGCGAGCGCCACGGCGGCCAGGGTCCGGCCGCGGCTCGCCGGCCGGCGCCCGGCGCCGCGGCGGATCTCTTCCGCAACCACCAGCGCCAGCGCCATGATCCCCAGCACCGCGCTGATTTCGAGCAGCCGGCGCAGCAGGAAGATGCCGGCCAGGAGAAAGGCCACGGTCAGCGCCACCAGGGTCAAGGCCGCCCGCGTGCGGGCCCACGGCCGGCGCGCGAGCCGCGCCAGGGTGAAGACGGGAGCGATGAAGAGAGGCCACTGCTCCAGGAGGAACGGCACGGACGAGGCTTGCAGCTCGACGCCGATCGCCTCGCGCAGACTGTTGGACGCAGCCCCAGTGGCGGCCAGGGGCACTTTTACGTTCACCATCCAAAGGAGCCAAAAATTGTTCGGCAGATTGGGATGTACGAGTTGGCCGAAGAGCCAGCCGCCGGCCGCCGCCAGGACGGGCGCGAGCTCGAAACGGCGTTCCTCCCCGCTCTCCTCCCCGCCTCGCGCGAACAGGCCCGCCAGGCTCCAGGCGAATGCGTAGACGATCGCCAACCAGCCCGTGGTGTGCGTCAGACCGAAGGCCGCGCAAACCACCGCCAGCGTCCAGATCCAATACCTGGGCCGCTCCGCGGGCCGCGCGCCCCGCAAGAGAAGGCCCAGGACCAGCACGCTGAAACCAAGCATCCAGACGTGCGGCCGGACCTGTTCGATCCGCAGGATGAAGAACGGTCCCAGGCCGGCCAGGCACAAGAGCCAGCCCGCGGCTCCCGGGATCCGTTGCGACCGCAGGAACCACGCCATCGATCCGATCAGGAAGGCCTGTCCCAAAAGCGCGCCGATCAAAGCCGCGGTGCCGACTGGCAGGCTGGCGAACGGCATGAGCACGAGGTGGAACAGAAACTCCTTGTCGGCATAGCGCTCCGCCAGGAGCGAGAAGGGAGTCCAGGGGAAGGAACGCAGCGGGAACCGTTGCCAAAGCTCGCGCGCCACACCCAGGTGGTAGTAGTCGTCATATCCCCAGGGCTCCCCCACCCCGATCCGCAAAGCGCCGTAGAAGGCGATCACCAGGCCGCCCGAAAGCATTAGCTGCCAGAGGGCGGGGCCGCGGGCGGGGGGTTCGGGCGGGGGCGGCGCCTCGGGGCGCTTCGCTCGGCGGTCCGCCGGGCGCACTGAACGGTCACGGGTTTTGCCGCCGGCACCAACGGTGGGATTCATTGCCAGTTAATCTAACATGCCGCGAACCAACGCCCTGAGGGGCAGGCATGCAGGAGACCACGATGATGAACGAAACCACGTGAGACCAAACGAGCCCCACGTCCTGCTGGCACCTGGGCAGGGGAGGCACCTGGGCAGGGGGAGACGCGGTGATCGCGAGTGGTCAGAGAGGAAGTTGGGACCTCGCAAGGGCGCGGAACGATTCCGCGCCCTTGCTCCAAGCTTGCCGGGTCAGCTTCCGGATTGGTCCCAAAGCCTCTGGATCAGCTCGCCGAGCTGCTGGGCATTGAGGAGCGCGTCCAGCTCCAGGAACAGGGCGAGCGCCCCGGAGTTGCTCAGAATCTCCGCACGCGTGAGGGTGGGGTTGTAGGTGAGCAGGAACTCCGGCAGGGTCTGCTTCAGGGCCTCCGGACTGAGGGCGCTCTCCAAGGCCTCCTTGACCTTGGCATTGATGTCCACGCCGGCGATCTTGAGAATCCCCTCGGTTACACCTCCCAGAGGTCCGCCGAGATCGATGGCAGGATCGCCCAGCTTCAAGGCATAAGTGCGGGCATCCACGATCGCCACGCTGAACGGAAGTGTCGCCTCGAAGGGCTGGCTGAGGTTCCGGTTCTTGATGGGAGGATTGCAGTCGAAGAACACCACCCGGGGAGTCCGGATCGTCACTCCGAGCACCTGCCTCTCATCCCATTCGATCCGGCTGCACGGAACCGGGTTCTTGAGGCAGGTCCAGACGTCGACGTCCCCATTCAGCTTCAGCGTCGCGACGTCGCCGCTGACCGTGATCTGCTTGCCCCAGATCCTCGCGACGACGTTGTCGACGCCGAAATGCGAGCAGTTGTCCCCGGGCAACGGGATGGTGTCGATCAAGGCCCCGATCTTATTCTGGAGGTCAGACAGATCGGCGATGACGCGGGCATGGATCTGGATGCGATCGTCCACCGGCTTGAGCGAGATGAAGGGATAGATCCGGGCTGTGATCGGCACCCTCTGCACCACCTGCTCGGAGGTGCTGGGGCCGAACAGCACCTCGTCCGGCCCCGGCAGGAGAACCGAATCCTCTGCCATGGCCCTCAGTCCCTCGGCCGAGAGGAACTGGACGGCCCGCGTGGCCGGCGCCGCGGCCTCGTCGCCCTCAGCGCTCAGATCGTCGAGGGAGGTCCACACGCGCAGGTCTTCGAGCGGGCGCTGGATGCCAAAGTCCGCCGCGTTCGCCCGGATGTCCTGGTCCAACCCCTCGGCGAAGACGTCGAAGGGCCGGGGGTTCCGGTCCTTGAAGAAGGACTCGAAGCTGGCCCTGAGGTCTCGAAGCCGGTTGGGCCATCCTACGGTCATGCAGTGCTGGGCGACGGGCCGAAGCTCCTTGTTCCCCCGCACGGCGACGAACGTCTTGTCCGGGTCCGCGATCAGCGTGCCCAGGAACTTCCCCGTCTTGAGGAACTGGGCCAGGAACGGTTTCAGCAGCGGGGCGAGGCTGAAATCGATCGAGCCGCCCAGAATATCGTCGGGGGAAATCTGGAGATCCGCGAGCTTCGCCTGGAACAGGATCTCCTGGTCCAAGGCCCAGAACTGAATATCGCGCCGCTCCAAGCCGGTCTCCTGGAGGGGTACAGTCACTGCCGCGGTTTCCGGATGGACGAAGATCGTGGCCCGTGCCACGATGAAAGTCTGTCCGTGATGCGGCCCGTCCTTGAATGGCACCTCCTCGTGGTCCTCGAACGTTACGATTTGACCTTCCGGGAGTTGGAGGTCGAGCTTATAGCTCCAACCGTCCGTTCGTCCCCAGACCTGGCCATTGTGGTAAGTCTTGCCATTGGAGACCATGAGCACGAGGTGATTCTCGCGTGCGTTCAGGCGGAGGTCCGTCACGGCTGCCTGATTCGTTGTCAGCACGACCTCGCCATTGAGGATCACCACCAATGGGCTGTGCGGCCACCCAGGGGTCCTAGCGTTGATATAGACGGGGTCACGGAAGAAAAAGTCCTGAGGGAAGGTTCCCGCCTGGAAAGGCTCCTGTCCATCCGAGAAACGGGACACGTCGGCTCGTACATTGGCAAAAAAGTTCCCCAACTGAAGGCCAGGCTCCAACAGATGGCTCAAGATAGCCCTCGTATAGACGGATTTCTCCGTAGGCTTTCCCCCCTCCGCAAATTGGCCGGGGCTGGCGGCGTAAGCTTGAAGAGTGTTCGGGGGGGCTAGAGGTGGATTCGCCAGCCCCTTCGGAGCGCCGTCGGGAAGGTCCTTGTTGTTGCGGCAGGCGTCCACGAATGCAATCTTGACGGCTTCGTTGGGTGCCATGCCCAGCCTCTGGAGAGCATTCTCAAGAAGCACCAGTGTTTCGCCGCCGACCGAGCCATCCGTGGGAATGAGGTAGTTTTTGTTGTCCAGTTGAACACCGTGGCCGGAATAAAATAGGACAACCACGTCGGCATCTTCGATCTGCTCCGCGAAGGCATTCAGTGCGCCGTTCAGCGTCTCCTGATTGGCATCGAAGACGGGAGGCGACACGATAAAGCCGAGCGTCTCGAGAGCGCCGGCCATCGCCAAGGCATTCTCCTTTCCACTCACGTCGTTCCCGTCACCATAAACACTGTTCCCAATAACCAGTGCCATCTTCTTTTTTTGAGCGTTCATTGCAGGATTCATAATCATCCTCGGTGCTTAGGGATTGAAGGTTGCCATGGGACACATGGGGCGATCCATGAAGCCGAGAAACCGCTCGTCGCAGATCACAGGCTTAAGTTCATCCAGACTCTTGGATTGCGTGAATCTGACATGGGGAAGCAAGCGTTTGGAAGGCGCAACCACCCCCTGAGCCAGATCGTAAAACATAGCGAAATGACGGGCGACGCCGTCATTGCATGGGTCATCGCGATCGAGAAGCTCTCTAGGCTGATTAGAAAGGTCGATCTTGTAACCTCTAGATCCCGGCAGCAAAGCAATAGCTTGGTCATTGCCGCCGTCGAGATCGCTGACGTGAAGGCTCACCTCCGTGCCGTCGGCTGGGACGTCGAGTTGCACGATGACCAACTGGGCGAGCGCCTGGTTCATGTCGGTCTTCGTGGATGGATCATGAAGCTTTCTGAAGCTCATCGAGTGCGCGAAGGACTCCCCGGCATCCTCACGCGCAGCGAGCGCGCAGGCCGTAACCGCCTGAAGGGGCACCACCATCCTGGCGAGTAGATTCGCAGCCGGATGGTTGGTAAGATAATCAGGGTTGAGTGTAAGCCCGAACGGTGCCTGAGACAGGTTCGCGACGTATGAAAAGTCAGCCGCTTCATCGCGGTTTGCCGGGAGTCCCTTGACGGGGGAATTGTTGGGCCGTTGCGTCTCAAAATTGACTTCAGGATTGAATCCGAGAGTGATCTGTTTCCTGACCAGCACGTTTTCCGGACAACGGCATTCGTTCCCTATCGCGGTGCAATTCGCCTGGATACACTCTGCGCTCCTCCTGGCAAGGAAGCTCAACGCCGGATGATGCTCGAGCGGGCACTCCGCCGCATGGGCCATCCTTCCGTCGACCAGCAACGCTGTCATATGATTGACGCCGGCGGGGTCCGTGGTCGGTACCAGGGCCATCAAGCCCTGCAATATGATCCTGAGCGGTATAGAGGCCATCGGTTTTCCTTTCTGCTTCGTCTTGAGTGGAGGCTTGTTTGCCATGAACGGCGGAAACTCACAGCGTTTCTTTGGACGGACGGCGCGTGGTATTTCCCTGTCATTGAAGTGGGGAATTCTCAGCGTCGCCGCGATGTATTTACTGGCTTCGGGTTGCCGGAAAGGGACCCTCGATGGTGAGGATTCGCTCACGGCCGCGCTGGCCGCGGTGCGCCCGGGAGAAGGGCGTCTAGTAGGAGCTCCCCGGCTCGAACCCGGGCGCGGAGAGCCATCTCTCGAAGCCATTGTCAGGAAGGCCGCCCGCTCGTCTGCTCGGGCTCTGGAAGCAAGGGTCACCGCCGAGACACTGCGCAACGATGCGGTCACAAAGCTCCTCGCCGGCGAGGTCGGCCAAGCCGTCACCGAGCTCACCAGAGCCGCGGAGCTTGCCCCGTCGAATGCCACCGTGTGGAGTGATCTCGCGGCGACTCATCTTCAACGCAGCGTAGTGGACTCCGACTCCTACGAGCTCGTCCTGGCGCTCGCGGCCGCTAACCGCGCCGTTAACATCAATCCGGATCTCTCTGCCGGCCGCTTCAACCGCGCCTTAGCGCTCGGACGCCTGTCGCTGCACGGTCAAGCCAAGACGGAGTGGGAGTTCGTGTCCCGGCTCGAGCGCGATCCACTTTGGGCTCATGAGGCCAAGGTTCATGCGGCAGCCATCGCAAAAGAAACCGCCCCTCGGAACTGGCAGCGGGAACTGTCCGCAGCGAGAGAAGCGATCGGGCAGGGAAAGCCGGAAAGGGTGCGAACGATCGTGGCTGGCTCACCGCAAAGCTTCCGGGAGTACCTGGAAGATAGGCTCCTCGCGGAATGGGCAACGGCGGAAGATGAGAACCACGAGCCCGACGCCGCCCGAAAGCTGTCGGTCGCGCGGGCGATCGCGGCGGCTCTGGTGGTCGCCGGTGGCGATCGGATGGCAGCCGATACGATCGCTCAGATCGAACGGACTCGAACAACAGACGCCAAAGGGTTTAAGCGGTCGGTTAAGGGTTTTTCTTCTTATTACGAGGGGCTCGCTCTCGCCAGCCAAAGTCGCTTCTCGGACGCCCTCTCCCGCTTTCAAGAAGCCCGCAAAATGCTCAGCCGCGAACACAATCCCTTCAGCCATTGGGCCACCTATAGGATCGCGCTCTGCCAATATCAGAAGGCCGACTACAAATCGGCCCGTGCCTATTTACTAGTCTTGGCGAACGATCCGACCCTCAGGCCCTACAAGGCTCTACAGGGGCGTGCCCTCCTGCTGACAGGCCTCATCGAAGGCATCGAAGGCCGTTACGCCGCACCCATCACTACCCTTAAGGCCGCAGAGGCGGTCTCCCGCGAAGCGAAGGAGATTCCCTATGCCGCGAAAGCAAGCGCTCTTCTGGCGACAGCCTTCGACATCCTCGGTCAACGTAAGGAGGCGTGGCGCTGGCTTTATCCCGCCCTGGTCGAGCGCTCGGCTCTCGACAAGCCCGAGATCCGCTTCGTCATCTGCGAGTATGCCTCCTGGATGGCCCAGAGAGAGGGAGAGACCGAAGTCGCCTTGTGGTTCCAGGGGGAAGTGGTGAGGAATGCCTATGCCATAGAACGCGTGGAAGCCGTCGTGGGGGCTCTGCGCCAGCACGCCTATTTGCTCGCGGCCCTCGGCAGGAATGCAGAGGCCGCGAAGGACCTCGCGCGAGCTTGGGAATATTTGCAGAAAGGCCACGATCCCTCCTTGCACCGGATCCTCGCAGGAGACCTCCTGCTTGCCGAGAGCGAACTCGCGGGAACCCCACCGCGACAAGCCATTGCGCGGCTCGCCGAAGCTATCCGCATCTTCCGCGACACGTCCTACCACTATCGGCTGGGTCATGCGCTATACCAACGCGCCCTCGCCGAAAAAGCCTTGGGGCAGAACGACGCCGCGGAGCGCGACCTCGCAGCTGCCATCGCGGAGTTGGAGCGGCAGCGAGAGACGGTCGCGTCAACGGAAGACCGGATCTCTTATTTTGATCGGGTCAAGGAGATCCTCGATACCATGATCGCCTTCCAACTCGAGCAGCGGCACCGGCCCGACGAGGCCTTCCGATTCAGCGAACAGGCCAAGGCACGGGTGCTCTGGGACTGGATGGTGGCCCGCCCCAGTTCCGAGCCCGGCTTACCGGACCTTCAACCGAGGACGTCACGGGCGCTCGACCTTGCATCGATCCAGCGCGACCTTCCCGAATCGACGGCGGTCGTCGAGTACGCGGTCTTGCCGGAGAAAACCATCCTTTGGGTCCTTCACCGCCGCGGGGCGTTGAAGCTCGAGACCGTCGAAATCCGGACGGAGGCGCTCAGCGACCTCGTCCACAGGCTTCGTCGTGCCTTGCTCGAAGACCGTTCCGCCGAGCTCAAGCACCTCTCCGAGCAGGCCTACGACAAGCTGATCAAGCCGATAGAGGGCCACCTAGCGCCCGGCGACCGGCTCGTACTGATTCCTGACGGGGCTCTGCACGGGCTTCCCTTCTCCGTGCTCCGGAGCCGGCAGACCGGGCGCTACCTTATCCAGGATCGCGCTTTCGCGGTCGCGCCGAGCGCCCGCGTCTACTCGGAGGGCCGGCGGCGCGACAGAGCTGTGGCGCAGCACCCCGGGCGCGTCCTGGTCGTCGCCGCTCCCGATTTCGATCGCAACGTCGACCCCTCCCTGCTCGCCTTGTCGGCAGCCGACACCGAGGCCTCGATTGCCCGCATCTTCCCGGGCTCTCAGGTGCTCCGCGAAGGCGGCGCCAAGCGGGAGACGTTCCTGCAGGCTGTGGACGACTTCGAGATGGTCTACTTTGGGGGACATTCAGTGGTCAACGTGGACTTCCCCCTGCTCTCGCAGATGCTCTTCGCCAGGGATCCCGCGGACCCGACTCGGGGCGTCCTCTATTCCGGGGACTTGCTGCGTCTACGCTTCCCGCGGACCCGTCTCGTGGTCCTCGCCAGTTGCAACACCGCGCTCGGCAGGATCTCCCGTACGGAAGGAGTCGAGAACCTCGCCCGCCCCTTCCTCGCGGCGGGTGTGCCGACAGTCGTGGCCTCTCTATGGAACGTCGATGACAAGGTCACCGCGGATTTCTTCGTGCGTTTCCACCGGCATTTGAAGCAGCGATTTGACGTGGTCGAGGCGCTCCGATCCACCCAGATCGAGAGCATCGATCAGGGTTCAGGTCTTGCTGCCAATCCACGCTCCTGGGGCGCCTTCGAAGTCATCGGGGGAGGGGCCGGAGGTTCGCCACCCAGCCCCTGAAGGTCACGCCGGACGGGCAGCCCGCGCGAACAGTGCGCTGGGCAGACCGACACCCAGGGCGTGGATCAACAGGCCGTTGATCAACACGGGCCCGGCGGGAGTGCTCGAGGCCGCCGCCGACAGCGGCAGGACGACGAAGTTCATGACGGCGTAGGCCACCAGACCGTACAGCGGACCGAACACCCAGGGGTACCGGGCGAGGGCGGGCAACCGCCGGCTGGCGAAGATGTACACGGCCACGATCACGAAGGCGATGAAGTAGTGGAGCACCAGGCCGAGGGCCGCCGTGGGAGCACCGCCCTGGAAGGAGGCGCGTCCGAGCAGGCCGGAGGCGATGCTCTGCAGGATCCGAGTCGGCGAGGCGCCCAAGCGGCCGAAGAAGATGAAGGCGTCGAGGATGTCCAGGGTGCCGACGGTGAGGGTGCCGAAGAGCACGGCGCGAGCCGGCGTCAGCGGTCTCCGCGCAACGGGAAGGGCGTTCGTGGTCATGGGTAGCCTCGGCGAGAGGGTACCATGGCGGTGAGGGGATACACCACGGAGATGCGTTATCTTTAAAGTTGATGATCTCAGCTTCCATGGGAATCCGATTCCAAAGAAACAGAGGGAGAAGACATGATCAGACACCAGATCCATCGCTTCACCATGGGCCTGCTCTGCGCGCTGGCCGTCGCCGCGCTCGTTCCGTCCGGCGCCTGGGCGAAGGAGGGCGGGTTGCGGTGCGAGGAGGTGTCGTTCGACGTCAACCTCGCTCCGAACGATGCCACCGTCCATGAAGTGTTCGGCGTGCTCTGCTCGCGCGGCAGCATCCACAACAAGACGATCCAGGTCGCGCTTCACGGCGCCACCTACGGCCACCAGTACTGGGACTGGCCCTACCAGCCGGAGACCTACTCCTATGTGCGCCGCGCCACGGCCGCGGGCTATGCCGTCCTCAACCTCGACCGGATCGGGATCGGCCAGAGCAGCCATCCTGCGGCGGACGCGGTCACCATCGAGAGCAATGCGTGCGTCGTCCATCAGATCGTGCAGGCCCTGCGTGGCGGCAATCTGGTCATTCCGTCCTTCGGCCGTATCCGCGCTGAACGGGTGGCGCTCGTCGGCCATTCGCTCGGCTCCGTGATCTCGATCCAGGAGGCGGCCACCTATGGCGACGTGGACGGCATCGTGCTGACCGGCGTGTCGCACACCGTGACTCCGGCCCTGGGGGACGTCGCCTTCTTTCCGGTGAACCTGGATCCCCTCTTCGCGGGCCGGAACATCCCGGACGGCTATTTCACCACCGTCCCGGGCACCCGCGCCGGCGTCTTCTACCATGCGCCTGCCGCCGATCCCGTGGTCATCGCGATCGACGAGCAGACCAAGGAGACCGTCACGATAGGCGAGCTCAACACGGCCATTCCCGGCCTGGGATTTTCGACCGGGGTCCACGTCCCGGTGCTGGTGGTGGTCGGCGATTTCGACGCGGCGTTCTGCAACGCCCCCACGTGCACGGCTTCCGGCAGCCTGGCCAGCGAGCCGGGCTTCTACCCTGCGGATGCGTGCACGGAGGCGGTCGCGATCCCCAACGCGGGGCACGACCTGAACCTTCACACCAACGCCCAGGTCACGTACAACGTCGTGCTGGATTGGATGGACCGGCGCGTGGGCCGCAATCCGAAGGTTCCGGCCCCGTCTCCCTGCCCGTAGATCCGGATTTCTGGCGGCGGAAGGCAGGTCCTCCGCCGCCACGGCAGGCTCATCTCCTAGGGCGCCGCTCAATCCCAAACATAATTTTCGTCATAGGGCACCTGATACCGGTGCAGGAACTTTCTATACTCGTCCTGAAACGTGGTGTTGCGGTGATGCCTCTCCTGATCCTGAATGTAGCGGACGACCGCATCCGCGTCCGACTGGCTGACAGAAAATGCGCCATACCCCACCTGCCAGTAGAACGAACCCAAAGCCGAACCTTTCGTCTTCAACCATTTGGACGAGCTAGTCTTCACCGTTTCGACCACTTGCGCGACCGTGAGAGTCCGCGACAAGCCGAAAAGCAGGTGAACGTGGTCTTCGACTCCTCCCACCTGCAACGAAGGACAACCGTTGTCGCTCAAGACAGTTGAGAGATACGGGTGCAATTCCGTGCGAATCTCTGGCACAAGAAACGGAAGGCGATTCTTGGTGCTGAAAATCAAATGCACCAGGATGCGAGAGAGGGACTGGGGCATCTTTGTTCTCCTGTGGCGCCTTCGTAGAGGTCGTGCACCGGGACGGTTCGTGCATCGGGACGGTCGTGCACCGGCAACATACACCCAGGGCGTTGCCCTGGGCTGAGGAATTACGGCCCGTTGGGCCTTCGAAAGGGTTCGCCCGGCACGGATTTCCGGGCCAACGGCCCGGGTTTCCTCAGCCCGGCCCATCGGGCCGGGTGGCCGTTCGGGCCTCCACATCGTATCCCCGGCTCTGCAGTTCCCGTTCTCCATTTCCGTACCCGCCTTACCGACCAGCGATACAGCGCCCAATCCATCCAGAGCTCCTGTGCTGCCGGAGTGTGCTGCCGGGTCCGGCCGAACCCAATGATAGATTGGCGGTCTAAACGGCCGTTCAAAGCACCCAGGGCGTTGCCCTGGGCTGAGGGGTCTCGGCCCGTTGGGCCTACGACATGGTGCATCCACAGCATCCCCACACTCGCGAGTTAGCTCGTCGCCTCCTGCCCTGGCTGGCCGTGGCAAGCCTCTACACGGCCGTCACCCTCGTCTATTTCTGGCCCCTCCCCCGCCTCTGGCAGGACCACATCGGGCCCGACCTCGGGGATCCCGGCTTCTGCCTCTACGTGCTCAAGTGGGGAGTGCACCAGATCCGGCTCGGCCTTCCCGACGTCTGGAACGCCAACATCTTCTATCCGACCCGCGGCGTTCTCACGTTCTCGGAGCACCTCCTGGGGCCGGCGGCTCAGCTCGTTCTGTTCCTGGCGATCGTTCCCAACGCCATCGCCGGCTACAACTTCCTCTTCCTCTCCTCGTTCGTGGCCAGCGCCCTCGCGGTCTGCTGGGTGCTCCGGCGGAGCGGGCTCTCATGGGCGGCGGCTGTGCTGGGTGGATGGATGTATTCGTTCTCCTGCTTCCGGCTCTCGCACGTGGCTCATCTCCAGATCCTGATCGCACAGTGGATCCCCTTCACCCTCTGGTTCTGGGACCGCCTGCTCACCCGCAGGACGCTCAAGAACGCCGCCCTCTTCCTCCTGTTCTATCTGCTCAACCTCACGGGCGGCTGTTATCTCGCGTACATGATCCATTTCTCCCTGCTGGGCATCTTCCTCAGCCGGTTTGCCGCGGAGGGCAGGGACCTCTTCTCCCTCCGCTCGTTGCGGATCCTGCTGCCCGTAGTCCTGGTGGCGGGGGCGGCCGGGGCCGCGATTTTCCTGCCCTACGTGCGAGTTGCACGCTCCCAGGGCCTCTCCCGGCCCCAGGCGGAGATCGAGGAGTACAGCGCCAAGCTCGCCAGCTACTTCAGCCCTTCCGACGTGAATTTCTACTTCGGTGAAGCGGCGGACCGCCTCCTGCACAGTGCCTGGGGAGAGTCCGCCGACTCCTTCCGCCGCCCGGAGAACTCTTTGTTCGCCGGTTTCCTGCCCACGATCCTCTTCTTCGTGGGAGCCTTCGCCGCCGTTCGCGGATGGCGGAGATGGCGGGAAGGGCGGGCGGACCCCTGGGTTCGGGGGCTCGTCCTGTCGGGCCTGATCGGCTTCGCTCTCTCGTTCCCCCAGGTCTATGTGCCTCTTGCCAAGCTCCTTCCCGGGCTCTCGGGGATGCGCGTGCCGGCCCGCTTCTACGCTTTCGTTTCCCTGACGGTGGTGTATTTCGCCGCCCGAGGCGTAGACCTCCTGCTGAGCCGGTTCCCGGAACGCCGGACGCGGGCGGCGCTCGCCGCGGGTCTCGCCCTCGTCCTCGCCATCGAGCTGGCTCCCCGCCGGCTTCCCTGGGAGCGGCTGCCCCTCGAAAACGAGCTGCCGAAGGCCTATACGTGGATCCGGAACGAGCCATCCGTCAAGAGCCTCGTCGAGCTGCCCCTTTACGAAGATGGACGGGAAATCCACTACGTCTACGCCTCCACGCTCCATTGGAAACCCATCGCCAATGGCTACAGCGGCTACACGGCGGAGAGCTACCTCGAGCTCGCGCGCCGCATCCGGTTCGTCCCCAACGCCGAGGGCTTCGCTCTCCTGCGCAGGATGGGGATCTCCCACGTCGTGGTCCACGCCCGGAGGCCGACCCGGGTCGAAGCCGTGCGGCGGTGGGAAGACGAATTCGCCAAGGGGCCGAAGCGCCAGGTGGAGTGGGTGTACCGGGAGCCGGGGATCTCGATCTATCGGGTGCTCGAACGGCCCAGGGAACCCGGTTGAGGCAGAGTAAGATGTAGCTAAGATGAGCTTCGAGTTCGACGTCTTCGTCAGCTATTCGCGCCGCGACTCCACCTTCGTGGAGGGGCTGGTCGGCATGATGCGGGACGCCGGCTTCAAGGTGTGGCTGGACGTCGAGCAGGTGCCCGGGGGCGCGGACGTCAACGCCAGCCTGCTCAAGGCGCTGGATGCCTGCCGCCACGTGGTCGCCGTCATCACCGAGAACTGGCTGGCCAGCGACTACACGACCTGGGAGGTGTCGGCCTCCCACCAGGACCTGCGGGAGGAGCGCATCCTCGTGCCGCTGGCCCGCATGGCGTTCGACGCCCGGCGCCTCGGGCCGTTCCTGCACCGCCGCAACGTCCTGAGCTGGCTCGAAGGAGACCCGGACCCCGACTCCCGGTTCTGGGAGGTCTACTGCGCGCTGCTCCAGAAAGCGCCGGGACCGAAGACGGATTGGGGGCAGAACGGGCGCGCGGCGCGCAAGGCGAGCGGCGGCTCCGCGCTGATCGCCGCCACCGCGGCGACCGCGGCCGAGCGCGAGGCCCGGACCGTCCACCGCGCCCGGTGGGGCCCCGGACGTGCCGTGCTCGGCTGCGACCGCGCCCCGCAGTGGAACCAGATCTGCGCCCACGCCGACAAGCTCCAGCACGAGGCGCTGTTCGTCGTCGGCCCGCGCGGCGAGGGTCACGAGCTGTTCCTGGAAACCCTCTACGAGTGCTTCCCGGCCTCCCCGTTGCGGCACACCTACAAGGTCCTCTGGAGCCCGGCGGTGCCGTCGAGCCGCGGAGTTTTCCGCGCCGAGCTGGCCGAGGCCCTGGACTGCGGAGAGGCGGAGCTGGCCGGGGCCATGCGGTCCCACCTGCGCGACCAGAACCTGGTCCTGGTGCACCGTCCCGTGCTGGCCGCCCGCCTGCGCGACGAGGCGCTGATCGGCTACTACACGCGCTGGTTGCCCGAGCTGATGACCGAGCTGGGCTCGACCACGGGAGTCATCAAGGTGGTCCAGGGGATCGACTGGTGCGCCGCGCCGAAGCTGACCGGCGGGCTGGCACGCTTCGCCAGCCGTCTGGGAATCGGCGGCCAGGGCTGGGTGGAGGAAGCGCTGCAGCAGGACGAAGCCGCGCGCGCCCTGGAGCGGATCCGCAAGGAGGCCGACGCCGAGCGGATGCCCGTCGTCCTGCTCGAGCCGCTCCGCCCCATCACCCGCCAGGAGGTGGAGACGTGGAGCGAGTCGCTGCCGCCGGGCGTCGACCGCGCGGAGATCGTCCGCGACGCCCTGAGCGGTGCCAACGACTCGGCCGACATCCTGCGCAAGATCGTGGACCGGCTGGGTGCCTGAGAGGAGAGAACGGATCATGACCGAGCCTTCCGAATTTAAGCAGTACCGGGGCGATGGCACGACTCGCGGCGGGCAGCCGGCCGCAACCCCGGGCGAGCAGGGGCGCTATCTCGCCTCTCCCGACGTGGTGCACGCCGTCAACGCCGCGCTGGCGGTCGAGCAGCCATTGCTGGTCACCGGCGAGGCGGGCACCGGCAAGACGATGCTGGCCTTCTCCATCGCCGCCGAGTTGGAGCTGGGCGAGGTCGAGGTCTTCACCGTCCGCAGCGACCATCAGGGCCGCGACCTCCTCTATGAGATCGACAACCTGCAGCGCTTCTACGACGCTCAGGTCAACGACGCCGCGGCCCGCGAGCGCGGCAACTACCTGCGTCTGGGAGCGCTCGGCCGGGCCTTCCGCTCGGAAGTGCGCCGGCTCGTCCTCATCGACGAGATCGACAAGGCGCCTCGCGACTTCCCCAACGACCTGCTGTACGCCATCGACCGGATGGAGCTGCGCGTCCCTGAACTCGGCATCGCCGAGGCGGCCCGGAAGCGTCCGGTCGTGATCATCACCAGCAACCGCGAGAGCCAGCTCCCCGACCCGTTCCTACGGCGCTGCGTCTTCCATCACATCGAATTTCCGGACCGCGGCCAGCTCCGCCACATTCTCGACGAGCGGCTGGGGAACCTGCGGATCGCGGAGACCCTGCGCGACCGCATCGTCGACCGGTTCCTCGAATTGCGCGGCGTGGACGGGCTGCTCAAGAAGCCGGCCACCAGCGAGATGCTGACCTGGGCGCGGGTGCTCCACGCCGCCCAGGTCGGCGGCGGCGAGCTCGAAGGGAGCCTGCGGGAGCTCCCCTACCTGAACGCCCTGGTCAAGACCCGAGAGGACATGGCCCGCGTGAAGCCGTCCGCCGCCTGAGAGGGACCCGATTCATGCCCGAGCCGCTCCCGCTCGCCGACCTGCTGGCCTCCCTGAGGGATCAGGGACTGCCCCTCGGCGTGCGCGAGCACCTGACCGTCGGCCGCCTCCTCGCCCGCTGGGACGACACGGACACTTCCTCTCTCCGGATCGCCCTCTCCGCGGTGTTGGCGCGCAACCCCGACGAGATCCGGCTCGTCCGCGACACGTTCGACCGGCTCTACGGCGCTCTGCCGGATGAGGCGGCGCCGAAGCCGGCGCCCGCCGTCATCGCCGCACCCAGGCGCTGGAGGCTGAGCCGGGGCTGGATCGCCGGATTGACGGCCGCGGCCCTCGCCCTGGCGCTGGTGCTCGGGGCTCTGCTCCTGAAGCCGGCGAAACCGCCGGAGCAGGAGCTCCTCTCCAACCAGGAGCTCGCGGACTTCGAGGCGTCCCTTCCTCCTCCCGAGATCCCCGACACCTTCTTCCAGCCGGATTGGCAGCGCTCGTTCGGCGCCGCCGCGGGTCTCTCGGCGGTCCTCTTCCTCTGGCTCTTCGGCGTGCGGCTCCGGCGCGAGACGCAGAGCCGGGCCCGTCGCAGGCTGGCCGACGAGTCGGACGCCCTGCCCGGACCCCACAAGTACGATTTCGCCCTGGGCGACCTGGCTCTCCCCTTCTCCCGAGACCTTCTCGACGACGCCGCCAGCCTGCTCGGCCGCCGCACCTCCATCCCGCCGCGCCACGGCGACCTCGACGTCGAGCGCACACTGGCGCGCACCCTCCGCGCGGGTCTCGCGCCGCACATCGTGCTCCGCGCCCGCGCCTCGACCCACCCGATCCTGGTGCTGGAGGACGTCGGCGACGAGATGCGACCCTGGCGGCGGCGCACGTCGGCCCTGCTCGACGGGCTGGAGACCCGCGGCGTGCCTCTCGACCGTTACCGTTTCCACGCCAGCGCGGGCCGGGTCTTCCGCTATCTCGGGGCACCGCCGATGACCCTCAAGCAGCTCTTCCGCCTGCGCGGGGAGAGCCCGCTGCTGGTGGTCAGCGCCGGCGAGGGGATTCTGGAGGGGTTCGACGGCCGGCCCGCTCCCTGGGTGGAGGCGCTCCAGGGCTGGCGATACCAGGCGTGGCTGCAGCCCGTGACCGATCCGTCCTACTGGCGTCCGGCCCTCCACGACCCCTCGCTCCACGTCTGGCCGATGACGCAGGCGGGAGTCCTCGCCGCCGCCCGCCAACTGATCCATGGCGGGCCAGGCCGTCCGGCCCGCGAAGACGCCCGCGCCGAGCGCCGGGTCAGTCCGCTCGACGTCGAGCGCCTGCGCTGGTTGCTGACCCTGGCCCCGCGGCGCGATCCGGACCTCGCCGAGCTGCTGCGTCAGAGGTTCTGCCCGCACGTCCCGCCGGCCGCCCTGCTCGAAGCGCTGGAGGCGCCGCCCCTCACTTCCGCACCGGGAGTCGGACCGTCCGCCGAAGAGGTGCACACCTTCCTCGCCGGCGTGCTCGGAGCCTCCGAGCCGCCGTCCGGCACCGCCGCCCACGAGCGCTGGCGACTCGACCGCGCCCTTCAGGAGATCCACGTCCCCGTCCGCCGGGAGCCCGCGACCCGCGAGTTGGCAAGCCTGGCGCAAGGTCCCTTGGCCGGCGAGGTGGTGAGCGCCGTTGAGCGGATGAAGGGTCCGGAGGCTCCCCGCCTGCGCAAACGGGTTCTCCGGCCGGCCCTCGCCCATGCAGGCCAGGCCGGAGGGAAAGGCTGGCGCTGGACGTGGCCCGACCTCGTGGAGATCGGAGCGGCGCTGGTCTGCCTGGGATTTTTGGGATGGGCGTTGCCTCATGTCTCCCTGGAATTCGCAGACGAAGTGCCGGTGACTTTGGAGAAGGTCTACAGCCTGAGCGTGGGCGAATCGGCCGATCCGAGCTTGGCATCGCTGACGGCGCGACAGATTAAGTTCCGTCTGGATCCTCCCTCAAAGGTAGACGCCCCCTGGAGGGCAGACCTCTACCAGGACGGCAAGAGTCTCCAGGCCGTCTATTTCACCCAAGGTTTTACGGTTGGTGAGACAGTTGAGGTCGCCATGGGCCACTGGTACGACCTGCGCGCGCCAGCCGGGAAGGGGCGGCTGGCCATCAGCGAAAAGCCGGTCTGGGTTCCGAATTACGAAGCCCAGGCTCAGGAGCCCATGAGCACGGATCTCAGCACGGACTACCCTCCTCCGACTGTAGAGCCCGAGCCCACGCCCGAACCCGTGGCGGCAGCACCAACCCCCAGGCGCAGGACGCCGACAGCCAGTCCCTCAAGGCCTGCAAAGGCGCCCTCGGCCCTGGAGCCGCCCAAGGAGCAGGAGGCCTCGCAGGAACGCCTGAACAGCACCCGTGCAAGGCTCACGGAACTGCTAGAACAGGCTCCGCTCTCCAGGAACCCGGCTCGAAACGGTATTTGGGAACGCTTGCAGAATCTGCAAGCGCAGTTGGACGACTCACTGCAGCCGACGTCCGCGATGCTTGATCGGATCGAGAGTGAGATGAACGAGCTCGCAAAGAACATTGCGAGTGGACGCACCACAACGGGTGGAAACGATCCCCAAGCTGCTCAGGAAGCTCCTCAAGAGCCATCTCTGGAGCTGGCCGCAGAATTCTCCTTCGTTGCACCTGGTGGCCAACTGGACGTCAGAGTCCAAGGGTACAATGAAGATGTCAAAGTGACCATCTCCGGAGAAGGCGTCTCCGTCTTGCGCTGCGGCTACACAAGGGCGTCAGGGGTAGGCGTGTGCGACATCGAAGTCGCCAAGGACGCCGCTGAAGGCCCGCGCGACGTCACCTTGATCTATGCGGAAGGGAAGTCCAGGGTCTATCCGAACCTGTTCACGGTCAGGAACGAGCCGAAGAAGGATTAGGAGTGGCCGCCTTTTCGGCGGAACTGCGTCCATGGAAGTGAGACGAGGAACAGTCTCACGAGATCCGTCCCAAATACAAAGGAGGAATCACATGGTCCCACACCAAATCGCAGTGTCCTTTTCTGCGCAAGATGAAGTAAGTGCCGAGCACAATCCTTCGCCGAACGACCCCGATCCCGTAGGGCCTGGGGATATCGTGACCTGGGAGTTCACCCCGAGTGCTGTGGGACGCAATCTACGGGTGTCGTTCAGGCAAGTCATTGATTTGACCACTAAAGAGCGCGAATCTTGTCAGGATCTGGGCCCCTTCTCCAGCCTCTCGCGCAATGGGTCCACCATCGTCGGCACGATCCGCTCGGACGTACCCTCAGGTACAACGAAAACACACCGTTACATCTACAAGATTGTCGATGATTCCTCAGATCTCCAATGGCTTCTTCCATTCAATAGCGGCGGGCTCGACACTCCTGGAAAGCCGCCAGGGAATTAAATCACACCTTGCCGGACGGGCGGGAGGCGAGGAGCTTCTGGAACTCCGGGTTGTTCTTAAGGGAGTCAAATTCGGGGATCGTGAGCCACTCCCGCCGTAGCCCCTTCTTGAGGGCTCGCTTGGTGTAGTGAAGGGCCTCTGGGCCATCTCCCAGGATGGCATAAAGCTGGGCGGCCTGGTTGATGACCTGGATGTCCTCAGGCGTCTGCTCAAGTACCTCCTCGGCCAAGCGGGCCGCGTCGGCGCTTTTCCCCAGTCGCGCGAGACATTGAGCATGCAGCATGCGGGTGCGTGCATCCGGCAGTCTGGGCGCCGCCTGTAGTTCCTTGGCCAGCGTCCGATAGAAGCGCCGTGCCTGGGCCTTATCGCCTCCTGCCTCCAGAGCGGCGGCGAGACTGAAGCGGGTGGATAGGTGATCGGGCTCCAGGACGAGGGCCTGTCGGTAGGCTTCCGCGGCTCCGACAGGGTCTCCGAGGAGGTAGCGCACGAAACCGAGGTTGGTGAAGGACGTACGCGTCGGCTGGGCAGCGATCAATTCTTCGTAGAGTGCCGAGGCGCGCTTCAGGTCTCCGGACAGTCCCTCGAGCCTCGCTAAGTGTTCCCGCGCGTATTGATTGTTTGGCTGCTCCTTCAGGAGAGCTCCGAGCCTGCGGCGGGCGCTGTCGCTCTCTCCCAAGTTGGTCTCCAGCACCGCCAGATCCAAGATTGCACGCCAAGTAGGACGCCGCTCGGCGACTTTCCGCCGGAGCACGAGAGCTTCCTTTAATTTCCCCCGTGCTTCCAGCAGATCGGCCTCGGCGCTCATTACGCGAACATCACCGGGAGCCAAGTCGGCAAGCTGTACCAGCGTCACTTGCGCCGCGTCGAGTTGGTTTCCTTCCACCTCGATGCGGAGCCGGGTGAACAGCGGCCGCGGATCGTGGCGAGCAAGCTCCTCCGCCCTCGCTGCAGCCCTCTCTGCATAGCCAAGAGCGCGATCGAAGTCTCGTTGTCGGCGGGCAATGCCAGCGGCGAGCAGGTAAGCCCCCAGGAGATCAGGGGAGGTATGCAGCAGGGCATCCAGCTTGACAAGCTCTTCCGCTCCGAGACTCTTGCCGCCGTCGACACGGCGCTCGAACGCGATGTACTCGGCGTAGTCCTGGGGTTTAACCCGCCTCTTTGACGTCCCCGGACTAGAACTACGGCCGGAATACACCTGCTCCAGGGAGACCAAGATCCCCTCGTCGAGCTGAAAGGCATTCTCTACGCCAACCTGAAAATGAAATGGCTTCGCCGTCGCGAGAACCTCATCTCCACGGAGACGGCGCAAGGTCATCCGGCACCAGCGTCCGGCGCAGCTCAGGCGGGAGGACAGCACCTCATCCGCGTCGGCAGAGCGACGCCTCTCCACCTCGGAGCCTTTCTTTTCGTCCGGCTCGGGTGGATCGATGGGACGCAGGCCCTCGAAGGAAAGGAGGCCCTCGATGGCGGCGTCCACCACCTCGGACGCCACGAAGGCGACCTCCGGATTCTTCCCCACCGAGGTCACGACCGGGCGCAGGACCGCCACCCGCAGCTCCACGGGCTTCCAGAAGGACCAGGGCAACCAGCCGCGGAAGGCGGCGAAGATCAAGGCGGACGCCAGCACCGCCGCGAGGAAGAGACCAGTCCGGAGCATCCTCCTTCTCGGCGTCGCCACGGAACTCGCCTCCAGGTCGGCAAGCAGCTCTGCGGCGGTCTGGTACCGAGCCTCGGCACTCTTGGCCAGCGCCTTCACCACGACCTGGGCTAATGCCGGCGGCACCTCGGGCCGAACGCGGCCGAGCGGCTCGGGCTCGCGGTTCAGGATCGAGAAGACGACCGCCCGGTCATCCGCCGGAAACGCCCGCCTGCCGGCGAGCATCTCGTAGAGCACCGCGCCCAAGGCCCACAGGTCCGTGCGGCCATCCACCGGCGCCCCCCGGGCCTGCTCGGGAGACATGTAGGCGGGAGTCCCCGGCGAGTCTCCCGTACGGGTCATCGAGGCATCGCCCTTGACCTTGGCGATGCCGAAGTCGAGAACCTTAACTTCGCCCCTGCCGGTGATCATCACGTTGGCCGGTTTGATGTCGCGATGGACGATGCCGGCACCGTGCGACCTCACCAGCGCCCTGCACACCTGAATGGCAACCTGCCGGGCTTCCGCGGCCGGCAGAGGCCCGCGCTGAAGCCTTTCCTTGAGGGTCTCGCCCTCGTAGAAGGCCATGACGATATACAGCCGCCCGTCGCTCTCACCGATATCGTGGACGGTGCAGATGTTGGGATCGTCTAGGGCCGAGGCAGCCCGCGCCTCGCGCAGGAAGCGCTCCTTGGCGGCGGGATCCCGGCTGAGCTCCGGCGGCAAGAGCTTGATCGCCACCCGGCGCCGGAGCCTGGCGTCCTCGGCTTCATAGACGACACCCATGCCTCCGGAACCGATCTGGCGGAGCAGCCGGTAGGGTCCAAGCTCCTGTCCCACGAGGGGCTCTTCGGAGGAAGCCTCCGCGAGGAGAGCCGCGGCGGCTTGGTGCGCCGGCGTGGCGAGAAAACCGCCGGCCTCCTCGTCGGCGGCCAGCAGGGCTTCCACCCGCGCGCGAAGCTCGGGATTCCCGGCACAAGCTTGATCCAGAAAGGCGCGCCTCTCCCCCGCTGGAAGCTCGAGCGCCTCGTCGAAGAGGGCCTCGACCCGCTCCCACTGCTCGGAATCCGTGGGCAGATCGGGTCTCATCCCACGGCCTGCTGGCGTAGGGCATCGAAGAGAAAGGCCCGGGCCTTTCGCCAGTCGCGCCTCACCGTCCGTTCCGAGGTTCCCAGCGTCTCGGCGGCCTCCTCTTCGGTCAGACCGGCGAAGAATCGCAGCTCCACCAGGCGGCTCATCCGTTCGTTTCGCGCTGCCAGGGATGTGAGGGCCGCATCCAGCGCGAGGACTTCGACGGCCTGGGCATCGGCATCCCCTGCGCCCCGGCCAGGCCAATCTGTGAGGGGGACTCGTATGCCTTCACCTCCGCGTTTCTTGGCCACACGGCGGCGGGCGGCGTCCACCAGGATATGGCGCATGGCAACTCCCGCCACAGACAGAAAGTGGGCCCGGTCCTGCCAGGACGCTCCTGACGCGTCCACCAGCTTGAGATAAGCCTCGTGCACCAAAGCTGTGGTGTCGAGGGTGTGACCCTGACGCCAGCGGCGGAGCTGCCGGCGAGCCACGGCGCGCAGCTCCTCGTAGACCAGAGCCATGAGCCGGTCCATGGCACCGCCGTCGCCTTGGCGGGCGGCCGCCAGGAGCTGCGTCACCTCCCCAGGAACTGCCGGACCATGAACGCTCTGGGTCACCTGCCCACCGCCTTTTGAAGATCCTGATTCCAGACAGGTTATCTCTCGACGGGCGTAATTTCAACAGTAGCGCCAAAGTCGTTGGCCGCTTTTCCGGCGGACCTGCGTGCATCCGGATGAGATGAAACGCTCCGAACTTTGAAAGGAGGATGCAATGAGAGTCTCGATTTCAGCCTTGCTCTGCACGGCCTTGCTTTTCCTTTGCAGCTCTTCATGGGCACAGGAAGAGCCAACGAAGGAGGAGGCGGACTGGGCCTCGTACTTCGTTCTGGAGGAGGTTCTCCTGCGAGGATCCAATGATGCGGACCTTGGCGCCAAGCGTGCGAATCCCCAACCAACGCTAATACTTGAGGCCTCAGAAGGGAAGGATACGCAGGTCAAGGCTCGAATAGGCGTAGAAATGGGCAAGCAGTTCATCCTGGCTCTGAAGGTGGAAAGCCCGAAAAAGTCCGAGGAAACCACACTCGCCTCGCTCGACGGGCTGACCGACTCGAGCACGGCTGAACTCGATCTCACTTGGATGACCGTAGATCCCACCAAGTATGCAGACGACATGCTTAAGAATATGGCCAAAAACGTGGCCCGAAAGATGAAAGCAGGCTGGGAAAAAGAAAGGGAATTGGCTGCCACCCAAGGGGAAGAGAAACCGGCTATGACTCCGGAAGAAGAAAGCATTCTCATAAGACAGGAGGTCAATAGTATGGAGGCACGATTTAAACTTTATGCCGAAAATCCTATGTCCAGGTCTGCCGCCATGGAAGCGCTTAGTCCGGAGCTCTACCGAGAGGCTATGGTCGAAGCACGGAATGCAATAGCTGGCAAGGCCCCCTTTTTTCTGACGGCAAGCGCGAAAGCTGGCCCGAATGAATTCCGCTTTGTGGACTCAGTGACTCTCGAACCCGGCAAGGAAAATCACACCAGCCGGAAGCTGTCAGCCGAGGTTGGAACGTACCTTGTTGGCAGGTATTACCTCTCTCTGAGCTACGGCCAAGGCAAGACTTTCTCGGCCGGACGGACAGCGGAAATCTGTGTTCCCTTTGGAAAAAACCGCGCCCTCGAATGCGGAAAGTTCACAGTGGGGTCGCCAAAGGAAAAGGACACGGAGGATCTCGCATTCGAGTTCCGCAGGTTGTTTAAGAACATCGGCTTCGCCGCCCGATTCAAGAGGGACCTGGAGAATGACGTCACCGGGGTCGAGCTCCCGATCTATTTTCTTCAGAAGCTGGGCTCGTCTGAGATGGAGCTGAACGGTGGCGTCGCCATCAAGTGGCGTTCCGACACCAAGGATTACGCGGTGAGCGCATTCATCGGCCCCGCTCTCTCAACGGTCCTCCGTCTGCCAGCGAACTAGAGCGACTTACAGCCTGGAGATCCACCGTGTCACCGCCGCCAAGGTCCGCGGCTCGTTGAGCACTCCATCATGACTGGCGCCCTCGACGATCACCACCTCGCCCGTGCTGTACGGACGGATGGCTGCCTCGAACTGATCGGCCTTGAAGGCCTCGTCCTTGCTGCTGACCACCACCAGGAGCGGCTTGTCGACCGCCTTGAGCGCCGGCCCATGATCCGTGGGGGTGCTGCCCGTCATCGCACGGTAGCTGTAGGAGCGCAGCGGCATCTCCTTGGGCAGGTTGAAAAACAGCGTACGCAGGCCGTTGAAGCCCGTGAAGCCCACGCTGTTGAACAGGGCCAGCCCCAGGATGCGGGGGATGTGGACCTGCAGGAACGCCTCCCCCGTTTCCGACTTCTCCCAGCGGTTCGTGGGCGACTTCGGGCCCAGGTGCGGGGCGAACAGTAGATATCCATCGACCGGCGGCACGCCGTCCCTCATCGCGTAGCGGAGGGCGATGCCGCCGCCCATCGAGTGGCCGGCGAGGATGATCCTGCCGCCGGGTGTGGCGGCCCGGATTTTCGCGATCACGTCCGCGACGTCGTCTTCATATTGGCCGATGTAGTCGACGTCGCCGGGCACGCCGCCGGACGCTCCATGTCCCCGGAGGTCGATCGCCACGACTTCGGCGGAGGCAGCCTCCCGGAGCAGGCCCGAGGTTCGGTTCAGCGGAAAGCTGCTGCTCAGGACGCCGTGGATGAGGACGACGGTCGTGCTCGACTTCCCGGAAGATAGGGCGGGAAAATACTGCGAAGCCAGCACGGTGCCGTCCCGCATGGTGAATTTCCGCTTTACGGCGGGGTACGGCTGCTCGAAGCGGGCCGCGAACGCCGCCATGTCCTCGGGGGTCATCTTCAGAGCGGCGGGAAATTCGGGATCGCCAAGGAAGACCATCACGAAGGCGGCCGTGAAGACGAGGCCGGCCAGGGCCGCGGCCACGCCGAGGACGATCAGCAGGGGCTTGCGAAAGGTTTTCATCAGATGAAGTCCGTCTTCCGGCTCTGCAGCCAGAACGTCAGCCCGAGCAGCAGCAGGACCGCGGCGAGCTCCGCCAACAGCAGCGTGACGGCGGCCTGGTTCCAGATGATGTCAGGCCCCTTCATCGTGCTGCCCATGCTGGGGATGTGGGAGACGAAGTAAAGAAAGCCATTGAAGCCGAGGTTGCCCAGCACGATCGCGCCGATGGTCCAGCCCTGGGATTCGCTGACCAGGGCCACCGCCAGGATCAGGCAGGTGCTCACGAAGATCTCGGTCAGCACGACCGCGGTGAACGGGATCAGGCCGTCCGGCAGCGCCGCGCTGCCCGCGATCAAGGCGAAGCTGGCGATCAGCAAGGTCCCCCATGGCACCAGGAAGATCAGCAGGTTGGCCAGGATCTTGGCGGTCGTGTACTCCCGGGCGGAGATCGGCAGGCTCATCACGAAGGGGAGCGTCATCTCCTTGCGCTCCTCCACCACCGTGGCCATCGTCAGATGAATGCCCAGCGCGATCAGAACCGTCACGAGCAGGATGGTGCCCGCGAAGAATGCTCCCTCGTTCCCCATCCCGAGAAGAACCAGGGCCACCGCGCCGGCGGCGATATAGGAGACGATCGTCCAGCGATTGAAATACCAGTCCTTGAGGATGAGGCGCTTCACCATGTATGTGTTCATGCGGCCTGACCTTCCCTTCTGCTCTGGACGTTGGCGACGAAAATCTCTTCGAGGGTCATGGTGTCCACGGCACGCACGGTAGCGCCCGCGCTCTGATAGGCGGCGGCCGTGGCAGGGTCGTAGCTGCTGGTGGTCACGACGGTCAGCCGGCCGCTGCCGGCGGTGCCGACGATTCCAGGAAGCGCGGGCAGGACGACGCCGGGGGGCACCTCGAGCCGGACGCGCCGCCAGCGCTCGAGGAAGGTCTCCTTGTCGTCCGAATCGACGATCCGGCCGCGGTCGATAAAAGTGATCAGATCCGAGATCTGCTCGATGTCCAGGGTGTTCTGGGACGAGAAGAGGACCGTGCGCCTCTCATCGGCGATCACCTCCATCAGCCCGCCCAGGATCTCCTGCCGGGCCACCGGATCGAGCCCCGTGGTCGGTTCGTCGAGCACCAGCAGCCGGGGGCGCCGGGCCAGGACGAGCAGGAGCGCCGCCTTGACGCGCTGCCCATGGGAGAGCCCCTTGATCTTCTGCTGCGGCTTCAGGTCGAAGCGCTTCGCCAGGCTCGCCGCGTACGCCTCGTCCCAACTCGGATAGATCGAGCGGATGAATCCCATGTGCCAGGCGAGCGTCGCCGACTTGTAGAGCCGCATGTCTTCCGACACGAAGCCGATGTCCCGCTTGGCCGCGGCCTGCTGCGCCGGCATGTCGGACCCGAGGACGTTCACCGTCCCGCGGTCCTGGTGCACGAGCCCCATCAGGATCCGCAGCGTCGTGGACTTGCCGGCGCCGTTCGCGCCGATGAAGCCCATGATGCTTCCCGTAGGGAGCTCGAGGTGGATGTCGTCGAGCGTAAAATGGCGATACTTCTTGCCCACGCCCTCGAAATGAACGGCGAGGTCTTTCATGATTGATCCTCCATGAATCGGTTGGCGGCTTCGCGCAGCCGGGTTTCGAGCTCATCGGGCGTGAGGCCGAGCAGCGCTCCGAGCCGAGCGGCCTGGCCGAGGTGCTGCGCCAGTTCCTCCTCCCACAGCCGGGGGCTCAGGGACGCGCCGTCGGCGACTCTCGACCCCTTGCCGTGCTGCGTGACGATCACGCCTTCCCGCTCGAGCTCCAGGTAGGCGCGCTTGACCGTGATCACGCTGACGCGGAGGGCCACCGCGAGTTGGCGGATCGAGGGGATCTCCTCCCCCGCAGGCCAGTCGCCGACGGCGATCCGTTGCTTGATCTGCTCCATGATCTGGAGGTACATCGGCCGGCCGTCCGATCGGGAGATGACCAGATCACTGTGTATATTCATATACTCAGTATACACAGTCTGAGATCGGCGTCAACTCCCCGGCCGCCGCCTGGAAGAAACGAAGGACCGCAAGGACTTCAAGGACAGCAAAGACGGCCCCAATGCCTGAGGCCGTCTTCCGTCCTTGTTGTCCTTGAGGTCCTTGCAGCCTTTGCTTGGGCTTTCTACTGCCGCGCGCCCTCAGGGCGCCAGCACCCCGGCGTCCCAGACGGCCTCGCCGCCGACCAGGGTGAGCACGCTCACCGTCGCCGGCACCGCAGGCGGCGGAATGGTGAAGATGTCCTGGGAGAGCACGGCCAGGTCGGCGAGGTAGCCGGGCTTGATCGAGCCCTTCTGCCACTCCTGGAACTCGGCGGTGGCCGAGCCGCGGGTGTAGGCCGTGACCGCCTCCTCCATCGTCAGCGCCTCCTGGGGATGGAATGGATGCACGACGGCGAAGAACAGGTCGACAAAGGGATTCGGCTGGGGGCTGTCCGAGCCGAAGGCGAGCCGCACGCCGTTGTCAAGCAGCGATCGCAGCGGCTGGGCCGCCGCGGCACGGCTCGGCCCCAGGGAGGGCTCGAGCTCGAGCGTGAAGTGGGTAGGGTTCTGCACCACGATGGCTCCCAGGCGCCGGGCCTTGTCGATCTGCCCGGGCTGGAGCATGTCTCCATGCTCGATCCGCGGCCGCAGCAGGCGCCAGATGAAGTCGGGCGCCGACCGGTCGAGCTCCCCGAGCAGGTTGTCCAGGGCCCGGTCGCCGAAGGCGTGGAAGAGGAGCTGGTCTCGAACGGGCAGTCCGAACAGGCCCTGCTGAACGATCCGCGACAGCTCGCTCAGGGTCGGGTTGAAGCGGCCGGTGCTGGGATAATCGGCGTAAGGCTGCCGCAGGGCTGCGCTGCGCTCCACCGGGGTGCCGTCCAGGATCCACTTCGTCCCGCCCGAGGTCAGCCGGTCCGTGGGGTCGAAGAGCGTGGACCGGCAGGACTCGTTGACCGCCATGGGCACGCACATGCTGCGCAGCCGGACCTTGAGCTGGGCGCCGGCAAGGATCCTTTCGCTGCGCTCCCGGGTCAGCCCGATGGTCATCTCCTGCACCGAGGTGAACCCGACCTGCGCGATCAATCCCGTAAAGGCTTCGAACTGGGCGCGCAGCGCCTCGTCGGGCACTTCCGCCCGGACGGCCCGGACCAAGCCGAACAGGGCGTACTCGTTGATCACGCCGTTGACGACGTTCGTGCCGGGGAAGCGGTCGTAGGAGCCTCCGAACGGATTGGGCTGAGTCTGGGCGATGCCCGCCGCCGCCATCGCCCGGGTGTTGATCACGGCGCTGTGAGAGGACCAGGTGATGAGGGCGACCGGGTTATCGGGCGCGACCGGGTCGAGCACCAGCCGGTTGGCGCCCGGATCGAGGATCACCGCGTCGCCGACGAACGCCAGGATCCACTCGCCCGGCACGGCCGCGGCCACCGCCTGCGCCACCTGATCGAGGGCCTGCTGAAGCGTCGGACCCGGACCGGGGATGTTGATGGGAGGCAGGGTCAGGCGCGGGAAGCCGACTCCCAGGTGGGAATGGGAGTCGTTGAACCCCGGCACCACCACCCGTCCGCCGAGGTCGATCGACCGCGTATGAGGACCGGCCAGGGCCCGCACCGGCCCGTCGTTGCCCACGGCCACGATCCGCGAGCCGCGGATGGCCACGGCCTGGGCCCAAGGCCGGCCGGCGTCGACGGTGAAGATCTTGCCGTTGTGGAGGACGATGTCGGCCGGGTGCTCCGCCCGCGCGGCGGCAGTGAGGAAGAGCAGGATGAGGGCGGACAGCAGGACTGGGCTTTTCAAGCGCATCGGTTGAGCGGCTCCTTTCTAGAGACTCAACCTACAAGGTGCGCCCGAAAGGGCCGTGAGGGTCACTTCGGGACCGTCATCTCCAGATACAGGGGAACTTCGTCCTCCAGGAGCTTGCCGTCCTTCATCTTCGCCGGCAGCTTCTCCTGGCAGGGCACGATGCCCGACTGCGCCAGCAGTGCAGCGTTCTCCGGGCTGTCGGGCAGGGTGTCGACCGCCTGGCCGGTGGGGAGGAAGACGCGCCCCTTCGTCCTCTCCTGGAGCGCGCGAACGACCGGATAGAACGGCATGGGGCAGTAGCCCATCAGGTCCTGAGCGACGGGGACGCTGACGGGGATGAAGGCCACGAGGTCGTCCCGCGTCATCTTCTCCAGCCCCTTTTCCTTGATGGTGGCGTTGTGGCTGGCGTGATGCCCGACTTTGTAGAAGGCCACCCGGCTCAGCAGGTTCTCCATCAAGGTCTGCTTCTTGTCCCCGTTCTCATTCGGGGCGGGCGGATTGCCGGGCACGGAATCGCGGAAGTTCCACGACTCGATGGTGTGCCACGAGAGCCAGTTCCCTACCTGCGCGTCGCCGGGGAACAGCAGCATCTTGTCGGAGCCGGGAATGTCGAAGGCCATCACCAGGCTGACGTTGTTGGTGTAATCCCCGGCGCGCAAGGCCAGGTTCGCGGCCCCGCCGAGCCAGTCGGTGTCCACACGCCGCCACTCACCCTCTTCGCCCTTCTCTTCCGCTTCGCCGTAATGCTTCTGGAAAAAGCGGGACGACACGGCGTTATCCCAGTCGAGGCGGATTTCCGGAGCGAAGGGGCTGAAGGCATCGTCGCTCTCCCGGCTCAGGGTGCCCATGGCAAGCAGGCCGGAGGCCATCGCCGGCAGGCTGCGGTCGTCACTCAAGGCGAAGGCATTGGCGCCGCCGGGTTTGCCCGTATCCACCTTCATGCCGAGCGGACCGTAGGAATACATCACTCCTTCGGCCTCGTCCGCCAGAAGCTCGATGTACTTCTTCCCTTTCGGATTGACCTTGTCTGGCAGCGGCGGACCCAGTACATAGCCGTGCGAGTCCGTCCCCGGCAGGCGGAACACGTCGCCCGGCTCGAAGTAACGGATTTTGTCAGGGGCGCACAAGTCGCGGGCGAAGGCCATCGCCTCGTCCATGTCGGCCGGACCGCCGGCCGCGCCCAGGTCGACGCCGAGAAAGTCCGCTTGCGCCCGGAATCCAAGGTGGGCGTCGAGGTCGCCTTCCGCCGCCGCTTTCTCGAGCGCCTTCTTCGCGGCCTGGTCGAGAACCTTGCGAAAATCGCTGGTGCTCTTGTGCTCGCCTTTCTCGGCGGTGGTCTCCGTCCAAGGCAGGTGGAGGGCATCCACCGAGATCGTTTTCCACTCCTGCCAGGCGTCCTGAAAGCCGCTGATGTGATCGTAGTGCTGGTGCGTGATGGCGAGGATGTCAACATGTCCACCGGTGGCGTCGCGCAGGTTCTCGACGATCCTTCTGGTACGGAGCCCCTTGTCGGGCGTGCTCTTCGCGACACCGCAATCGATCACCAGATAGCAGGGATTCGCCGGTGCGCCCTCGCGCGGGAAGGCCAGTAGGAAGCAGTCGCCGAGGCCCTGTCCGTAAAGGCGCATCTTGATCTCGTCCGCATTTGGGAGAAGCCTTTTTTCGCCAGACATGTCGAGATCCTTTCAGGCGTCAGCCCCGGTGCAGCAGGGCGAAGGGTTCGTTCAAGACAGCCTTTTTCTTCTCGGCCTTCTCTATGCTGAGGCGTCGACAGGCGCAGGAGGAAGCGCGCATGTCTTCGCGGTCGCTCGTGCGCCCCTTGAGCCATTCTGCCCGCACTGCATCTTGGGTGTACCAGCCCGCGGGCAGGCCGTCGGAGGAGTACTCGGCGGCGTCGGAGCTTCCCGTTCCTCCCGCGCGGAGCATGAATTCGCGTTGCCGGGCTTGGCGGGCGGCGCTGTCGAGCCGCTTGTAAATGGCGTAGCGAACCCTGTACTTGCTCTCGTCCATTCCGATGATCAGCGTGACACCGCCCCGGAACGGGGGGAGGTCTGGACCCTCCACCTCGCCACGCTCAAGCCTCTCCTCCTTCGCCGCGCTCCGCCGGTCCGACTCCTCCTTCTTCTCTTGCTTGTCAGAGGGCAGGGCATCCTGGCTCTGGAGGATCTCGACCACCATTTCGGTCAGGAACTCACCTCGGGGACCGATGCGGCGAGCGGGGCGCAGGTTCGCCACCTGGAAGGTGCGCCGGGGATCGATTCCTCCCAGCAGATTCCGTTTATCCTCCTCAGGCATTGCATCTCGGATGTAGTTCCAGAGCATCCTTTGCGCCTCTTTGATCTCCTTGAAGACGTCCGCGCGAGGCTGTCCCGGTTGCCAACTGAACAGCGCGCGCCGCACCCGGCCGAACCCTTCCGGAAGGTCCGTGGGCACATGAGACGGCGACGACCAGCGCAGGCTCTCCTCGGAAAGGGTCCGCACGTCGCGGGGGTAGATGCCCCATTTGCGAAATGCTTCGATGAAGGCAACGCGATAGCGGCGGTCGTCGTCGGGCACGAGATCGGAATCCGCCGT
This sequence comes from Thermoanaerobaculia bacterium, assembly GCA_035266085.1. Taxonomy (GTDB): domain Bacteria; phylum Acidobacteriota; class Thermoanaerobaculia; order Multivoradales; family UBA5704; genus DATARR01. The sequence continues at coordinate 32,124 of DATFNZ010000013.1, forward strand.
GATCAGTGCGCGGAGGAACTCGCCGAAGGTGATGTCCGTGGGCGGCACGTAGTCCATCGCCCGGATGCACATCTTGAGGACATGGCGGGCGGACTTGGCTGCTTCGTTCGCCATGCGGTTCACCAGGTCGGGATGCAGGTCACCCTCGGGCAGTACGCCCGTGCCGCCGGTGGCGATCCGCTTCAGGTCGGCGACGCGGTCCTCGTAAATGCGGAGATAGGCGTCGAACACGGCGGCGACCAGGAAAGAGCCACGCTCGTGCGGCTCCTCGACCTCCGCCAACAGCGACGGATCGGCCTGGAACCGTCTCCACATATAGCGTGCCTCCTCGTCGAAGTTGCGGGCGGCATCGGCGATCGTGACAGGCGTTTCGCCATCCTCGCGCTCCTCTCTGCGGTCGCGCCATTCGTGCTCTTCTTTCGCGCGCTCCTGCCGGACCACGTGCCCCAATGCGTCGCGTAAAGCCTGATGCCGGCCGGTGGCCTGCCCGAACTGCAGGGCGAGGCGCGTCATCAGCGTCCCGGCGTCCAGACGCCCCCGCGCTCTGGCGATCTGGTCGCGCAACAGCTCCGGGTAGGTGAAGCGCTGGAAAAGGGCCACGATGTCGGCGAACGCCTCGTGGAAGGCGAACACGTCCGGATTGGTCGGCTCGGTGAAGCGAACGTGCATGCCGTCCAGAATGGCGTGGGTCGTCTCGTGGGCGATGATGTCGTGCGCCAGACAGGTAAAGACGACCCCGCCGGGGTATTCCGCCCCGGGATCGCCGTCGCCCGCCGGAAAGTATCCGAAAAGGATGGCCCGTTTCTGCGGTGAATAATAGGCATTCTGATCCCGCAAGGCATGGGGGTACAGGCGCAGGCGTTGAACGAACTGATCGGTTTTATCCTTTTTCTCCTGCCCCTTCGTATTCAACAGGACGTTGCCCTTCTCATCCCTTTTGGGAGGTAGCACGGCGCGGTCCTCGTCGCCGCTGCGCCAGTCCCATGGACGCAGGGGCGACCAGAAGATGGGGCGGCCCAGCGCCTCCTCGAAGTGGCTGATGGTCTTCATCGCGACGGCATAGACCATCTGCTGATGGAACTGTGGATTGCCCTCGGAGCGTTGCAGGCCGTCCTGGGCCAGCAGGAACGGATGGTTGAGGTCCACGGGGGCGTAGGCGCAGTCGGAAGCGGGGTCGACGTCGACCACTTCGAGGTAATCGCCGACCGGTCCCGGCTCCAGGGCGCGCTCGAAGACGACGGGGATGGTGATCTCGTTGATGGCGGCGTCGGAGCTCTTCGTTGCAAGGCTGGGATCGAAGGCGAAAGCGCGGAGCCTCCGAGTCGGCGGCGGCGCGATGGCATAGGCGGTTTTCTTCTCTTCGGCTTCGACGGGCGGCAGTCTGTGCGGCGAAAGCTCGAGATGGTTCTGGCTCCACTTCGCCTGGGCGACATCCCGGGCCGCCGTCAGCTTGCCGCGCAGGGGCGCCGAAAGCGGCACGCTTTCCCGCAGCAGGTAGCGGCGCAGGGCGTTGGCGGAGACGGCGTTGCGCCCTCCCTGGCCAACTTTCGCCAGCGAGTTCGAGAGGAGGATGTCCGCCCCGGCCAGCGCCCCGATCTCGGCGCGGTCGATCTCGTCCAGGGAGTTGGGAGCCAAGCCTTCGCCGCCGGTCAGGAATTGCTCCAGCCGGTCCCGGCGTTCGTCCTGCGCGGTCCCGGTCTCGGCGAAGACCGGCCCGTTCTCGGTCAGGGTCGGCAGGTTCAGGATCGTCCACCAGGAGGTCACAGGGAACTTGACCATGCCGCCAGGCTTCCCTGAGAGGATCTTATTGCGCAGCTCCGCCGCCTCCTCGGGGCTGGGCAGCGCCTCCTTCAGCAGATCGTCCGCCCGCGCAATCCCCTCCCCGAAGCCGCCCTTGCCGCCGCGCAGGAATACCGGCTTCTTATCGGCCGACCTCTGGAGACAGAGCCGGAACAGGAATGGCAGCAGCTCCGCTTTGCCTCCGCAGTGGCTGTCGATGAGGTTCTTTCGGCCGTGGTAGGACAGCCAGAGCGCGGCGAGGCCGGCGACGTTGGCGGTGGCGAACGACGTGCCGTTGCCGTTGATCTGATCGTCCACCGGCTGACCATTCGGGCCGATGCGCGCCCAGTCGTGCCAGACCAGCTCCCCGGGAGCGGTGATGGCGACCGCTTCGCCCATCCCGGAAAAGCGCCAGGGCGCTCTCAGGGCATTGCTGGCGGCGCAGGCGGTAACGCCAGGAAGGAGGGCCGGGAAGACCACCGTCGGGGCGTTGTTGCCGGCCGCGGAGACGACGATGATGCCCTGGTCGAGCGCCTTACGGACCAGGGAATTCAGCAACTGGGAGCCGAGAGGCCCGCCGAGAGACATGGAGATGACGTGCGCCCCGCGGTCCATCGCCTCGACGAAGGCGTCGCAGACGTTCTGGAAGCTCAGGTGGATGACCGAGGACGACACCCGGAGCGGCAGGATCTTCGCACCCGGCGCGACGCCCCACGGCTGGCCAGCCGGGCTGTTCGCGGCCGCGATCACACTGGCAGTGCCTGTGCCGTGGCCAGGGAAGTTGCCGAGCGTCCGGTCCTCCATCGGGTCGAAGCCGTTGGTCATGGCGTCGGCCCGGTCGCGCTCGACGAAGTTGCGGCCGTGGTGGCCGGGCGGGTCTTCCGGGCGGGTCGCGAGACAGGAGGCCAGGCGGGCATGCCTGGTGTACCCGGTGTCCGGGTGGGCCACCAGGATTCCCTCGCCCGGCTTCTTGTTCTGATTCCCCGGCTTCGCCTTCCAGAGGGCCCAGGCGCCGCCCTTTCCTTTCGCGTCGCAGACGCCCATCTGCATCAGCGACCAATGCCGGTCCTGGGCGCCGCTCGCCGCCTTGATCTCGGCCAGGCGGGCATCGCTCACCTTCCCCCACAGCCGGAAGGCCCGCTCGGCTTCGGAGCCGTTCGTCATCAGCAGCCGGGTGACCAGCAGCGGCTCGGCGCTCGCGACGCCCTCCAGATCCTCGAGCTCGCGGACAGCCTCCCACGCCTCGCCGAGCGGCGGGGTGTCGGCGGCGGTGGCGCGGAACAGCAGCCACCCGTCCGGCAGCTTCTCTTGCTCTGCTTTCCAGGCGTGCTTCGGAAATCGGGCCTTGAGCTTCGACGTGATTCCGGCGCCCACGGCCGCCGCGTCGGCGCCGGCCTCGAGCTCGACGGTGAACCCCTCCACGACCGGCAGCCCGGTCGCGTCCACCTTCTCCACTGCCTGGGCGAATGTCAGCATCTCAACTTCCTTTCAGGCGCGCTCCGTCCAACCACGATGACGGTCTTTTGTATGGACGGACGCACCCACGAATTTTCCACAATGCCGGTCAAAGAACATCCTGACAGGACAGCCTTGAATTCGCCAGCCGGCCCCGCTACACTCCAATCGCTGAACCCAGCACACAGTCGTCAGGCAGGAATCTGTGGGGTCACTCCCACGAGGTGAACGGGCCGATATGAAACTCGGGCGGGCACAGGCGGTGACGATGGCGGCGGCGCTGTGGTTCCTGCTGCCCGCCCAGGGCTGCACGCCCGCCCAGAAGTTCAACGGCGAGGTGGTCGAGCCCGCCAGCCAGGCGCCGGAGCTCACCGGCGTCAACTGGGACGGCAAACCCTTCAAGCTGAGCGACCACCGCGGCAAGGTGGCGCTGGTCTTCTTCGGCTACACCTACTGCCCCGACGTCTGCCCCTTCACGCTCGCGAAGATGAAGCAGGTCTACCGCGAGCTCGGCGACGGCGCCGACGGCATGGAGGTGGTCTTCGTCTCCGTCGATCCCAAGCGGGACACGGTCGAGAAGCTGTCCCGCTACGTGCCCAGCTTCGACCGCCGCTTCTACGGCCTGCGCCTCGAGCCGCAGGAGATCGAGGCCGTGTCCAAGGCGTTCGATCTTACCGTGCAATACGGCCAGCCCAAGGAAGGGCCGGAGACGGACAGCTTCTACTACGTGGACCACACCGGCACCTTCTTCGTCATCGACCGCGAGGGGCGGCTGCGGCTCAAGTTCCCGCCCAACGCCACCGTTCAACAGATGGTGCCGGACCTCCAGAAGCTGCTCGCGGTCTGAAAGGGGTGGAAACATGCCGGCATCGGTCCGAAGCACCCGAAGCGCCCGAAGCGCCGGCCTGCCTTGGAGCCTGTGTCTGGGATTAGCTCTCCTGGGAGCGGCGAACGGCTGCGGCCAGCCGGCGGCGCCCGGTTTGGAGATCCGTGAGCCGCGGGCCACCCTGATGCCGGAGATGGGAGCGGTCTACCTGACCGTCGTCAATCCCGGCGCCGAGAGCGACCGCCTGCTGCGCGTCGAGACCGCCGCCGCGCGGGCCGCCGAGACCCACGAGAGCCTGGAGGAGAACGGCGTCATGCGCATGGTGGCCCACCCCGACGGCTTCGAGGTTCCCGCCGGCGGGACGCTGGAGCTCGCGCCCGGCGGCAAACACATCATGCTCCTCGAGCCCAAGGCGCCCCAGGATGCGGCCGGCACGATCCCCCTGACCCTGCATTTCGAGCACGCCGGAGCCATCGAGGTCCAGGCCGTCCGGTCGGCCATGGGGGGCATGGAGCCATGAGCGCCCCGGCCCCACCGGACGCCCCCGGACGCGGCGCCGCACGGCGCCAGACGGCCCGCGAGCGGAAGACGCTCAGCGCTTCCCTCCGCTGGTGGGCGAAGCCCGGGGTCCTCATCTTCCTCGGCGTCCTGGGCCTCGCCGTGGCCGGCTGGGCGCTGCTGATCCAGGCCACCCGCCGGCTGCCGGTGCAGGATGCCACGATCGACGGCCTCAACGTGCGCCTGGGGGAGGCGCGCTGGATCCTCGACCAGATGGACCACGGCGAGAACTTCAAGCAGCCCGCGACGATGATGCCCGACATGCCGGCGTGGGGCTCGCAGCGCGTCACCATGTATCTCGCCCTGGAGAACCGCGCCGAGGACCTCCGGGAGTACCGGGGCGAGGAGTTCTTCCTCGTCCCCGAGATCGGCGAAGAGGTGCCGCCGTTCGGCGCCGTGATCGGTCAGGCCACGCTGGAGCCGGGCCAGACCATCAACACGGCGATCCACTTCGACATCGACACCCGCGAGCCCCACGGCCGGCTGCTCGTCGAGTGGCGCCATGGCAAGAAGACGGCGTACTTCCCCGTGCCCGAGCCCGCCGAGCACTACCACCTGCGCCCGCGCGGCGGCGACGACCTGCCCCCCGACGCGCGGTTCCTGATGGGGATCGGCAAGGCGGCGCGGGGCGAGCGGCTCTACGCCGGGATCTACGGCTGCGCCGCCTGCCACGGCGATCCGAGCGTGCCCGGCAGCAACAACATCGGCCCCCATCTGGCCAAAATCGGCACCCTGGCCGCCAAGCGGATCGACGGCATGCGGCCGGAGCAGTACATCTACGAGTCGATCGTCCAGCCGGGCGCCTTCATCGCTCCGGAATGCAAGGGCGGCGTGCCCTGCGAAAACCCCAGCGCCATGCCCGAGTACGCCAGCCTGGTGACCAATCAGGACGCCGCGGACCTCCTGGCCTTTCTGCTGGAGCTCCAATAAGGGCGGTTAAAAAGAGCCAGAGGAGGTCCCGATGCGCGTTCGCCTGTTCCTCCTGCCGGCTGTCCTCCTGGCCGGCGTCCTGCCCGGCGCCGCTCCCGGCCACGGGGTCACGCCCCATCTCGTCAAGGACATCAACCCGGTTCCCGTGGCCCAGGGCTCGTCTCCCCGGGAGTACGCCACGCTCGGCGCTCTGGCGATCTTCGCGGCGGACGACGGCGAGTCCGGGCGAGAGATCTGGCGCTCGGACGGCACCGTGGCGGGGACCTTCCAGCTCGCCGACGCCTGCCCGGGGGAGTGCTCCGGCCATCTGGAAGTCGTGGCCCGCACCGGACGGTCCTTGTTCTTTCGCGCCTTCGGACGCGGCTTCGGACCCTTGGACCTCTGGGTGACGGACGGCTCGCGAGCGGGCACGGTGCGCCTCGCCGGGCCTCTCCTATTACCTGAATCCCCCCGCCGGAGCGCCTGGATCGCCAGCCAGGGCTTGCTCTACTTCGCCGCCGACAACCTCGTCAACGGCATGGAGCTCTGGCGGTCCGACGGGACGGCCGCGGGGACCTTCCAGGTGACCGACCTGCGGCCGGGCGTCGGCGGCTCCGAGCCTGACGAGCTGACCGAGGCCGGCGGCCGCCTCTTCTTCCGCGCCGACCGTGGCGAGGAGCCCGCGCTGTGGACGAGCGACGGCACGGCCGAGGGCACCCGCTTGGTCCGGCAAACCGGGCCGGCCCTGCTCCGGGCCGTGGGAAGGACGCTCTTCTTCGTCGCCCCGGTTGCGGCGCAACTCGACGGGCTGTGGACGAGCGACGGCACGCCGGGCGGCACGTCGGCTTTGCGCACCTTCGCCTCCACCCCGGCGGCGCCAGCCTTTCTCGACGTCACCGTGCTCGGAGACCGCTTGCTGTTCGTGGCCTTCGATCCGGTGAACGGCGCTGAGCTGTGGGCTTCCAACGGCACCCGCGGCGGCACCCGGCCGTTGAGCCGTTTCGCTCCAGGCTCGCCATTCCTGCCGCTCGACAATGCCACCGTCCGCCTGCTGCCGGAGGCTTCCTTCGGAGGCCGCATGGTCTTCCGGGCGGACGACGGCGTACACGGCGTGGAGCCCTGGGTCACGGACGGCACGGTCCGCGGCACCCGCCTGCTCCACGACGTCTGCCCCGGCCCCTGCTCCGGTGCCGCCGCCACGGACGGCGCCGGCATCGCGAGGCTCGCGGCCGGAGAGCGCCTCTTCTTCTCCGGCGACAATGGCGAGCGCGGAGCCGAGCTGTGGGCGACGGACGGCACGGAAGCCGGCACCCGCCTCGTCCGGGACCTCTGCCGGGGGAGCTGCGGCTCTTCGCCGGCCGTCCTGAATGTTGGCGAGGGAGAGCTGTTTCTCCTGGCCTTGAACGGCCAAAGCGTCCCCCAGCTCTGGCGGTCGGACGGCACGTCGAAAGGCACCGTCCGGCTGACCAGCTTCCAGACTCAGGCCGCCCTTGCCGGCGGTGCCACGGGAGCTTTCCTGGGAGATGTCTTCCTCTTCTCCGCCGGCGACGATCACGGCCAGGAGCTGTGGGCTACCGACGGCACGCCCCAGGGCACCCGGCTCTTCCTGGACATCAATCGCGAGGACCTCGGCGGCTCCTTCCCCACAGCCTTCCGGTCAGCGTCAGACAGGGGCTTCTTCTTCGCCCAGGATGGAATCCATGGCTCCGAGCTGTGGGCGAGCGACGGCACGGAGGCGGGCACGGTCCTGGTCGACGAGCTCTTCCCGGGCGGCGAGCCCGCCGCTCCCCCGGAGATCCGGAGCAGCGCCGAGAGCGCCGGCCGGCTCTTCTTCGTCGCCCGCCTCCCAGGCGAGTCGGGCTTCTCGCTCTGGCGCTCGGCAGGCACTCCAGGCAGCACCTCGAGGCTGACCCCGGAGTCGCTGCGGGTGCTCACCCTCGAGCCCCTCCGCGCGATCGGCGCCCAGGTGTTCTTCGTGGCCGCCGACGCGGACCATGGCGAGGAGCTGTGGACGAGCGACGGCACGGCGGAGGGCACCCGGATGCTGGCGGACCTCGAGCCGGGCCTCCAGCAGGGATCGCAGCCGCGGAGCCTGACGGTGTTCGGGGGCCGCCTCTACTTCACCGCCAGCGTGGGCGAGGGCGGCCGCGAGCTCTGGCGGAGCGACGGCACGCCCGGCGGGACCGTCCTGGTAAAGGACGTCGATCCGCGGCCGGGCCGCGGGTCGGAGCCCCAGAACCTGACCGGGCACGCGGGCCGGCTCTACTTCTCCGCCGCCGACGAGGAGCACGGCCTGGAGCTGTGGAGCACCGACGGCACCGCGGCCGGTACGGTCCTCACGGCCGAGCTCACGCCGGGGCCCGACGGCTTCTTCATGACCCACCTGATCTCCGCCGGCTCCCGCCTCTTCCTCTCCGGCGGCCCGGCCGACTTCACGAAGCAGGGGCTGTACGTCAGCGACGGGACGGCGGCCGGAACCCGGCGGATCAACCCGGTCCTGATCCAGATCGATGCCCGGGAGATCGCGACCCCGGCCGTGTTCAACGGCAGGCTCCTGTTCGCCTCGACGGGCGACCAGGTCCTCTGGGCGAGCGACGGCACCGAGGAGGGAACGGATCCCCTGCTCAACGCCGACGGCATGGAGATCTGCGAGCCCGAGTCGTACCGCGTCCTCGCCGGCCAGCTCTACTTCACCACCGCCCAGGAGGGCGGCCTCTACCAGACCGACGGCACGCCGCCGGGGACCTCCAGGATCCTGGAGCTGTCGGCCCCCGCCGAAGCCGCCTCCTTCGAGCTGGTGCCCGCCGGCCCCCGCCTGCTCTTCCGCAAGTGGGACCGGCTCACGGGCTCGGAGCTGTGGGCGCTGGAGGCTGAGTAGCGCTCACCACCGTACGGAAACCCATGTCCGTGCTCCGGTCGAGCTCGGAGAGCCAGTAGCGGTTGGACGTGCGCATGAACCGGGAGTCCAACTGGAAGGCGCCGCCCCGCAGGATCCTGGGATCGCCCTTGGTTTGGTTGACCGGGTTCTTCTCCGGCGACTTGCCGTAGAAATCGTGGCGGTAGGTGTCCTCGCACCACTCCCAGACGTTGCCGGCCATGTTGACGGCGCCGTAGGGGGAGGCTCCGGCCTGGCAGCAGTTGACCGGCGCGGTGGAGGTCTCCGCCAGCGGGTGATCGACCCACATCGCGCGCTGGACGGTGGGCGGCTCGTTGCCCCACGGATAGAGGCGGCCGTCGGTGCCGCGGGCCGCCTTCTCCCACTCCGCCTCGGTGGGCAGCCGCTTGCCGGCCCATGCCGCGTAGCTCTTGGCGTCCTGCCACGTGACGTGGACGACTGGGTGGGCGTCGTTCAATCCCCAGTCCGGGGGCTGGACCATCGGCACCCTTTCGTTGGGCTCCTTGAGATAGGGCAGCCCTGAGCCCTTCCACTTCCGCCAGGAAACCTCGTACTTGTCGATGTAGTAGCCGTCCAGGTCGACCTGGTGGACCGGCTTCTCGTTCGCGTCGCCCTTGTCGCTCCCCATCTTGAAGGGCCCGGGGGGGACGTAGACCATGAGGGCCCCGTCCTTCTTCCAGACGTACTCCCCCTGTTTCTTGCCGCGCACGAGCCCCTCCGGCATGGCCTCGCCATGCCAGCCCTGGCGTGTGCCGGCGGCGGCGGCCGGCCAGAGGACCGCGACGAGAGCGGCGCCCGCGAAGATCGATTTCAGACCCGCTGCCTTGCGCATTGCACGTCTCCTTCCTGGATCGAAAAAGGCCCGGATGCCGAAGCACCCGGGCCCTGTACGGCTGGAGCGGCAGAGGCGTCTACTCCTCCTCCGCCTCCAGCGCCTCCAGCTCCGCGAACTGCTTTTGGAGCTGCACCTTCAACTGCTTGGCGCGCTGCATCTCCTGCGCCTGCGCGGCCACCCTCTTCGTCCGCTCGGTGACCAGACTGGCGACCGGACCGCTCGCCATTCCTCCCCCGGGAGACTGGAGGCAGAGCTGCTTCGGCGCCTGCTGGCCGAGGTCGAGCGTCCAACGGCCGCTGCCACGGTCGACCTTGACCGTGCCCAGCTTTTGGCCGGTGCACTTGCCCCCGGCTTGAACGCCGTCGAACACCGCCAACCGGCCGACGGTGTCGCCGGCCGGCTTGGTGCCGACGACGCCGCGGACGGTCGTCCTGCCGCCGCCGCTCGCCACACCCGTGACGGTGACGGTGTCCACCGCGTGGAGAGCGCCGCCCAGTGCCGGATCGGTCACCCGCAGGATGTTCCACAGGCCGGTCTGGAGGAAGCCCTGGCCGCGATCCAGGAACAGGTAGTCCCCAGGCGCGTTCAGGTCGCCGCCAGCCCCGCCCACGAGCTCCATGTTGAGCGTCATGCCCGGAGCCAGCACGTCGTTGAACAGCACTTCCGAGCCGGCCATGCCGGGTTCCTGACGATAGCGATGGCCTTCGACCGTCGCCGCGTGAGGCATCTCACCCCAGGGTTGGCCAACCCGGTAGACCAGGGACGCTCCCTTCGGCACCGCGACGACGTGCCGCGGGTCGCCCCACAGGGGGGTACGGAAGACGTCCGCCGGCGCCAGCAGGAAGTTGCGCAGCGACAGCGGCTCGTTGCTGTAGCTGACCGAGTTGGTGAACTCCGGACCGGCCGGGTACGGCATCCGGTCCTGGGAGAACTCGTCCTCGGCGTCCATGAAGAGCGCCACGAACTCGCGGGTGGCGAGCCCGCCCGTCACGATATCCGCCTGAATGCCGGTACCGCCGCCGGGCAGCGGAGTGAGCGTTCCCGGACTGCGGTACGTCGAGCCCTGCGGCTCGACCACCACGCCTCCCCAGGCTCCCAGGGCGAGCGAGTCGGGGTCGGCCAGGTTTAGCGCCAGGGTGAGGCCGAGCTCCTTGTCGGCGAAGTACTCGTAGGTCCGCGTCGCGCCCGGAGCCACCGTCGAATCGTGGTTGAGCCCGATGGCGGTGCCATAGGAGCGCTGCGGGTCGAAGAGCAGCTCGCCGACGTTCCACCCCGACCGCCTGGTGGCGCGCAGGTTGGTCAGATTGACCCTCAGGCACTCCCCCTTGTTGACGCGCACCACCATCGGCGTGCGGGTGTTGGTGATGGGATCGCCGTTGAGGAAGTAGGCCACGCCGGGCTCTCCCGCGGGTACGGCGTCGTTGTAGATGATGGCGGTGTCCGCGATGGACAGCCCATAGGTCTTCACCGCCGCCCCCGGCGGACAGGCATTGCCCGGCCCGTCGGCCAGGGAAGGCGGCGCCGCACCGGTCTGCGAGAGCGTCGGGAAACCCGTGCTCCCGTTGGCGGATGGGCGGCCCGGCAGCGGCTGGAGATCGCCCTTCGGCTGATCGTAGACCCGCAGCAGGCCCCAGGCGCCGGACTCGAAGTCCTTGGCGAGCGTGGAGTAATACATGTAGTCGCCCGGATAGCCCTTCGGTCCTCCCGCTCCTCCCTCGAGCGAGAAGTCGTAGCGCTCGGAGATGCCGAGGAAGCCGGCGTCCCGCAGGTCCGAGCTCTTGGTGAAGCGCTCGATGTTGAAGCGGTGTCCGGTCACCCGGATGCCGCCCACCTTCTCGACCAGCCCCAAGCCGCGGAAGACCACCGGGTCGCCCGCGTAGGCTCTGACCTCCTGGGTGAACGGATCGCCGTGCGTGACCGACGAGAAGCGGTAGGCCGGATCGCCCGGACGCAGAGACCATGGCTCGGCGCGCAGGTTGATGGTGCCGCCTCCCAGGTCGAACTGGCCGACGACCGGGCTCTGGTTGTGGAGGAAGAGCATGAACTCGCGGAACGAGCCCGTCACGCCGTCCGCCACCGGCTCCCCGCCGAAGAAGCCGTTGTTCACGTGGATGTCGGCGATGGTGCCGGAACGGATCTCGGCACCCGTCGTCGGGTCATGGTAGGTCGAGCCCTTCGGCTCCACGATGTGGGCGCCGAACAGGCCGTGATCCCAATCCTTGCTCTCGACGTGGGTGTGGAAGAAGACCGTGCCGACGTCGACGTCCGAGTACCAGTTGTATCGTACGAACTCGACACCCACCGCCTCGCCCAAGGCGTGGTTCTGCAGCAGCGGCAGGTCCAGTTGGATGGTGTCGGTCCCCGTGATGGCCACGATCCTGCGCACCTCGGTGGTCGGCAGCGGCTGGCCGAGGAGGGAGCCGGAGGTGCCCTCGCCCAGGCCGATGCCGATGTCGATCCCCACTCTCAGACGGTTGACGTTGGTCACCTTGAGGGTCGAGGAGAAGCGGGCCGCCGCCTGCGTCAGCGTGCGGTTCTCGACCGCGTACGGGCGCACCGACTGCTCATAGGAGAAGCCGGCGATCACGCCGTCCGAAGCCTGGGTGTCGAACTGCACGAAGTGGCTGTGGATGTTCACCTTCGAGAAGTTGTTGTTGAGCGTCCCGTCGGGGATCTCGCTGGTGAAGATGACCTCCACGCAGTCCCCGACGTTCGAGCGGATGGTCAACGGCTCCCGGGGCATCAGGCCCGCGAGGACGTCGGCCTTGTTCTCGTTGAGCACGAAGAGCATGCCGTTGGGATCGTCCGCCGACGGCCTGCCGGGCGGTGTGGCGCGCGTCACCTGGATCGGCAGCGTGATGGCGCTCACCGGGAAGAACCGCTGGGCCTTGAGCCCGACGAACACGTCGGGGTGGACCAGGTTGTTGGCGCACAGGCCGTCCATGCGCCCTGGGATCATCTGCTCGCCGAGCCAGGGAGAGCCGGTATGGCGGGCCGTGAACGGCGGCCGTGCCGCCATGTGGGGCCGGAAGAGGGGCCAGGCGTAGCGGCCGTTCTTGGCGTTGAACCGTACCTCGGGCCGCACTCCCGGGCTGGACGATTTCCAGTTGGCCATCGGACGGGTCTCTTCCGCCTCGCCGAACACCTGGAGGGCCGCTCCCGTGCCCGTCATCTGCCAGTCCCACACCGTGGCGTCGTTGTCGTCCAGGCGCACGCCCGGCGGCGGGAGCTGGTTCTTGATCCAGTCGGTCAGCCGGACCTGGGTAAGGGGGTTCGAGAAGCTGCTGTCGGCGACGATCGTCCGGTTCCAGTCCACCTGGACGCCGATGAGCTGCCCGGCCGAGACCCCGGGGAGAGGCGGCGTGTTGGACGGCGCCTCGCTGTTGGAGAACACGTTGTCGTGCTGGAACAGGCGCGGCTCGACGAACAGCGCATCGCCGTGGAGGTCGGTCTCCGCCGTCTGCTCGGTGGCGAAGACGCGCCAGAACGACCACATGCCGGCGACGTAGTGGTGGCCGATGTGGCAGTGGTAGAGGAACTCGCCCTCACCCTGCTGGCAGCCGCCCGCGCCGCACTCGTGCTCGAGGTTGTAGCTGCTGCCGGGTCCGATCGACTGCGAGTCGAGGTGGACCGACTTGAGCTCCTGCTTCGGCACCTTGGTCAGGCCCTTCCAGAAGTTGCTGTTGGGATCCGCGTCGGGATTGCGCCGCCAGCGGTCGCCGCCGCCGTGCAGGTGGTGGACGTGGAAGACCTCCGCGCCGGCGTGGAGCACCCGCGTCTTGGTCGCTTCCCCCAGGTAGGACCGGGGGATCGGCGTCGGCGGATCGCCGAACGGGTACGAGGCGTACGCCAGGCTCTTGCCGTTGCGGATCGAGCCGGGGGTGTTGCCGTGGATCTGGTCGTTCAGCTCGATGCGGCGGCGGAACGGCTCGCTGCGGTAGTTGAGGCCGCGCGCCCCCAGCCGGTAGGCGCCGGAGAGCGTGGTGGCGTCCAGGTGCGGCAGGATCGCGCCCCGGAAGTCGAAGATGGCCCGGAAGTTCTCGTGGCCGAACTCGTGATACATGATCACGAACTCCCGGAAGCTCTTGCCGTCGGGCCGGCTGGCCAGGTTGGGATCGATGATGATCGCCTCCCAGTTGCTGCCGGTCACCGTGTCGAGCACCGCGCCGGTCTCGACGTCCAGGTAGGTCGAGCCCGCCGGCTCGACGACCAGGGCGCCGAACAGGCCCATGCCCTGGCGCACCCGCCAGTCCACCCGTCCGCCGACGTTCAGCGGCGACACGCCGGCGCCGTGGTCGTGGAAGTAATAGGCGCGCTCCGCGGCCGGGTCCTTGGGCACCGGGATCTGATAGGTGACCGTCTGCCCGGCGGCCGCGTAGGAGACCGGGTTCACGCCGACCGCGCTGCCCGCGTTCAGGACCGTGTGCGAGAGGCCCAGCATGTGGAGCGAGGCGGGCTGGCCGTCCGTGAGGTCGTTGGTGAAGTGGATCTTCACGCAATCGCCCAGGTTGGCCCGGATCGCCAGCGGCTGGATCGGGTCCTTGCGCAGGCCCGGCGTCACGCGGGTCAGGCCGGGCACGTCCAGGTTGACGTCGTTGGCGGCGAGCACCTGCGCGCGGCTGGTGATCAGCGCCTGCTCGAAGGCCCGGATCGCCGGGATGTTGGCCTCCAGGGCGTACATGAAGCCCGGCGCGTGGTCGAAGTAGCGGTTCAGGGTGATGACCACGTTGATGGCGTGGACCTTGTACTCCTTGACCGGCCCGCCATCCGTGCACGCGTTGTACGGCGCGGTGAGCAGCGCCGCCGGCTGCGCGTAGATCTCGTCCGTGCCGTCGCCGAAGCAGAACCCCAGCAGGGCGACGAGGCCGAGGGCCCCGAGGCGCAGCGGCCGGGCGCACCAGCGCACCAGCATCAGGGGCTGCTGCAGGTCCGCCCGCGGCAATCCGGCGCGGTGCCGGACGAAGAGGCCCGCCAGCAGCAGCGGCAGCAGCGCCGCCAGTTGGATCAGCAGGGCGCTCGCGGCGGCCTCGACCCGGAACAGGACCGGGATCTCGGCCGCATCGAGGTTGCCGGCGAGGCTCGGGTTGCGCAGCGAGGTGAAGGAGCAGAGCTGTTTCGGCTCCTGGACCGTGAGGCCGGTCCGCACCTGGGTGATCTGGACCTGGGCCAGCGACAGGCCGTAGGTGTTGCCCATCCACTCATGGGCGAGGTCGCGGGTCGCGACCACCGGCGCCATCGCGACCAGGAAGACGAGAGACACCAGGCCGGCGATCCCCAGCAGGCCGGCCCACTCGGTGGCTTCCATGCGGAGCCGTCCCCCCAGCCGCCGGCCCGCCATCAGGGCGAGCGCCGCGATGGGCAGCACGATCGCCACGTCCAGCGCCATGTGCGCGGCGACTCCGGCCGGGTTCCAGTCCCCCGGGTTCATCACGGCGTTGAGCAGATACTCCCAGACGACGATGGCGATCGACAGGAACGCCGCCATCCCCAGCCAGCGGGGTCGAGACCGCCCCTCGTCCCGCTTCTTCAGCACGGCCTCCCCGTGCTCCTCCGGCAATACCACCACATCCAAGGACTCCATACCTCCTCCTTTCTGAAGAGGACCGCCTCCCGGGAGGAGACGCCCCTTTAGACGCATTGCGGAGGTCTTGGGCCCAACAGGCCCCATGGACAGGGACACGCTCCTCGAGGAAGGAGTACCTGGAGTCTTTGGCAGCGCTCGTCCTGTCCGACCGACAGCTCATCTGGCGACTCGCTACCGGGGATGCTCTACGAGAGTTCCTCGAGTCGATCTGGTGTGAATCTCCCTAAATCCTGCGCTCGTTCATGCAAGCTGTCAAGAGCACAAATAGGAGAATTCCATTTCGTCTAATAGGATAACTACGAGGCTGTATCCGGATTTCAGGAGCTCTTTCCTGATTTCAACGATCAGGGGAGGCCGGTCCCGGGAGAATGGCGGCCCGCGGGGTCGTCTTCAGACCCGTCCTGCCAGGAGCGACACAAGGGTGCCCGGCTGATCGGCCGGCGGATAGAGCGCGGAGTAGCCGTACTTCTCCTGGAGATCCGGTCTCTCCCACACCTCGTTGTACCCGCTCTTGTAATTGAAATACAAAGCCGGCCGATTGCCGTCGCGCCGGCCATACTTGATCAGGCGCGCGACCGCCTGGCGGTCCGGATGGCAGAAGTGATCGCCGTTGGTCGACACGATGTAGCGGGAGCAATCGAGGAGCTTCACCAGCTCCGTGCTGACGTTGTTCTGGCTGCCGTGATGCGACACCTTGAAGACGTCCACCTTCAGCCGGTCGCCGCCCCGTTGCGCCAATAACGCTTTGATCGATTGAACGAGCACCGGTGCGTGCGAGTCGGCGGCGAGCAGCGCGCTGGCTCCGCCGTACTCCGCCAGCACGGCGATGCTCGTGCCGTTCGGCGCGCCGTTGTCATCCCCGAAGGCCTCGTCCGCGAGCTCGTCGACGTTGGTCGACGTCGACGGCGTGCCCCTCAGGAATTTGCGGTAATCGACCCGGGAGCCGGGCTCCAGGCCGTACCGTTTCATTTCGCGCGTCCACACCGGAGCGAGCTTCTTGAGCCTGTCGGGTGTTGGCGACAGCAATGTCAGCTTCATCCCTCCGGGCAGGACGTGCACCGGCAGATCGCCGTCCGCCACCACGATCGGCCCGCCCTCGCGCCAGACGTTCCAGGGCAGCTCGAGATCCTGGAGGGCGGTCGAGAACATTTCCCCCTGCCTCGCGCCCAGCTTGCCGGAGAGCTGACGCCAGCCGTTGAACCAGACGTCGCCGAACCGCAGCCCCTGCGTGACGGCTTTGAAAAACGGCAGCGCCCCACCGATGTGATCGGAATCGATGTGCGACATCACGAACAGCTCGAGGAACCGCTCGCTGACCGGCACGGCGTCCACGCGCCGCAGCAGGTGCCGCGCCGTCTGCTGAGTGCCGCAATCGATCAGCCATCGATGGGTTTTCGCGGCATCACCGTACTCGATCCACAGGCTGTCTCCATGGCCCGCGGGCAACACCTCGATATCGAAGAACGCCCCCTCGCGGCGGCGCGGAGCCTCCGGCGGGGCCGCCTCTTTCGACAACGATTTGGGCTGCGCCGAGCGCGCAGAGGAGCCGCCTGCGCCGGACGCAGACCCTGACGGAGCTCCGGACGGTCCGGACGGTCCGGACTGTGGCGTACCGCCACCCCCTGAAGGCTTTCGATTGCCGCCTGCCGGCCTTCGCCGCAGCAACTCCACGAGATGCTTGGCCGTCTCGATCACTCCGAACTTATCGCTCCACGGCGCAAGCCGCTTGGCCCCGCGTGTCTCGAGCGCCTTCTCGAAGTCCGGATGGCCCCACCAGTGCACATACCGCTCGAACTGGCGCCGCGTGGATTTCACCGGGAACTCGTCATCCCCCGGATAGAAACGCCCGAGCTCCTCTGCATGGTGAACGGCGTGCTGATGGAGCTTCTCCCTGGCGGCCTCGTCGAGGCTCGTCTCGCCAAGCCGGATGAGCCAGAGCTCCGCCAGGCTGGCATGCGCCCATGCCCGCTGCTCGGGGTCGGAATGATCCCGGTAGCGGTCGGCGCTGAGCTTGGCCGCTTCCCATGAGCCCTCGTCACAGTTCTTTCCCAGGACCATGGAAAGCGAGGCCACCTGGACCAGCACCCAATGCAAAGTGGCGAGACGCTGCAGAATCCGCGAGTCGTTCACCATCAGACCTCGGACGGCCCGGTCGTAATCGAGACGGGCTTCTTCGAGGAGGTCGTACGGATCTCTGAGCGGCGTGTCCGGGCCTTCGGGAAGCGTGAAGGCGGCTTGCGCGACCCGCTTGCGCGAGCTGGCCCGAAGCCCGACGCACTCCACGCCGTACTGCCCCTTCAGCGGCAGCCGTTCGAGCGCATACTCGACCGCCTGGTCGAGATCTTTGAGCGAAATGACAACTTGATTATCAGGTTTGATGGCATTGTCGATCCGTTCGAGCGCCGAATTCATCGCGCGCTTGGTCTGAAAATATTTCAGAGCATCCAACTGATCGGCAAGCACATGAGGCAACGCTTCGTACACGACCAAGCTTGCCCAGTCGTGCCAGTTCGCCGTATAGCGGGCATGAAGCTCCGCACGCGCCTTCTGGAGCAGCACCAGCGGATGCTCCCCCCACAACAGGCCGTCGTAAAGCCTGGCGGTCAGCGGAATGGAACCCTCGATGCTGAGTGGGAACTGGGCGGCGATGACGAGCGGGATGCCAGCCTGATGGAGCTCGTGAGCGAAGCTCGCGCCGGGGATGACGACCGAACCGACATTGGCGCTGTCGCAACTCGCCACCGTAACGACCGAGGGCCTGTGGCCCACGGTGGTGATGGCCGCCCTGAACCGGTCGCCCGACACCACGTCGGGCGCGCCATCCGGCCCTCGAAGGACCAGGCCGTACACCCCGGGAGACGTCTCGTCACCATGAGTCAAGATATGGATGTGAGTATAGCGATGGTCCTGGCACTCCTGAAACACGTCGGCCAGGGTCGGATGGATCAGGATCGTCAGGAGGTCGCCGTACTGCTCCCTGCCGCGTTCGGAATCGGATTTCTTGTCATCGCGGTCCGGGTACCGGAACCGCCGGATCGCCTGCTTGAGAACACCACGGTGGTCCTTATAAGGCACGTTCTCGGGATCGCCGGCAATAAACAGGATTCGCGGCCGCTCGGGCCAGAGAACCCCTTCCGGTGAAACCGTCCGGATGTTGCGGGTCACGCAGACCGGAGGACGGGTCTGGAGGGCCAACCAGCTCTGGCCCGACACACTGGCCGTCACGGGCACTTTCGCCAGCTCGAACGGCAGGAGCGCCAGCTCCGACGCCGAGAGCGTCAGGCGCAGATGGACGAGCGTGCCAGGCCGGCTCAGATCGTTCGTCAGCGCGCCGGGAAGCCCCGGTACGCCTCCGAGAAGCTTCCCCATGTCCGTGCCGAGATCGTGCAGCAGAGCCTGGCGGTCCTCGGGGTCCCCCTCATAGCGCAGCTCCTTCAAGAGCCGCTCGAACCGTCCGTGCTCGTACGGCACGGTGACGACGCCGGCTCCGGCATCGCCGCAGACGGCCAGGTACTGGGTGAGCGGCGAAAGGAGCTGATTGTGAGGCGGTCCCGGCCGCAGGAACTCGACGCTCACCAACCGGATCTGGGCTTCTTCGGACATCATGGCTTCCTATTTTAGACCTGTATCCCGTCGGCGGGCAGGAGTTTCGCGTATTCGGCGCCCCGCTGGTACGCCGAGTTGTGGATCAGCGAGCCGGGCGGAATCGTGCGGCGGCGGTAGAGGTTCATGCGCCGCCCCTCTTTGCGCGTCTGCCAGTTGAAGTGCCGCTTGGGCACGAGCTCCGCCACGTTCCACCCGAATCCCTTGAGCGACTCGTGCCTCTCCGCTTTCGGATCGGGTGCCGCATTCGAGGTCCCCGGGGCGCGGCCGAGCACGTCCTGCTTCCGCCCCTGATCCACCCGCAACCCGAACTTCTCCGCTTCCTCCAGCATCCACTCGAGCGCGATCTTCGCCAGTCCGCTCTGGGCCTCGGGATAGCCGCCGCCGACGTCGGAATGCACGCCGGGGAACCAGACCTGCAGCAGATCCTTGGGCCCGTGAGGCCGCGCCGGATCGGTTCCCGGCCGCCACAAGTTGGTACGGAAGAAGGCGCGGCGCTCGTCGATCGCGATCGCATGCCGGCCGACCTCGATGTCAGCGTTGTCGGCGACATGGGGCAGCTTCAAGGGATTCTCGATCCATCCGACGGAGCTGACCGTGTCCCACACGCCGACGAACCAGGGCTTGCAGTCGCCGCGCGACAGCACCGCCTTGAACTCATCGACGAGCCTGAAGGCCTCCTGGACCGCCGCTGGGCCCTTCGCCCGCTGAATGCCGTTGAGCACGCGGATCGCGTAGGGGATGAGCGGCTCGTTGTTCGGCCGCAGCAGCCCGCACGCGCGGAGCAACGAGGCCACCGCCCGCACGGTGTAGGCGCCCCGGCTGAACCCGAACAGGAAGACCTTGTCGCCAGGCTCGTAGCAATGCATCAGAAAGGCGTAGATATCGCGGATGTCGTGCTCCAGCCCGTAGCCGAACGCCTTTCCCAGCACGCGCATGAACCGCCGGCGCAACGGGCTGAGCGCCCCCACCGGCTCCATGGTGCCCAAGCCCGGATGGTAGTACGTGACCTGGTCCGGATCCTGCTCCAGCACGGAATAGAGCTTGATGACGTTCGTCCGGTTCTTGGCGAACTCGTTCGCCGTACCGTCACAGCAGATCACTATGTTTTTTGGCATGGCAGCCCTCGTGGCAGTTTCGCCTTCATCGACGCATACTATTCATTCTATGGGACATAGATATTCTACGCCCCTGGCGGAGCGCCGTCAACGAAGGAGATTCGAGACGCTGTCCACTTATTCGTCGGACCTGGGGGATCGAGGAAGCCACCGGTGCACCGACGACTTGTAGTGCAGATAGGGATCGCCAAACCGGCTGCCCAGAGACGGTTCTTCATAGAGCAGCACGAGGAGGTGAACGAGCAGAAGGAACAGCACTCCCACTCCGATGATCGAGGGTGACCGCAAGGCCAATCCCGCTCCGGCGAGAATGCCGAAGGCGCCGATGTACATCGGATTGCGCACGTAGCGATACGGACCCGCGGCCACGAATTCGCGTGGAGGGTCGAAGGGGGCCGGAGTGCCGCGCCCCCTGGCCACGAAGGTTCCGATGCACCAGAGGACGAGAAGGGCACCCGCGAGAGCCAGGGCCAGGCCGGGAGGGCGAGCCCAAACGGGGATGGTGAGAGGCAGTCGAGCGTCCAGCGGCCGTGCCGATGCCGCGAGCCATGCCCAGAGGAGCACGAAGGCTGAAGAGTAGAGAACGGCCCGCAAGACGACGAGCATTCCGAAAGGCGCTGGGGTACGGTGGAGACCGGAGCTGCTCAATCTGGGCTCCTTGCTGCTCTCAAGATCCGGCGTGAACAGCGCCGCGGTCCGGGGCTTCCTGGGAGAGGAACTCGCGGATCAGCCGCTGCTCGTGCTCATCCTTGATACGGGTGAACAGCTTCTCTCTCAGGTGGACGATCGTCTCGGCGCGATCGAAGGGCAGGAGCTGGTAGAGTTGGCCCCCTGGGAAGTGGCAAGGCTGACACCGGTTCTCCAGGATAGGTCGGACCTGCGTCGTGAAGTCGACGCGGGGGGCGGCTTCCAGGGCGGAGGGATGCGCCGCGATGCTGGCCTCGTGGTGCTCGGAAAGGCTCTGCGGAGAATGCGCACAGGCGACGGCGCCCGCGGCGAGCAGCAATCCCGCGATCAACCGGCGGATCTTCATGTCTCAGCATTCTACGCTCGTCTCGTTCAGGGCGCAAAGCAAGGCGATCCCCGCGCACACGCCCCCATTCCCCACTCTTTCCGTCGCATTCCCCACGGGGAATGGCGATCGAGACGTGGGGAATGGTACGTTTTTTAGCCGGCGTGAGGCGTTCCCCATGGGGAACGCCTCGTAAAGGCCGGGGAATGCCTTGTTCCCTGTTCTTTCGATTTCGTGAACGATGGGGAATGAGGCATTCCCCGTCCATTGGACGGCGTTCCCCAGGCGTTACGAGACGTTCCCCACGGGGAATGCTCCGTTGCGGGGTCGGCGTGCCTCATTCCCTACTCTTCATGCCACATTCCCCGTGGGGAACGCGGCACGCAGAGCGGGGAACGCCTATCGAGAGACGGGGAATGCGGCGTGCCAGACCCGCTAGTTGGTCACTCGCGTGTCGATCGCGATCCAGTTGGCTTCCCAAGTCTTGCCCCCATCCTCCGAGAAGGACTGCTCGAACCGGCAGGACGTCGGGGTGATGTCGGAAATTACGAATCGAACGAAGATGGCTCGGCCATTGAGCGTTTCCTGGGCGAAGAACTCCCCGCGTCCATTCTTGAACCCGCCGATCGTGGGCGGGCTCAGGGTACCGCCGCCGCTGCTGGCAAAGTTGAGGCTCCATTGACGGGAGTCGGGATTGTACAGGCGCAGGCTCAAACCTTCGATGTGACCCGCTGGGCCATCGACCACGAGCTCTACCAGATTGGCACGGCCATCCCAAACCTTCCGAACGACGGTCGTCCCCTTGTACTCGACCCAGGTGGTCGAGCCCGTCAAGGGTTTCTGGAGACGCCTCAAGTGAGTTTTCCAAGTGCCGATCTCGAAGTCGAAATCGTGTTGCCCGTCTCGTTCCTGTGCAAACCCCTGAAGGGGTTGCAAGGCGAGCACCAGGCTGCCCAGCAGGAGATACGCTCGCAAACGGTTTGGCGCGTTCATTTCTGCCGTGTATTCTCCATGATCCAGTTGATTTCCCAGGTCTTTCCCCCGTCGGCCGAGAAGGCCTGCTCCCAGCGGCAGGAGGTGGGCGTGATGTCCGACCAGATGAAGCGGACGTAGATGCTGCGGCCCTCGAACATCTCCTGGTCGTAGAACTCGCCGCGGCCGTCCTTGAACTCGCCGATCATCGGGTTGTCCATGGCGCCGGTCGTGCTGTTGGCCCAACGGATGCTCCATTGCCGCGTGGCGGGATTGAAGAGGCGCAGGGTCATGCCCTGGATGTGCCCCGACGGGCTGTCGGCCTCGTATTCGTCGATGTTGGCCAGGCCGCCCCAGACCGGCCGCGCGACCGAGGTCCCCTCGAACTCGTCCCACTCGGTGCAGCCCTTGAGCCGCTCCCTCAGCTTCCGGTTGTGGACCTTCCAGGTGCCGAACCAGAAATCGAAATCGGCCTGACCATTCCGTGCCTTGGTTTCCGTGATCTCCTCGAGCAGCATGTCTTTCTCCTCTTGGTTGGCGGAGAGGAGTCTGTCTCCTGGAGTGGCTGCCGACAATGGCCACTTGCGAGGATCTGGGTATGACCACTATCCTGCCACGGGAAGTCCGGCCTTCGTGCTTGCTACCCAATCCGCTACGCAGTCCAAGTACTCCGGTATCGGCATCCTGGCAATATCCTCCCTGACCTCATCCTCAGGGATACCTTCCGCGAGTCTCGCCTCGAAAAGACTTGTCGTAAAGTCGCTGAATCGGAACCATATGACGTTGGGGTAGGGGACGTCACGAAGGCCTACCGTTTCGTAAAACCAGTCACGGACAGCTCGGACGACCTCTTCAGGTTTATCACCGTGACTCTTGATATCGACGCCAGACAAGTCGGACAGCGCTCTCTTAAAATCGTGCTTTCCCTTCTCCAGAATAAGACACTTCTTTCCCCTCATAAATTCTGGACCATGCTGGCGTGATCCATAGTCGATGCCAAGCTCAAACGGCATGTTCATGCGATAAACCTCATTGGATCGAGACGCTTTCAAACGAGAAAGATCATGAATACTGAACTTGGACTGCCGAATCAGCTCGCAAATCTTATCGAGCCGATTCTCTCCAGAATCTGACCGCTCAGCGGCTATTCTGGGATGGTAGCCTATATATGCAATGGTAAAAAGAAGGGGACGAAGGAGGATCAGATACTTGGGGTCGAAAGGGCAGTTGACAAAGACGTTCGATTCATAGCCGTCGATTGAACCAGCAAGTCCGGCACTGCTCAACTCTTATCTTTCGGTGGGTGGGGATCGTTCCCATAGGAGTCTTTGCTACGGATCATCCCGTCGCGTCCATGCACGTAGAACTCAGAGCCTTGAGTCTTGCTGACTTTACGCCCGTAGCTGATGGCTTCCTTCTGGGTCTCGAACCGTCTGGTGGCCTGGGTAGATCCACCTTTCTTCACGCTCCACCCACCATCAGGATGCGGAACGACGTGCTGTGAGTTCTTAGACATTCTTTCCCTTCTCTATCCACCCTTACCGCCAGCAGATGCTCGCGTACAGGCGATGCGCCTAATTCTACACCAGCATGGCATACCCGTCGAGTGGAGTACTCGTCTGAGCCCGCTCATGCGCGGAGCGGAATCCGCCTCCTGGAGTGGCTGCCGACAATGGCCACTTGCGGGGATCCGGGCATGACCACTATCCTCGCCCCCGTGAAGAAAGCCCCACAGGGAATCCCCCCCGTCCTCGCGGTCGACCGGACCTCCCCCACTCCCCTGCACCGGCAGCTCTACGACGGCTACCGCGAAGCGATCGTCGAGCGCCGGTTGCGCGCGGGCCAGCGGCTGCCGTCGACGCGCGGCCTCGCCGCCGAGCTCGGGATCTCGCGCATGCCGGTCCTGAGCGCCTTCGAGCAGCTTCTTGCCGAGGGGTATTTCGAGAGCCGGGTGGGGGCGGGAACGTTCGTGGCGAGCTCTCTGCCCGATCCGCGGCCGGCGGCCGGCGGGGGGGCCGGCGCGCGGCAGCCGGCGGCGCGGCCCGCGGAACGACCGGTGTCACGACGCGCGGACGTGCTTCTCCGCGAGCCCGATCCATGGCTCGGAGGGTGGGGAGCGTTTCGCGTCAGCCAGCCCGCCGTCGATCGATTCCCCTTTCAGGTCTGGTCGGCCCTGGTCGCCCGCCACAGCCGGAATCCCCGCGCCAGCGCTCTGCTCTACGGCAATCCCATGGGTTATTTGCCTTTCCGCGAGGCCGTGGCCGCCTACCTGCGGACGGCGCAGGCCGTCCGCTGCGAGGCGGAGCAGATCATGGTGGTCAGCGGCTCCCAGCAAGCCTTGGAGATCTCGGCCCGGGTCCTGCTCGATCCCGGCAGCCCGGTCTGGGTCGAGGAGCCGGGCTACAGCGGAGCGCGGGACGTCCTGACCATGGCCGAGGCGCGCCTGATCCCCGTGCCGGTGGACGGCGAGGGGTTGGACGTGGCCGCCGGGATGGCCTCGAGCCCGCGGGCGCGAGCGGCCTACGTCACACCTTCCCATCAATACCCGCTCGGCGCGACCCTGAGCGCGTCGCGCCGGCTCCAGCTCCTGGACTGGGCCCAGAGGAGCGGCGCCTGGATCCTGGAGGACGACTACGACAGCGAGTACCGCTACGAGAGCCTTCCCGTGGCGGCGCTGCAGGGGCTGGACCGGGATTCCCGCGTGATCTACATCGGGACCTTCAGCAAGGTTTTGTTCCCGGCCCTGCGGCTCGGCTACATCGTGATCCCCACCGACCTCGTGCCGCGATTCGCCGCGGTCCGCGACGCGATGGATATCTTTCCATCCACCTTGCATCAGGCGGTGCTCGCGGACTTCATCGCCGAGGGGCATTTCGGGCGGCACATCCGGAGGATGCGGATGCTCTACCGCGAGCGGCGGGACGCCCTGGTCGAGGCCATCCGGAAGGAGCTTGGCGACCGGCTCCAGGTGCACGATGGCCAGGCCGGCCTGCACCTGGTAGCGACGCTGGCTGAAGGATCGAACGACCGGCAGATTTCCGAGAACGCCGCCCGGCAGGGCCTCTGGGCGATGCCGCTCTCGGCGTGCTATCTCGGCGAGGCCGCTCTCCAGGGCCTGGTCCTGGGCTATGCCGGGACGGGCGTCCCGGAGATCCTCGAGGGAGTGCGCCGGCTGGGGCCCTTTCTCAGTGCGGCTCGGTAAACCAGGCTTTCAGTACCTTCATAGATAGAGCCGCGCCACCGAGGGATCCTACCGGTGGCGCGGAGTCCTCTACTCTCGTCCTTTAGGGACAAGGAGGTTTGCGTGAGAAGTCGAAGGATTCTGGTTACGGTCGTCTGTTCGCTCCTGCTCGGTCTCTCCCCCCTGGCCGCCGATTCCGTGATTCAGAGCGGCACCGACGTCTTCACGACCGTGGGAGGCAAGACCTTTTACGACTTTGCCGACGGCCCGATCCCTGCCGGCTTCTTCTGCAAGGGCTCCAAGGCGTTCACCGGACGGGTGACGTTCAAGGGCTTGCCTCTCGCCACCGAGACCCCGGGACAGCTCGGGGGTGGCGACACGGTCATCGAGCGTCTCGACGACGCCGTCTTCGACGCCAAGGGCATCGCCCGGACACGCATTCAGTTCCGGGCCCTGTCTCTGGTCAGCATCGCCCCCGTCAAGACCGGCTGCGGTGCCTTCCACGTCTATGTCTCCCTGGCTGGCAAGCAGCGCGTGACGTCGATGAAAATCCTCCGCACCCAGGAGGGAGGCGGTACCTTCGCCGCGCCTCTGGCAGTCGATGTACGCATGGCGTTCACCCCTGTGAAGCCGGCACGGAAGGCGCGCAAGCTGGAGCTCGTGGGAAGCTTCACCTTCCCTGCCAATCCCGTTCCGTGGAGCTTCGCGAGGGGTGAGATGACAAATCGGATCGGCGACGCGGTCGTCGACACCAACGGCGATCTGGCTCCTGACACCCTGGTTCCCGGCACCTCGAACTTCCTGCCCGGCTGGCAACCAGGGCAGTCGATGAACAAGGCATGCTGCAGAGAGTACGTGTGCCATGAGGAGTCCAGCGGCAAAGAGCACTGCTACTGGGCCTCTCTTCCCCCCGAGTGCTGGGATCGAGAGTGCACATTCGATCCGTATTGAGGTAGCCGGAACATTCCTCCCGGTCTGGGGCGACTCCCCAGGCCGGGGCACGAGGTGCGGGATCGCCGGTTTCGCGCCGGGAGAACGGCTCTTAGCTCCCCGCCGTGAGCACGACCCGCACCGTTCCCGTGACGCCCGTGTCCTGGGCTCCGACGGTGATCGTCACCGGGCCCGCCGGCCCCGCTCCGGGGAGGAAATCGGCCGTGGCGACGCCGTTCGTGGTGGTGGTGAGGTTGGTGAAGAGGCCGACCTGGGTGCCGTCGGGCCGCGCCGCGCGGAAGGTCACCAGCGTGCCGTCGGTGACCATGCCGACGTTGCGCAGGAGGGTGGCGGTGACCTTGATCCGGGTGCTGACGGCGGCCGTGGCGATCGGCGTGTCGACGTTGGCCGTGATGACGTTGGGCAGGGCCCGCTCGAAACGGATGGCGGCCTCGCGGGTAACGCCGTTGACCGTCGCCGCGACCCGCCCGGTGGTGATCTGACGCGGGCTCACCAGGTCCGCCGAGGCCAGTCCGCCGGCGTCGGCGCTCACCTGGACCGAGGGCATGTTGGCGGGCGCGAACGTGCCGGCCGTGGTCTGGAAGGTGACCATGCGCGAGCCGGCGGGCAGGGAGGGCGAGATGGCGGCCGTGAAGGTCGAGAGCGTGGCCCCGTCGGCGGGCGCCCGTTCCGGGGCGGCGACGAACTGGAGGGTCTGGTCCGGCTCGGCCGCCCCGAAGTTGACGGTGAGCGACGCGGTGATGCCCGGGGCGGCCTCCGGAGTCGCCCTGACGACGGCGGTGCCCACGCGCTGGGAGCTCACCAGGTCGATCGAGGCCCGCCCGCCGCCGTCCGCGGCCACCCTGCGGCAGCCGGTGCAGTTGTCGACGGCCGTGCCGCCGTCGAGGGTGCCGTTGGAGGTCGAGAAGACGATGTTGCGATTGGTGAACGAGGGCTCCCCCACCAGCCGGGCTTCCAGCCGCAGACGGGAAAAGCCGTCGGCCGGCAGGCTCGTGGCGCCATTTGCCGCCGTGAGGACCACGATCTTGTCGACCAGCGCCTCGGTGGGCGAGAAATCCGACTTGTCGTAGCAGGCGGCGAGCGGTGCCACCAGGAGGACGGCGGCGAGCGGTAGGAGGCGGCGGAATCTCATGACGGCCCTCAACTCAGGATCGCCAGTGTAACGCTGTCGCGGGCGTTGTTCTCGGCCCGGATCGTCTGTTTGATGATGATCTCGCCGAGGTCGGTGCCGCCGCCGACCTCCACCAGCGCGATGGTGTCCGACCGCTCGTTGGCCCCTCCGGGGATCTTCAGGCCGTTGATCTGGATCTGCTTGACCTGGCCCTGCGCCGTCTGGAAGCAGACGTTGTGGCGTCCGTCCAGGGTGTAGGTGATGCTGGCCGTCTCGCCCCCCAGGTCGGAGTGCAAAATCTGCCGCAGGATGATGGGTCCGCTGGGCAGGCGCGTCTCCGCGGGAGAAGCGGTCAGGTTTTCATCGATCACGATCGCCATTGGGATTTCCCCCCCAAGTCAGTTTCCCCGACGTCAGTTGCCGGGCAGGGCCGTCCTGAACAGGCTGCCGATCCCCTGCAACGTCGGCACGACGTCGATGTCAAAAGAAAGCGACAGGAAATAAGTGGTGGTCAGGGACTCGTCGTTCGCCAGCGGGTTCGGATCCAGCTCCTTGAACACCAGGCCGCCGGCCGTCATCCGCACCGAATTGGTCAGCCGCGCGCCGAGTCCCAGCAGCAGCGACTGCTGGTTGAACAGGTCGACGCGGGTCTTGCCGTCGCCGATCCCCTGTACGGTGAGCCCGAGGGTGACCGAAACCCGCCGGTCCAGCGTCTGGAAGAAGCCTCCGAACTGGTTCAGGGGAGCGGCCTTGTTGATCGGCCGGAAGTAGATGTTGGTGCCCGCGTAGGTGGTGCAGTCGCTGAGCTCGGGGGCGCAGGCGATGCCGGTGTCGGCGCTGATGTAGTTCCGGCTCTGGGTGGCGAAGCTGCCGGTGGTCGAGCCGGAGATGATGGTCATGCCCTCGACCTGGGTCCGGTAGGCCTCGGCGATCGCCGCGACCGCCGCCGCGCGGCCGGCGAGGAGCCTGGCGAGCCGGTCGGCCAGGAGGTCCTCCCCCACCCGCTTCAGGGCGCGGTCCGCGGTGCCGACCGGCTGGGTCGGCTGGCTCAGGGCCACGAGCCGGGCGAGAGCGTCGCTCGGGATCTGGCCGGAGGCGACGAGAGGCTGGACGAAGGACTGGGGCGAGCCGCCGTCGCCAACCAGCTTGCCGGCGAGCAGGTCGCGCAGCTTGGACATCTTCGCCGAGGCCTCGGAGTAGTAGGCCGCGCTCCTCTGCGCGAAGCCGGCGAGGGCGCCGGCGCTGGTCCGGTCGCTGCGCCGCAGCACGGGCGCATCCCCCACCGCCAGCGCCGCGGCCACCTCGTTCGCGTGGTCCTGCGCGCTGGGATCGGCCGCCGCCCGGCTGGCCAGGGCCGCGGCGAACCGCTGCAGGTCCGGATTGGAGCGGAGGCTCGCCAGGAGCGGGTTCAGGTTCGCGATCTCGTCCTCATACTCCTCGGCGGTAGCCGAGAGCTGTCCCTGGAGGTTGCGGGCCGGGCGCAGCAGCCGGTTGAACTGGTCGCGGACGGCCTCGAAAGAGGTGTCTTCGCTGAAGATCGTCCCGGGCTGCGTGATGCGGTCGGCACCCGTCACCTGCTTCAGCGCCTCGATGAGCTTGCCCCGAAGGGCCTGGATCTCGTCCACCGTGAGGTCGCCGCTCAGGGGCAGGTCCGCCGTGGCGTTCGGATCGCCCCAGAGAGTGGCGTCGACGATCCCCTTGACCTGCTGGGAGAAGGCTTGGGCCTCCTCCGGCGTCACCGTCTTCTCGAAGCTGAATTTGAACTGGTAGTAATTCTCGGCGTCGAGCCGCGGCACCATCAGGCGGAACCTGGGATTGGCGGCCTGGGGATCGATCGTGTTGCGCCATTTCAGGGCGCCGCCGGGCCAGCAGTCGCCCTCCGGCTTCGCCTTCAGGGCCTCGTCGGTCAGCACGGCCGGGTCGCCGCGCCGCTTGCCCCTCTCGCGAGGGAGCACCCAGCAGCGCACCTCGAGCGTCCTGGCGCCGCTGGGAACGGTGCCGGTGAGGATGAACGGCACGTCGAACGGCAGGACACGGTTGAAGAGCTGCCCCTCGAGGTCGACCTCGACGACGTCG
>DATFNZ010000014.1:0-40571 GCA_035266085.1 Thermoanaerobaculia bacterium
CCCCCGGCGGCTGGAGGACCGAGACCGACCCCGCCTTGAACGAGCACTCGCCGATGGGCAGCAGGTAGCGCTCGCCGCCGTCGTTCAGCACCCGGTACTGCACCTCGCACTCCCGCCCCTGGTGGATGCCGACCACGCACCAGGAGACGTGATCGTGGACGGCCGTGGACTGGCCCGGCAGCCAGACCAGGGCCACGATCGAGAACTTCCCATCGTCGTCCGCGTGGAGGATGTGCTGGCGGTAGCGGGTCGGATCCGGCTGCCGCTGCTCCGGCGTCAGCAGCCCGGGGTTGCCCAGGTAGGGCCGCAGCGCCGCGGCGGTCCACCGCGCCACCTTCCCGGTATCGCGCTCCGAGGCCAGCACGGACCGGACGGAACGCACCAACTCGTTGAGGACAGGACTGCCGGACAGCGTCGTTTCCATTTGGCGATCTCCTCGCAGTGCCTGCGGGCAAGTAAAAGAGGAGAGCCCGAGAAAGCCCCGTAAAGGAGAAAAACCGTGCTCCCTCGGGCACTCCGAGGATGAGAATAAGGAGCGCGGGTTAGATTGTCGGTAGCAGGGGGGTTCCAAAAAGATGACGTCCGCAATCGAACACAGAAGGCGCCGCCTTGACCCGACGCGTTCGATAATCTAACATCGACTTCGGAGAAGAAACTCGTGAACCTCACCCCCAGCGATCTCGCCCGCCGACTCAAGGAAGCCCGAGAAGCTGCCGGCCTCCGGCAGGAGGACGTGGCGCGCCATCTCGGCCTGTCTCGTTCCTCGGTGGCCCAGATCGAGCTCGGGAACCGGGCGGTGACCGGGTTGGAGTTGGGGCAGCTCGGCCGGCTCTACGGACGGGACGTCCGGGACTTCCTGGCGACGGAGTTCGATCCTGGAGAGACTGTCCTCGCCCTGTTCCGGGCCGCGCCGGAGGTGGCCGGCCAGGACGAGGCCTTGGCGGCGATCCTGGATTGCCTCCAGCTCTCTCGCGAGCTGGCGTCCCTCGAATCCCTCCTGGGGCTGGACCGCTCGCAGATCGGAGCGCCCGCCTACTCCTTTGATCCACCGCGCAGCCGCGGGCAAGCGGTCGAGCAGGGCAACAGGGTCGCTTCCGACGAGCGGCGGCGGCTGGGTCTCGGCAACCGGTCGCTAGGGGATGCCGCGGAGCTCGTGGAGGAACAAGGGGTCCGCACCGCCATGCTGGACCTTCCGGAGGAGGTCTCGGGGCTCACCCTGATGGAGCGGGGATCGAGCCTCGCGATCGTGACCAACCGGCGGCATCATCGTCTGCGGCGTCAGTTCTCCTGGGTCCACGAGTACGCCCACGTCCTGCTCGATAGGGCACAGCGGGGCACCATCAGCCTCGAGTCCCGCCGCGACGACCTCGCGGAGGTGCGGGCGAACGCCTTCGCGGCCAGCTTCCTGATGCCG
The DNA here is from genome assembly GCA_035266085.1 of Thermoanaerobaculia bacterium. Taxonomy (GTDB): domain Bacteria; phylum Acidobacteriota; class Thermoanaerobaculia; order Multivoradales; family UBA5704; genus DATARR01. The sequence continues at coordinate 1,415 of DATFNZ010000014.1, forward strand.
GAGGAGGGAGTCCGGGCTTTCCTGGCGGACCTCGGATGCCGGGAGCGGTCCGATCCCATCGGCCTGTACGAGGTCGTCCTGCTGGCCCACCACTTCCAGGTCAGCCGGACCATGGCGATCTATCGACTGTCCAACCTGCGCCTGCTGCCCCAGGCGGCCCGGGAAGCTCTGCTCAACGAGGAGAAATCGGGCCGCGGCAAGCGGATCGAAGACCTGCTCGGGCTTCCCCATCCCGATCACGCGGCCGCGCGGGACGAGTTCCGGCTGCGCTTCCTGGGACTCGCGATCGAAGCCTACCGGCGCGAGAAGATCACCCGCGCCAAGCTGCGTGAGCTGGCCCTGCTGGTGGGGTACGACCGCGCGGCCATCGACGACCTTCTCGAGAGCGCCGGGCTGGACGGTGAAGATGTCGAGCCTCTCCTGCCGGAAGATCTCGAGTAGTGGAATCCGAAGAGGAATCCTGACCGTCGCCGAAGCGGACGAGATGAAGGAGTCTCTCGAACGGCTGCGGTTCAGGATGATGTTCGGATCGTTCCGGGAGCTTCTTTAACTCTCAGCTCTCCTCCCGGGAGCCTCGGACGAACACCCGGAAGTCGCGGCAGGGCTTGCGGTGGAACGACACCTCGCCGCCCGGGCGCGCCGGGGCCAGGATCTTGAACCCCTCGCAGTAGGCGGTCTCCGCGTCCCGGATCACCGAGAGGATGCCGGCCTTCGCGGCCCGCTTCCTCCCCTCGGCCACGGCCTTGTCCACCCGGGCGCTCTCGTATTGGGCGCACAGAGCCTCCAGCCGGCGGTCGCCCCGCAGGTCCAGCACGGTTCCCGGACGGGGAGTGCCGTAGAGGATCTCCAGCGCCGGCAGGTCCCGCTCGAAGTCCGGCTCCGGCGGCCGGTTCTCCTCGATGGAACGCCAGAAGGCGGCTACCTCGCGCTCGATGCGGGCGATGGCGCCCGGATGGCGGTCGTACTCGAAGACCTCGGGCTGATGGCCGCCGATCAGGACGCCCAGCGCCGCCCACGGGCGGCTCGGCAGGCAGGCGAGCCGGTGCTGCACCTGGAGCTCGAAACGCAGCGGCGGCAGGCCCTCCGGCCAGTCCTGCGCCACCGTCCAGTCGACGTTCTTGATCTCCAGCGGCGCGGCGCCCCGGGGGTGGGCGTAGATCTCGAAGTCGAGGCTCGCGCCCATCCCCGGCACCGCCGGGTGCTCGACGTAGCGGCGGACCTTGCGGATCTTCCACCCCCGCCGCTCGGCGATCCCCTGGGCGATGGCCGGCTCCAGCACCGTTCCCCAGAAGCCGCGCTCGCTCTCCGATGCGTCCGGCTCCGGGATCTGGCCGGCCTTCTGATGCCAGAGCTCGAAGAGCGTGCGGCGCTCGTCCAGGCCGAACAGCGCGGCCACCTCGGAGCTGCCGACGTTCCTGCTGCGGATGTCGATCCGCTCTGCGGAGAGAAGGGACATAGACGATTCCTTCAACGGCATTCAAGGGGGGGGATGACGCCCGGAAAGACTCTTCCCGGCACCGCTTTTACTGCACGATGGATAACGTCGAAAGAGAGGCGAAAATTCCTTCCAGGGGGAACCGCTTGCGCCTGGACCCAGGCTTGTTCCAGACTCGGGAGCCAATGAACGGTATCGGAGAGAGCCCACCGCGTCCGGACGGCTTCGCCAAGGTTTCGGGAGCGGCGCGATACGTCGACGACGTCTCCCTGCCCGGGATGTGGCATGGCGCCACGCTGCGCAGCCCGCACCCCCACGCCCGCATCCGGTCGATCCGCTTCGATCCCGCCGCGGCTCCCGCGGGCACGGTCTGCATCACCGCCGCGGACCTTCCGGGGCCGAACGGCATCCAGCTCCTGGACGACGGCTGGCCGATCCTGGCCGACGGCTTCGCCCTCCACGTGGCCGAGCCGGTGGCGCTGGTGGCGGCGCCCACGCGCCTGGCGGCCCGCCAGGCGCTGGCGGCCATCACGGTGGAGTACGAGCCGCTCGCCCCCGTCCTGACCCTTGAAGAGGCCGCGGCGCTGCCGCCCCTCTACGAGCTCCGCATGGAGAGCGGCGACGTGGAGGCCGCGTTCGCCGGGGCGGACCAGGTGATCGAGGGCACCTGGCGGACGGGCCATCAGGAGCACATCTACATCGAATGCCAGGGCATGATCGCCACGTTCGGGGACGACGGCACGCTGTCCCTCCTCGGTTCCATGCAGTGCCCCTACTACGTCCACAAGGCGCTGACCCACGCCTTCGGCCTGCCGGACGACAAGGTGCGGGTGCGGGCCTCGGTGGTGGGCGGCGGCTTCGGCGGCAAGGAGGACTTTCCGAGCGCCCTCGCCATCCACGCCGGCCTGCTCGCCCGCGCCTGCGGCCGGCCGGTGAAGATGGTCTACGACCGTCACGAGGACATCGTCGGCACCTCCAAGCGCCACCCCGCCGTGATCCGCCACCGCACGGCAGTGAGCCGCGACGGCCGGCTGCTCGCCCTCGACGCCGAGGTCCTCATGGACGGCGGGGCCTACAAGACGCTCTCGCCGGTGGTGCTCTCGCGGGCCCTCCTCCACGCCTTCGGCCCCTACCGCTGGCCGAGCGCGCGCCTCCAGGGGAAGGTGCTGCGCACCCACACCACGCCCAACAGCGCCTTCCGCGGCTTCGGCGCCCCCCAGGTCGAATTCGCCATCGAGCGCCAGATGGACCGCATCGGCGAGGCGCTGGGGCTCGATCCGTTCGAGATCCGCGCCCGCAACGTCGTCAAGCCCGGGGACCGGCTGCCGACCGGGCAGGTGCTCGACGCCAGCACCTCGGCCCGCCTCTGCCTCGAGGAGGCGGAGCGGCGGACGGGCTTCCGGGCGAAGTGGCGAGCCCTGGAAGAGGCCCGCCAGACGGGCGGCTCGTCGCCCATGCGGGGAATCGGCCTCGCACTCTACTTCCACGGCGCGGGTTTCACGGGCAACGGCGAACGCAAGATGAAGTCGCCGGTCACGGCCCGCCTGCTCGAGGACGGCCGGATCGAGGTGCTGACCGCCATGACCGACATGGGCCAGGGCTGCGCGGCCGTCTTCCCGCAGATCGCCGCCGCGGCGGGCGGGATCACCGCGGACGACGTGGTGTTCGCCGAGCCGGACACCGCTGACGTCCCCGACTCCGGCCCCACGGTCGCCTCGCGCACCACCATGATCGTGGGCCAGTTGATCGTGCGGACGGTTGCCGAGCTGTGCGGCCAGGTGGTGGCCTCGGTCGATACGGATGGGGGCCTCTCCGTCCAGGACGGTTGGATCGTGGGTCCGGCGGGCCGGGTCGAGCGCTTCCGGGATGCGGCGCGGCGGCACCGGGAAAAGACGGGGCCCGTGGAGGTCACGTTCCGCCACGAGCCGCCGGAGTGGCAGACCTTCGACGAATCGACCTATCAGGGCGCGGCCTACCCCACCTATGCCTGGGGAGCGGACGTCGTCGAGGTGGAGGTCGACCCCGATACCCTGGCGGTGCGCCCCACGGAAGTGACCGCCGTCTGTGAGGTGGGACGGGCGATCCACAAGACCCTGTGCGTTGGGCAGATCGAGGGCGGCACCCTCCAGGCGCTCGGCTGGGCTCTCCTGGAGGAGGTCAAGCTCCAGGACGGCCGCTATCTGAACGACCGCCTCGCCACCTACATCATCCCCACCATCAAGGACTGCCCGCGGATCGACGTCCACCTCCTGGAGCAGGCCTGGGAGGGCGGCCCCTTCGGAGCCAAGGGGATCGGCGAGCTGCCCATGGACGGCGGCGCTCCGGCGGCTCTGCAGGCGATCGAGAACGCCACGGGCCTCCTGTTGAACGAGATCCCGGCCACGCCGGAACGGCTGCTGCGGGCCCTCACCCCTAACCCCTCTCCCGCCCCCTCCCTCCCACCCTCACCGGGAGAGGGGAACCTTGGAAAGGAGAACGCCTCGTGAAGACCTCCTTCTCCGTCAACGGCCGGCCCGCCGAAGTCGACGGCCATCCCATGGAGCGCCTGCTCGACGTGCTGCGGGAGGGGCTCGGATTGACCGGCACCAAGGAAGGGTGCGGCGAGGGAGAGTGCGGCGCCTGCACGGTTCTTTTGGATGGCGAGCCCACCCTCTCCTGCCTGGTGCCTCTCTTCCAGTGCGAGGGGCGGCGGATCGAGACGGTCGAGGGGATCGCCGAGGGGCCGGCGCGCGAATTCCTGGAACGCTTCGTGGCCACCGGCGGCGTCCAGTGCGGCGCGTGCACGCCGGGGATCGTGGTCACCGCCTGGGCGCTCCTGGAACGCAATCCCGCGCCCAGCCGCGAGGAGGCGCGGGAGGCGCTGGCGGGCAACCTCTGCCGGTGTACGGGCTACGAGGGGATCCTGCGGGCGATTTGCCCGGAGCCCGCGGGTCAGGAGCAGAAGGAATGACCGTCGCTCTCCGCCCCCGCTCGCTCGACGAGGCCGTCCGGCACCTGGAGGAAGATCCGGCCCTGGTGCCCACGGCCGGCTGCACCGACCTGATGGTGCGCGGTCCCGAGGCCCTCCACCGGATGGACCGGGTCCTCGATCTCCTGGGCGTCCCCGAGCTACGCGGCATCCGCGAGGTCGAGGGCGGGCTCGAGATCGGCGCCACCACCTCCTTCAGCGAGATCCGCCGCTCGGCCGCCGTCCGGGCCGCCTTCCCCGTCCTCGCCGAGGCCGCCGCCGTGGTGGGCGGCTGGCAGATCCAGAACCGGGCGACCTTGGGAGGCAACATGGCGAACGCCAGCCCGGCCGGCGACTCCCTCCCCGTGCTCCTGGCCCTCGACGCCGTCGTCGTGGCGGCCGGAGCGGGCGGCCTCCGCGAGATCCCCTACTCCGAGTTCCACACCGGCTACCGCGAGACGGCCCTGAAGCCGGGAGAGATCGTCGCCCGAGTGCGCCTGCCGTATCTACCCGAGGGTGGCTTCCAGGCCTACCGCAAGGTGGGAACGCGCGAAGCGCAGGCGATCAGCAAGGTGGTGGTGGCGCTCGCCGGGCGGATCGTCGCCGGCCGGATTGACGGCCTGCGCCTCGCCGCCGGCAGCGTCGCCGCGACGCCGGTCCGCCTGCGCGCCACGGAGGAGGCCATCCGGGGCGCGGCCCCCGGGCCTGAGACGGCCGACCTCGCCGGCCGCGAAGCCGCCCGCGAGGTCACGCCGATCGACGACGTCCGCTCCACCGCGGACTACCGCCGCTTCGCCCTGGAACGGGTGGTGAGGCGGCTGATGCTGACCCTGACCGCGGAGTAAGGAAATCATGCCGACCACCCTGACCGCCGACGCGGTCCGCCACCTCTTCGAGCGCCTGCGTGGCGCCAACCTCGACTTCGCCCGGCGCTATCCGGGCGACTCCGGCAGGCGCCAGCCGGTCCACACGGTCTACGGCGGCGCGCACCTCTTCAAGTCCGACACCGCTTCCCGGCTCGGCGCCCTCGCCCTGCGGGCCCTCGAAGAGTACGCTCCGACCCCCGCGGACCTAGCCTCTGCGATCGGCCTGGAGGAGGCGCTGGCTTCCAAGGTCCATGCCCGTGTGGTCGAGAAGCTCCGCCGCGAGCCGGTCGAGGATTTCCGAGCCGACTTCGAGGACGGCTACGGCAACCGCCCGGACGCCGAAGAGGACGGCCACGCCGAGGCCGCCGCTCGTGAAATGGCCGCGGGCTTGGCCGCCGGCACGCTCCCAGCCTTCGTGGGCATCCGCATCAAGCCTTTCACCGAGGAGCTGAAGGCGAGGTCGGTGCGCACTCTCGACCTCTTCCTGACCACCCTGGTGGGCGAAACGGAGGGCCGGCTGCCGGAGAACTTCGTGGTGACGCTGCCGAAGGTGACGGTCCCCGAGCAGACTGCCGCCCTGGCCGACCTCTTCGACCGGCTGGAGCCGGCGCTCGGTTTGCCAGCCGGCTCTCTCCGGCTGGAGATCATGATCGAGACTCCCCAGGCGATCCTGGACGCGATGGGCACCTCAGCCCTTCCCCTCCTCGCCGTGGCGGGGGGCGGCCGGTGCGTGGCGGCGCATTTCGGCACCTACGACTACACGGCCTCCTGCAACATCACGGCGGAGCACCAGTCGATGACCCACCCGGTCTGCGACTTCGCCAAGCACATGATGCAGGTCGCCTATGCCGGCACCGGGCTCTGGCTCTCGGACGGCGCCACCAACGTCCTCCCCGTGCCGCCGCACCGCGCGGCCCAGACCCCGGAGCAGATCCAGGAGAACCGCGCCGTCGTGCACCGCGCCTGGAAGCTCCACGCCGGCCACGTCCGGCACTCCCTCGTCGGCGGCTTCTACCAGGGCTGGGACCTCCACCCGGCGCAGCTCGTCACCCGCTATGCCGCCCTCTACTCCTTCTTCCTGGAAGGCCTCGACGCCGCCTCGGACCGCCTCCGCAACTTCGTCCAGAAGGCGGCCCAGGCCACCCTGGTCGGCGAAGTCTTCGACGACGCGGCAACCGGTCAGGGCCTCCTCAACTACTTCCTGCGCGCCGTCAACTCCGGTGCGATCAAGGAAGAGGAGGCCCTGGAGAGGTCAGGGCTGACTCTGGAGGAGCTGCGGGGGCGATCGTTCGTGAAGATCCTGGAGAGCCGGCGGGGGTGACCGTAGTAGAATCCAGTCTGAGGAGGAGGTTGGCTCGATGTCATCAACTAAAGGAAAAGCAGCTCAACGGCCCTTGGAGCAGCAGTTCGTCGTTGATCGAGCGGGCAAGCGGCAAGCCGTCATTGTCCCACTGAAGGAATATGAACGCCTTATGGAAGATCTCCACGATCTCGCCGTCGTCGCGGAGCGTCGGGATGAAGAATCGATCAGCTTGGACGAGATGAAACGGCGGCTGCGCGAAGATGGCCTCCTTTAGGGTTGATCTCAAGCCTGCTGCACAAAAAGACTTCCGCAAGATCCCCCAAAAGATCCTTTCTCGCATTCTGGAAGCCATCGACGATCTAGAGCAAGATCCTTTCCCTACCCATTCCAGAAAGCTGGCGAACTCTGATCGGCTCTACAGGCTTCGGGTGGGTGACTATCGGGTCATCTATGAGGTCGAGACGGAGACCAGCACGATCACCGTGCAATACGTCCGTCACCGGCGCGAAGTCTACAGGTCCCTGTAGCGAGCCAAAAGACGCACTCGGGCCTCATCATGGGGGACGACTCGACCGGCCTCGACATCCGCCAGGCCCCGGTAGACATCTCTCAGAAGATCCAACGCCTCGAGTCCAGTCTTGGACTTGAGGTTTGTAGCCGGATGAGGATCTTTGGTCATCCCCGCCGCACCGTCCCCTCGATCAGCCCGTAGGGCTCCGGAGTCGCCACGAAGATCTCGTTGCGGTTGTCCATCCCGAAAGACGTGAGGTCCACCGGAATGTGGTGCCGGTTGGGCATCGCCAGATGGATCTCCTCGACGTCCAGGGTCTCCAGGACCGCCTCGCCCATCGCGTAAAGAGTGTGCTGGACGGAGCGGCTGTCGTGCTCCGCGAAGGTCTCCAGGAGCACGCGCCGCACCTCGCGCCAGAGGTGGCCGAACGCTACGTAGGGCCGCGAGTAGTGCCAGGTGGCCCGGACGGCCGTGGCCAGGATGCGGTCCGAGGTCTCCTTGAGCGTGGTGTAGCGGTCGCGGGGGTAGCCCTCGAAGGCGGACTGCGCAGTCTTCATCACCACCAGGTCCTCGAGGCCGGCCAGGACCCGGGCGCCCTGCCCGTCGCGGGTCACCTCCGCGATGCGCCGCTCGCTCCCCGCCTGCCGGAAGGCGCTCGGGTGAACGGTCCCGCCGGCTTGGATCGGCTCCCACAGGTGCTCGGTTAGATCGACCCGCACGCTCGACGCCCGCGGACTGCTGGTCAGAAAGTGATCGGTCAGCGCCAGACCGAAATCCTCGATGTCGTCGAACGGATGCTCGGCGGCCAGGGCGTAGACGGTGTTCTTCATCGTGTCGGTGGGGAAGACGCCGCCGTTGTCGCCGTCCGTATAGGCGGCCGTGAAATCCCCTTCGAAACGGATTGCCACGGTGACGTCCTTGAGCTCGTGGCGGTCCGCATGGCGGCGGACGGTCACCAGGCGGATCGCCTGCTTTCCATAACTGTTATCGGCCAGCTTGACGGGCATGCTCAGCTCCCCCGATAGGTCGAATATCCGAACGGGCTCAGCAGGAGCGGCACGTGATAATGCTGGGCCGCGTCCCGCACATGGAAGACGATCGAGGCCTCCGGATAGAACCCTTCGATCCCCTGGGCCTGGAAATAGGTTTCGATTCCGAACGTGAGCCGGTAGACGCCCTCGGCGAAGGGAGCTCCTTCCGGCAGGAGCTGACGGGCCCGGCCGTCCTGATCGGTCCCGGCCCGGCCGATCTCCCGCCAACCCGCTTCCGATCGGATTTCCAGGATCACGGGGATGCCGCTCGCCGGCCGCCCCCGCGAGGTGTCCAGGACGTGAGTGGTGATGCCGCTCATGACAGGAGTTTCTCCAGCCGCAGGTGCATGATCTTTCGCTGCTCTTCGGCGGCGATACGCAGCTCGGTATCCGGATCGTTGGGCAGGCGTTCACGCAGCAGGGCGAGCATCTCCGCGGCGGTCTTGCTCGTGGCGCAGACGATGAAAATGTGATCGAACCGGGACTCGTAGAGGCGGTTCGCCTCGACCAGCGCGGCCAGGGTGTCCGAATCCGCGCCGCGGGCCCCGGCCTGCTCCTGCTCGGACCAGCGGCTCCCCTTCTCGCCGATGCGCGGGTGGGCGGCGAAGGCCTCCAGCCAGTCCTCGGGCCGGAGGCTCCACCAGATTCCGTCCGCGGTATCCACGAGTTGCGCCCGGTCCCGGAAGGGGCGGCTCTCGGCGATCCGGCGCGCCCAGGCCCGGGAGCCACAGCAGGCGAGGAGCGCGGCTTCCGCCTCCTTGTCCGGCATGGCGTTCAGCCGGTCGAGCGTCCCCATGATCGTCCCGAAGAGCCGCAGCCGCGCCACTCCGCCGTCGGGGTAGATGTTGAGCCGGGCATGGGTGAAGGGCCCGGCCGCGGCGACCTCGTCGAACCGGTGCCGGGTGTGGGGACGCAGCGGAGCACGCGGCAGAACCTCCCGCCAGCCATTGAAGGTCGGCAGGGCGAGGTGCTCGGGCAGCGCGCCGTCCGCGTCGCACCCCTCGATGGAGCACCAGCCCGGGGCGTTGCCCTTGAAATGCGAGGTGTCCACCTCGAGCCGGTGGAGCGCGCCGCGCGTTCCCAGCTTCACGATCGCCCAGTCGTGGCCGGGTCCCCGCCGGCGCCGCGTCTCCCAGCCGTCATGCATGCCGAGCGGCGGCCCGGGCAGGATCAGGTTGTGGCGGTTGCCGAAGAACATGTCGCTGCAAGAGAGCACGAGCCCGCCGTTCTCGACCGCCGCGAGGTCCACCTCGTCGCCGTGCCGGGCGAGCCGCGCCCAGTCCGCGGCAACCTCGCCATACACCCGCAGCCGGGCGACGCCGCCGTCCGGATAGATGTTGAGCCGCAGGTGGGTGACCCGCCCCGCATCCTTCTCGATATGGAAAGGATTCTTCGCGTTCCCCTGGAGCGGCGAGCGGGGCAGGACCTCGGTCCAGGATGCCCCCATCAGCTCCTCGGGCCCCGGATGCCCCTCGACGGCGCAGGCTTCGAGCGAGCAGGCCTCCGGATAGTTGCCGCGGAAGTAGGCGGTATCGACGATCACGCCCCGGAGCGTCCCCGGCAGACCGAGCCGGACGATGCACCAGTCGTAGCCGGGCTCGCGCCGGCGTCTGGTCTCCCAGCCGTCCATCCACTTGCCAACGTCCGTGTACTTCCCCTCGATCCAGACCGCCTCTCCGGCTTTCAGGAGGTTCTCCTTCGGTGCGAAGAACTCGTCGTTCGCCGCGAGCACCGCGCCGCCCAGCCGCTCGGCGGCGAGGTCCACGAGATCGGTGAAGTCGCTCATCTCCCTCCCTGCGTGAGGAGTCTGCCGAGGGGTGCTTCGGTCAGCTCCTCATTCTTATAGATGGTCTCTCCCCGCAGCAAGGTTTGCCGGACGACGCCGTAAAGGGTCCGTCCCGCGTAGGGAGTCAGCTTGTGACGATGATGGAGCCGCCCGGCGTCCACCTCGAAGCTCGCCTCGGGGTCCCAGATCACCAGGTCGGCATCGTGCCCCGGCGCGATCGCGCCCTTCCGGCCCTCCAGCCCCGCCAGCCGGGCCGGCCCGGCGCACATCCACGCCGCGAGGTCCTCGACCGTGAAGCCGCGAACCCGCGCCCCGGTCCAGATGGCGGCGAGCGAGAGTTGGAGCGACGAGATCCCGCCCCAGGCTCCCCGAAAGTCGCCGGACTCGATCATCTTCATCTCCGGCGGGCAAGGCGAGTGGTCGGTCGCGACGAGATCGATCAGCCCCTCGCGCAGGGCCTCCCAGAGCCGCTCCCGGTTCTCTCGCGAGCGGATGGGGGGCGCGCACTTGAAGGCCACGGCGCCGTCCGGGATCTCCTCGGCGGCGAAGGTCAGGTAGTGCGGGCAGGTCTCGGCGGTGATCGGGAGCCCCTCCTCCCGGGCGCGCCGCAGGACCGGCAGGACCTCCGCCGAGGAGACGTGGACGATGTGGACCCGGCAGCCCGTCTCGCGGCAGAGCCGGACCAGGAGCTCGACGGCCTCGGCCTCGGACGCATCCGGCCGGGATCGCAGGTAACGGTCGTACTCGGCCGGGTTCCCGCCCGTCCAGACGGCGGCCGCCGCGTCGATCGGACCCGGCAGCTCGGCATGCGCCAGAAGCACGGCTCCGAGCCGGGCGAGCACCGGCATCGCCTCCCGCAGATCGGCCTCTTCGACGTGCTGGAACTCGTCGACGCCGGAGGGGACCAGGAAAGCCTTGAAGCCCAGGGCTCCCTCCGCAAGAAGCCCGGCCAGCTCACTCGCGTTGCCAGGCACCACGCCGCCCCAGAACCCGACGTCGACGTACGTCTTCCCTCGGGACGCCTCGATCTTGACCCGCAGCGCCTCGCGCGTGGTCGTGGCCGGGACGCTGTTGAGGGGCATGTCGATCACGGTCGTGACGCCCCCGGCCGCCGCCGACCGGGTGGCCGTCGCGAACCCTTCCCACTCCGTCCGCCCGGGCTCGTTGACGTGGACGTGGGTATCCACGATCCCCGGCATGAGGATCGATTCGCCGCAGTCGATCACCGGCGATCCCGAAGGGGCTTCTTCCATAGGGGTGACGCGCTCGATCTTCCCCTGCCGGACGTAAACCATGGCGGGGCGGAGGCCGTCGGGGGTCATGACCCGTTGGCTGCGAAGGATGATGTCGGGGAAAGCCATCGGAGACGAGGGTATGCGCCCGGACGACGCTTGTCGAGAATTCTTGCGAAGATTAGGATTGCGGACTGAACCGATGACCAATCCCCCTCTCCTCCTCCAGGGCGGCACCGTCCTAACCTTGGACGCCAACGCCACCGTCCTGCGCGGTGCCGACGTCCTGATCCAGGACGGCCGGATCGCGTCGATCGGCGCTCCCGAGGCTCCGGAGGGCACGCGGGTGCTCGACGTCTCCGGCTGCCTGGTCCTGCCGGGCCTGATCCAGGGGCACCTCCACCTGGGGCAGACCTTCTTCCGGGGATTGGCGGAGGAGCGGCGCCTGCTCTCCTGGCTGCGGGAACGGATCTGGCCCCTCGAGGCGGCCCACGACGACGAGAGCGCCTACTGGTGCAGCCTGCTCGGCGCCGCCGAGTGCCTCCTGAGCGGCACCACCACGATCCAGGACATTGGCATCGGACCCGGAGCGCGCGGCCTGCTCCAGGCCGTCGCCGACTCCGGGCTGCGCGCCTTCGCGGGCCAGTGCCTGATGGACAGCGGCGACGCCCTGCCCGCCGCGATGCGTCAGGACACCGACCGGGTGCTCGCCGAGACCGAAGAATTGGGAAGTCAATTCGCGGGCACTGCAGGCGCGGCGGAGGGGCGGCTGCGCTACGTGCTCAATCCCCGCTTCATCCTCACCTGCTCCGACCTGCTCTGGGAGGGGATCCGCGACCTGGCATCCCGCCGCGGCTGGCCCGTCCATACCCATGCCCTGGAGCAGCGGGACGAGACGCTCGCCGTGCGCGAGCTGAAAGGCGGGCGGGACGAGGTCGAATACTTCGCCGACGTCGGCCTGCTCGCGGCCGACCTCCGCCTCGCCCATGGCGTCTGGATCACGGGCGAGCATCTCGACCGGGTGCGCGGAGGCCGCTTCAGCGTCGTCCACTGCCCCAGCTCGAACCTGAAGCTCGGCTCCGGCGTGGCCGACCTCCTCGCCTTCCGCCGCGCCGGCGTGCCGGTCGGCATCGGCTGCGACGGCGCCGCCTGCAGCAACCAGCTCGACAACTTCGCGGAGGTCCGTCTGGCGGCCCTCCTCCAGAAGGTCAAGCACGGCCCGGACGCCTTCTCCGGCCTCGACGCCCTGCGCCTCGCCACCAGCGAAGGCGCCCGCGCCCTGGGCCTCCAGGACGAGACCGGGACGATCGAGCTCGGCAAGCAAGCCGACCTCGTCGTCCTCGCGGGCGACCGTCCCGAGCTCTGGGCCGCTCCCCAGGCCGACCCCCACGACCTCGTGGCCTTCGGAGCCTCCCGCGCCACCGTCCGCCACGTCCTGGTCGGAGGCCGCCTGGAAGTCGAGGAAGGCCGCCTCACCCGGCTCGACCTCGGAGAGATCTACCGGGAGTCCGAACGGTGCCTGGCCGAACTGATCCGAAGGTCGGGAATTGGGCTTTAGGGACGATAGAAGTTAGACTGCCTTGGCCAGGAGGTCACCGCCAATGAGGGTTCGTCTCGACGAAGACATCAGGCCCCTTTCAGAGTTCCAAGCGAACGCCGAGAAGCTTCTGGATGAGATTCGTGCCACGCGTAGAGCCCTGGTCCTGACCGAGGAGGGGCGCAGCAGTGCCGTGGTGATCGACGTAGCTGAGTTTGAAAGCCTCCTCGAAGAGTTGGAGACACTCCGCGAGATCCATCTGGCTGAGCAGCAAATTTCCTCTGGACAGGGCGTGCCGCACGAGTTGGCGCGGGAGCAGATCCTGTCTGCTCTCAAACAATGAAGATCATCTGGTCTCCTCTCGCAGTTGCCAAAGTCCGACAGGAAACACAGTACATCGCAAGAGACCGATCCGGAGCCGCGGCGAACTGGGCCGAAGGTATCTTCGATGCCGTAGCTCGCCTCACGGATCTCCCCGAAAGCGGCCGTGTAGTACCTGAGCTCGGGCGGTCCGATGTTCGAGAGATCACCTATCGCAGCCACCGGGTGATCTACCGGATCGAGGAGCGGTCGATCTTGATTCTGACCGTTCGGCACTGGCGACAGCTCCTCGATCTATCAGAGCTTGGCGACGTTCAGAAATAACATCAGTGGCCGAGCGGCGCTCCCGGCGCGCCCAGGTGAATACGCATCAGGCTGGGCTGGTGGATCAGGGTCCGGAAGGGATCGGTCCCCGCAGTAGAGGCTGCCGTGCACGTCGAACGCGAAGTCCTCGCACCCCTGGGGAGCGGATAGCAGCGGATCCTCGAACCAGACGGTCGCCTGACCACTCTCGCCGCCTGCTTCAGCTCCGCCCGCCCGCGAAGATCTTCCGCACCGCCTCGATCGTGTCGGCCTCTTCGGCCGTCTTGTCGTCGCGGTAGCGCTTGACGCGGGCGAAGCGGAGGGCCATGCCGCCGGGGTACTGGGGGCTCTCCTGGACGTCGCTGAAGGCGACCTCGGCGACCAGCTCGGGACGGACGTAGACCGTCCAGCCGTCGGTGCCGAGGGCGATCTCCTGGAGCTTCCGGGTCTGCCAGGCGAGGGTCTCGTCGGTCAATCCCTTGAAAGTCTTGCCGAGCATCACGAAGCCGCCGTTCTCGGGATCGCGGGCGCCGAGGTGTAGGTTGGAGAGCCAGCCCTTGCGCCGGCCGTGCCCCCACTCGGCGGCCAGGATCACCAGGTCCAGCGTGTGCGCCGGCTTCACCTTCAGCCAGGAGAAGCCGCGCCGCCCCGCCTCGTAGGGCGCGTCCACGGCCTTGGCCATGATCCCCTCGTGCCCGCGGGCGAGGGCGGCCTCGAAGAAGGCGTCCGCCTCCTCGGCATCGGCGGTGACGATCCGCGGCACGGCCCAGCCCCGCACCGCCTCGCCGAGCGCCGCGAAGCGCTCGCCCGCGGGCCGGTCGATCAGATCCTGGCCGTCCAGGTGGAGGAGGTCGAAGAAGAAGGGGGTCAGCGGCAGCTCGCCGCGCAGGCGGGCGACGTCGAGCTTGCGGCCGAAGCGGCGCATGGTGACCTGGAAGGGGTATGGCGCGCCATCGGGACGCAGGGCGATCACCTCGCCGTCGAGGAGGAGCTGGCGCGCGGGTAGGGCCTGGACGCTCTCGACCAGCTCGGGCACGGCCTGGGTGACCTCGTTGCCCCGCCGGGAGTAGACGCGGACGTCGTCCTCCGACTTGTGGACCTGGATGCGGGCGCCGTCGAGCTTGAGCTCGAAAGCGGCCTCGCCGAGACGGTCGAGGGCCTCGGAGACGTCCCCCGCCGGCTGGGCGAGCATCGGCTGGAGGGGACGGAAAAGCTGCAGGCGGAACCGGTCGAGCCCCGGCCGTCCTTCGATGAGGACGGCCCGCGCCACGGCCGTAAGCTCGCCGGCGAGCATCAGAGCCCGGCGCACCTCGTCCGCCGGCACCGACGCGGCGGCGGCGAGGGCCTCGGCCATGAGGCCGGCGAGAGCCCCTTGACGCAGCTCGCCGTAAATCAGGCGTACCAGGAAGTCCTGCTCGTCGCGGGTGGCGCGGCCGAGGAGGTCCGAGAGGAGGCGGCCCCGTTCCAAAGTTGAGCCGGAGCCGCTCACCCCGGCGATGCGCTCGAAGGCGGCGTCCACCTCGCCCAGGGGAAGGGAAGGCTCCACGGCGGTCGTCCCCGGCATGGCGTTTCGCACGGCGGCCCCCCCGAGGCCGATCCTCCCCTGCCGCAGATGGCCCGATAGGAACGCCACCGCGACATCGATCTCCTCCGGTGAGAGACGGCGCAGCAGGTCCGCCAGGGCTCCGGTCTTCTCCGAGCGCGAGCGGGTCTCCGCGACGCGGCGAGAGGTGGCGACGAGGTCGGCGAGAAGCATCGGAAGGGCTCCAGGCCGCCCAGAAGGCGGTCTCAAGAGGGGAGCAGGATATCGAAGAATCAAGGACTTTGAGATCTTTTGATGAAGTTTGAGCCGATCTGTCCGGTTATTTGAGGACTCCTGATACCTCTTGCCCTAGACTGCCTTTCAAGCAAGGGGTTCCTGAGAAGAGGGAAAACCGGAGGCAGGAACCTTGAAGCCCTTGAAGTTCTTTGTTGGTCTGCAGGTTGAGGGGGAAAGTTTTTCATCTGATCTTTTGTAGTCTTTGGGGAGGGCTAGAAGCCCGGGCGGAGCGATCCACCCGGGCTTCTTCCTTTTGGCCTCGAAAACGCCCGGGGTGAGGCTGCTATGCTCAAGGCAAGGTGCTGCTTCAACGCTCGGGACCGGCGGCCCTCCTCGGCCTCCTCTCCCTCGCCTTCTTGGGCAGGGACGGGAAGCGCCCGCCTCCCGAGAGCAGCCGGCCGCCGGAACGGCTCCGCCGGCCTCCCGTCTTCCCCTTTCCCTTACAACCTCGGCCGGCTGCTTCAGGCGGGCGGCAAGAACCGCGAAGCCGCCGTCCACTTCGAGTTCGCGCTCGCCTCCCGGCCGAACCTCGTGGAGGGCTGGTTCCACCTGGGCGAGATCCATGCCGCCGAGGAGCGCATGGCCGATGCGGTCGCCTGCTGGCGCCGCGCCCTCGAGATCGATCCGGCCTACGCGGCGGCCTCGCTCGCGCTGGCCAAAGCCCTCCCAGCCGCCGACTGACCTGGCAAGGTCGTCTCCACCGGGGGTGAGTACGGGTATACTGCACGGACGGGACAAATTCCTGGAACCCGTTACACGGCTCGCGAGGATGGATGTACTTCGAGATTGTCGGGGGGATTTCGGACGTGGAGACAATCGCCGTGGGACCGTCCGTTCGGCGAATGAGCGAGCTTCAGGCTCGTTACGGCGAGGGACGATGGCGGAAGATGAAGGGTACCGCCGTGGTCCGGCTCGACGATGGTAGACTTTTACGGGCCGAGTTGCATTGGTACGAGGCGCATGGCATCGGGCGCAAGGCCTTCAAGATCAAGCGACTCTTTGAGTAACCCCACACCTATGAGCAGCCCTTCTATCCCCCACTTTGGAGTCTGCGTCAGAAACGACGGCTGCGAAGATCTGCAGCTTCGCAAGCTCTACCAGATCCTTCCAGACGAAAGTGCCGAGAGGAATGGTCTCCTCCGGGTCATCGATGACTCGGGAGAGGACTACCTCTATCCCGCTCTGAATTTCATACCCGTGACTCTTCCGTCAGCGGTCGAGCAAGCCCTGGCAGCCCTTACCGAAGGCGCGGCGACTCAGTAGGTGCTGCTGGCCGGCTTCCGGGCCGACTGAACCTCCCGGACCGCCTCCGGATGGAAGATGATCCGGCTACGACCCACCGTTGCCGCTCATGAGCCTCGCACGGACTTCTTCCCAGGGAATGCCCTCGACCGCTCCCGACTCCAGATCCGCAGCACGCCGCTCGATCTCGGCGACCCAGGCGGTGTCGGCCTCTTCATCCTCATCTTCTTCGAGGCTGTCGAGGAGACGCGCGGCAACTTCCGCGCGATCTCGCTCATCCAGCTCCAGAGCCTTTCGGACGACTTCTTCGACGTCAGGTCTCATGGTTCTAGCGTAGCATGGCTCCCTGCGCCGCCTAGGACGGCTCCACCCTCCACCCGCCACCTGTGGCTGGCCGAGCAGATTGGTATCGCGAAGCCGGAGTAGGAGCGAAGCTCAAGTTTCTGCTGAACTCGACCCGCCGGACCGAGACCTTCGGCTCCGCCCTCCGCCCCCGCAGGAGCCTGCCGCCGAGGAGGGCCACGACCCCGAGGCTCAGCAGCGCCGCCGGCACCGGATCGAAGACAGGCGGCGGCAGGGCCACGATGCCTCGCTCGTCAGTCAGGGCCGGACGGTCGATATAGCGGCCGTGCTCGGGGATCAGCTCGTCGAAGTGGTGGGCCAGATAGTCCAGCTCCCGCCGAAGCCGCGCGCCGGACATCGGAATCCCATGCCCTGTTGCCGCCACCTCCGGATCGAGATGCGCGAGCGCCAGAACGGAACTCCGCGCCGACTCCCAGTCAGGCGTGAAGTAGGCCGGTGGACGCCAGACCTCCGGCTTCCGGGTGAACACCGCCATGAGGGACTCCTGGCGCATGGTCACGAAGGCATCGCCCACGATCAGCACCCGGTCCTCGTCCCGGAAGAGCGAGATGTGCCCGGGAGAATGCCCCGGCGTGTGGATCCACCGCCAGCCGGACATTCCCGGCACGCTCCCATCCTCAGGCAGGGTCTGGACCCGGCTCTCAAGGTCGAACGGCCCCCGGGGAAACGTGCGAGAGAGCAGCTTCGCGACGGCGCCGCCGTCCACGGTGGGGTCCTGCGGCGGATAGGGGGATCGGCCGGTGACGTACGGCATCTCCAGCCGGTGCGCGTAGATCGGAGCGTCCCAGCGGTCCGCGAGCGCCTGGGCCGAGCCGACGTGGTCGAAATGGCCGTGGGTCAGGATGATGGCCGCCGGGCGCGACCGGCCGAAGCGCCGCTCCGCCTCGCGCACGATGGCATGCTCCGAGGTCGGCATTCCCGCGTCGACCAGCACCCAGCCCCGGTCTCCGGCCTTGGGCTGGCCGACGAAATAGACGTTGACCATCGAGAGCTGGAGCCCCGCGACGTCGCGTGCGACCTTCATGAGCTGGCCGACGTGGCCCTTTCCCGAGTCCTGTAGAACCCTGTTCGTCATCGCTTCGTCCTCCTGGTGTAATTCAGAGTGAGTGATCCCGGGGACAGGGCGCGGACCTTCTGCGCCCTTGCTTGAAGCTCTGCAACTCGGGTGCCTGTCCTGGCGAAGTCATGACCTTCGTCGTCTCCGGCCTGCCCTGCGGAGCGGGCGGTTCGACCTGAAGGTCGAGGCAGTGGCCCCCCAGGTCAAGATCTCGTCCTGCAGGACGGTCGGTCTGACCTGCGGGGTGGTCTGGAGGAGCCGCGGGGCAAGACCCCTATCCCCGAGGTCGAACCGATGGCTCCGAAGGTCGGAGGAGTGGCCCCGCAGGTCGAGATCTCGACCTGAAGGGCAGCTGGTCTGCCCTGCGGAGCGGCCGGTTCGACCTTCAGGGCAGACTGCTTGGCTCCAAGAAATCTCTACGGATTCCGGTTGAACTTCTTCATCAGATCCTCCAGAGAAGCCCCCTGCTTGGCCGGCGGCTGCGGCTTCGGCTGCGGCTTGGACTGCTGCGGCTTGCCCGGTCCGGGCGGCCGGGCTCCGGACCCCGGACGCTCCGGTCCTCCCCGCTCGGGACGGCCGCCGCGGCCCGCGCTTCCCGTCGCCTGGCGGCCCTCGGCGGGCGGCTGCTGGAGGGCCTTGATGGAGAGGCTGATGCGCTCGCGCTGGTAGTCCACCTCGAGCACCTTCACCTTCACTATCTCCCCCACTTTCACGGCGTCGCGCGGGTCCGCCACCCAGCGGTGGGTCAGCTCGGAGACGTGGACGAGACCGTCGCGGTGGACCCCGATGTCCACGAAGGCGCCGAAGTTGGCGACGTTCGAGACCCGGCCTTCGAGCACCATGCCCTGCTGAAGATCCTTGACGCTGGTCACGTCCGGCCGCCACTCGGGGGTCTTGAACTCGGGACGCGGGTCGCGGCCGGGGCGGATCAGCTCGTTGCGGATGTCCTCCAGCGTGAACTTGCCGAGGTTCTGCCCGGCGTCGGCGAAGCGGCTGAAGTCGAGCTTGCCCACCAGGTCCTTGTTGCCCACCAGGCTCGAGACCGGCACCGCGACGGCCTCGGCCATCTTCTCCACCACCTCGTAGCGCTCCGGGTGGACGGCCGTGCGGTCGAGCGGGTTCTCGCCCTCGCGGATGCGCAGGAAGCCGGCCGCCAGCTCGAAGGTCTTGGGCCCGAAGCCGGTCACCTTGAGGAGCGCCTTGCGCGAGCGGAACGGGCCGTTCGTGTCCCGATGGTGCACGATGGCGTTGGCGATGCGCTCGGAGAGGCCGGAGACCCGCCGCAGAAGCGGGGCCGAGGCGGTGTTGAGCTCGACGCCCACGCGGTTGACGGCACCCTCGACGGCCGTGTCCAGCTCGCGGTCGAGGGACCTCTGGTCCACGTCGTGCTGGTACTGGCCCACGCCGAGGGAGCGCGGCTCGATCTTGACCAGCTCGGCGAGGGGATCCTGGAGACGGCGGGCGATGGAGACCGCGCCGCGCAGGGTGACGTCGAGCGTGGGCAGCTCCTCGCGGGCCACGGCCGAGGCCGAGTAGACGGAGGCGCCCGTCTCGGGGACGATCGCCACCACCACCTTCTCCAGCCCCGCCTCCTGGACGGCCTTGCGGGCGAAGGCCTCGGTCTCGCGGCTGGCCGTGCCGTTGCCCACGGCCACGGCCTGGACGCCATGCTTCTTGATCAGCGAGACGACCGTCTTGGCCGAGCCGGCCTCATTGGCGTGCGGCTGGATGGGATGGATGACGTCGGTCGCCACGACCCGGCCGGTGCCGTCCACCACGGCGAGCTTGCAGCCGGTGCGGAAGCCGGGGTCGAGCCCCATGACCGCCACCTGGCCGAGAGGGGCCTGGAGGAGCAGGGCCTCCAGGTTGGCCCGGAACACGGCGATGGCCTGCGTCTCGGCCCGCTCGCGCATCTCGGAGCGGACCTCGTTGGTGAGGGAGGGGCGCAGGAGGCGCTTGTAGCCGTCCACCGAGGCCTCGGCGATCTGCCGGCCGCAGGCGGTGTCGAGAGGCAGGCCCCAGGAGCGGCCGAGGCGCTCGACCTCGCGGTCGTCATCGATCCGCAGGTCGGAGATCAAGAAGCCCTCGCGCTCGCCGCGCAGGATGGCGAGCAGGCGGTGGGAGGGGATGTCCCGGCCCGGCTCGTCGTGCTCGAAGTAGTCGCGGTAGGTGGCGGCCTCGGGGTCCTTCTCCTTGTCGGGGAGCACGCGCACGCGCAGCAAGCCGTCCGTCGCCAGCACGCGGCGCAGCTCGGAGCGCTCGGCCGCGTTCTCGGACAGGCGCTCGGCCAGGATGTCGCGCGCGCCGGCGAGGGCCGCCGCGGCGTCCTCGACGCCCTTCCCGGTATCTATATAGGGTCCCGCCATCTCCTCCGGCAGATCCCGGGAGCCGGCGCGGGCAAGCAGGGCGTCAGCCAGCGGCTCCAGCCCCTTCTCGCGGGCGATCTGGGCGCGGGTCCGCCGCTTGGGCTTGTAGGGCAGGTAGAGGTCCTCGAGCGCCTGTTTGGCCGTGGCGGTACGGATCGCGGCCTCCAGCTCGTCGGTCAGCTTGCCCTGTTCACGGATGCTCTCCAGGATGGCGTCCCGCCGCTCGGTCAGCTCCAGGAAGTACTCCCGGCGTTTGGCGAGGTTCTCGAGCTGCAGATCCTCGAGGCCGCCCGTGGCCTCCTTGCGATAGCGGGCAACGAAGGGGACGGTGGCCCCCTCGGCAAACAGCTCGGCGGCGGCCTCGACCTGGTTCGGCCGGCAGCCCACCTCCGTGGCGATCATCGCCACGAAACGTGGCTCCAGAATGGCGGTCTTGCTCATCGGGGTCTCCTTCGGACGGACGGCGTAGTGTCTCATACGGGCCGCCTGCAGATGACCGGGAACCTTTCCCCGCCTGCCGCGTTATGTTGAGCTGAGATGCGAGTTAGCTCATGAGCATGCCGATGGTTCTCGAAGAAACGAGCGACGCGGAGCTGATGGCGCGGGTGCGGGGAGGCGACCGGGACGCCTTCACGGACCTGGTGGACCGTCACAAGGACGCGGTGGTGAGCTATCTCACCCGCCTGACGGGCAACCGTGACCGGGCCGAGGACCTGGGGCAGGAGACCTTCCTTCGCCTGTTCCGCGCCGCCCGGGAGTACACCGAGCAGGGATACCTCCGGGCCTACCTCTACCGGATCGCCACCAACCTGGTGCGGTCGGAGGAGCGGCGGGAGAGGCGGCAGCGGCTGCTGATGCCGTTCCTCTTCCGGGAAGAGCACGCCGAGCCGGCGGCCGCGTCCGGACTGCTCCACCGGGAGCTCACCCGGGAGGTCACGGCGGCGGTCGCCAAGCTTCCCCTGCGCTACCGGGTGCCGCTGGTGCTCCACGAGATCGAGGGCTGGTCCTACGTCGACATCGCCCAGGAGATCGGATGCCGGGAAGGCACCGTGAAGTCGCGCGTCCACCGCGGACGCCAACAGTTGAAAGCGAAGCTCGAGCCCTACTGGAATGGAGGTGCGGCATGGAAGACCACCGGCTAGGGGACCTCTTGCGCGAGCTGCCCCGCGAGCACGCCCGTCAGGGCTTCACCGCTCGCGTGATGAATCGGTTGGACCGATTGGACCGATTGGAACAGCGCGATTCCCCGCGGCGCGCCGCCTCGTGGAGCGCCCGGCTCGCCCTGGCGGGGGCCGCGGCCCTCGCCGTGATCGGGGTCTCGTCAGGCCTCCTGACGGGACCGCGCGAGGCGGTCCAGGCCGCTCAGGCCCAGCAAGCCCTCCAGGAGCTGCGCGCCGAGCACAGCCGGCTGCGGCAGGAGCTCCAGGAGCTGTCCCAGCCTCCCGTGGTGTACATCGGAGGCAATGAAGACGTCGATCTCGTTCTCGATCTCGGGCAGGTCCGCGAGTCCGAAGGCGCCAAGCCCGCGGCCTACCGCGACGAGACGTTTTAAACCGAATAGGAGAGTTCCGAAATGAATAGCAAAGTCTTTCGTACCGCCACCTGGAGCCTGGCTCTCGGGCTGGCGGTCCTGACCGGAGCCGCCAGTGTCGCCCGTGCCGAGGACGGACCGGAGAAGAAGATCGTGGAGAAGCATCGCGTCGTCATCGTCGACAAGGATGGCAAGCGGCAGGTCTTCGAGGGCGACGGGCCGATGATGCGCCGCGGCTACCTCGGAGTGAGCCTCACCGAGCTCTCGCCGGAGCTGCGGGCCCATTTCGGAGCACCCGACGAAGCGGGCGCCATGGTCTCCCGGGTCGAGCCCGGCAGCCCCGCCGAGAAGGCCGGCATCAAGGTGGGAGACATCCTGACCTCGGTCGACGGCAAGGACGTCAAGTCCTCCTGGGACGTGATGGCGAAGGTCCGCCGGCTCGACGACGGCCAGCAGGTGCCGGTCGAGATCTGGCGCAACGGCAAGGCCCAGAACCTCACGGTCGCCGTCGTCCTCAAGGAGAGGCCGGAGCTCGACATGGGCCCGATGTTCTTCAAGGAGGGAGACGGCGACCACGTCATCCACATGAGGCGCGGCGAGCTGATGAAAGGCCTGCCGGAACACCTCGAAGGCCCCGAGGGCGGCCCGATGATCCGGCGGCGTCTGGCCTCGCCGCGGGAGATGGAGCTCGAGAAGAAGATGAAGGAGCTCGAAAAGCGGATCGACGAGCTTCAGAAGCAGCTCGAGCGGCAGAAGGGCTGAGCCTCACCCACCCAAAATCCTGGGCAAGATCCCGGGGCCTTCGGCCCCGGGCCCTCACAACCCCCTACCCCCTTCTCTCCCCGCCTCCCACCCTTCCCGCCGGGAGAGAAGGGGAATGAAGAAGCAAAGACTCTCTCAGATAAACCTCTCCCTCTTCTCCCGGTCGGGGGGAGGGAGGCCGGGAGAAGAGGGCCGGGGTGATGAGGGCCGGCCCGCAAGGGCCGGTTTTGCTTCGACTTGTGACGCGATTATCAGAACGCCATCAGCTCCCGCGCCGCCGCCACCACCTTCCCCTTGTCCGGCATCAGCACCTTCTCCAGGTTCTTGGCGTACGGCACCGGCCGGTCCGCGAAGGCGACCCGGCGGATGGGCGCGTCGAGCCAGGGGAAGGCGGCGTCGGCGAGGCGGGCGGCGACCTCGGCTCCGAAGCCCAGGGTCAGCGGCGCCTCGTGGACGACCAGCGCCCGGCCCGTCCGCTTCACGGAGGCGAGCACCGTCTCCTCGTCGTAGGGCACCAGAGTGCGGAGATCCACCACCTCGGCCTCGACTCCCGACTTCGCCAGCTCCTCGGCAGCCTCCAGGCAGACCCAGGTCGAAGCGCCGTAGCCGATCAGCGTCAAATGCTTGCCCGGCCGCATCACCAGCGCCTCGCCGATCCTGGCCACGGCGTCGCCGTCCGGCAGGACGCTCTTGATCCGGCGATAAAGGAACTTGTGCTCGAACAGCATCACCGGGTTGGGGTCACGGATGGCGGCCTTGAGCAGCCCCATGGCGTCCGCGGCCGTGGCCGGGCAGATCACCTTGATGCCCGCTGTCTGCGCGAACCAGCCCTCGGGGTTCTGGGAATGGAACGGCCCGGCCCCCACGCCGCCGCCCGTGGGCAGGCGGACCACGATCGGGCAGGGCACCTGCCAGCGGTAATAGAGCTTGGCCGCGACGTTGACGAGCTGGTTGAAGCCGCAGGAAATGAAGTCGCCGAACTGCATCTCGACCACCGGGCGGTAGCCCAGGAGGGCGGCGCCGATGGCGATGCCGATCGTGCCGCTCTCGGCGATCGGCGTGTCGAGCACCCGGTTGGGCCAGCGCTTGTGCAGGCCCTTGGTGGTGCGGAACGCCCCCTCGAAGGCGCCGATGTCCTGGCCCATGAGCACCACGGAAGAGTCGCGCTCCATCTCCTCCAGCAGGGCCTGGTTGATGGCGTCGACGTAGGTCGTCTCGCCGGCAGACCGGCTCGTCTTGACGGCCGGCGCCTCGGCGACCACCGGTTCCGGAGGAACGGGTGCGAAGACGGGCCGCAAGGCGGTCTCGTCCGCCGGCGGCGGCGCGTCGATGGCGCGGGTGATGGCCGACTCCACCATCTCCGCGATCCGCGCCTCCAGCCGCTCGCGGGTGGCGGGGTCCAGAATCCCGTCCTCCACGAGACGGCGGGCGTAGGCGGGCACGGGATCGGCGGCGCGGTAGACGGCGAGCTCGTCGGGGGGCACGACCTTCAGGGAGTCGTCCCCCTCGCTGTGGCCGCGCATGCGGCCGAGCATCGCCTCGATGAGCGTCGGTCCCCGCCCGGCGCGGGCCCGCGCGACGGCCCGGCGGTAGGCGTCCGCCATGGCGTCCGGATCATTGCCGTCCACCGTCTCGGCGGCGACGCCATAGCCGATGCCGCGGTCGGAGAGCCGCTCGGCGGCGTATTGCAGGTGGGCCGGCGTCGAAAAGGCGTAGCGGTTGTTCTCGATCACCAGGATCAGCGGCAGCTTCCAGACGGCGGCCATGTTGAGCCCCTCGTGGAAGTCGCCCGTCGAGGTGCCGCCCTCGCCGATGAAGTTGATCGCTACCCGGTCGCTGCCGTCCTGCCGGAAGGCGAAGGCGCAGCCCGCCGCGACCGGGATCATGGAGCCCAGGTGGCTGATCATGCCGACGTGCAGGATGCCCTGCTCGGGAGCGAGATAACCGTAGTGGAAGGAGCGCTCGACCCCCTGCGAGAAGCCCTCGGCCTTGCCCAGGAGCTGGCAGGCCAAACGGTGCATCAGGTGGTCGGGATCGGGCCTCAGATCACGGGTATCCGGCTCGCCGAAGCCGAAGCCCGGGAAGGCGCGGGCCGGATCGAGGTAGACGGCCAGGATGGCCCCGAGGTCGCGGTGCAGCGTGCACAGCGCGTCGCCGGCCCCAAGGGCCAGGCCCGCCGGGATGGTGGTGGCCTCGTTGCCCACCTCGCTGTACCACTTGGAGACCCGGCCCGTGAGCAGCAGGGATTCGAACCGGGAGTCGAGGTCCCGGGTGAGCTTCATGAACGCATAACGAAGAAGCCGCGCCTTGGCTTCAGCCGGCGCGGCGAGTGTGGTTGGCTCAGGAGAGTGGATGGTCATGGGGTGGGGAGTGTATCAAGGGTTCATTGAGCCCTCACCTCCCCGGCCCTCCTCTCCCGATCCCTCCCTCCCCCCCTCACCGGGAGAGGAGGGAGACATGCAGAGAGTGTTTTGCTTCTTTTTCCTCTCCCGGTGAGGGGGGGGGAGGGGTCGGGAGAGGGTAGGGTGAGGGCCTACCGCTTCATCCCCCCCACCGCCTTCTCCAACCGCTTCCGATGCCGGTTCTCGGGGTCCATCTGCACCAGAATCCTGAGCGCCAGCTCGGCCTTGGCGGAGTCGCCCTGCCCGATGAAGGCCTCGACCTGCTGCACGCCCTGCTCGACGGCCTGCTGGCGGCGGTGGATCGCCTCCACGCGCTCGACCTCGGCGAACATGGCCGCGGCGCGCGGGCTCCCCGGCTGAGAGTCCGCCAGCTCCCGCGCGACGTCCCGGGCGGCGAACCAGTCGTGGTCCTCGATCGTCTGGCGGTAGCGCCGCTCGAAAACCGCCGACTGCTCTTCGTGCTGGATGCCCGTCCGCACCTCGGCCCACTGCTCGCGGTAGAAGTCGAGCGTGACGCGGGGCACGTCCAGCTTCGCGAGGGCGTCCAGCTCCTGCTTGGCCTCGACCACCCGGTGGGCGGCCAGCAGCTCCTCGAACCGGCGGCGGCACCGCTCGATCTCCGCCGACTGCTGCGCCTCGCGCTCGGCCGTCTCCAGCTCGTGGTTGAAGGCCTCGGCCCGCGCCCCCGTGGGATCGTTGCGGGCGACGGTCTCCAGCTCGTGCCGGGCGGCCTTGAAGTCCCCCCGCTCCAGCGCGGCCCGGCCGGCGGCCAGCGCCGTCTCCGCCCGCTTCACCTTCTCGCCCTCGTCGGCGAGGAGCTGGATCCAGCCCTCGTAATCGGCCCGCTTGGGATGGTTGGGCTGGATCTCGAGGAGAGTCTCGAGGGCCAGGCGGGCGAGGGGAAGCTGCTTCTTCTGGAGATAGTTGGCGAGCACCTGCTCCGTCTCGGCGGCCCGGCGCACCACCGCCTCCCGCTCGCGCGCCTGGGCCAGCTTCGCCTTGACCCGGTCGAGCCCCTGGGCCCGCGGGCTGGCGGCCACCACCTGGGCGAGCAGCTTCTCCGCCTCGTCGACCCGGCCCGCGTCCAGCGCGGCTTCGGCGCGGACGAGCTCGCCCGAGTTCTCCTGCACCCGCTTCGCCGCCCGGTCGATCTGGGCCAGCAGGTCGATGCGATCCGCCTTCGACAGCTCGCTCGAGCTGCGCGGCGGCGTCACGGCCGTTGCGGCCGGAGCGGGCGCGGGACGGGCTTGAGCGGACGCCAGGACCGACATGGGGATCTCCCGCGTCTCGGCGGAGCTCAGCGACTGGTCCACCCTTTCCAGGGCCTGGATGAACTCGCGGGCGTCCGGGAAGCGCTGGTCGCGGTCGCGCTCCAGGGCCCGGCGCACGACGCGGTCGAGCTCCGTCGGGACGTCGATGCCGGCCTTGCGGCCGCGCAGCGGCAGGGGGTCCTCGGAGAGCCGCTTGAAGATGAAGCCGTGCTGATTCTCCGATTCGAACGGCGGCAGTCCGGCGATCATCTCGTAGAGCACCAGGCCGAAGGAGTAGAGGTCGCTCCGGTGATCGAGCGTGACGCCGGCGGGCACGCCCGCCTGCTCGGGGGAGCAGTACTGGAGCTTGCCCATGAACATGCCGACCTGGGTGATCTCGTGGCTGGCGTCCACCTCCAGGGTGCGGGCGAGGCCGAGGTCGATGATCCTGGCCCGCAGGTTGCCGCCCTTGTCCTCGGTGATCATGAGGTTGTCCGGCGACAGGTCGCGGTGGATGACCCCCGTCGCATGGACGGCCTCCAGCCCCTGCAGCGCCTGGATGCCGAGGCGCACGGCCACATGCACGGGAAAGGGCCCGTGGCGCCGGATGCGGTCGCCCACGTCCTGCCCCTGGATGTGCTCCCAGACCATGTAGAAGCTGCCGTCCGGCAGCGTCGAGAAGTCATAGAGGATGGCGACGTTGGGATGCTTGACCTGGGTGGCCAGCCGCGCCTCGCGCATGAACCGCTTCTGGGCCGAGGGGTCCGCCGCCAGGTCCTGGCGCAGGATCTTGACCACCCGCAGCTCCTGCAGGTGGACGTGGCGGACTAGGTGGACCTCCCCCATCCCGCCGCTGCCAAGGCGCTGAACGATCTCGTACTTGCCGTCGAGGATGGACCCCGGCTCCCGCGAATTCAAAAAGCACCTCCGGACCTGATGAGCGCCTATTGTAACCGCGAAAGGGCGGGTGGGGGCGGGGCGGGCGGAGCGGGAAGCTGGGAGGCTGGGAGGCTGATCAATGGGGCCTCAGCTCAGGGGCCAGAGCGCTCCGATGGAAAACGGGGCTTTGTTTAGCGGACCACAAATAAGAGACTCGGGTAGATTTGGGGCAAATGGGAATCGGGGGAATCCGGGGGAATCGGCTGGCACCTCGGGGAGCGAGCCGGGCGCACCGTCCCCTCCGCCGCCCCCTGACAAACCGTCCGCTGAAGCTCCTCCGTTGAGGATGATTCCTTTGCCCAAGACGGCCAGCCGCGCTAGGCTACAGGCTATTGACCTAGCCCCTTGGGAGAGGAGCCATGGAGTTCCCAGTCCAGGCTCAAGGCTCTTGAGAGTCTCTAGCTTATCTCGCCTCGCTGAGTTAAGGGAGGGCGTAAATGATCGCGTGGCACCTAATTCTCGTGGGAATGAACGAGTGGTGCTCTCATGAGATGGATCCTCGCTCAGCGGGCCGGTGACCAAGGACGGCGGCGCGCTCCCGACCATCACCGCGCCAGCCAACCGCCGTCCACGACGATGGTGTAGCCGTGCATGTAGTCCGATGCGGCCGAAGCGAGGAACACGGCCGCGCCCTGAAGGTCTTCCTGCGATCCCCACCGGCCGGCGGTGGCGAAGCTATGAGAAATACAAATAGGCAGCGATGGCGATCAGGATAAGGATGATCAAGATCCAGATCACCCACCAACATCCGAACGTCGATCCGCCGGTAGAACCTGGACCCTTTTCCACCATATGAAGGAGATTTGGGCTGGTGCTGGAGTGGTAATCTCCGCCGTCGGAGGTGTAGGAAGCCCGGATCTTGTGTTCGCCGGCGTCCAAGTGGTCCAGCGTGTGTTGCGCTCGGCCTTTTTCGTCTATCTTTACAGGTGGCCCTGCCGCGACGCCATCGACCATGAATGTGACGCTGCCCGTCGGCGTCGGCCTGCCGTTGGTCATGGGTAACACGATTGCCGTAACCACCAGCGATTCGCCGGGTCGAGTCGACTCCTTGTCGCCGGCGATCTGCACCGTGCTGCCATGGAGCCTGAGATCCTGTTGCAGGAGGTACGCTTTAGCAAAGCCCTTGTCGCCAGTCGTCCCCACGTCGAATACGCAGTTCGCATGCAGGTCGGCTATGGTGACCCCCTGGCAGATCTGCTCTGCCTCCGCGACCGGGATGTTTACCGGGGTCGGAAATCCGGGGATTTTGAATTGTGGTTTCAAAATGCTCGGAGGTTCCTCGGCTGGCCAGTCCTTGTCGGTGAACGTCTCGGTCGACGTCCCCTTCGCGTACACGAACAAGCTCGTTTCGTCAGTCAGACGCCAGGCGTCAGCGAAGGTCTTGTAGAGCACAATATAACGGTCGTGCAGGCTCTCGGGCATTGGGCCAACCGTTGCGCCACTCGGCAGGGTCGGCAGCCATGTGTTTTCCGGAATGCTGCCCATGATGCCCTCGTCCGCGTGCGTGTGCGAGACCCAGATGTCCAGAAACCAGATGAACCAGAAACGCGGCGTAACCGTAAGGACAGCACCGTGTGCGTAGTCCACACGGAGGCCCATTTCGCCGTTCGCATCAAAAGCGCTCACGCGATGACTTTCAAGGTCGATCCCCTCGGTCGAGAGTCTCGCTGGCTTTCCGTCCAAAAAGAACTGAAGCTGACCGTCTCCCCCAACTCCACTCGGTTGATAGGAGATTCGGTGCGAGCCCACGCGTGCAGCAACGGCGGTGTTCACACTCACACTCGAGGTCAGACCACTATAGTTGTCGGTGAACGGATTCGCCGACTCCAAAGGCGTCTGGCGGGTTTGGATCTCCAGCCCATCCCGGTCGCGCAGGAGCATGAATTCACCGACAGCTTGAAAGGCGTATTCCTTCCCGTCCACCGTGTGAATGTGCGGATCTCCGACATCAGAGCCATCATCGGCACCGCCGACCTTGAGCCGGAAAACCGCCTGACCCTGAAGACCGATGGAATCAGTTGCCTTAATGTAGACGTAATAAATCCCGTCGGGAACCACGGGATTGGTCCATGACCAGGATCCCCCCGGACCGCTGGCGGGGACGACACTTCCTAAGGGCCCAGTGATCGGCCCCCCGGCAGGTCCGTAAGACGCAGCGAGCGAGATGGGCGTACTCCCGTCCAGGGATGAGTAGGTGCCGTGCCGCGTGGTCGTTCCGCCCGAAGAAGCGAATGCCCACGAGCCGCCTACATCGACATAGGGCCTCTCCTTTCCGTTATTGTCGGTCACCACAAACTCGCTGATCATGCCTCGATGGTGGTGGAAGAAGATGTGGCAGTGGAAGAGCCAGCGGCCAAGCCAGCCTCCCAGCGTTTCGCCGTCAACGAGCTCACGATCATCGAGTCGAATCCTGAATGTGAGCGTGTAATTGGACGGCACATCAATGCTGTCTCTGAACTCGCGATAACCCCACGTGAAGGTCGGGTTGGCTGGACGTGTGAGCGAGATTGGCTGCATCGAGAAGCCGTGCAGATGGAAGGGATGGTGCGCCTGGGACATATTCGTGACCGTCAGCTCCAGGATGCGGCCTACTGCTGCGGCTGCGTAACGAGATGATTCGATGTGCGGCGTGTTGGGGTAGGGGGGTGGGCCGTGAAGGTCGTGTCCCGGTATGCCGTTGATGCTGGGAGTGCCTGAGGTAAGTTTGATGTCCGAAATCTCAGAAACGGGTGCGGGCGGAACGAAATTGGCCGGGTTACCGGGTTTTGTTGGACTGAAAGTGGCTGGGTTGAGGAGTGTGCCATTGGGCGCACCAAGCGCGTCCACGAGCGGGGGGCCTGGTAACGAAGCCCGCAGCGGAGTACCGCCGACGCCGTTGGGGCCGCCGGCAATTGAATAGGCCTCTACGGTAACGTTGGTGACCTCCAGGTGCATTACCGGCACGGTCGGAAGCTGCGCGAATGGTCCGCCCGGCGCACCAAGGAGCCGTTCAAAGTCCCGGGTCCATAAGGTCAACACACTGCCGGGCGTTAAGGTATCTGGGATGACCGCGACGACGTCGGCGCGGACGGATGGTGGAAGCAGGATTTCTCCGGAGTCGTACTTGGGGTTGAAAGTTCCAGCTGGAACTGGGGGTGTTAAGCCTTCCAGGACCGCGTTGTCTAGCACACCCCCTTCGCCGCCAACTCGAACCAAGTCCACTTTTTGGCCGGCAGCGTCCGTGAGCCGGAGACGGAAGTACCTGGTAGTGGCGCAATTGAGGATTTGCAGACGGAGTCCCTGCCCGGGCCGGACAGGGAGCTTGTAGGCGCCTGCCGCCAGCGCCCCCGGCGCAGACGGTGAACCAGCGCGTCCGCCGACGTTCACGCCGTTAGTAAGCACGGTCTGCCCCTCGTTTACGCGCCCGGACGTCGTCTCCAGGCTCGGGACATCGCCAGCGGCGTAGTCGGCGCCAGCAGGATCGCCATGGTCGTCCACGGCGTTTGGGAGCTCGCAGATATCCGCTGGTAGGGGGCCTGTTTGCGCAGTCGCACCGCTCAGCCATTCCGCCCCGGCCAGCGCGGCGTACGCGTCTGGGTTTGGCGGGGTCGTGCACACCGTGATGTCGCTCAACACGAGTTGTTTTGTGTCAGCCGCAGAGGGGAGGGTAGTGCCTACGAGCGCCTCCTCCTCCAGGTCGGTGACCACAATCATTCCGTACAGCCCCTTGAACACCCTGTTGGTGGAATGGTGATGGTGGGGGTGGTACCAGAAAATTCCTGGCCGCGTGACCTTGAACTTATAGAGGTAGGTACCGCCGGCTGGGACTCCGTTGCCTAGAGTTTGTAGTGGAGCACCCAAGGCTCCAAGCTGTGAGACCTCGGTTCCATCGGCGGAGTTCCCCAATTCAATGCCGTGCCAATGAATGCCGGTCTCATGCGGCATGTTATTGACCAGCCGCACGATCACGGTGTCGCCCACAGTAAGGCGGAAGGTGGGGCCTGGGATCGCTCCGTTGTACGTCTCAGCATGCACATTAGTCGTGCCGGAGACGATCGGACTAGCGGCAGTGGCCAGAGAGGTAGTGAGGGTTATCTCAAATACGCCCGACCCCGGAGTGCCAGTAAACGTACCCCCGCTTGGAGTTACATAAGGGTCTGAGGGGGTCATTCCGATTTGTGTCGACATAAAAGTGCTCCTTATTATTTGGGAGTTACAGACCTACTATTTTTTAGTAGACGGGATACGATCGAATGTGAGGATCAAGGTCGGTCGATTGGCTGCGCTCGCGTTCTCTCGGGTATCAAATCGCTTGACCATGGTCGCGTTGTCGTTGCCCATCAGCAACCAGCCGTGGTTAGAGGATGGAGTGTCGAGCCACATCTTTACATCGGCAACCATCTGGTCCGTTGATCCCCATTCGAACTGTGCCGGCGATGAAATCCTGGCCACACCGGAGCTCGGTCCTCCGGCCGCCGTCGCGGAGGAGGGCCACGGAGCACTCGGTCTCGACCTTGGTCATCTGCACCAGCGGCACGGGTTGGAAATAGCTCCCTTCCGTCCCCGCGGGCGCGAGCCCCAGCGCATCAAACCGGCGGCCACGTACTTCGCCGCGAGATCGTAGCCGCGGGTCGCGGGCCTGCGGCCCTCCAGCAGATCGTCGGACAGAAAACGCATGTGCGCACGGATCGCCTGGGGGCGGATGGCCGCGAGAGTCGGGGCCAGGTCCGCGGCGGCAGAGCCGGACGGCTGCGCGAGAATCGGTTGGCAAAGGAACAGCCCCTGAATCGAGATCAGGAACGAGTTTCGGACATAACGCATGGTTGCCTCCTGAAGGAGGGCGCAAGCGCGCCCAACAGCGAACCTGCCAACGTCAACGCGCCCCCCCAGAGGGCGGCATTTTCCCAACCGGGGCCTGTCTTTGAGACGATGATCGCAAGAGCCCCGGTGCCGGCGAGATAAAACCCGCTCATTCGGCCCGTTGAGCGTCCTCGGAGCCAAAGGCTCGCGAGGTTGATCAGCATGACGGCGGCGAGCACCGGCTGTAGCCACGGCGAATACGGGATCCGCTCCAGGCCCGCGACGCCGAAAAAGCTCAGGTAGGCGGCCCAACAGACCGGGCACTTGGGGAAGAACGCCACCGCGAGGGACGCGAGCGTGCCGGCCGCCGAAGAGGCGGCCTTGCCGCGCACCGCGGGTGCCGCCTCTTCACTTTTCGCCTCCAGCACCTCGACCGCGCGGTCCACGACCTGCTGCTCATCCCAGTGGATGCGCTCGAAGGACGCGGCGATCCGGCCCTGGGCGTCGAGGACGTAGACCTCGATGCGGTGCCGGTTGACCAGCGATTCGATGAAGTTGACCCCGAGCTTGAAGTGGCTGCGAATTGCGTCGAGGCCTTCTATCGCCCGGAGCATCCGGTTGCGGGCGTTCAACAGCACGCCGCGGTTCTGCCCGTAGCGGCGAAGGCGTTCGGGGAGGTCGAATGCGGGATCGTACGTGATCGCCGCGGTGTGGATCTGCTCGTCGAGGCCCCGGGCCGTCAACAGCTTCTGGACCCCTGCGAGCCGAGTGACCGTGAGCGAGCATTTGAGCGGGTTGTCGCAGCGCGTGTAGAAGAAGACGACGATCGAGGGGTGCCCCCGGAAGAGCTCCTGAAAAGTGATCGATTCGCCCTGGTGGTCCTCTAAAACGGTTTTCTCGACGGGCTCGGAGGCGCCGCGGGACCCGAGCGTCCAGGAGAGCGCATGGCCGAGACCGGCCGGCAGCACACAACACGCACCGGGCCCGGGGGCCGGGCCGGCGCCGCGGATGGCCTCCACGGCCCGGTCGACGTCGGTCCGCAGCTTCTTCGCGAGCCCTCCCGGTTCTGTGCGCAGCGCTTCGACCTCGGGGAGGACTCCCCGCGCATGCGGACCGAGCCACGCGAGGGTTGCGAGCAACTCACGAACCGGGCTCGTCCCGGTGGAGGAGAGCGCGTATTCGCCGTAGCTCTCGAAGGACACGGGATCGTCGAAAGAGCGGATGTTTGCGATCGCGCGCAGGACGAAGGGGGCGAACGCCGCGTTGGGGCTGGGGTAGGAGCGCAGGGCGCACGCGGCGGCCGCGAGGAGGTACGCATCCGTTCCGGTGTCGAACTCTTCGAGCACGAAGAGGA
The DNA here is from genome assembly GCA_035266085.1 of Thermoanaerobaculia bacterium. Taxonomy (GTDB): domain Bacteria; phylum Acidobacteriota; class Thermoanaerobaculia; order Multivoradales; family UBA5704; genus DATARR01. Next base: position 34,551 of record DATFNZ010000014.1, read on the forward strand.
GCGCGGCGTCCGGCACCTCGGCGCGCGCGAGGGCGAGCAGGATCCAGCCGCGCATGCGGACGGTCGCCGCCGTGCCGCGCTGGTCGTAGAGCGGGTGATCTTCGCGCAGCAGCTCCGTCAGTTGCCCGCGCCGGTGCGGATCGGCGGCGAGCGCGTCGATCAGCTCCGCAAATTCCGGCTCGGAAAGCGCTGTGCCCGCCGTGGCCGCCTCTTGCATGGACTGCCCCCGTTACCGGCCATATTTGGTGAGGAACCGGCGGGCTCCCTGCTTGACCTTGGCCGTCGCCTTGTTCTTCAACTCGCCGACATGGGCGAGCAGCGCCTCGTCGTTGGCCACCGTTTCCTGGTCGCCAAACTGGGTGATCGCGGTCAGGCTGGTGGCTTGAAGCTCGTCGTCCTCCGAGTCGTCGAGCACGATCGCACGTGCGTACTCCTGCAGCTTGTCCGGCCGGACCGAGTTCAGCGCGGCGGCCGACATCTGCCGGATTTCCGTCGTTTCTCCTTTGTCGCGCAGGATCTTCTCGAACACCGGTGCGGTGTTGGCATCGGCCGCGAGCAAGCGTATGGCCTCTCGCCGGGCATCGGCGTTCGGCGATTTGCTGAGGATCTCCCGCGCCACCGGGTAGGCGTCCGCGTGTACGTCGTAGCTCAAGAGCTGGAGCGCCTTCTCCGGGGAGACTAGCGCTTTTTCGGGGTTCTGCAGCCCCTCGAGGAGCTTCTTCTGCACGAAGCCGTCCTTTTCGCGCGCGAGGGTGCCGAGCACGCGCTGGCGCAGCTCCGGATCCGGATCGTCCGAGATCTCGCGGAGGGTCGCGATGTAGGCGCCACGGCACGGCTCGAAAGTGACGACGCTGAAGCTCGCCGCCTGGATCACTTGCAACGCCGCGAGCCGCAGCTCGATGGGCTCGTCCTGATTGCGAAGGATGTTCAGCACCGTCTGTAGATCCTCGTCCTTCTCACACACGGCCAGAGGCACTTGCATCAGAGCCGCGATGCGTTCCTCGGTGGGTTTGCGCGCGCCGGCCGCGACTGCCATCCCTCCCCGGGCCGACTTCTTTGCCGGGCTTTTGGCCTTCCGTGCCGATTTCGAGCTCTTGGCGGCTTTCTTTTTCTGGGCCATGGCAGCAACCTCCTTGGGTCAGATCCGTCAGACAAAGGGCACGTCGTCGTAGCCGAATCCCATACGGGAGATGGGGTTGAGGGAGCCTTGATAATCCAGGCAGTCCCGCACTCGCGGGCTCGGGCCTGGAGCGGTGGCTCCGGGCGACGTGGCCAGCGGGCCGCCGGGGGCCGTCGGGGGGCGCTGGCCTCCGGTGACCCCGTTCCACGGCCACATCGTATCCGGTAGATTGTGGCCGATCCGGTTCCCGGTAGGAAGATTGCTGTCGTACGAGGCCGCGAGAGCCGGATCGAAGCGGCCATTCTGCTTCTGCCACTTCGCCCAGAGCCGGTCGACGTTGCAGTGAAGCAGGAAGAACAGGGGATCTCTGGGAGCGGTCCCCGGGCTGAAGATAAAGCCGCCGAAGCTGGTATGCGCAAGCCCGTGCGGGTTGCCTTCCATGTTTCGGAACAACCGGTACTGAGTGCTGAGCCCCAGCGTCTGGGCCTCATTGAAAAGGCCGGGCGGTGCCGAGGCGGTGTTGAAGAACGGCCGGCGGTTGATTCCCGGAACGCCGTCGGTCACCCAGAAGCGCAGCGGGTTGGCGGCGCTGAGCAGGACGGTGCCGAGCGAATTGGAGACTCCCAGGAAGTCGCCTTTGAAGAGGTTGGGCGCGGCCTGGTCGAAGCGCCAGTAGGGGAGCGAGACGCTCAGATCGATCGCCTGGAGCTCGCGTTCGAGATCGAGCAGGTAGGCGCGGTGCCAGGGCAGGAATCCAGCCGCGCCATGGGCCTGCGCCAGGCTGATGGACGTCCTGTGCATTTCCCGGAAGTCCGCAAAACGCCCCATGCCCTGGTTGTTGAGCTGCGCCAACGCCGACACGAAGCGGTCGCGTTCTCCGGCCGTCAGCAGGTTGGCGTTCTTGCGGACGCGCACCATCACCGGGACCGAGCCGACCAGTGTGGTTCCGGTGCGGGCTTCGATCGTCACGTCCCCGTTGTTGATGCTGGGCCGCCCGAACCGGCCGGCGACGAAAAACGACACGGAGGCGCCGTTGATCGGGACCGCCAGGGTCAAGCTGTTCCCGAACGCTCCCGTCGTGCCCGAGCGGAAGACCACCACGCCCCCGGTGGTCGTGGATCTCCCGGTGATCTGCACGTTGACGGTGGGAGAGGTGGCGCCGGACGGATTGGTAACGCGGATCCGGCAGGGAGAGGGAGCCCACGAGACGAATCGGGCTCCGGGGCTCACGCTGTTGTTGATCTGCAACTCGACATTCATGGTCATGGCCTCCTACCAGCGGTTGCTGTGAAGGGATCCGCGTCGACACAAGCGGCAAATCCAACCCGGTCCGGGTTGGCCGTCCGCCCTTGGTTACAGGTCTATATGTACATGGCGTCTTTATATTTTGACTGTAATGAATATTACACCAGAACACCCAGAAAGAAAAGGTGGAGCTTCGGGAGCGTACGTTGGGCATGAGGGCGGGCATGAGGGCGAGGCAGCCCCGAAGAGGTGCCATGCGACCAGAGCGAACTGATGCCGGGGCGTATCGACAATTCTCCCGTACGGGACTCTCAGCCGCTGGCCTTCGAGACCCAAGAGGTCTCTCCGCAATCTGAACTCAGCTCACGTTAGACCTCCTTCCGTGCCGCACTGCCATCCGACTAGAGAACTGGAGAACCCGGGGAATCGGGTCCGGATAGACCGGCTCTCTCCTGTCACCTGGCATCTCTTCCGCCTGGAGTTCAGGTTAGCGCATGAAGTTCGCGAGTTGGCGGGGCTCGGGGACGTCCAAGATCAAATGGAAGTGTCACAGCTCCGGCTGTCATCGCTCCCCTAAACAGCGCGCACCTCTCCGTTTTCTCCGTAGACGTAGATCCACTCGCAGATGGTGCTCTCCGACAGCCGGGCGATAGCGGCTGCCGGCGTGAGCACATTCAGGGGACCCGGCACGACCCTGAAGTCGAAGCTGTAAGGATCGTTCTCCCGCGGCTCAAGCCTCGCCTTCTCGAAACTAGTGTTGTTGATCCCCCAAGCCAGGATGTACTCGCCTCCATTCTCGCTGTCGCTCACACCGATCCGAAGAGGTGCCCGAAGAGGTGCCAGGCGACCCGAGAGAACTGATGCCATGTCTATCTCTCTTGTCACTAAAATGCCTCCCCAGAGGGTCCACTTCCCCTTCTTCGGCCTGCTACCCAGTCAGGTGAACCCTCTCGTCAGCGATCCCTGGGCTCGATTTCCATGGGAATTTGGTTGCCTGGACAAAGCTCTCCCTTAGAGCCGTTCGAACCAAAACGTTCGGGCCCCTGAATAGAAGAGACATCAACTCAACCAGCCCGCTGCCGTACGATCAGGCCGCAGCGAATGGCAGCGGAGGTGGGAAGCTGCCAGTCGGGAAGGAAACTTCACGGTTCCCTTCCTGGAGTTTCGTGGCAGCCTCCCGGAACGCCGCCACGAACCATGCGTAGCCAGCGTAAAGCTCCTGCCGTACCGACTTGGTCATGGCATGGAAGAGCGGCGCCGGAGACTTCTTGGAGCGCTCTGCCGGGAAGAGGTGCCGGGAAGAGGTGCCAGGCGACCCGAGAGAACTGATGCCATGACTATCTCTCCTGTCACTAAATTGCCTCTCCAGAGGCTCCACTTTCCCATTCTTCGGGCCTGCGACCAGTCACGTGAGCCCTCTCGTCAGCGATCCCCAGCCTCGATTTCCGTGGAAATTTGGTCGCCTGGACAGATCTCTCCCTCAGAGCCGCTTGAACGAAACGTTCAGGCCCTGAAACGAGAAGAGGACGTCCACTCAACAGCCCGCGCCGTACGATCAGCCCGCAGCAAATGGCATCGCAGGCGGGAAGCTGCCGGTCGGGAAGGAAACTTCACGGCTCCCTTCCCGGAGCTTCGCGGCAGCCTCCCGGAACGCCGCCACGAACCACGCGTAGCCAGCGTAAAGATCCTGGCGTGCCGCCTTGGTCAAGGCATGGAAGAGCGGCGCCGGAGACTTCTTGGAGCGCTCCGGTCTCTTGTGCGGCTCCTGGCCTTGAATGGCGGCAACCCCGAGAACCTGGCTTCCCGTTCTCTGGCGCTCCGCCGCGGCGTCCGACTCGATCTCCGCGACCAGATCGGCGGCGAGCCTTCTCTGAGCTTCTACCGGGAGGTCCTTCGGCGAAGAGGTGCCATGCGACCAGGGAGAACTGATGCCATGACTATCTCTCCTGTCACTAAATTGCCTCTCCAGAGGCTCCACTTCCCATTCTTCGGCCTTGCCGGCAGTCAAGTGGAACCCTCTCGTCAGCGATCCCTGGCTCGATTTCCGTGGAAATTTGGTCGCCTGGACAGAGCTCTCCCTCAGAGCCGCTTGAACGAAACGTTCAGGCCCTGAAACGAGAAAGAGGACGTCCGCTCAACAGCCCCGCTGCCGTACGATCAGCCCGCAGCAAATGGCAACGGAGGCGGGAAGCTGCCGGTCGGGAAGGAAACCTCACGGCTCCCTTCCCGAAGCTTCGCGGCAGCCTCCCGGAACGCCGCCACGAACCACGCGTAGCCAGCGTAAAGATCCTCGCGTGCCGCCTTGGTAAGGGCATGGAAGAGCGGCGCCGGAGACTTCTTGGAGCGCTCCGGTCTCTTGTGCGGCTCCTGGCCTTGAATGGCGGCAACCCCGAGAACCTGGCTTCCCGCTCTCTGGCGCTCCGCCGCGGCGTCCGCCTCGAGCTCCGCGACCAGATCGGCGGCGAGCCTTCTCTGGGCCTCGACCGGGAGGTCCTTCCAGCAGGGCAAGGGAGAGAGGGTGAGCGTCTCGGTCGTAGCGTAGCGCAAGCGATCGAAGCTCTCCCCGCGTCGGCGGGCGGCGTACTCCTGGGTCCGGTCGAACCAGGTGCCCTCGACAGCCACGCCCTCCATGAGCGCACGCGCACAGTGGACGCCAGGCCATTCAGAGACTTTTTCGACGAGGTGCTCCTTGACCCCATGCGCGAGAACGTATTTCAGCCGGGCCACCTGGGCGGCGGCCTCGCTGCTGATCACGATCGCCTGATATCTCCGGGCCCAGACCTTGTCGGGCCAATCAACGAAACGCCCGAGCTCGCGGGCGAGGTTGGAGTTCAGGAAGCACATGAAGCTCGCGAGCTGGCGGGCGTCGTCGACGTCCAGGATGAGATGGAAGTGGTTGGAGACAAAGGAAAAACCACAGCAACGAATCGGGTACGTCCGTTGGGCCCGGGCCAGGACGCCGACGACGAGGTCGTTGAGCGGCAGGCTGGGGCGAAGGAGGAAACGGCTCTGGAAGGTCCGGCAGGTGACCTCGACGAGGGCACCGCCTTCGGGGATGTAGCGGAGTCTTCGGCTCATACCCTCCCTAAGACGTAAAAACTGCCTCCGATCTTGCAAGGCCCCGCCGGGCTTGAGTTTGCGAGGGGGGTTTTGGCTCGATTCGACCTTTCTAGAAGGGTCACCGAAGCTGGGCAAGGCTCGGGACAGGACTGGAAGCGACTGGGAATCGGGGGAACCTGGGATTCGCGTGGCACCTCTCCCGGGAGCGGCATCGATCCCTTCGGTAGGCGGTAGAGGGGCCTCTTACCGGGCCTCGTTCAGCCCCGAACTTCTCTCTCCCCGTAGCGGTGGTACGGGGAGGCGGCATCCTTTAGTACGGCTCTCATCTTCTCCGAGGCAAACGGCCCCGCGATCGATACACTCGGCGGCGCTTGGGTGCAGGGGGGAAGAAGTGCCACGCGACCAGAGAGTTCCCGCCCTACGGGGCTGCGAATCGGCGACGGCTTGTCGTCTGAAGCGGCAGCTCGTCGCCAGTAGCGGCAGCCCGTCGCCGGGAAGAGGTGCCAGGCGACCAGAGAGAACTCCCGCTCGGACCCCACCCTCACCCTACTGAAGCATGAGGCTCGGCGGCGGCGGGGGATCGTCACCCTCGCGCG